>JAECQP010000022.1 GCA_015999745.1 Sphingobacteriia bacterium | reverse complement strand
TGCCGGCTCTAATGCAGTTACTTTATCCTGTTTACACAAAATATTTTATACTCTCTAATACTTTATAAGTTGGCTATTAGCTTTTCTTTAAGCACTACTTCAAAATTTTTAGCAGCTTTGAATGCAACAGCTTTTTTATTTAATTGTATCATATCAATATATTTTAATTCTACAAGTGACAGCAAATCAGTCCTCGCAGTTTGATTAGACACAGCAAATCTTGTTTCGACTTCCTTAACAGTAAGTAGCAAAGAAGGTTCCTCGTAAAACCATTTTAATATTAATGCTTGGCGTTCATTTACATTTTCAAGTTTAATAAATTCAGAAACTTTATGTTTCTCCTCTATCTTTCTTTGAATGTATTCTCTCAAACTCTCATATGCTAACTTCATAGTTCGAAGCTTATACATGATAAAGTAGGTTAAATCATTGTCATCCGTTTCCGTGTACTGATAAGCTTTTGCGTATTGATCTTTTGATCTTAATATTAATCTTGAAATCGATAGATATTCTGTTAGCCAGTAACCCTTTTTTAATAAATACCAATAAAATAAGGCTCTTGCAGTTCTCCCATTTCCATCTGAAAAAGGATGTATAAATCCAATCATAAAGTGGATGATGCAGCCTTTAATAATTGGGTGTATAAATAAATCCTTATTATCAGAATTGAAGAAAACACAAAGTTCTTTAATTAGATTTTTGATTTCATTATGATCAGGTGGATAGTGAACTACTTCTCCATCAGTTGCATCTACTACTTTAATATCATTGTTATCTCTAAAACTACCTTCTTCGTCTTTATGATCTAATGTACTCCTAGAAACGAGTCTATGTATTTCCAATAATCTTTCCTCTGTTAAATCTTCATCTTTTAATTCTAATATTCGTTGAATAGTTAAGTAGTTGTTTAAAATCATTTGCTCAGATTTGTTACGTGGATTAGTATTGCGACGCAACATTTCTTTAGCATGTTTTCTTGTAGTAACAGCCCCTTCAATTTGACTGGAAGCAATTGCTTCTTCCATAATTGAACTTATTAAATATCTATTCTTTTCATCTTTTGGTATTATACTTCTCGATTCTAATGATCCTCCAATATTCAAATCAAACAAATGTAATAGCTCTTGAGTCTTACCATTTAAAACCCAAGAAAAATTAAATTTCCCAAAATCAATTCGAAAGGGTGTTGCCCTCCTTCTCAGTTTTGCAATTAACCAAACTTCTTCTGGCTTAATACTTTCTGGAAGTTTTATATATTTTACTTTATCCCAATAGTAATAACTGTCATTTACCTGATTAACTATTTTATTAATTGCATCATCTACAGCTAATTCTAATATTCTCTCTGAATTTCCTCTCAATAACTCTTTTAATGAAGGTGGATGCTCTAAATGTTTCATAAAATGTCCTAATTCTTTACAAATTAGGACATTTTATGAAATACAAGATAATAATTTTTTCAAATAATTTCCTAATTCTTTACAAATTAGGAAATATTAGGAGCTAATTTTCTTATTTTACTCTATTACATTATTACAATTTCGGTCCCTAAGATCGGGCTAAGAAGAGCAGAAAAAGGCAAGAATCGGCAAATAAAACCTGTTGATAATCAATGTAAACGTTGTAAAACGTGGATGAATAGTACGCTGTTTATCCCGCCTTGCGGGATGACTTCGGCTCGCTAACGCTCGCCTCCTCACTTCCCGATACAGAAAATAACAACCCGCATTGGTAGCGGTTTTCAGAGAAATTAGTGATGGAATTGTAACAACTTATTGATTGATGATCTCAAACAAATCTTTCGGAGAAACGATCTTTGTCCCTTTATAGTCAGGAATGTCAAAATCATTTGTGTTTCCTGTTACCAAATAATCTGCATTACAGGTTTCTGCTAACTCCAGCAGTTTGTTGTCTGAAGCATCCCGAATGATATTAAGTTTTACTGTTGGATTGAATTTTAGCGACCTGCTTTCTATATCCGCAAGCAACGACTGGGCTTTAGCATGAAAGTCAGGAAACCGACTGAATTTCTCTCTATTCAGCACATCAATATATTCAGCAACCACAGCTTCTGAAGTACAGAGCTCTAAACTCCTATCGGCTAATAAACGATCAACAATAAAGTACGGGTAACTTTTTTGTATTAGCGCAGAAACAAAAACATTGGTATCAACGATTAGCCGCATTGTTCCTTACGGCTTTTACTTCTGCTGAAATTTCGTCCATGGTCATATTAGAAAGCCCATAACGTTCCGCCAGTTCCACGCTTTTCTTAAGTGTTTGCCGGCTTATTTCACGGCTTACCATATCCAAAAACTCTGAAAATGAAAATTTGTCGGCATTTAGGCCAAATTTTTCATATTCAAGATCTGATATGTCTATATTCAATGTCCGCATAACTAAAAATTTTAATCAGTACCCAAATTTACTAATTTTCCACAACATATCGGAGCGATCACTTAAAATCTCCTTTTCCATAAATAATTCGAGTGCGACCTTGACGAAATTCGCCTATTTCGATATTAAATCCGCGATAACTTAATCGATAATAAACTATTTTACTATCAACCCCGTTATCCCTTGTGGCCTCAACCTTCGCACCTTTTCTTACAAAGTATTCTTTAACCCCCTCGAGAGAGTACTGTTGACTAAACGAATGCGACTTTATCTGATAGTCAGTTGTTAGAAAATACGATTCTTTGGCCGTACGAAGATCGTACCCGTAAAACAATCCTTCACCAAAAACTGAATCAATGGAAAAGGTTATACCATCTCTACGATAAGAATCAGTGATGCATTTATATTTTGCTCCTAATATCTCCTCGGGTTCAGGAAGATTAACAACTTCACGCCTACTGTTTACATTATCACCACTCGAAAGATTCAGTTGTTCATCTGAATCTTTATTGAAAATAAAATACTACGAATATTACGAATGCCATAATTGTTATACTCGAGTAGATCATCCAAAAATCTATTTGATTTACACCCTGAGTTTTATAACAAGCCTATTTTATTAACGGAGGAGGAACTTGCAAACCCTTCCCCTTTAATACAACAATTCTTTGATAATTATCATTTGATCACAAGTATTGGGCTACTAAAGGCAGAAAAAGGCAAGAATCGGCAAATAAAACCTGTTGAAAATCAATGTAAATGTTGTAAAACGTGGATGAATAGTACGCTGTTTATCCCGCCTTGCGGGATGACTTCGGCTCGCTAACGTTCGCCTCGTCACTTCCCGATACAAAACTTACTAAAAATAAAATCCAGTTGATCTTCGTGGGTAATCTGCCCGGTGATGGTACCCAGATGGTGAAGGCATTCCCGGATGTCGAGGGCCAGCAGGTCGCCGGGGATATGATTCTCGAGCCCGTCTTTCACTTCCTGCAAGGATGCCGCCAGTTGCATCAGGGCCTGGTAATGGCGGGCGTTGGTTACAATGGTCGACTCTGCATGTATATTACCCGAAATGGTTTCCGCAACCAGCTTCTTTTTAAGATGGTCAACATTTTCTTGTGATTTGGCGGAGATAAAAATGATGCCTGGAAATGCGCTGAACTGCTGTTGCAGCTTTTCTGTTCCTGTGTCTGCCTTGTTTCCTACCAGGATATAGTTGATTTGCTCCTGTTTAAATTCATCTACCACCTGCTGTAGTTCTGCAGGCTTCATTTCCTGCACATCAAACAGATAAAGCACCACTTCTGCGGAACGCATTTTTTCCTTACTCTTGCTCACGCCTATCTGTTCAATACTGTCGGTGGTATGTTCCCGGATGCCTGCCGTATCTATCAGGCGGAACAATACGCCTTCTATGTTCAGTACTTCTTCAATGGTATCCCTGGTGGTGCCGGCAATATCACTTACGATGGCCCTGTTCTCATTCAGCAGGGTATTCAACAGGGTGGATTTTCCGGCATTGGGTTTTCCGATGATAGCCACCTGTACACCGTTCTTAATCACATTCCCCAGTTTGAACGACTGAACCAACTGCTGCGTAGTGTTCATCAATTCATCGATCAGTTGTTTAAATTTAGTACGATCGGCAAACTGCACATCTTCCTGGGAAAAATCCAGTTCCAGTTCTATCAATGCAGAAAAACTGATCAACGATTCCCGCAACTGTGCAAGGTCATTGGAAAAGCCCCCACGCATGGTATGCAGTGCGGCCCGCTGGCTGGCTTCTGAATTACTCGCAATCAGATCCGCTACTGCTTCTGCCTGTGCAAGATCCATCTTCCCTTTCAGGAATGCACGTTGTGTAAACTCTCCCGGCTTGGCCATCCGAACACCCCTGGCTGTTATTGCCTGGATGATTTTTTCCTGGATGAAAGGCGAGCCGTGACAACTGATTTCGATCACATCCTCCCCGGTATAAGATTTGGGAGACCGGTATAAAGACAACACCACTTCGTCCAGCACATACTCCTTGTCTTTCAACAAACCTACATGCAATGTATGCGAGGGCTGAACAGACAGGTTTTTGGAGGGAAACATCCCGTTGATTACATCAAAAGCCTGGGGGCCGCTCACCCTGATTACGCCAATGGCTCCTATTCCCGGGGCGGTTGCCAGTGCTACAATGGTATCATCCCAGTCCTTTAATGCTGTGTTCATCCTGCAAAGGTACAAATAAAAAGCCCCTTCATTGCTGAAGGGGCTGTATAGTCTGGTAGTATGAAATTATTCTTCAGATACCATGAAGGTGATGCTCTGCTTGTGGCGATAGATTACGTTTCTACCGTTCTGTACCGCAGGCTTCCATTTTGGTCCTTTAGTGATAACACGTACTGCTTCCGCTTTTGTTCCGTAACCCGGATCGTTCTCAGCAACTACATCGCTGATGCTACCGTCTTTGGATACAATAAAGGAAACGATCACCGTGTATTTTCCCGGAGGAGCCCCGTTTTCTACAGGTAGATCCCTGTTCAGGTTACGCTCCAGGTACTTAGCCCATGAAGACAACCCACCTGGGAATTCTGCGGGGATCTGTACTACTGTAAATACCTTGTCGTAGTCTTCTTCCTGTTTAGGAGCTTCAACTACACCGGTACCGGATTCAACAGGAGGAGCAACTATACCTTCATCTTTTGTACCTTCCTGATTGATGGTACCGATTTTGGTATCTTCCAGTTTTTCTACCTCTTTGATTTCATCCTGTTCTTTCACTTCTTCATCCTTCACAATTTTAGGAGGGGTGAATTTAGTGATCTCCACTTTGGGAGGTTCTTGTTTAGGTGGCGGCGGTGGCGGTGGTGGCTCAGGTCGTTTTTCTTCCTGCTTCACGTTCTCCAGCGATACATCCTGCACAATCAATTCTGTCTTTTCTTTCTTAGGTGCGTTGGCAATCAGGGATCCAACGAGCATAACGGCGCAAATGATCAGTGTCCCTATCATAGCGTAAGTAATACGCTTGTTATAGGTCTTACGTAAATCATAAGCTCCATACTCTTTGTTCCTACCTTCGAAGATAAGGTCCAGAATATCGGCTGATAGAATTTTATTTACGTCCATTGTAAAGTGTTATTATTAGTTAGTTGCTTGATGATGCTTAGTTGGCTGCTGCCGTTGCGCCTGCCACTTGCTCAGATTTCTTTACCAGTTCTTCTTCAATTGGTGAGATATCTACCAGTGCATAACGCTTCAGCAAATTGATCGCCATTTCATCCAGAATATCAACCACATTCCTGTAAGTACATTCGGAAGAAGGCTTGAGGACTACAACGAGGTCCTTTTCAGGAGTACGGCGTTTTTTGTCTATCAAGACAGTTCTGATGTCTTTAAAGTTAGATGATTTGAAATTCGAAGCAGCGTTATCCAGCTGTCCTTCAAAGTAGAACACATTGTTGTCCTTTCCTAAAAGGATAGTGATAACGCCTGATTCCTTCGCCTTATTCTGGTCTTCCGGCTTATCCGCATCTTTTGGTAAAAAGAGCTTCATAGCGGTTGGTTGACTCATTGTTGTGGTGAAGATGAAAAACGTAATCAACAAGAAACCTAAGTCCACCATGGGTGTTAAGTCAACCCTGGTTGATAATTTTTTCCCTTTCTTGACGCCGGGGCCTTTTTTATGTCCGCCGCCGCCCGAGGTATCCATTTCTGCCATGTCGGTAGAATTTAGTTTTCGTTAAAATTTATTACTCTTCTCTTTTTTGTCCGGACTGATTCATTTTCCATAAATCGGTTCCTACTGGTGCGGGTTCCGGAGTGGTGATCATCTGAAATTTCAGAATATCATTCTTCTTGAACGCATCAATGATAGCCTTGAATGCAGGGAACTTGGCCATATTATCCCCTTTTAGCAGGAAAGCAGGCTCTTTTTGTCCCATGTAAGCATCCTTCACTACACGCATCCAGGAGGTCAGCTCATTATTGGCTGTATCCTGCACAGGAATACCGGGTAACCTGTTTCCTTTACGCTGATCTTCAGGTAAGGTTACAAAAGAAGCCAGGCCAGTGAAAGGAGCTCCGTAGAAAGTGGCTTTTTTAAACGCCTGAACATTGATCCCCAGATTCCTGGTTGCGTTCAGCGCATTTACAATCTGCTCTTTCTTTTCTACATCATCCATTTCAAGGAATACTTTGCCATCCTTATCCAGGATAACCATTACATAATCCTTTTCGGGGGCCACTTTTGCAGCAACAGATTTGGGCGTAGTAACAGCAACAGCTTCGGATGGCTTAAACTTGGTCGTTAAGATAAAGAACGACAACAAGAGAAAGGTCACATCACACATAGCCGTCATGTCTACTGATGTACTCTTACGAGGTAATTTGGCTCTACCCATTGTTTATTTTTTTCGATTTCACTAAATATGATTCAAAACTTTGCTTTTTCCACAAATTACCGGTCGGTTATTTGTAGTTAGCTGCGAAGCTTTGTGTTAAAGTGAAACCAGACTCATCAATACCGTAAGTGATACCATCAATACGTGTAGTAAACACGTTGTACATGATGATCGCCACAGCTGAAGTACCGATACCCAATGCAGTGTTGAACAAGGCCTCAGAGATACCTTTTGACAATTCACGGGCTGCATCTCCACCACCTTCGTCACCTAACGCAGAGAATGATTTGATCATACCCATTACAGTACCTAACAGACCTAACAAAGTTGCTACTGACGCAATGGTAGAAAGGAATACCAGGTTCTTTTCCAGCATAGGGAGTTCCAGCGCTGTAGCTTCTTCCACTTCTTTCTGGATGTTCAATACTTTTTGTTCTGTGTCCAGCTCTGTATTGGTGATCATCTCCTTATATTTTTTCAGACCTGCTTTCATTACATTACCTACAGATCCTTTTTGCTTGTCGCAAGCCGCCAAAGCCTTATCTACATCTTTGTTAGCGAGGTGGAATTGTACAGTGCGTACGAACTCTGCAATACTTCCGCTACCCGCAGCTTTAGATACTGTCAGGAACCTTTCAATACAGAAGGTAATTAGTGTCAGGAAACTTCCGATCAGGATAGGCACAATGATACCGCCCTCATACATTTTACTTAAACCTGTTTTAGGTCCCTTGTGGTTAGGCCAGAAACCACCACTTGGATCTGGTGTTGTAAAATTGCCCGGTGCACCCAGAACAAAACGCCAGATTAAAAAACCTAAAATAACACATACTAATGGGGCAATCCATGAAATCGCATTGCCGCTTTTCTTCGGTTGAACTGAAGATGCACTCTTTGCTGCTGCGGTTGGTTTTGTTTCAGCCATGACTCAATTGATTTTGTTTTTTTTAAAAATTACAGTTGGTTTTAAAATTACCTCACAATGCTACTGAAAAATGTTTTGAAATTATCAAAAGAATTTGTTCGCATCCAAAAGGGCTTACAAATTAGGTATTTTATTTAAAGCTACAAATTCGATCGGCAGAAACTTATTTAAATTCCGGCAACAGCCCAAATGACTAAAATGCTTTATACGTACCTGGATCGAGCGTTTTTGGCCGATTTTTTCCGTCCCTGTTAACCACTCATCCCAAGTAGCCGCTAAAAAATTTATTGATATGTTCACATGGTTACCTTTACTTCATTAAAAATTATCCATTTAGAAATGAAAAGAATCCTGCTATCATCTGCGGCCATGCTGTTTGCAGCTTCCATGTTTGCGCAGCAACGCCCTCAAACCCCGCCCAACGGGCAGCTTCCCGGAGCTCCGGCGGGTGGACCCAATAATGTTCCTGCCGCCCGTACAGGTCCCAAACCTTACAAGGATGTAATCACAGATAAGGCTGTTACCCAAAAGGGGTTGTTTACCGTACACAAGATCGAAGAAAAGTACTATTTCGAAATCGCCGATTCCATCCTGGGTCGTGAAATCCTTGCTGTGGCCCGTTTTGCGAAGGTCCCTGCAGGCGCCGGTTATGGTGGTGAAATTGCCAACCAGCAAACCATCACCTTCGAAAAAGGACCTTCCAACACCATTTTCATTCGCACCATTACACTGGTAAACACGGCTGACGCTGACCAGAAAATCTACCAGGCTGTTACCAATTCCAACGTTAATTCCATTGCAGCCTCCTTTCCGGTAGCGGCTTTTGGTAAAGACTCCACCTCTGTTGTTATTGATGTAACTGATTTTTTTAAGGGTGATAACCAGGCTGTAAGCATCCGCCCAGCCAGCAAGCGCAGGTACAATCTGTCTGCCCTGGCGCAGGACAGGTCTTTTATTTCCAAAATTTCCACTTTCCCGATCAATACCGAAATCAGGTCGGTAAAAACCTTTGCTTCCAGCCCTGCAATGGGTGGAGGCGCCGCTCCTGCAGGCATGCCTTCGGCCAATATCCCTGCCGCTAACGATGCCGGAGCCATAACCATGGAGCTGAATACTTCCCTGCTGTTATTGCCCAAAGTGCCGATGCAGCGCAGAATCTGGGACAAACGGGTTGGTTTCTTCCCGGATGATTTTGTTCGCTACAGCGACGATCAGCAACAGGTTGAAAATGTACGTTTCGCTGCTCGCTGGCGCCTGGAGCCCAAAGACGGCGAGTGGGAGAAATGGAGAAAAGGCGAATTGGTGGAGCCTAAGAAGCCTATTATTTATTACATTGACCCCGCTACCCCCAGGATCTGGCGGAAACACCTGATTGCCGGTATCAACGACTGGCAGGCCGCCTTTGAGAAGGCCGGCTTCAAAAATGCCATTATGGGTAAGGAATGGCCGGAGAACGACAGCACCATGAGTACCGAAGACGCCCGTTTCTCCGTTGTCCGTTATTTTGCTTCCGATATTGAAAACGCCTATGGCCCCAATGTACACGATCCCCGCAGCGGTGAGATCCTGGAAAGTCATATCGGCTGGTACCATAACGTAATGAAACTGGTTCACGACTGGTACATGGTCCAAACCGCAGCGGTTGATCCCGGTTCCCGTAAAATGAAATACGATGAGGCCCTGATGGGAGACCTGATCCGTTTTGTTTCTTCCCACGAAGTAGGCCATACACTGGGTCTGATGCACAATATGGGAAGCAGCAGCAAAACGCCTGTTGATAAACTGAGAGATAAAGCCTGGGTGGAAGCCAATGGCCATACCGCATCTATCATGGACTATGCCCGCTTCAACTATGTGGCGCAGCCGGAAGACAATATCAGCCGTGTTGGTTTATACCCACGCATTGGCGATTATGACAAATGGGCCATTCAGTGGGGCTACGGATTCATTCCGGGTGCTACCGATGAAGACACCAAAATCAACAGCAGCAAACTGGTTACTGCCGCGCTGAAAGAGAATCCCCGTCGTTGGTTTGGCACTTATGAAATGGGAAACAGAGCCGATCCGAGAAGCCAGAGCGAAGACCTTAGCGACAATGCGGTGAAAGCCAGTGAATATGGTATCATGAACCTGAAACGCATCATCAAAGGTTTACCCGAGTGGACCAAAGAAGATGCTGATCAATATGAAAACCTCAGCACCATGTATGGTCAGCTGCTGGGACAGTTCCGTCGTTATATGGGCCATGTAACTGCCAATGTTGGCGGTGTATATGAAACCTTTAAAACTGCCGACCAGGGCGAAGCCGTTTATGAAATCACACCAAAGTCCCGCCAGAAAGAAGCCGTCGCATTTTTGAACAAACAACTGTTCGAAACACCGCATTGGCTGATCGACCGCAACCTCTGGAATAAGTTCAACAACCCGGTTAGCAATGATCCGGTGATGACTGCGCAGGACGGCGTTCTGGGTTCCCTGATCAGCGGAGACAGGTTAAACCGCCTGCAACTCAGCGCCGAGCGTTTTGGCGCAGATAAAGCATACAATGCTTTTGAAATGCTGAACGATGTGCAGGGTGGTATTTTCAGCGAACTGAGCAGCAAAAAAAGCATCGACACTTATCGTCGTCTGCTACAGAAGTCATATGTGGATCGCCTGATCAGTATTCTGAACCCGCCTGCTCCTGCCGCCGGTTCTGTCAGCTTCTCTTTCTTTGGTGCCAGCGCTCCGACAGACCTGAAGAAAACTGATGTGCCCGCCATTGTACGCGCCCAACTGACCGGTCTTCGGGCCCAGATCAATGCTGCAGGATTGGGAGACAAACTGAGTAAGGTACATTTACAGGATCTTTCCGAGAAAATCAAAATGGCACTGGATCCTAAATAAGGATTGATTCCCGTTAATATTGTTAATTCTGATCAACCTCACAGGCTTTAAAACCTGTGAGGTTTTTTAATTACTACCTTTGCTAAAAATCCTGTGATGCGTATACCCGTTTCTTTCCTTTTTATCCTGTTGTTTTCCACTGCAATCCATGCGCAAAAGAAAAATATGGTTGTTGGTTTTTTAAGAGACAGCGCTACCAAAGAGCCTGTGGTTCTGGCCAGTGTGTCTAACCTCAACACCAAAAAAACAGTCATGACCAACAGCAGGGGCCTCTTTAAAATTGAACTGGCCGATGATCAGGTACTTTCCTTTGCGGCAGTTGGTTATTATTTTGATACCATCAACTTTCAGCGGAAGTTACTGAAGAACGATACCCTATTTCTGGAACTGGCACCGCTCGTGCGTTCCCTGGGCAATGTAACGGTTACTTCCAGGGGTATGAGTGCCTATCAGCTGGACAGTATTGAGAGAAGAGCTGATTTCATGCAAAACATTGTAAACTACAAAATCCCTACGGTATCCGGTTCCAATTCCGGTGCAGGTATTGCTTTGAATATTGATCATTTTTCGCGCAAGGAAAAAAATAAAAGAAAAGCGCAGGCTTTTTTTGAAACCAATGAACGCGAAGCCTATATCAACTATCGCTTCCCCCCTGCCATTGTAACCAAATACAGCGGTTTAAAAGACGAAGCCCTGCACCTGTTCATGCAGTTGTACCGTCCTTCCTATGAGTGGCTGAGAGCCAATAAAACAGAGGAAGACATCAAGTACTATATCAACGATAAGCTGAAGGAGTTCAATAAGAACAAATAATTACTCGTACCGCAGCGCAACAATCGGATTGAGCCTGGCCGCTTTCATAGCAGGGTAAATCCCTGCTGCCAGTCCTACCACGGAACAGATAATGATGCCGATGGCCACCCATACCCATGGCACCACAAATCCGGTGTTGAGGATGATGCCGAACAGGTTGCCTACCAGCACCCCGAGAATGATGCCGCAGACGGCGCCGAGCAGGCTGATGATCATACTTTCAAATAAAAACTGCTGGCGTACATACCTGCTTTTACCTCCAATGGCTTTGATCAGGCCCACTTCCTTGGTGCGTTCATTCACGGCTACCAGCATGATATTCATCAGGCCGATGGCTGCGCCGATCAGGGTAATTAACCCTATTACACTGGCAGCTCCGGTAATACTTGCCAGGAACCCGATGAACATTTCAGCAAACTTGTCGCTTTTTTCAATTGCAAAATTGCTTTCTTCCACCGGCTCCAGTTTGCGTACCGCCCTGAAAACAGCTGTTGCTTCATCCGTTGCTACCGGCAACTCATTGATATTCTGCACAATCACACCCAGTAAATAGGAGGATGCAGCATTGGTAAATTTGCGTACATTGGTATAAGAAGTGAGTACCATATCATCCTGGCGAAGCATGGAACTGGAGCCTTTGCTCTTCAGAAGACCTATTACCCTGTACGGGTTGCTGCCGATCTTAATGATTCTATCAATACATTTCTCGGGCTTATCTCCAAATAACTTAGTGGCTACGTTGCTACCGATAAGGCAAACGTTTCTTCCGCTCTGTACATCCAGGCTGTTGAGGTTTCTACCGAGGTTGATGGAATAGCCATTTACAGCAAGATAGTTCTCGTCTCCACCCCAAACGGTGATCTGCGGATTGGTTTTCTTTTCACCATAATGTAATTCCTGTGAACCGGGCCCCCTGCGGTAAATGGCCACTGAAGCACCGGGAAATAGATAATTGGCTTTGAAAAACTCCGCTTCCACCAGGAGGATCGGCTTACCAAGGTTAGATTTTTTCTTTTTCAGACCGCGCTTGGTTTTCTCCACCCCGTCTCCGTCTCCCGGACCGAACCTGGCCCTGGATTCTTTAAAACGGATGCTGAAGGCGTTGGCGCCCATAGAGGAGAAACTCTCCTTCAGGCTTTGATTCATGGCTTCTATGGCCGTAATAATGCCAATGAGGGCCATTATACCGAATGCAATGATGGCAATGGTTATACCAGCCCTTAGTTTATTACTGCGGACAGTCCGCCAGGCCAGGGTAAAGGAATCAAATGCAGTCATGAATTTCAGTTTACATCAACTATACACCTTAAAGGTAACAGGAGATTGTGTAAACCGCTAATGCTGCCCGCTAAATTATGAAGAGTGGTTAAAAATAGAACCAATTGAGCACTATTGAGGGAAGAACGCCGACCAATATTACAGCAGCGGCTACCAGAACCAGGCCGGTTTTGAATGAACCGGTGATTTCCAGCGTTTCCGGCTCGCCCTCCCGGAAGTACATGGCCTGGATTACTTTGAAGTAGTAATACACGCTAATGGCTGCAAAAAGCACCGCAACTACAACAATCCACAGGGAACCGCCGGATTTCACCACAGATGCCAGCATATAGTATTTTGCAAAGAAACCTGCAGTTAAGGGGATCCCTGCCAAAGACATCAGGAATACGGTTGCACTGAATGCAAGAACAGGCTGGGTTTTTGCCAGTCCGTTGAAGCCATCGAATGTATAGTCCTTCACTTTAATCAGCACCGCAAAGAATCCGATGGTAGCCAAGCAATATGCTACTGCATACAGCAGGATCCCTTCCTTGGCCAAATCGTTGAAACTATACAATGCAAACAACATGAAACCCGCCTGTGCAATACTGGAATAGGCCATCATTCGCTTGATGCTCTGCTGGAACACCGCTGTAATATTACCGATCAGCAGGGTAGCGATGATTACAAAAGACATCAGGAGCTTCCAGGTTGGTCCCAGCAGTTGTGCATTGGATTCGAACAGGTTCAGAAACGCAAAGAACCCGGCTGCCTTTACAATGGTTGCCATGAATGAAGTAAATACACTTGGTGCGCCATCGTATACATCCGGGGTCCAGAAATGGAACGGAGCCGCAGATACTTTAAAACACATGGATACAAATAACAGTATTAAACCCGCCATTTGTAAAAAGGAGGAAGCAGGCATTCCGGCAGATGCCGGAGAAGAAGCTGCTACATTCAGGGAGAATGATCCGGTTGCTCCATATACCAGTGCAATACCCATCAGCATGATGCCGGTAGAAAAACAACCCATCAGGAAGTATTTCAGGGAAGCTTCATTACTTTTCAGGTTGCGTTTTTCCGCTCCGGTCAGAATGTACAAAGGAATGGTCATGATCTCAATTCCCAGGAACAGCATCAGTAATCCGTTGAAGGAGGTAAGAATACTGGTACCACAAAGTACAAAAAAGATCAGGGCATAATAATCGGATACATTGGCCCCTGCTTTTTCAATATCCTTTCCGCTGAGCAATACAAACAGTAAGGTAGCAGCAATCAGAATGGAGTTGAAGAACAGTCCGAACTTATTAAAATGCAACAGGCCATGTGTATCGATATTGATGGAAAACACACTGTAACTATTACAAAGATTGGCCAGTAATAAAACCAGCAGGGAAACAATTGCCGTTGTAGTAACTGCAGATTTATTGCGGAGTATGATGCCACTGAACATCATCACCACACCCAAAACAGCTGAAAATATAATTGCGTTCATAATACGTTAGATGTTCATTTACTTTTTTACAAATAAGCCTGCTACTGTATCTTTTGTTAAGTCGATCATTGGTTGCGGAAACACACCGAATACAATAATTACCACAGCAATTACGATCAACGCCAGTTTTACATTTCCGCCGATGTCTGCTGCATTGGCGCTAACAGTACTGAGGGATCCGTAAATCACTTTCTGCACCATATTCAATGTATAAACCGCCGCCAGGATAATGCTGATACCAGCTGCCGCAGCCATCCACATGCTGTGCTGGAAGATTCCGCTAAACATCAGGAATTCTCCAATGAACGCATTGGTAAGCGGCAGGGCAATATTAGCCAGCGCCATCACCACCAATAAAATGGCCATTGCAGGAGCTTTTTGCGCCAGTCCGCCCAGTTCACTCATTTTACGGGTGCCGAGCTTCTGTTCAATCTGATCGGCAATGATCCACATTCCAATCACGTTGATACCATGGCTGAACATTTGGATCATGGCTCCTTCAGCTCCGGACTTACTGCCGGAGAATAAGGCCGCACACATCAGGCCTATATGCGCTATGGAGGAATAAGCGATCAGTCGCTTGATATCATCCTGCCGGATAGCAATCAGCGATGCATACAACATGCCTATAATGGAAAGGATCATCACCACATCACCAAACTGTTCCGTAGCCAGTGGAAATAAAGGCAGGAGCCAGCGTACCACGGCAAATAATCCCATTTTCACCATCACCCCACTCAGGATCATGGTAGTGGCTGTAGGAGATTGCTCATATGTATCCGGCTGCCAGGTGTGCAGCGGGAAGATGGGCATCTTGATGGCGAAGGCAATAAAGAATAACCAGAAAGCAACTGTCTGCTGTGCACCGCTCAGTTTAACCTGGTAGAAAGCATCCATTGCAAATGAATGGCTGGCAGTCTGGAAATACACAAACAGGATTCCTGCAAGCATCAGCAGGGAACCTAAAAAAGTATATACAAAGAATTTAAAAGTAACGGCAATTCGTTTCTCCCCTCCCCAGATGGAAGAGAGAAAGTAAACAGGGATCAGTGCAAGTTCCCAGAAGAAATAAAACAGCAACACATCTGCCGCCAGGAACACACCCATCAAACCGGCCTGCGCCAGCAGCATCAGCCCGTAAAAAGAAGTTGGCTTTTTATACTCATTGTTGTAAACAGCGGCAAAGATCAATGGATAGGATACTGCAGTAAGCAGTGCAAGCAATTTGCTCAGTCCGTCCATCTTTAATGTAAACCGGCTCCCCAGGTCGTTCAGCCAGGCCACATCATATACAATGGCAGAAGACGTGCTGACTGCGGCTAATGCCAATGCCAGCGTCACTACCGATGCCAGTAAGGAAAGATTCTTTGCTGCAGAACCCTGTTTCATAGCAAAGGAAACCAGTCCTGCTGCTAAAGGGATTAATATGAGTAATAAGGCTATCATTGTTGCGGAGATACTTAATGAACGAATTAAAATAATTTATTGAAAAACCGGATGATGGTTGCATCATTGAACCAGACCAGGAAGAATACCACCATCGCCAGTACCATGATCAATACATAACTGCTTACCTGGCCGCTTTGTACCAAACGCAGCTGTCTTGAACCATAGGCCACCAATTTGCCAACACCATTTACCGCGCCATCAATGCCACTCTTCTCAATCACATTTTTACAGAACCCGGCAAATGCATTCAGCGGATTTACAATGACGGTGTTGTACAACTCATCAATGTACCATTTGTTGGCCAGTACTTTTCCAAGGCCCTGCTCCTCCTGTTCATTTTCACCTGTGTACTTTTTAAACCTGCCCACTGCATATAAAATCACCCCCAGGATCAGTACGGTGGCCGTTCCCATCATGATGTATTCCTGTGAATGGCTCAGGTGATGCGCTTCCGACAGCTTTGCGGACTCCGCAAATACTGGCGCCAGGAAATGTTCCAGCCAGTGGCTGTTTGCCGCTATGGCTTCCGGAATACCTATGAAACCGCCCACTACTGAAAGGATGGCCAGTACAATCAATGGGATGGTCATGGCCGAAGGGCTCTCATGTAAATGGTGCTCCTGCTCGTGTGTACCCCTGAATTGACCGAGGAAGGTCATGGTGTACAAACGGAACATATAAAATGCAGTCATCAACGCGCCTGCAACTCCCAGGTAATAGTAAAGCGGATTTACCGTAAAGGCCGCTGCCAGAATCTCATCCTTAGAGAAGAAACCGGAGAATGGAGGAATACCGGCAATGGCCAGGCAGGCCAGCAGGAACGTGATATGCGTCACCGGCATATACTTTTTGAGATTCCCCATTTTGCGGATATCCTGTTCGTGGTGCATGGCATGAATAACCGAGCCTGCGCCAAGGAACAACAAGGCTTTGAAGAAAGCATGGGTCATTACATGGAACACTGCACCTGTATAGGCACCGACGCCCAATCCGAGGAACATATAACCCAACTGGCTCACTGTAGAATAAGCCAGTACTTTTTTAATATCATTTTGCTTCAGCGCTATGGTTGCAGCAAATATGGCTGTGCTCAGACCAATCACCGCTACCAGTGTTTGTGTTGCCGGCGCCAGGGTATATAATATGTTGCTGCGCGCTATCATATAAACACCTGCGGTAACCATGGTCGCTGCATGGATCAGGGCAGATACCGGTGTAGGACCCGCCATGGCATCGGGCAACCAGGTATACAATGGAATCTGCGCACTCTTACCCATTGCACCGATAAAGAGCAATGTGGTGATACCGGTGATATCTGCGGCAGAGAGATTACCTGCATTCGCAAATACATCTCCATAGTTTACTGTACCCAGCCTGAACAATAACCAGAATACAGCCAGCAGAAAACCAAGGTCTCCGATGCGGTTCATGATAAACGCTTTCCTGGCAGCGTAATTATAATCGTTGTTTTTAAACCAGTATCCGATCAGCAGGTAAGAACAAAGACCTACGCCCTCCCAGCCTATGAACATGATCACATAGTTGGCGCCCATTACCAGGAGCAACATGGAGAAAACAAAGAGGTTGAGATAAGCAAAATACCTTCCATAGTGATGAGACTCCTCCTCTTTCATGTAAGCCGTGGAATACAGGTGAATCAGGAAACTGATTCCGGTGATGATCAGCAGAAATAAAACAGACAGCTGATCTACCTGGAAAGCAAACGGTATGGTAAACGCATCTACCGAAATAAAGTTAAATAAGGTAACAACCGTTTCAAAAGGCCGGCCTTCTCCTGCACCTGCAGCAACCTGTGTAAACAGGTAGCAGGATGTGAGGAAAGAAAGTAGAATTGCTCCGGAACCTATGATTCCAATAGCAGATTTCGACAGCGACTTCCTGCCCAAACCGTTGATCAGAAATCCCAGTAAAGGGAAAAGTGGAACTAAAAATGCTATCTTACTCATATTAATTTTTCAATCTGTTCAAAAAGTTAATGTCCACTGAATGCGTGTTCCGGTACATCATTACAATAATGGCCAATCCCACACTTACTTCCGCAGCCGCTACCACCATGATAAAAAACACAAACAGCTGCCCGTCAACTCCGGCAGTGGTTGCAGGGTTGGCTGCCAGCGCCGCACCATGATGCATTTTGGAGAATGCAACCAGCAGCAGGTTTACCGCGTTCAGCATCAGCTCCACACACATGAAAACAATGATCGCGTTTTTCCTGGTCAGTACCCCGATGATACCAATCGAAAAAAGCGCTAAACAGAAGTAGATATAGTATTGTATTGGCATATGCTGAATTTGATAATATTTAATCTTTCTTTCCTATTACAACAGCTCCCACCATCGCACTCAGGAACAACACACTGCTGATTTCGAAAGGAATTACAAAATCTGTGAACAGGGCTTTACCCAGGTTCTTGATCAAACCGATATTTCCTTCCTTCATCAGGGCAGTTTTTCCGGTCAGTTCTATTGTTTGACGCACCAGCGAAATCAACACCATCAGAAAACATCCGCCCGAAATTACTCCGGCCAGTTTCATCCAGAGATTTTTGCGGGGCTCAGAATCTGCATTCAGGTTCATCAGCATGATTACGAACAGGAACAATACCATAATGGCGCCTGCATAAACAATCAGGTTCACAATGGCCAGAAACTGTGCGTTCAGCAGAATATAGTGCCCGGATATGGCAAAGAATACTGTAATCAGCCACAATACACTGTGTACAGGATTCTTACTTACCAATACCATTACAGCACTGAATATGGCCAGTACGCTTAAAAAGAAAAATAATACTTGAATCGTATTCATCTTATTGAATTACCAATGATTAATTGTTAGCCCTTGGTTGACCTTTTGCCTTTGCATATGCTTCAGGTTCCGTGGTAGGATCCGGAATCAACAGATCTTCCTTACCGTAAACAAATCCTTTCCTATTAAAATTTGCCGGGGCAAAAGTTTCACTCAGGTAAATGGCATCTTTTGGACAGGCTTCCTCGCACAACCCGCAGAAAATACAACGAAGCATATTGATCTCATACTTTGCTGCGTATTTCTCTTCGCGGTATTTATTTTCTTCTCCCTCCATACGCTCTGCCGCCTCCATTGTAATGGCTTCGGCCGGGCAGGCTACTGCACATAACCCGCAGGCAGTACAGCGCTCACGTCCTTCCTCATCTCTGTTCAGTACATGCAATCCGCGGAAAACAGGGCTGAATTCACGTTTCTGTTCAGGGTATTGAATGGTTGGCTGCTTTTTGAAAAGGTGACTGAAGGTAATGCCCATGCCTTTGAGGATAGAAGGAATATAGATTCTTTCCATAAAAGTCATCGGCTCCCGGCTGACCTCTTTCCTTCTTTTTGTTAGTGCTTGCATGTATTGCTTTATCTAAAAGTTCGCAAAAATATTTTTATCTGCCTTACTGTCCAATTTTATTCATCCTATCCTTGCTGCCAGAGAATTACGGCCCCGGTTAACAGCATGTTGAACAATGCCAGCGGAATCAGGTTTCTCCAGCCCATATTCATCAGCTGATCGTACCGGAAGCGCGGAATGGTCCACCTGATCCACATAAACAGGAACAGGAAAAACACAATCTTCGCCAATATGGAAACTACACCCAGTATTGCTGCTGTATTCACCGGCAATTTGCTTTCATCCAGGAAAGGAATATCATATCCGCCAAAGAACAGGCAGGCCATGATTGCACTGCTCATAATCATGTTTACATATTCGGAGAACAGGTAGAAACCCAGTTTCATGGAAGAGTATTCCTGATGGTATCCCATGTTCAGCTCGTTCTCCGCTTCCGGCAGGTCGAACGGCGTTCTGTTACACTCTGCCAATGCACAAATGAAGAAGATGATGAATCCCAGGGGTTGATAAACAATATTCCATAAGCCGCCATCGGCCATCTGACCTTCTACAATTGTTTTCAGGCTCAGTGAGCCGGAGATCATCAGTACGGCGATCAGGGAAAGCCCCATGGCCAGTTCATAACTAATGGCCTGTGATGCACCACGCAGTGCAGCCATCAGGGAAAATTTATTATTGGAAGCCCAGCCTCCGATCATAATACCATATACACCAAGGCTCACCACCCCAAATACATACAGCACACCGATATTGATATCTGCTACCTGCAGCTCAATTTTACGGCCTCCGATTTCGATATAACTGCTCCACGGAATTACCGCACAGGTCATCAGTGCAGCAGTCATGGCCAGTCCGGGCCCCAGTATAAAGAGGCCCTTATTGGAAGTGCTGGGAATGATCTCCTCCTTCATAATCAGTTTCAGGCCATCCGCAAACGGCTGAAACAAACCAAAAGGACCAGCCCTGTTCGGACCCGGACGATCCTGCAATGCACCCGCCACTTTACGTTCTGCAAAAGTGGTATAGAGTGCAATACCTAAACTGGCTAAAACAATGATTGCAATCAGAATCAGTTTTTCCAGTAAAAATGCCCAGTCAAATGCCAATAGTGTCATCGTATATCAATTAGTCTTGGTTAGGTTTAAAGTCGGTGGAATGCGCAGGACGGTCCAGCTTGCTCAGCGTAATTTCCGGTCTGTTCACATTGCTCACCGAATGTATATCCATCAACAGTTTAGGCTTCCGTCCGTTATGCACAGCCTCGAATGTTTCCTTTGGTTGATGCATACCGATTGATCCGGCGTAATGGCCCTGTGCAATTACAGAGTGCCTGTCGATCAGTCTTGGCCCTTCAATCACCCAGTCGCCGGTATTCTTTTTCTCAAATCTGCAGGTATTGCAGATCCAGTCTTCCACCTCCCCCCACTGGTCTTTTCTTGCCGTAACACGGTACACTTCATCACCCCTGTTCCACAAAGTTACTTTTCCGCTGCAGGTAGGACAATCTCGATGCGCGTCCATTGGTTTCAGGAACCAAACCCTGTTTTTAAAACGGAAGGTCTTATCGGTCAATGCACCCACCGGGCAAACATCAATCACATTTCCGATGAATTCATTATCCAGGCTCTTTTCAATAAAGGTTGCAATTTCCGCATGATCGCCCCTGTCCAGTACGCCATGTTCTCTCTTACCGGTCAGTTGGTCTGCTGTAAATACACAACGGTAGCAGAGAATACAACGCGTCATATGTAATTGTATGTACGGACCAAGGTCATGTTTTTTGAACGTTCTTTTCTGAAACTCAAACCGGGTGCTCTCTTTTCCATGATTATAGCTCAGGTCCTGCAAATGACATTCGCCCGCCTGGTCGCAAACAGGACAGTCGAGCGGATGATTGATCAGCAGAAACTCCACCACACCATTCCTGGCATCAATCACTTTTTCGCTGGTAATGTTTTTCACTTCCATGCCATCCATCACGGTTGTTCTGCAGCTCGCCACCAGCTTAGGCATGGGGCGCGGGTCTTTTTCGGATCCCTTGCTTACTTCCACCAGGCAGGTGCGGCACTTACCACCACTGCCTTCCAGCTTGCTGTAATAACACATCGCCGGAGGGGCAACTTCACCACCAATCTTGCGTGCCGCATTCAGGATGGTTGTTCCCGCAGGCACTTCAATCGTAATATTATCGATCGTTACTTTAAATAATGGTTGTTCAGACATAATCTAATTAAGCTGGTACATGAATCGGATCGGCGTAATGCGCCAGCCCGTAATTTCTTTTCTGAGCCTCTTCCGGATGTTGTATATGCCATTCAAATTCATCCCTGAAATGACGGATTGCAGCTGCCACCGGCCATGCCGCCGCATCACCCAACGGACAAATAGTGTTTCCTTCTATCTTACGCTGTATATCCCAAAGAAGATCGATATCGCTCATTTTCCCCTGCCCTTCGTCTATTTTTTTCAGGATCTTCTCCATCCAGCCGGTACCTTCCCTGCAGGGTGAACACTGCCCGCAACTCTCATGACGGTAAAAACGCGCCAGGGTGTAGGTATGCTTCACAATACACTGGTCTTCGTCCAGTACAATAAATCCACCGGAACCCATGGATGAGCCCGTTGCAAACCCGCCGTCAGCCAGGCTTTCATAGTTCATCAGCCGGGGCTCGCCCTTGGCTGTTTTCAACAACAGGTTAGCGGGGAGCACAGGAACGGATGATCCGCCCGGAATACAGGCTTTCAGTTTTTTCCCGTTGGCAATTCCACCACAATATTCATCCGAATAAATAAACGCTTCTACAGAAATGGTCATGTCTATTTCGTACACACCGGGCTTATTGATATTACCGCATGCAGAAATCAGTTTGGTGCCGGTTGATCTGCCGATACCAATTTTGGCATATTCTTCACCACCCATGTTGATGATCGGAACAACTGCACTCAGGGTTTCCACGTTGTTCACCACTGTAGGACGCTGCCATAAACCCTGGATCGCAGGGAACGGCGGCTTAATGCGCGGGTTACCACGCTTTCCTTCCAGGGATTCAATCAGTGCAGTTTCTTCTCCGCAGATATAGGCCCCCGCCCCGCGCTGCACATATATATTACAATCAAAACCGGTACCCAGGATATTCTTTCCGAGGAATCCGTTTGCTTTAGCTTCTTCAATGGCCTGTTCCAGGATATCCGGAATCCATGCATATTCTCCACGGATATAGATATAGGTATCATGACTTCCCAGTGCAAACGAAGAAATAATCAATCCTTCAATCAACAAATGCGGAATATGTTCCATCAGGTACCTGTCTTTGAACGTACCCGGCTCGCTCTCATCGGCATTGCATACCAGGTGACGCGGTACACCTTCCGGTTTTGCAATAAAGCTCCATTTCATTCCTGCCGGAAAACCGGCGCCTCCTCTTCCTCTCAAACCACTCTTCTTCACTTCCTCCACAATGGATTCGGGGTTCATCTCTTTTAAAGCCTTTTCCACGGCCCTGTATCCACCTTCCCGGCGATATACTTCAAAGCTTCGGATGCCTTCTACATGCGCTTTATCCAGTAATAATTTTACACCCATATCTTTTAATTATTTGCTGCAGCATTTTTTCTGCATTCTTCAATGATGGCGTCTACTTTTTCTTTGGTCAGATGTTCTCTATAATGTTTCCCCAACTGCATCATCGGCGCATATCCGCAGGCGCCCAGGCACTCCACTGTTTTTAAAGTGAATAATCCGTCTGCAGTTGTTTCACCGGGTTTAATACCCAGTTTATCGTGGATGTATGCTACAATATTATCGCTGCCATTGATCATACAAGGGCCGGTCTGGCAAACTTCAAAAAGGTATTTGCCCACAGGTTTCAGGTTGTACATGCTGTAGAATGTAGCTACCTCATATACTTCAATCGGTTTGATCTTCAGCAGCCCTGCCACATAATCCAGCGTTTCCGGGCTCAGCCATCCGCCAAAACTCTGTTGTGCAAGATGCAATACCGGAAGTAATGCACTTTTCTGTTTGCCCTCCGGATAACGGCTCACCAACCGGTTGAATTCTGTTAACTGTTCTTGTGAAAATTGTACCATCTCATCTGCTTTATAAACCTTAAAAACTGTATTGATCTGTTATGCGTCCATCTCTCCTGCAATCAGGTTGAGGCTACTCATTGTCAGGATTGCATCACTCAGCATACTTCCTTTTACCATCTCGGGATAAGCCTGGTAGTAAATAAAGCATGGCCTGCGGAAGTGCAGCCTGAATGGTGTTCTTCCTCCATCACTGATCAGGTAAAATCCAAGCTCGCCATTTCCACCTTCCACAGAATGATATACTTCACCTTTCGGCATATCCACTTCTCCCATAATGATCTTGAAATGCCAGATCAGGGCTTCCATCTTGGTATACACATCTTCTTTTTTAGGAAGATAGTATTCGGGAACATTGGCATGGTATACTTCGGCTTCTTCGCCCTTGAATGCCTGTATCTTCTGATAAGCCTGTTTGATAATGTGCATACTCTGCCACATTTCCTCGCTGCGTACCAGGAAGCGATCGTAGTTATCGCCGGTTTTACCTACGGGAACCGTAAACTCAAAATCTTCGTAACTGCTGTATGGGCTGTGAACACGCACATCGTAATCCACTCCTGCTGCACGCAGGTTAGGCCCGGTGAAGCCGTAGTTCAGGGCACGTTCTGCACTGATCGGGCCTCCGCCAATGGTACGGTCCATAAAAATCCTGTTGCGCTTCAACAGGCTTTCGAGCTCACCGAGCGCTACCGGATATTCTTTCAGGAATTTCTCGAGTTTCGTAAATGCTGTATTAGAGAAATTCCTTTCAAAACCGCCAATACGCCCAATATTAGTAGTAAGGCGGGAACCGCATACTTCTTCAAATATTTCATAAATCAATTCGCGGTATTGCATTACATAAAGGAATCCCGTAAATGCACCTGCATCCACCCCAACAATGGAGTTACAGATCAGGTGATCTGCAATACGGGACAATTCCATAATGATCACACGCAGGTAGTCTACACGCTTGGGCGTTTTTACACCCAGGAGTTTTTCGCAGGTAAGATGCCAGCCCATATTGTTAATGGGGCTGCTGCAATAATTCAGGCGGTCGGTAAGCGGGGTAATCTGGTACAGCGGCCTTCGCTCTGCAATTTTTTCAAAAGCGCGATGGATGTATCCGACCGTTTGCTCACTGGATACTACGCGCTCGCCATCCAGTTCCATAATATTCTGAAACACACCATGCGTAGCCGGGTGCGTTGGACCCAGGTTCAACGTAGTTGTTTGCTTTTCAATTGACCCTTCCGGTAATATTATATGGTGCTCATTCATACCCGAAACCCCAAAGGGGTTAATTTATTTTTATGTCAAAAAAATCAGTGTTCCTATCCCCTTCCAAACATTTCATCGTCTTTATCGATCCTGGTCTGGTCTTCCAGCGGATACTCTTTTCTCAGCGGGAAATAATCCATCTCATCCACATTCAGGATTCTTTTCAAATTATGATGACCAATAAAATTCACGCCGTAGAAATCATAGGTTTCACGCTCCATCCAGTCTGCAGCTGCATACAATCTGGATGCAGTGAATACATCAGGATCCTCAATGGAAGTAAATACCTTGAAACGAATGCGCACATTCTCCTGCAGGTTATGCAGATGATATACCACAGCAAGTTCTCTTCCTTTATTATCCGGATAATTCACCCCGCAGAGATCCGTTAAGAACCCGAAGCCCAGGGATGGTTCGTCGTGCAGATACTGCATCAGTTTCAGGTTATTCTCCCTGAATGTTTCAAAACTGAGCATACCGTAGTTTTCCTCAAAATTGTAAACGGCGTCCCCGAATTTTTCGGTCAGTTTCTGCTGTATGTATTCGTTTGTTATTGCCATTGTTCTCTCTATTATTACTGTATTCCGTATCCGTTCAGCAATGCTTTGTATTGCTCGCCGTTTCTTCTGCGGATGCTTTCCTGGCCTACCAGTTCCTGGATCTTCATAAATCCGTCGAGGATTGCTTCCGGTCTGGGAGGACAACCCGGCACATATACATCTACAGGGATGATCTGATCAATACCCTGCAATACGCTGTAGGAATCAAATATACCGCCACTGGAAGCGCAGGCGCCTACCGCCATTACCCAACGGGGTTCTGCCATCTGCAAATATACCTGGCGTAATACCGGCCCCATTTTTTTGGCGATGGTTCCCATTACCATCAGCAGATCGCACTGACGGGGTGAATGGCTCATTCTCTCTGCACCAAAACGACCCAGATCGTAGTGGGAGGCTGCTGTAGCCATGAATTCGATACCGCAGCAGGAAGTCGCATAAGGCATGGGCCACATGGAATTCTTGCGGGCCAACCCTACCACATCGCTCAGCTTTGCAGTAAAGAATCCTTCTCCCGCATAGCCATCGGGTGCATCTACATACGTAATTGAATCTGCAACTTTGGCTTCTATCGGGTGAATATTATATCTAACCGGACGTGACATAAACTTTGGTTAATTAGTTAAGTTGAATAACAGTTACCTTGACGAACAGTTGTCTAATCTTCCCATTTCAGGGCTCCTTTCTTCAGGATATAAACGAATCCAGTCAGGAAGAACCCTACAAACATGATCACTGCTAAAAATCCATCCCATCCCAGCTCACGGAAATTGACCGCATAGGGGTAAAAGAAAATCACTTCCACATCAAACAACACAAATAGGATGGCAATCAGGAAATATTTGATTGCCATGGGCTGACGGGCATTACCATGGCTACTGATACCGCTCGTGAAACCCTCCAGCTTGTCGGCCGTTTTCCGTTTTGGACCAACCAGGGCCGAAAACCCGATCATGAAAGCTACAAATCCTGCAGCAAAGATCAACTGAACACCTATTGGAAAGTAATTAGCGGCCGAATTGGTGGCGCTTGCGTCTAGTAATGAAGAAAACCAATCCATAATCTGAATTAAGTCACAAAAATAAGCCTGATTGGCTTAAAAAAAGAAAAACTCCTCAAATTGAGGAGTTATTTCTTAGAATATTTTCAAACCGGCTTACTTAGGTTGTTGTTTACCGGGAGATTTAGAATAATAATCGATATTCTTTTGAATAGCAGCCTTTTGTTCGGTTGCGAACTTATTGTTCTCGTCTGCAGCATCCGGATACAATTCAAGCATTTTATCGGTTACTTCAAGCGCCAGCTGGCAGGTAGCGAGGAACTCGTCTACCACAGCGGTACGGCTGCCATCAGATTTTACCTTAAAATCAGGGCTTTTCTTCAGGTTATTGAATTTGGTTACATAATAAACCAGCTTGAAATACGCATTTCTGAAGATATCCTGCTTGTATTTAACCTTATCTACCACTGTATACACAGAATCCAGGTAGTTCAGTTGTTCTACAATAACGGCTGAATCGGTGCTCACCGCCATCGCCGCTCTCTTGAAGAACATGTACGGTTGCGGTTTATCCGGGAACGCCACCATATAAGCCTTGGCAAACTCAAGAGTTTGCGGGTAAGCCTTTGCTGCAAAAGCAGCTGCTGTCAGCTTGTAGTGATCTGCTTCGCCCATTGTGCCTTTGATCTCCATCTGTTTCTTCATCCACTTTAACTGCTCGGTATAAGCTTTGGCTTTGCCAAACATGTCGGCCGCCGCATTGATCAGGACAATTCTATTGGCTTTTACGGTATCCAGTTCCAACGCTTTTTCAATATAACCGGAAGCCTGTGCTTCATTACCGGGAAATTTGGTGGCAATTTGCGCACCCAGTTGATAGTCTGCAGCTCTTTTTTCTGCTTCGGGAGCTGTATTCAGGAATTCATTGATGTATTTCTGCGCCTGGAGAGAGTCTCCCAGCTTGTCGTAGTTATAGGCATATACCACCCCCAGTTTAGGAAGCGCTTTTAATCCTACGGTTGCATCGATTTCCTTGGTTTTAGCCAGGGATTCATCGTAACGGCCTGCACGGAAAAGGTAGTTCGCCAGGTACAGTTCGTTGCGAGGATCCTTATCGGCCGTTGCAACATATTTGTCGAGATAGTCTTTTGCCTTCATTACATCCCTGTTCTCATAATAGTCGTAAAGTGCATAGTACACCGGAGGGAAGGCCGGATCGGCTGCTATAGCATTTTCGAAGAACTGCTCAAACAGCTCTTTATTATTCTGAGACATGTAGATTCTTCCGATACGGAACATCGCCAGCGCATTCTTTGGATCTCTTGAAATAGCTTCCTGGTAAGACTTTACTGCATCTCCACCATTCTCACCACCTGTTTTCTGGTAGTTGATCCCCATATATATGTAGATATCAGGGTTCACCAGATCAATCGTAGCAGCCTGTTTTAATTTATCGATTGCATATACAGGATCCCCCATTGTACTTGGGCCATCTGCGTTAGAACGGCCTATCGCTGTAAGAATGGCAGCGCTGGGTTTTCCTTTATTTTTACCCCTTGTTTCTGTAGTGGCGGTAATGGCCTGCTCAAATTTCTGTTTGGCTGCATTCAGGTCACCGCCTTCGCGAATTTCCACATGCCCCATGCCAACCAGCAGTAACGGATCGCTGCCGATTTCCTGAAGTCCCTTCTGATATACCGCTTTGGCTGCAGCAATATCTTCTTTTGTTACTTCAATGCCATTTCCAGCCAGGTACGCCTGCCCCATCCAATAAATATGCTGAGGATCTTTCGGGTTGGCCTCATAGAGCTTTTTAAATACCTCTCTTGCGCTGGTATGTTTGTCATAGTTCAACAGCTTAATGCCTTCTGCTATTTGTGCGGTCAGCACCTGTACAGCAAATAAAGCTGCAAACATCAAAGCAACATTTTTCTTCATGTCTCTCTCTTTTTTTATAGTTGGTGTGTTATTCCTCTTCTTTTATGCTTCCCGCCCTGCGGTGAAAAGCCATTTTAGCCGGAGCCAGAAACGCTCTCCTGAATATCAGTTGTCCGCGTTCGAGGCTCATAAAATTCATAAACCCTGTTCCCAATCCCGCTGCATTCTCTTTCAACACATAGTACAATGGTCGTGCCAAAGGATACTCGCCCCTGGTAATGGTAGCCTGGGAGGGCTTGGCGTAAATATCCGGTTCAAGGCAGGCCGTACACTCCACTCTCGACAACCTGATCTTAGACAGATAGGCCACCTGCCCGGGGTCATAAGAGTCCCCTACCCAGCTTAAGCCCACAAATCCTACCACATCGGTTCTTTTTGCAACTATATCAATGACCTCCTGGCTGTTTTCAGCAGCCACTACATTCTTTCCAAACGCCTGGTTCTTCAGCACACTGTCTTTCAGGTAACGAACCGTACTGGTGGCTGATTTGCCATCCATAATGGCTGTTACAGGTTGTTTTCCACTCAATATTTCCTGAATATCCCTGAAACTGAAAATGCTGTCTTTAGCCGCTCTGTTAACAATTACGGCAACAGCATCATAGGCCAGTTCGGCGTATTGAGGCTTGTAAGATAATGTGCTTTTGTAAAACTCCACCTCTTTTTCGGTCAATCCCCTGGCAACAATGATCATTCTGGTGCTGTCTTTCTGAAGATCCCTGAAGCAGTCTGCCTCAGATTTATAGCTCGCAATGATATTCGCTTCCGGAAACTGGGAACGGTGTACCCTTAACTCTTCCTCAATGACAGGTTTAAAACTCTCATCCACACTGATCCGGATCGTGCCCTTTTCCGGTGTGTCCCTGTCATCCGTTACCTTATCCCCGGAACTACAAGAAACAAAGAACAAAGAACAGATCAGTAACAATAAATTAATACATGATTTTATCATATTCTATCTGTCTGCTTAATACCCCTGTACAAACGGAAGCCTCCATATAATAAACAAATGCTTCCGAAGAAATAGCGAAATCCGGTATCTTCTACTACCGCAAGATTTACACTGAGATGCTCCAAAAAAAACATAGCCACCCCCATACCCAGAAACAATAGAGCCATCGAAATATCATACAAACGACGAAAATTGGAATAACCACGCCTGCTTTTATCTCTGAGACTATTTTCCATACATTCTTTTAATGGGAACGGCAATTTATTGAAATATTTTTACTGAGATGCAGTTTTTTTGATATTCCATAATTGATGAATATCTGCAGCAGGGCTGTGCTTTAGATCATTAACCCGGTAGTATATTTGCTCATATGAAAATTTTAATGGTATGCCTCGGTAATATCTGCAGGAGCCCGCTGGCAGAGGGAATCCTGCGCCACAAAGCCGCAGATGCAGGCCTGGACTGGGTTATACACAGTTCCGGCACATCTGGTTTTCATATTGGAGAACCGCCCCACCACTTATCACAAAAAGTGGCCAATGCAAACGGAATAGATATCTCCGGTCAGCGATGCGGCCAATTCAGGAAGGAAGATTTACGGTTCTATGACAAAATCTATGTTATGGACCGCTCTAATTACACCGACCTCAATCGTTTATGTGGTGCAGACTGGGTGCCGGAGAAAGTAGCGCTGATTCTCAACGAACTGTACCCCGGAGAAGACCGTGAAGTGCCGGATCCCTGGTACGGCGGCGAAGCGGGCTATCACGAAGTATTCAGTATGCTGGAGAAAGCCTGCGAAAAAATCATCGAAAAAAGTAAATAAACTACTTTTGCCCCAATGAGCAAACCATCTATACCACAAGGAACCAGGGATTTTAATGCCGCTGTTGTACAGAAGCGCAATTATATATTCGGTATCATCCGCACTGTTTTTGAATTATACGGCTTTCAGCCGCTGGAAACACCGGCCATGGAAAACCTGGATACCCTGATGGGTAAATATGGGGAAGAGGGGGATAAACTCATCTTTAAAATACTGAATAACGGACTGGATAATCCTGCTAAAAAAGAGCAGGCATTACAGGATTTCGACAAGGTTTTAAACGGCAAAAACACAAAAGGCATTACAGAAAGGGCATTGCGCTACGATCTTACCATCCCTTTTGCACGTTATGTTGCCATGAACTACGGGCAACTGACGCTCCCCTTTAAACGTTACCAGATACAGCCTGTATGGCGCGCAGATCGCCCGCAGAAAGGCCGCTACCGCGAGTTTTACCAGTGCGATGCAGATGTGGTGGGCAGCAACAGCCTGCTGAACGAAGTGGAGCTCGCGTCTATTTATTCTACTGTTTTTGACCGGTTGAACCTGCCGGTTGAAATCAGGATCAACAGCAGAAAAATTCTGGCGGCACTCGCAGCAATTTGCGGCGGTGCAGATCAGTTGGTCAATATTACCGTTGCCATTGACAAGCTCGATAAAATAGGTTTGGAAAAAGTGAAGGAAGAACTGGCAACCAGGGGGCTTTCTGCCGGACAGATTGCCACCATTGAACAATACCTGAATATCACCGGAACCGATACAGAAAAAATTCAGCAACTGAAGCAACTGCTGGGCAATAATGAAACCGGGCTGAAGGGTATTGAGGAAATTGAATATGTGCTCAATCACCGGGTAGCCACCGGAGATTCTTTTGTAGTAACCGATTTTACCCTTGCAAGGGGATTGAATTATTATACCGGGATCATCTTTGAAGTAAAAGCCATTGGCGCCCAGATGGGCAGCATTGGCGGCGGTGGCCGTTACGACGACCTTACCGGTTTATTTGGTGTTCCCAACGTGCCTGGTGTTGGTGTAAGTTTTGGCGTGGACCGTATTTATGATGTACTGGAAGAACTGCATTTGTTTCCGGATGAAGTACAGCGCGGCACCAAACTTTTGTTCTTTAACCTGGGCAAGGCGGAGAGTGAGCGGGCATTTGAACTGATGCAGGAACTCCGTGAAAGAGGAGTGGCATCTGAGCTGTTCCACGAAACCGCCAAACTAGACAAGCAATTTAAATATGCAGAAAAAAAGAATATTCCTTTTGTGGTAGTGCTGGGAACCACGGAACTGCAGGGAGGTACCTGCAATGTTAAAAACATTCAGACAGGGGAGCAAAAAACGATTCCACAAGCAGAGCTCGTGGAATCCATATTTTAATCTGTGTATGATTGGCTTTACGGTTTTTTCAACTGTACTGCAGTTTCTTCCCTTGTGCCCTCCAGGGTGTAACCCATTGCAAAAATGTTTACACCGATCACTTTTTTCTCCTCGTTTCTTTTGAACGTGGCCGTTCCCTGAAATTGTAGAATGGCATATACATCCTCTCCCTGTTTTTCGAGCACAGAGTTTCCTGCGGAAGAAGCCATTGTTAATACGCCGTTTTCAATCGCCACGGTCACATCGGTTACCGGGCTTCCTTCCGGAAATTTGTACTTACCCAGGTATTGTTTCAATACAGTGGTATCTGTCGATTGCGTTTGCGCAGTAGCTGCAAAAGAAACGCCCATCAGCAACAGTGAGAATAAAAGGACTTTTTTCATTGGCTTTTTTTTGTGGTGAATGTTCGCTAAAATAAACTATTACCTCCATTAGTTCATATAAGGCAGTTATCATTTTTTTGTTAAGCGCCTTCAAAAATAATCGCTGCACCCTGCCCTACCCCTACGCACATACTTGCCAGTCCGTACCGTGATTTACGGCGACGCATTTCGTGTAGCAGGGTGCCGGAGATACGGGTGCCGCTGCACCCGAGCGGATGCCCCAGCGCAATAGCGCCACCGTTCACATTCACTTTTTCCGCATCCAGCTGCAGATCGCGGATGCAGGCAATACTTTGCGCTGCAAATGCCTCATTCAATTCTACCAGGTCCAGGTCATTTACGGAAAGCCCCGCCCTTTTCAAGGCTTTATTGGTTGCAGGAACCGGGCCGATGCCCATGATGGCGGGATTTACGCCGGCTACCCCCATGGATACCACACGGGCCAGGGGTTGCAACTGAAAGAGTTTTACGGCTTCTTCGCTGGCCAGCAGCATGGCTGCCGCTCCATCATTGATTCCGGAAGAATTACCCGCTGTTACCGTACCATTGGCGATAAAGGCCGGTTTCAGTGCAGCCAGTTTTTCCAGGCTGGTTTCCCGGGGATGTTCATCCTGGTTCATCCAGCTGATCATCCGGTTGTTCATCATTTCCACTGCAGTAATTTCCTCCTCCCATTTGCCCTCCTTTAGGGCGGCAGCGTATTTCTGCTGTGAGCCAAATGCAAATACATCCTGCTCTTCGCGGCTGATGGCCCATTGTTTGGCTACATTTTCAGCGGTTTCTCCCATACTGTAAGGATGGTACATTTCCGCCAGCTTTTTATTGATGAACCGCCAGCCAAAGCTGGAATCGTAGGTTTCTGTTTTTCTGCTCCAGGCTTCTTCCGCCTTGGCGGTTACAAAAGGCGCCCGGGTCATGCTCTCTACCCCGGCTGCAATGTAAAAAAGCCCTTCGTTACAGTAAATGGCCCTGGCCGCGTCCATAATCGCCTGCATGCCACTGGCACAAAGACGGTTCACTGTATTTCCGGCTACGGTTACCGGTAATCCGGCCAGCAGGGCCGCCATACGGGCCACATTCCGGTTGTCTTCTCCTGCCTGGTTGGCTGCTCCCGCAATCACATCTTCGATGGCTGCCGGGTCTATTCCGGAATTTCTTTCCATTAATGCCCGTATGGCATGGGCCAGTAAATCGTCCGGACGTACACTACTCAGCTTCCCGCCAAAACGGCCAATGGGCGTCCTTACCACGTCTATCACATAACAGGCATTCGTCATATTTCAATCTTTATAATGTTCTGCAATATATAATTTACCGCATAAATAACGGTTTGGAGCCTGTTCGGGTTATCTTTGCAGCATGAGCGCCCTTTTACCAAATATCCGCCACCAGCATCCGGCCGACCTTGAAGCCTATTTCGACCGTATCGGCGAAAAGAAGTTTCGGTTAAAACAGGTCCAGGAATGGCTCTGGCAAAAGCACGCCCATAGCTTTGATGCCATGAGTAACCTCAGCAAAGAGCTGAGGAACAAACTGGCTGCCGATTTTTCACTTCCAGCCTTAGCGGTAAACACTACCCAGTACAGCAGCGATGGTACGGTTAAAAGCCGTTTCAAAACCTTCGACGGCCACTTTATTGAGGGGGTGCTGATTCCTACCGACGAACGTAAAACGGCCTGCGTTTCTTCGCAGATCGGTTGCAGCCTCAGTTGCAAATTCTGTGCAACGGGTTATATGGACCGTAAAAGAAACCTGACCTACGATGAAATTATAGACCAGGTGGTTTTGATCAACCAGCAAAGCGAGCAGGTTTTTGAGAAGAAACTGACCAATATTGTGTTCATGGGTATGGGTGAACCGCTTATGAACTATGGCAACGTGATGAAAGCGATTGAACGCATTACTTCCGAAGACGGATTATTTATGAGCCCGCGCAGAATCACGGTTTCTACGGCAGGTGTGGCCAAGCAAATCAAAATGCTGGGAGATGATGAGGTTCGCTTTAAGCTGGCCCTTTCCCTGCATGCGCCCAACGACGAAAAGCGCAACCAGATTATGCCGATCAATGAAACCAACAATATTAAGGTATTGGTGGAGGCCCTGAATTATTTTTACAAGAAAACAGGCAATGAAATCACCCTCGAATACATCCTGTTTAAGAACCTGAACGATTCTCCCAAAGACGCAGAAGAGTTAACAAAACTGTTCCGCCAGATCCCCGCCGACCTGATTAATATCATTGAATACAACAGCATCGACGCATTTAAATTCACCAAGCCCGATGAGGAAGATGTTCAGAATTTCATGAACATTCTCGCTGCCAATAAAGTAAACGCACGTTTACGCAGAAGCAGGGGTAAAGATATAGACGCTGCCTGCGGACAGTTAGCCAATAAAGACAAGGCTTAATTCCACATTCACATTCCTGTTGTAAAACAGCAAAACGATCAACATGCAAAAAAGAACAGACAACTTCAACAAATTCGCCGACAAGAAAAAAGGCAGCGCCGTTAAGGAAGCTTACAGGCAGGAAAAAAGAAAAGTAAAAGCCGAGGCACGCGCCGCAGGTGAAGAAATGAGGGCCAGAAAAAAAGCCAAAGCCAGGGGTGAGGTTTGGGAAGACCCAAAACCTGAGAAACGCAGTGCCGCACAACCACGCAGCACGGATCGCGCTAAAAAACCTGCTCCCGACCGTAGTGCACGCCCAATCGTTCCTGCAGGCAGCCGCGGCGCCAAACCTGCAGCAGGCGGTAAAAAACCCGACTACACCGATCAGCAAACACCCGACAGTTTAATTCCGCTGAATAAATTCATTGCGCATGCAGGTGTATGCGGCAGAAGAGAAGCTGCTGAGCTGGTGAAGGCTGGCAAGGTCACCGTAAACGGAGACAAATTATTTGAACCGGGATACAAGGTTTCTCAGGCTGATAAAGTAACGGTGAAGGGAAAGGAAATTTTCCTGCAAAAGAACTCCGTATACATTTTGCTGAATAAGCCTAAGGATTTCATTACTACAGCCAATGATCCACAGGGAAGAAAAACCGTACTGGACCTGGTTAAGGGGGCCACATTGGAAAGAGTATACCCGGTAGGCAGGTTAGACAGAAACACCACCGGTGTACTGCTGCTCACCAACGACGGTGAACTGGCGCAGAAATTAACCCACCCCTCTTTTGAAGTAAAAAAAATTTATGAAGTTACCCTCGATAAACCTGTTACCAAAAAAGACCTGGATCAGATTGTGAGCGGGGTAACACTCGAAGATGGTTTTGTAGCCGCCGATTCTGTTGGCTATGCAGACAGCAAAAGCAAGCATGTGGTGGGGATTGAGATCCACAGCGGCAGAAACAGGATTGTGAGAAGGATTTTTGAACACCTGGGGTACGACGTAAAAGCGCTGGACAGGGTCATGTTTGCCAACCTCACTAAAAAGAATGTAGAAAGGAGCAAATGGCGCCACCTGAACGAGAAGGAAGTAAGGCTGCTGAAATACATGAACAAATCATTTATCAGAAAAAACAAGGCAACAGAATAATATGCACCTGGAGATCATTTTTGAGAACAAAGACTTTGTTGCCGTTAATAAACCCTCCGGGTTACTGAGCATCCCCGACAGAATGGGGGTTGAGATTTCTTTGAAAGACCTGTTGAAAGAACGGTATGGAAATATATTCACCGTTCACCGGCTTGACCGGGATACCAGCGGGATCATTATCTTTGCAAAGAACGAAGATGCTCACAAGGAGCTTTCCAGGCTTTTTGAAAGCCGGGAAATGGAGAAATTTTATGTAGGGTTAGTGAACGGGCAGATGATCAATGAGGAGGGCAGTATTGATGCAGCTATTATGGAGCATCCGGGTAAAACCACCAAAATGGTCACGCATGTAAAGGGGAAACCCTCACTAACCGATTATAAGGTACTCGAATCTTTCAGGCTGTACTCCTGGGTACAGTTCCAGATTCATACCGGCAGAACGCACCAAATCAGGGTGCATATGCAACATATAGGACATTCCATCGTTTGTGATGACATATACGGCGATCCTAAGCCGATTTTATTATCCTCTATCAAAAGAAACTTCAAGCTGGCAAAGGCAGCGGAAGAAGAAAGACCCATTTTATTGAGACTGGCGCTCCACTCATTCAGGCTGAATTTCAGTATGAATGGCGAAAGTTTTGAGTTGGAAGCGCCCGTTCCGAAAGACTTAAAGGCACTGTTACAGCAACTAAGAAAATGGAAGGGATAATAAACGAAAAAAGACAAAAGAGCAACATACGGCCATTCAGGTTCATCCTGCTTTTATCACTACTACTCATGTTAGTGCTTTTCTTTGTGCAGTCACGTTCCGATAAAAGTATCAGGGCCATGCAAAAGGGTAATGAGCTGGCCGTTAAAACCTTCCACATCAACAATACCCTGCAGGAAATCATTAACCATGTGTATTTCCTGGAAAGCCAGACCCGAAAACAGATCAATGAGGGCAATATCCGTTTCGACGGTATCATCCGCGATACACTGGCCGGAATGGATAAGCATGTGAAAAACATTGAAGCCCTGGCCGGAACCGGGGAAGCGGGCAAATCCCTTGCAATACTGCAAAAATTACTGCAGCAAAAAGTAGCTGTTACCAGAAACATTCTCGGGCAGAGCCCCAACGCAACTGTTGCAAGAGAAAAACTGGCAGGGGAACAGAATAAAAACCTGATCGACAGCATTTACCTGGCAGCATCAGATATACAGATCATTGCAGAAAAAGAGTTACAGGATACCATCATCAAAAACTCGGCAGTTTCGAACCAGGTACTGATCATCAGCCGGTCGCTGACCATATTTGCGCTGTTCACCATTGTACTTTCCGCCACACTGATCATCCGTCACCTGATCAGGAACAATAAACTGATCCTGGAACTGGAACAGGCAAAGGAAAAAGCGGATATAGCAGGCCATATCAAGGAACAGTTCCTGGCCAATATGAGCCATGAAATCAGAACGCCGCTGAATTCCATCATCGGGTTCAGCAACCTGACCAATAAAACCCCGCTGAACCAGGAACAGAAAGAATATATAAGCTTCATCAAAAGTTCCAGTGAAAATCTGCTCTATATCATCAACGACATTCTTGATTTTTCCAAGCTGGAAGCTGGTAAACTGCAGATTTCCAAAGCGCCGTTTAACCTGAAAGACATCTGTCATTTCATCGAGATGCTGTTCCAGGTGCAGATAGCCGACAAGAAAATCAATTTCTTCTGTCAGATCGAAGAAAATATTCCGCTCAACCTGACCGGAGACGACGACCGTTTGAAGCAGATCCTGACCAACCTGGTTTCCAATGCGGTGAAGTTTACAGGTATAGGGGGCAATATTTCACTCAGGCTGCACCTGGAAAAGAAAGAAGATGAAATCGTTTATATCCGTTTTGCAGTCAGGGATTCAGGGATTGGTATTCCGGAAGAAAAACTGAAAACCATCTTTGAAAGATTTGAGCAGGCAGATTCGGCTACAACGCGCAAATACGGAGGCACCGGCCTTGGACTTTCCATTGTTAAGCAACTGGTAAGCCTTCAAAACGGAACAGTGGATGTAACCAGTAAGATCAATTCAGGATCGGAGTTTATTGTAACCATTCCTTACAGCATCAACCACCTTGCAGGTAATGGCAATGGGACCGGCAAGCTCACTGCAATTGAAAAGAAATACAATAAAAAAGCCCGGCTGCTGATTGCAGAAGACAATAAGATGAACCAGATGCTGCTGAAGTACCTTTTTCAGAACTGGGGCATCCATATTACGCTGGCCCACAACGGGCAGGAAGCCATTGACCTGATCGCTGCAAATGACTACGATCTGGTTTTGCTCGATATTCAGATGCCGGTAATAGATGGATATGGCGTGGTTAAATGGATCCGTGAAACCAAAAAATCTACTGTGCCGGTCATTGCCATGACGGCGCATACCATGCCAACAGAGATTGAATTATCCAAAGCTGCGGGAATGGACGACTATCTCCCCAAACCACTGATTGAAGAAAATGTAATCCGCATCTTTAACCAGTATATTCCATTAATAGACGCTACGCCTGAGCAAACGCAGACCAGTTCCAGGTATGTTCATCTGAACAATATGAAAAAATTATTTGGAGACGATCCTCTTGTGATCGGGGAATTGCTGAATCATTTCAGCAAAAACTATCCGGAAGAACTAAAAGGACTCAATGCTGCCTTCAACAGCAGGGTGCTGGAAAGAGTATATACCGTTGCCCATAACCTGAAAACAACGGTAGGAGCGCTCAACGCCGATTCTGAATTATTACCTGCATTAGTAGAAATTGAAGCATATAAATTCAAAGAGCCCGATTGGGATCAGATCGGTACACAGTTGGCCATGCTCAATGAAAGCCTGGCCGATGTGGAGCGGGAAATCGGTGAACTACAGCAAATCATCAACGATTAATTCATGAAAGAAACATCAACCCTTCATCTGCCAGCCCAAAGTCGATACCTGTACCCGCTTTGGGCGGTTGGCGCCATGATGTTCATTTACCTGAGCCTCCCCTTCTTCAACCAGGATTCCGGCATGTTTCTTCCTGATGTACTGAATACAGGCAGGAGGTTTTCGTTGGTCAAAAGTAAATCTGAAAGAGTGCATAAAGAAAAAGGGGTAAATGAAGCCTACCTGTTTGTAAACATTCATCAGAAACACTTCCTGACCAGGTTTGTAACCTATATCTCCGATGAAGACCTTGCAGCAAGAACTGTGAAGGACAGCAGTGAACCAAATAATAACCGGTCCTTTCTTGTTGTAGGCAAAAAGGTTCCTGCTAAAAAGAGCAGTAAAAAAGAAGATTTTTTTATTGGCAGTGCACCAAAAATATAATTGATTATGAAAAAAATGAACCTTGTTATTTTTTTGCTTTCCTTCAGTTTGCTCTTCACAGCCTGCTTCAGCAGTAAGAAAGCAAGGATACAGGACAACCTGAACCAGGCTGCTGTGATGGAAAAAACAGAAACCAAAACGGTGGAAGATACCAGGCAAAAAGTGGATGACCGCTTGAAAGCAGAGGTGATTGATTCGGAGATAGCAGACAGTATCCGTTTTAAAATCAATAAGTATGCTGCAGGACTGGACTCTTTTAAGAACGCTATCCGGTTCATCAGTGATAAAATCAACACTTCCGGCAGGGCCTACCGGCAGAACAGGGATAAGATTGATTCTTCCTTTGGATTGATTGACCACTATAAAAGTGGCGCTAATTACCGTCTCCGCCGTTTCACCATGATCAACGAATCGCTGGATGTTATCGTGAACCAGCAGCATATGTTTGACCTGGCCGCTTTTTTCGGACCAGGTAAGTTTGAGATACCCGACGACAAGAAGGAGATAGCGGAAAAAACATTTTCGCCGCTGATTGATTCACTTGTTAACTTCTACAATAAATATACAGACGTGGAAAGAAAGGCTACCCTGGTTATTTTGGGTTATGCTGATGGCAGCGGATTCAATCTTGAATCGGATATATTCTCTGCATTAACAACGAGGCTGAACGACAGTACCGCAAGTAAGGAAAAAATGAATCAGAAATTATCTGAGTGGCGTGCAGTAAGCATCGGAGATTTGATGGAGTATTCACTGGCTAAAAAAATCCCCCAATATGCCGAAGTAAAGAATATGGATTTTCTCTTTGTGGAAAAAGGAAAGGGAGAAGCCTATCCGAGCAAACTGGTAACTGATTACAGAACAGAAGATGAACGAAGAAGAGTAGTGCTGTTATTCTGGAATATCCTTCCAAAATAACAGCACCGCTCAGCGGTTATTTTACATCCTTGTAAACCACGCCGTTCTTCATTACAAATTTCACTTTACCCATGCTGGTTACATCCTTCACAGGATCTCCATCAACGGCAATGATATCTGCCAGTTTATTTTTTTCAATGCTGCCTATTCTTTCTTCGCCCAGCAGATCCGCGGCGTTAACAGTTGCTGCATGAATGGCTTCCAGTATAGGCATTCCGGCTTCGGTCATATACACAAATTCCATCCAGTTCTTACCGTGTGCATATACCCCGGCATCGGTACCAAAAGCAATTTTTACTCCGCGTTTATAGGCTTTGGCAAAAGTGGACTGAATATAAGTGCCGATGACCAATGCTTTTGCCCTGACCATATCAGGGAAATAACCCGGTTTTTTGGCAGAGTCCGCCGATGACTTACCGGCAATGATTGTCGGAACCAGGTATGTGCCTCTTTCTTTCATGAGATCCATTACTTCCTCCGACATATAAGAACCGTGTTCGATAGAGTTAACACCCCCCAGAACAGCGCGCTTCATTCCTTCCGCACCATGCGCATGGGCAGTTACCTTAAATCCATAATCCCTGGCTGTTTCCACAATAGCTTTCACTTCTTCAACAGTAAACTGGGCGCCGCTCCCATCCTTGGCCATACTTAATACGCCGCCTGTTGCAGTGATCTTGATCAGATCAGATCCTTCTTTGTAGCGCTGTCGTACGGCTTTGGCTGCATCTTCCACACTGTTTACCACTCCTTCCTTTGGGCCGGGATCGCCCATTAAATCCTTTCTATAGTTATTGGTCGGATCGGCGTGTCCACCGGTAGATGCCAGTGATTTCCCTGCCGTGTATACACGGGGGCCTTTCACCCATCCTTTGTTAATGGCATTTCTCAAAGAAATATTGACACCGCTGCCACCCAGATCGCGAACGGTAGTGAAACCGCTCATCAGCGTTCTTTCCGCAAACACCGCTGACTGAAAAGCATAATCACCGGGATTCCAGGTAAAACCGTTTAAGTAGTTGGCAGGGCCGGTTTCGCTTTCCATATGCACGTGCATATCTATGAGTCCGGGCATCACCGTGAGTTTCTTCAGATCAATCAGCTGTTCTCCTGCTGCTGCAAGGCTGTATCCTTTCTTTACTTCGGTGATGGTAGCGCCATCTGTAATGATGGTCATTTCTTTTAAAACAGTTTGGTTTTTTACATCAATCAGCTGGCCGCAGTGAATGATGGTTTTTTGTGCCATTGTACAAACCGATACAATGGTCATACTAAACAGTAAGAGGGCTTTTTTCATATGCATTCGTTTCAGGGAAGTTAAGTGAAATAACCCGGAAACTAAAAAGCCCCGGTTTTACCGGGGCAAAGAACAAGTACCAAACAACTGCTTATTTATTGGGTTGCGGTGTGTAGCGCAAATATGGCTTCACCACTTTTACACCTTTGGGGAATTTTTTAATGGCATCTTCTGTGCTTACGGCAGGGGCCACAATCACATCTTCGCCTTCTTTCCAGTCGGCCGGTGTGGCTACGCTGTAGTCGGCGGTCAGCTGCAGGGAATCAATTACCCGAAGCACTTCATAAAAATTTCTTCCGGTAGAAGCGGGGTAGGTAATGAATAATTTCACTTTTTTATCCGGGCCTATAACAAAGAGGGAACGCACGGTGGTGGTGGCGGAAACATTCGGATGTATCATATCGTATGCAGTTGCCACGCTTCTGTCTTCATCCGCAATAATGGGGAATCCTACAGTTGTGTTTTGTGTTTCATTAATATCATTGATCCAGCCTTCGTGCTTGCCAAGGCTGTCTACACTCAACGCCAGCACTTTTACATTACGCTTTTCAAATTCAGCCTGCAATTGTGCTGTTCTGCCAAGCTCTGTGGTACAAACAGGCGTATAGTCGGCCGGATGAGAAAATAATACGCCCCAGCTATCTCCCAGGTATTCGTAAAAATCAATATCACCCTTACTGGTTTTTGCCTTGAAATTGGGCGCTGTGTCCCCTAATCTTAAGCTCATATTAAAATGATTTAGGTAGCAAATATAATATTTCCTACTAAATAACTAGACTATTTAACATTAAATTTCCATTGACCCGCCCCGGATGGTCCGGGCTTTCTGCAGGGCGCTCCTGCCATACTTATTCTTTACTGCATCAATGGCTTTATAGAGTTCATCCTTTTTCCCCCCGTCGTCGAAGAGACTTCCCTGCAGTACATGGCTGGTGAGTTCAGAAAGCCGGACTCCCAGCAATCGAACGGGTTGCCCTTTCCGGTATAGCTGGTGAAACAGATCGATCCCCACCGGAATCAGTTCATCATCCCGCATCGTGTAATCGATGGTGGTTTGGCGGGAAGTGGTTTCAAAATCGGGATAACGGATTTTCACCGCAATGCAACCGGCCAGTTTCTTATCCTGCCTTAATTCATAAGCCACTTTTTCGGTCATGCGCACCAACTCGCTCAATAAAAAAGGTACATCCGTTTTGTTTTCCTCAAAAGTGTTTTCGGTAGAAATTGATTTGGATTCATGATATGGATGTACTGCACTTTCATGAATCCCCTGTGATTTTCTCCAGAGGTCGGGGCCATACTTACCCAGTTTTTTTTCCAGCTCTGCAACCGGTGTTTCACTGAGTTGCTGAATGGTATAGATTCCCATTCCCTTTAGCCTCGTATAGGTGCTCTCACCCACACCTGAAAATTTATTGACGGACAATGGCGCCAGGAAAGCTTTTTCCATACCGGGTTTCACAAAAAGATACCCATTGGGTTTGGCTTCGTCTGTAGCAATCTTTGCAATCATTTTATTGGTAGCCAGTCCAAAGGAAATGGGCAATTGCGTCTGTTCCATAATTTCCTTCCGCAATGCAATTGTCCATTCAAAAGGATCAAAGAACTTATCCATTCCGGTGAGATCAATAAAGAACTCATCGATGGATGCCTTCTCAAACAAAGGCGCTTTGGCTGCAATGATCTCGGTTACCCAACGGGAGTAACGGCTGTACTCTCCTCTTGTACCCCGTACGATCAATGCCTGCGGACAAAGCTTCATGGCCGTACGCATGGGCATTGCGCTTCGCACCCCAAATTTCCTGGCTTCGTAACTGCAGGTTGTTACCACTCCCCTGTCCCGGGAACCACCTACAATCACGGGCTTTCCCTTCAGGGATGGGTCGTTCAACACCTCTACACTTACAAAAAAGGAGTCGAGGTCTAAGTGGGCAATATATCGCTGCGGGGCATTCATCAATAGCGGAAAGTTAGAAAGATTCCCTGATTACCACCCCAAGAATCACCCATTTATGTGGCCGCCTTTGTTGAAGATGGGGGCTAGCTTTGCGCTTTATTTAAAATGATGAAACTCATATTACTGATCACCGCTTTATTGCTCCACACAATGATTGCTGCGCAAAGCGCCATTGTGTATGCCCGGGACCCCGTTCCCGGCTTTGCTCACCAAAGAATTTCTGTAGAAGACATGAAGTCGGATATCCTGTTCTGGCAACAGATCATGGAAGAATCTCATGTAAACCTGTACCATACCATCAGCAAGGATTCCCTTGAATTACTTGGAACACAGCTACTTGCAACTTATAGAGACAGTTTAACTCATTCCGAGGCAGTACTCCTCATCGGCAGGCTGGCTGCTGCGCTGGACGAAGGGCATATTGGTTTACCCTCCTGTAATATCACAGACAGCCTGTATACCAACGCACTTCGTTTCCCTTTTTTGTTGAAGGGTGTAACGGATGGGGAATGGATCGTTGACCGGGAAATCAGTTACAACCAACAACTGGAGCCGGATTCGCGGATCATTGAGGTGAATGGCATTCCGGTTGGCCAGTTAAACAAGCGATTCCGGAATTATTTTGGCGGACTGGAAAGCTGGAGGAAGCAACAGATCGGCAACAATGTGCGCAAGCTTGTTTTCCTGGAAGGACTACAGGGCCCTTACCAGATCAAAGCCATCAACCCAAACAATCAAAAAATCAGTCTGCAGGTTCAGGGGTTTGGCAAGCAGGTAGCAGACAGCATGAATAAAATCTTCGCTGCCGGTGCCAAACGCAATGAGCCTTATTCCTATCGGTTGTTACCCGAAGGCATTGCTTACATCAATTACAGGCAGATGGTTACTCCAGCCTCCAACCCTTTTGATTCCTTCCTGCATAAAAGCTTTACCGATATTAAACTAAACCATGCCAAAGGGCTGATCATTGATCTCCGGGAAAACGGAGGCGGTAATTCTCAGTTGGGGGAACATTTGCTGAATTACTTCAATACCAAACCTTACCGGCTTTCCGCCGGCATGAAATGGAAAGTGAGTTCGCACTACAAAGCCTATATCCGGTTAATGAAGGAAAAATATAATGGCGGAACGGCCGGTTTTTATCAATCAATGAAGAATGGCGAAATATTCTCGTTCAACAATAATGAACTGAAAAAAAACAGCCCCAAGCTATTGGTATTTGAAGGACCGGTGGTGGTGCTGATTGGTCCAGATACGTTTTCCAGCGCCAATATGCTTGCCGATGGTATCAAAGCCTTTCAACTGGCCGCTGTAATTGGCGAGCCAACCGGTGAGCCCGGGAATGATTTCGGAGAAATGTTTCATTTCATGTTGCCAAGGACACAGATCATTGCAAGAGCCTCTACCAAATTGTTTAAACGGGCAGATGGCGATGAAAAGAATTTTAAGCCCATCCAACCGGATATCGTGGTTCATCCGGTAGCAGGAAAAGATGCTGCCCTGGAAACAGCCATCCGTTTTATTCAGGAACGGTAAATATCGAGCAGCCCGTCGGGAAGTGTTACATATACTTTCTTCCCTGCATGGTCTATCTCGTCCAGCGTTTCTGCATGCAAGGGAATCAGGGCTTCATTACCTTCCAGTGATACGCGCAGTAAAACCTGATGAGGTTGTTCAATCACCTCTTCGATAGGTCCGAGATTCTCCTCTTCATCGGTGATGAGTTCATAGCCTAACAGGGAAATCGGTGCGTTCTTTCCGGCCAGCTTTCTGAAATCTGCATCCGGCAACCAAACCTGCCTGGTGTTTAAGCGGGAGGCCGCTTCCTTTGTATGAATGCCTTCCAGCTTTACATAAACTTCCTCGTGATCCTTAGCCTTAGAGGATTCTATAAAGTAAGGCAGGTAGGAACCCTTCACTTCTTCCACAAACAAAGCCTTCACACCATTCAGTGTGGTCTTTTTTCCGAGGGAATGTTTAAGGATTACTTCACCCTTCAATCCAAAAGCCGCAACTATTTTTCCAATATTGATATAATCGTTCATCAGGTGCAAGTTAATAAGCATCTGCGGTTTTACCCTATAGACATAAAAAAGGGTCCGAAAAAATCCGGACCCTTTCAGCTATTTGTTCAGGCAGCAATTCGGCTTACGCTTCAGCAGTACCTTCTTCGGCAGTTGCTGCAGCTTCAGCAGGCGCTTCTTCCTTCACTTCAACTTTCTTCACAACAGGAACGTATGCTTTCTTAGCACGCTGCTTGCTCTTGTGTTCTTCGTTTCTGCGGGTGATGTTCGCTTCATGCTCATTGTGCCATTCCTGGAACTTGGTCATTGCAGCTGCATCATCAAACAGACCCAATTTAACACCACGTAACAGGTGTTTCAGGTACAATACTCCTTTAAATGAAAGGATTCTGCGAACGGTGTCCGTAGGTTGAGCGCCCTTATTCAGCCAGTCCAGTGCTTTCTGACGATCCAACTGGATGGTTGCAGGAACCGTTAATGGGTTGTAAGTTCCGATCTTTTGGATGAACTTACCATCTCTTGGTGCACGACCATCAGCTACTACGATAAAGTAGAATGGTCTTTTTTTACTCCCGTGTCTCTGGAGTCTCATTTTTACTGCCATAAATAGAAATTTATAAGGCGTGATTAAATTGGTTAATGTTCTGGTTGAAACCAGCAGCGCGAAAGTAATAGATTTGCAATTAACTTCCAAAGCCGATCTCTTTTCGGGTAGTTAAAGCTATATTAAAAGAACTTATATATAACAATATCTGATTATAGCTTATCTCTTCATTCCGGGGATCCTGCCACCCATCGGCATATTGTTCATCATCTTCATCATCTGCTTCATCTGCTCAAACTGCTTCATAAAGGCATTCACTTCCTGAATATCTTTTCCGCTTCCTTTGGCAATCCGCAGTTTTCTGCCCTGGGTCAGGGAATCGGGATTGGCTCTTTCGAAAGGAGTCATAGAACTGATCATGGCTTCTATTCCTTTGAAAGCATCGTCTTTGATATCAATATCTTTTACGGCCTTGCCCACGCCGGGAATCATACCCATCAGGTCTTTCAGGTTACCCATTTTCTTGATCTGCTGCAGCTGATCCATGAAATCCTGGAAATCAAACTGATTCTTACGAATCTTTTTCTCCAGTTTCCTGGCTTCCGCTTCATTGAACTGGGCCTGTGCTTTTTCTACCAGGGAGGTAATATCACCCATTCCCAGGATTCGCTGCGCCATCCTTTCCGGATAAAACACATCCAGGGTATCCAGTTTCTCTCCGCTGCTGACAAACTTGATCGGTTTATCTACCGTGTATTTGATAGAGAGGGCTGCACCACCCCGGGTGTCACCATCCAGTTTGGTCAGTACCACACCCGAAAAGTTGAGCCGGTCGTTGAACGCTTTTGCTGTATTCACTGCATCCTGGCCAGTCATGGAATCCACCACAAAGAGGATCTCTGTCGGGTTCACGGCCGCCTTGATATTGGCCACTTCAGTCATCATCACTTCGTCGATGGCCAAACGGCCCGCTGTATCAATGATGACAACATTCTTATTGGTTGCTTTTGCTTCCTTAATTGCATTCTGTGCAATAGAAACCGCGTCTTGGTTTTCCCGCTCACTGTAAATACTCACCCCGATCTGCTCTGCCAATACGGTCAACTGGTCGATCGCTGCAGGACGATAAATATCCGCAGCCACCACCAATGGGGATTTCCCTTTTTTGGTTTTCAGGTAATTGGCCAGCTTACCGGTAAAAGTGGTTTTACCACTACCCTGTAACCCTGCTATCAGAATTACTGCAGGGTTTCCGGTGATATTGAAATCGGCTTCCCGCCCCCCCATCAGCTCGGTAAGCTCATCCTGTACAATCTTGGTCATTAACTGACCCGGGCTGATCGAGTTGATTACCTTTTCGCCTACCGCCTTATCTTTTACCTTCTCGGTAAATTCTTTGGCTATTTTAAAATTCACATCGGCATCCAGCAGGGCCCTGCGAATATCCTTGACCGTATTGGCTATATTCAGTTCATTAATCCGCGCTTCCCCTTTGAGGTTCTTGAACGCGGATTCCAGTTTTTCCGATAGACTTTGAAACATAATGACCCCTTTGCTTAATTTAAAGAGGTGCAAATATACTGGCTATAATATAAATACCGCTGAATTAGCCCAGGTACACGCGGAGATAGTTGCTGCGTTTGGCGGAGCGTAGTTTGGTAATAGCTTTATCCTTGATCTGGCGTACCCTTTCGCGGGTGAGGTTGAACCTTACGCCAATATCTTCGAGGCTCAGCGCATGGTCCACGCCTATTCCAAAAAAATAGCATAGCACGGTTTTTTGGCGGTCGGTCAGTGTTTGCAGGCTTCTTTCTATCTCTTTGTGCAACGACTCGTGGTACACCAGTCGATCGTCTGTTCCGGCGGTATTGGTGTTTTCCATCAGATCCATGATTGTGCCCCCTTCTCCGTCCATCAGGGGGGTATCCATGCTTACATGGCGAAATCCGGCGCTCATGGTAGCCGTCACTTCTTCAAGCGGCAGATCCAGCAGTTCTGCCAGTTCTTCTGTGGTGGGCTCGCGTTCAAATTCCTGCTCCAGTTGCTGATAAGCCTTGCTGATCCGGTTGGTAAGACCCACTTTGTTCAGGGGTAGCCGCACAATCCGGCTTTGTTCTGCCAGCGACTGGAGAATGCTCTGGCGGATCCACCATACAGCATAGGAAATAAATTTAAATCCCCTGGTTTCATCAAAACGGAGGGCTGCTTTAATCAGCCCCAGGTTGCCTTCGTTGATCAGATCCGATAAGGTGAGCCCCTGGTTTTGATACTGTTTGGCAACGGAAACTACAAACCGAAGGTTTGATTTAACCAGCCGGTCTAACGCTCTCTGGTCGCCGGTACGGATCTGAACAGCCAGCCTTACTTCTTCTTCGGGTTGAATCAGTTCTACCTTCCCAATTTCCTGTAAATATTTCTCCAAACTCTGGGATTCCCTGTTGGTGATGGATTTTGTTATTTTGAGTTGTCTCATACTCATCATAAACAGTTTTAAAGGACAGATTAGGAAAACTGAATTTAACTCTTTTGACGGTCCTTTCAAAAAAATCGTATAAACAAATGATTTACAACAATTTAAGCAAGGTTAACCCTCTCTGGAAATGCATTCTGGAATTAAAAAACGGCGATTTTTTAATAAAACATTTGGGGGATAGGTATTATTTAATATTATTGCACGCTACCATAGCTGGTTAAAGAAAATTGAATGAGTAAAAAGCAGTTATTTACGTTAGAATTTCCGGTTAGATGTTCTCCCGTTATTTTATATGAGTTTTTAGCAACCCCCGCCGGTTTGCAGGAGTGGTTTGCCGATAAAGTAGATGAATGGGAAAATGTGTTCAGCTTCTCCTGGAACGGGGGGGTACCCGATAAAGCTGAGATTGTAGACAAGGAAGAAAACAAGTTTATCCGTTTTCACTGGTTGCACAGCGATAAGAACGAGTATTTTGAGTTCAGGATCGAAAAAACAGAGATTTCGAACCAAACCATCCTGGTGATCAAGGATTTTGCCGAAAAAGGCGATATCAAGGATCAGAGCCAGTTATGGGGCTACCAGGTGAAGGAGCTCTTCCACCGCCTTGGTGCTTAACCGGACTAGTATTCGGTTAACATGGCCAAAAGCCGGTTAAAATGCCTGGTCATAAACTGATCAATATCATCCCACTCCTGCAGTGGGATTTTTTTTGCCAGTTTCAAAAAGGGGAGCCCGGTAACCGATTGCCCGTTCCAATCGGCAATGGGCAGGTAATTATCCTTCTCAAAATGGTGCTGCCAGGGGTCTGATCCTATGCCTATGTACCAGTCGCGGGTTTCAGCAGCGTATTTCCCAAATAACTGAAAGTAATTGTTGACAGAGGGTCCATATTCCGCCAGGTACCTGCCTTTCAGCACCAGCTGAATGCTGCAGTGATTGCCCCACCAGAAAAAAGTACGGATGGCCATCACGTCCTGCTGGGTAAAGAATCGGGGATAATCCAGCATTACATAAGGGAGTGACTGGTATTGCTCCCCTTTGGAGATTTTGGGTTCCATGTTAAAAACTTCAGAATGGGCAAATCCGGTATACTTACCGGCGTCGCTCCGGTAGGTATTGCTGATCTCACCAAAAAGATCGGTCACTTTCTGAATAATCCTGTTCTTTGTTAAAATCCAGTCCGCATTATTCACCAACTCCAGTTCCTTTGGTGAAAGTGTTACTTTTGCTGCACTCATAACAACAATATTAAGACAGGTTAAGTGATAAAAAAACTGGACATACTGATTATCCGCTCTTTTGTGGGTCCTTTCATAGCCGCATTCCTTATTTCCATCTTCGTATTAACCATGCAGTTCTTCTGGTTATACATAGACGACCTGGTGGGAAAGGGCCTGGATTTACTGACCGTCCTAAAACTGGTAGGCCTGGTAACCCTGTTCTGGGTACCAACGGCATTACCCCTGGCCCTATTGTTTTCCTCGATCATGACCTTTGGCAATCTGGGCGAATCCTTTGAGCTGGTAGCCATTAAAGCGGCGGGCATCCCCCTGTTGCGTTTCATGCGTCCCTTACTGGTAATCACTTTATTCATTTGCGGACTGGCATTCCTGTTTGCCAACAACATCATTCCGGTGACCCAGCTCAAACTGAGTGCACTGAAATATGATATCATTGTATCCAAACCTTCCATCGACATCAAAGAAGGTGTTTTCTACGATAAGATTGATGGCTATGTTATTAAACTGGGTAAAAAGGAAAAGAACGACAGCGTAATTCACGATGTAGTGATTTTTGAAAAGGGCTATAGCCTGCAAGACAATATTCTGATTGCAGAGAGCGGTGTTATGCGGGTAACAAAGGACAAAAGGTTCCTTGAGTTCATCCTGAAAAACGGTTGGCGCTACGAAGAAAAAGGACAGCGGGTTATTACCAATACACAGTTTACCCGCATGGGCTTTAGGGAATACAAGAAAATCTTTGACCTGAAAAGTTTCCAGATGAACAAAACCGGGGACAGCGCTTTTTACGATCCGAAGATGCTGAGTATCCGCCAGCTCAATGATGCGATTGACTCACTGAAGCATGTAGATACATTTTATGCCAAACGGTCTGCAAAAGAAATTTCGCCTTATCTCCGCTTTGCGCGCTATACCGATACGGGATGGAAAATGCCGGCAAAGCAACCACTTCCTACCGTAAAAGCAGAGAGGCTTATTCCGGATAGTTTAAAAGCGGGCATTGCGGATGCAGCCGCCAATCAGATGGCCACCATTAAGGGAACCATCGATATGATGTCGAGGGATTCGGATGAAAAAGCAGAATCACTCCGCATGCACGAAATTGAGTGGCACAGAAAGTTTACGCTTTCCGTGGCCTGCCTGGTATTATTTCTGATCGGTGCGCCGCTGGGATCCATTATACGAAAAGGAGGATTGGGAACCCCGCTGGTATTTGCCATCATCTTCTTTGTTATTTTTCATCTGTTCAACACTTTTGGCGAAAAATTTGTAAAGTCCGGACAGGCCAGCGCTTTAAACGGAATGTGGCTCTCCACTTATCTGCTGATTCCCATCAGCGGATTCCTGATCTACAAAGCCATGCATGATTCACAATTATTTAACCAGGAATTCTACTACAGAACCTTTCAACAGGTGCGTGCATTTTTTGCTAACTTTAAAAGAAAAAAAAATCATGAAACAACATAACAGCAGAAGAGCCTTTATCAAAACAACCGGCAAAGCCGGATTGGCAGCAGGTATCGGATTATCTGTACTACCCTCCTTTAGCTTTGCAGCCGGTAATACTCCGGTTGGCGGAGGGTATGCACAACAACCCCTTCCTTATGGCTACACCGCACTGGAACCTGTAATTGATGCGCTTACCATGGAAATTCACTACACCAAACACGCAGCCGCGTATACCAAAAACCTGGGAGAAGCCTGTGTAGCGGAAAAAGTAGATACCAACCAGGTTTCCCTGGAAGCGTTGCTTGGCGCTATTTCGAAGTATTCCGCCAAAATGAGGAATAATGGTGGGGGGCATTATAACCACGAGTTATTCTGGCAATGCATGAAAGGCGGCGCATCTTCTCAACCAACCGGCAAACTGGCCGCAGCCATCGACCGTTCCTTCGGATCATTCGAAGCATTCAAAACACAGTTTACCGATGCAGGTAAAAACAGGTTTGGGAGCGGTTGGGCATGGCTGATAGAAACCGCCGATCACCAACTGGCAATAGGTTCTACTCCCAATCAGGACAATCCGCTGATGGATCTCAGCCCGCTGAAAGGAAAACCATTGCTGGCGCTGGATGTATGGGAGCACGCCTATTATTTAAAATACCAGAACAAGAGACCCGACTATATCAACAACTGGTGGAATGTAGTCAACTGGGAATTTGTTCAATCAAGATCTGATATATGAAAGTAACCACTACCTGGCAGGAAGCGCTGGCTTTCGACTGCACTTCCGACAATGGTCATACAGTAAGAATGGATACCACCAAAGACGGTGGAGGGCTGGATAGCGGAATGAGTCCAAAAAAAATGTTGTTGGGTTCTTTGTGCGGATGCAGTGGAATGGATGTAGCAGATATCCTAACCAAGATGAAAGTGAAATTCAGCAAACTGGAAATCACCGCAGAAGCAGAACAGACCGATGAACATCCCAAAGTGTTTAAAAGTATCGACCTGGTGTACAGTTGCGATGTAGATCCCGCCGATCAGGATAAACTGGCCCGCGCCGTGAACCTGTCTATGGAGAAGTATTGCGGCATCTCGGCCATGCTGGCAAAACATTGCCCTATCAATTATACCAGCAGAGTGATCAGTTAGTGCGCTGCAATACGCCTGCTAAAAAATAAGCGTTATGACCAATAAGCCACTGCAGAATTACCAGGTGCAGAAATGGATCACCATCTTAAGCCTGGTGCTCTTTGTGGTAAAGATTACCGCTTATTACCTCACTGCCTCCCTGGCCATATTATCGGATGCTTTGGAAAGCATCGTGAATATTATCGCCGGATTTATTGGCCTGTACAGTTTATATGTAGCTTCCAAACCAAGAGACCAGGACCACCCCTACGGGCATGGCAAGGCAGAATTTATTTCTGCGGCCGCGGAAGGAAGCCTGGTGATTGCAGCCGGCATCATGATCATCTACGAAACAGTGATGAACATGCTCGATAAAACGCAGGTAAAACAACTGGACCAGGGTATCTGGCTCGTGGCAATCACCGCCGTTATGAATTACCTGGCAGGCGCGTATTGCATAAAAGTGGGGAAAAAGAACAAATCACTGGCGCTTGAATCGAGCGGGCGGCATTTACAAATAGATACCTACTCCACATTGGGTGTACTGGCAGGTATTACCCTGATCTATT
>JAECQP010000059.1 GCA_015999745.1 Sphingobacteriia bacterium | reverse complement strand
GTGAATTGCTTCATCTCCAGGGCGGCTACCAGCACGATCTGCGCGGCGTTAAATTCAACGATGGCATTACGCCGTATAACTCCGGCGCCGAGTTTGGCGCCAAAGGTTTCAGTGAAGCCGCCTGGAGAACCGAACATTCCAGGACCCGCAATGGAGACCTTTATCCTACGCATGGCCTGGGCCCTGTTGCGATGATGGTCGATGTGAACCGGGGCAATCGCTTAACCAGGTTATCTTCTGTTGCCACCAAGGCAAAGGGTTTACATAAATATATCGTTAACCATCCTAAAGGTGGTGAAAATCACCCCAATGCGAAAGTTGATTTTAAGCTTGGGGACATCATCACCACTACCATTCAAACGCAGAACGGCGAAACCATTTTGCTGACGCACGATACCAATTCTCCCCGTCCGTACAATATCGGGTTCCGGGTGCAGGGTACCGAAGGTTTGTGGCAGGACACGAAGTCTGGCCAGTTCAATGCCGGGCTTTTATACATTGAAGGGAAATCCGAAAAATCCCATCAATGGGACAACCCGGAAAAATGGCTGAAGGAATACGATCACCCCCTCTGGAAAAAATATGAGTCTGAGGCCGAAGGCGCCGGTCATGGAGGCATGGATTTCTTTGTAGACAATGCCTTTATCGAATGCATCAAACGCGGGGTGGATTTTCCGATGGATGTATATGACCTGGCTACCTGGTATGCCATCACGCCATTGTCGGAGAAATCAATTGCTGAAAACGGCCAGGTTCAGACCATCCCCGATTTTACCCGCGGCAAATGGCAAACGCGCCAGCCTGATTTTGTAATGGGCGATTTTTAGGAAACAGCGCCGGGATCAGCCAATGGCTTCCTGGTATAACTCCAGTAACCTCAATTGATTCTTTGCCCTGACCAGGTTCTGGTCGGGGTATTTTTTTCCGTAATAACGGTCATCTTCGAGGTAGTCTGTGAGGAAGCGTAATGCCTGCATATAGATCATTATTTCACCGGATAAATAGAAATGTGCTGTTTCGAATGAGCTAATATTGTATTTAAGCGTACCCAGGTAGCCGGTTTCGATGGCTTCGAACACATTATTGCGGATATAGAGTTTATCCAGATCTGCTTCCTCCTCCGACACCGGCGGCAGGTAGGTTCGGAACATATCTCCCGCATCACTGAACAGGTGGCCCGGCATGACCGTATCCAGGTCTATTACACATACGCTCCTGCCTGCTTCGTTGAACAATACATTGCTGATCTTGGTATCGTGGTGCATTACTCTTTGCCTGGCTTCCGGGTGTCCGATGTACCGGTTGTAACGGGCTACAATCTCTTTCAGTTGATGCAGTGTATACGCCGTTGCTGCGGCCTTTACAAAACGTTCCTCATTGTTGTTGCGCAGCGCTGTTTCAAACTGCTGAAATCGCAACGCGAGGTTGTGAAAATCCGGTAAGGTTATATGCAATTGCGCTGCCGGAAACCCTGCCAGTTGTTGGGTGAATAACGCAAACTGTTTTGCTGCTTCAAAAGCTTCTTCCGCATGGGTTACTACTGCAATGGTGTGGGTGTTTTGTTGAAATTCAAATGCCCGGTAAGCAGCTCCTTCCAGTTGAATTAAACTGATACCCGCTTTGTTTTTTACCGGTGCGGTAAACCGGTAGCCGGGTGCATGCACTGCAAGCCAGGATGCAATGCGGGTCATGTTTTCATCTATCTGTTCCGGGTGTGTGAATACATCCGTATTGATCCGCTGCAGTATAAAATCTCCCGAATCGGTATGCACTTTCCAGGTGTGATTGATCAATCCGCTGGTGATGGTATTTACCGTGGTATTTGTCCACCCGTAGGATGCAATTACGTCCTTGCATGCAGCATTTTCCATGTTTAAATATACAATGCAGTTTTAAGATTGATCGGTTCAAAGTGGTTATTTTGGAATATATTAGCTGTATTCAATCATCCCATAAAACACCATCCCCTGATGTTTAACAGACGGAAATTTTTACAGTTAAGTTCACTGGGTTTAACAGCAGCCGGGTTTTCCGGATTCCGGCCCAAAACTGCGGGCAATCAACCCATTGTTATTTCTACCTGGGATGCAGGTATTGACGCTAACAAAGCCGCCTGGAAAGTACTTCGGAACAAAGGAAGGGCCCTGGATGCAGTGGAACAGGGTGTAATGGTTACGGAATCTTCGCAGGGCTGTTGCGTGGGGCTTGGCGCCAATCCCGACAGAGATGGGTATGTTACCCTGGATGCAAGTATCATGGATGAGTTCGCCAACTGCGGCGCTGTGGCTTTCCTGGAACGCATCAAACATCCCATTCAGGTGGCCCGCAAAGTGATGGAGAACACACCGCACGTAATGCTGGTGGGCGAAGGCGCTCAGCAGTTTGCCCTTTCGCAGGGATTTGTGCTGGAGAAAGAAGGCCTCTCTAAAGATGCGGAAACGGAATACAAAAAATGGCTGGAGAAATCTGAATACAAGCCTGTGATCAATATCGAAAATAAAAAACATCAAACTGCATTTGCTCCGGCCCGCTTATCTGATGGTTCCTGGAACCATGATACCATTGGCATGGTGGCACTGGACGCGGCTGGAAATCTCAGCGGCAGTTGTACCACCAGCGGACAGGGTTTTAAAATGCGCGGAAGAGTGGGCGACTCCCCTATTATTGGCGCGGGTTTGTTTGTAGATAATGAAGTTGGGGCCGCTGTTGCTACCGGCCAGGGCGAAGATGTGATCCGTATGGGTGGCACACACACCGTTATTGAACTGATGCGCCAGGGATATGCTCCCGGGCAGGCTTGCAAAAAAGCAATGGAGCGTCTGCTGAAGATCAAGGGCAGCAAGGCCAAAGAGATCCAGGTGGCATTCATTGCGCTGAACAAAAATGGCGAGCATGGCGCTTACTGTTTGCAAAAGGGTTTCAACTATGCAGTTTGTACCGGAGACGATCAGAATACATTGATTGAAGCAAAATACCTGATATAACAATCCTGAAGCACCGCTTTCACAAGATTAATACAACAGGCGCACTTTAATGGTCTGTTTAATATCCTTGAGCAGTTCCACCGCCTGCTTAGACAGCTTCTTGTCTACATCCAGCACTACATAACCGATCTGGCTATTGGTAGACAAATACTGTCCGAGTATGTTGATATTGTTCTTGGACAAAGCGGTATTGATAGCGCTCAATACGCCCGGTACGTTCTGGTGAATATGCAGGATCCGGTGCGCCCCTTCAATGGGTGGTAACCCGATGGCGGGAACCGTATGTGATCCGTTGGTAATGCCTCTCTCGAGGTATTGGAACAGTTTAATGCTTACATCTTCCCCGATGTTCTGCTGCGCTTCTTCTGTGGAACCGCCGATATGCGGGGTCAGCAATACATTCTTCAATCCCTGCAAAGGCGTTTCAAAATGATCTCCGTTTTTCTCCGGCTCCCATGGATATACATCAATGGCTGCACCGCTCAGCCGGCCTTCTGTAAGCGCTGCTGCCAATGCTTTCAGGTCTACCACTTCTCCCCTTGCATAGTTGATTAATATAGCGCCGCCTTTGATGTTTTTGATTACCGCTTTATTGATCATGTTTTTGGTCTGGGCGGTCTCGGGTACATGCAGGGAAATGATATCTGCCTGCGACAGTACTTCCTTCATGTTTTTGGCGGAACGGGCATTACCCAGTGGCAGTTTGGTTTCGGTATCGTAGAACAATACTTTCATGCCCAATGCTTCGGCCAGTACACTTACCTGGGAACCGATATTTCCATACCCGATGATGCCCAGTGTTTTTCCTCTCAATTCATAGCTGCCTTTGGCGTCTTTCATCCAGATGCCTTCGTGAGCGGCCTTGTTTTTATCAATGATTTTTCTGATGAGCATGATGCTGGCGCCGATCACCAGTTCCGCCACACTCCTGGTATTGCTATACGGGGCATTGAATACCACCACACCCGCGTTGGTGGCCGCTTTGAGATCCACCTGGTTTACACCAATGCAAAAACAACCAATGGCCTGCAGCTTATGGGCCGCATCCAGCACTTTCTGCGTAATTATGGTCTTTGACCGGATCCCGATCAGGTGTACATTCTTCACTGCTTCGATGAGTTCTTCCTCACTCAGCGCTCCGCCGAGTTTTCTCACATTCACATAGCCGTTTTGTTTAAACTGTTGTACTGCTCGGTCACTGATATTTTCCAGAAAAAGGATGTTGATCCGTTCTTTCGGATAGCTGGTAATTTCCTTGATGCTCATGCCTGCAAATTTAACTGTTTATTATATACATGCCTTGCTGATAGTTTTCCACTTATCTTGGCTTCTGCCTCATCCGTTTTATATTTGCATATTGACCCATGTAAGAAAAACTTAATGCACCGATTAATGATAATTCCTGTACTTTCTTTTTTAGTAATGGCCTGCAGCTCTTCCCCCGAAAAAAAGGAAGACGCAGTGGCGCACAAAGAAGCAGTGCATTTTACCCCCTTGTCTAATAAGGCAAAAGAATATTACGCCAACCTCATTCAACCTCTTTACGAAAAGCAATTGCTTAGAACAGGCTTTAACGGAGCCATCTTACTGGCTAAGAACGGGGAAATTGTTTTTGAAGATTACCGGGGAGCGATTAACCTGAAAACACAGGAGCCTATTACGGCTTCCTCCACCTTTCATGTAGCGTCTGTATCCAAAACCTTTACGGCCATGACCATCCTGCGCCTGATGGAACAGGGCAAGATTGAACTGGACGACCCTGTGAGTAAATACCTGCATGGATTTCCATATTCGGGCGTTACCATTAAGCACCTGTTGTCTCATCGCAGCGGGTTACCTAAATACGACCTTTTCCTGGCCGGGACCCGTTCCTACGTTACGCGGAAGAAGAATAAAAGGGGACGCTGGATCAGGCATACCGTCATTATTAAAGATCCCGTACGGGTTACCGGATTCAGTTCCAATTACGATGTATTGCGCTTCCTGGTAGAAAGGCGTCCGCCGGTGGAATCCAATCCCAACAGGCGGTACAGCTACAACAATACCAACTATGCCCTGCTGGCCCTGGTGATTGAAAAAATCACCGGTATTACCTATCCCCAATACATGAAAGACAGTGTCTTTACGCCATTGGGCATGAAGGACAGTTACGTGTTCAGTATTAAGGATACCGGCAATTATATTCCTTCCTATAATTACAATAAAGCCCCGTTTCCATTGGAAAAACTGGATTGCATCTATGGTGATAAGAACGTTTACAGCACCGTAAGGGACCTGCTCCAATGGGATAAAGCCCTGTATAACGGAAGTTTTATCCGCCCGGAGACCCTTGCCATGTCTTATGAGCCGCTGAGCAACGAAACCCGTGGATACAAGAACTACGGGCTGGGCTGGCATTTATACATCAAACAACCGGACCCTCCCATTGTGTACCACAATGGATGGTGGCACGGCAATAACGCGGTTTTCAGGCGCCTGGTCAGCGATACGGCCACGGTAATTATCCTCGGAAACAAGTTCAACCGCAATATCTGGACCGCCGGAAACCTGAGTTCGGTTTTCACAGGCCGCGCCGATACTACCCTGCTGGAAGAATAATAAATGCCTCAATAGCACGTTTTTAAGGTCTAAATTGGTATAAACCCTATTTTTGCGGACTTGAACCAAATAAACTTTGATACTTGCTTATGAACAATCTACTGTTTTATGCCGTTCCGGCGATGGGAGTTATCGGCCTTCTTTACACCTTAATTAAATTTAACTGGGTTTCCAGGCAGGATGCAGGTAACGCGAGGATGAAAGAAATCAGCACTTACATTGCAGAAGGTGCCATGGCTTTTTTAAAAGCTGAGTGGAAGATACTCGCTTATTTTGTTGCAATCGTTGCTTTATTGTTAGGTTTTATGGCACGTAACAATGCAGGCAGTCACTGGAGTATTGCCATCGCTTTTATTATTGGCGCCGTATTCAGCGCAACTGCCGGATTCATTGGTATGAAAGTAGCTACCAAAGCAAACGTTCGTACCGCCGAAGCTGCTAAAACAAGTTTAAGCAAGGCCCTGAATGTTTCCTTCACCGGTGGCGCTGTAATGGGCCTGGGCGTATCTGGCCTGGCTGTTTTAGGACTGGGTGGTTTATTTCTTGTGTTAAAACATTTCTTTGCTCCTGATGGTGATACGGAAGGAATGCTTCGTACCATCGAAGTACTTACCGGATTTTCACTGGGTGCGGAAAGTATTGCCTTGTTTGCCCGTGTTGGTGGTGGTATCTATACCAAGGCTGCCGACGTAGGCGCCGACCTGGTGGGTAAAGTGGAAGCAGGTATTCCTGAAGATGATCCCCGTAATCCTGCAACCATTGCAGATAATGTAGGGGATAACGTAGGTGACGTAGCTGGTATGGGTGCAGACTTATTCGGAAGCTATGTTGCTACCGTTTTGGCCACAATGGTTCTTGGTCAGGAAACAAAATCTGTAGATGAATTTGGCGGACTGGCTCCTATTCTCCTGCCAATGATCATTGCAGGTGTGGGTATCCTCTTGTCGATTGTAGGTACTTTATTTGTAAAAGTGAGTGACACTGTTGGTATCAGCACACATGCTGTACAGCGCGCTTTGAATATGGGTAACTGGGGTTCAATGATACTGACTGCTGTTGCAGCCTATTTCATTGTAAGCTATGTTTTACCCGAAACCATGGAACTCCGTGGTCATGAATTTACCCGTACCGGTGTAATCGGTGCTATTGCAGTTGGTTTGGTGGTAGGTGCGCTGATGAGCGTAATTACTGAGTACTACACTGCAATGGGCAAGCGCCCGGTATTAAGTATTATCCGTCAGTCTGCCACCGGTCATGCTACCAATATCATTGGTGGCCTGGCAATTGGTATGGAAAGTACTTTCCTTCCAATTATTGTACTGGCTGGTGGTATCTATGGTTCTTTCCTTTGCGCAGGTTTATACGGTGTGGCTATTGCCGCTGCGGGTATGATGGCCACCACTGCCATGCAACTGGCCATTGATGCGTTCGGACCTATCGCAGATAACGCAGGTGGTATTGCTGAAATGAGCGAATTACCTGCTGAAGTGCGGGAGAAAACAGATATCCTGGATGCAGTTGGTAATACCACTGCTGCCAGCGGTAAAGGTTTTGCCATTGCTTCTGCTGCATTAACTGCCCTTGCTTTATTTGCTGCGTTTGTTGGTGTGGCTATGCCGGATAATCAGCATATTGATATTTATAAAGCCAATGTACTGGCTGCTTTATTCATTGGTGGTATGATTCCTTTTATCTTCTCCTCCCTGGCTATCAGGGCGGTGGGTGAAGCTGCAATGGCAATGGTGGAAGAAGTTCGCCGCCAGTTCAGAACCATTCCCGGTATCATGGAAGGAACCGGTAAGCCGGAGTACGATAAGTGCGTGGCTATTTCTACCGAAGCTTCCCTGAAGAAAATGATGTTGCCTGGTGCAATCACCATCGTCTCTCCTTTGATCATCGGATTTGTATTTGGCCCTGAAGCGCTGGGTGGATTCCTGGCAGGCGCTACCGTAAGTGGTGTATTAATGGGTATTTTCCAGAACAATGCCGGTGGTGCCTGGGATAATGCCAAGAAGTCTTTTGAGAAAGGCGTTGAAATCAACGGTGAAATGTATTACAAGAAATCAGAGCCACATAAAGCTTCTGTTACCGGCGATACAGTGGGTGATCCTTTCAAAGATACCTCCGGCCCTTCTATGAACATCCTGATTAAACTGATGTCGATTGTTTCACTGGTTATTGCTCCTACACTGGCTCAACTGCACCCTACTGAAGCAGCAGAAGTAAAAGTGGAGAAGAAAATTGAAGTGACCATGAACCAGGGCCAGGATAGTGTAACCGTATCTGCCGACGGCGTTAAAATGGAATCGCTGGTAGAAGCCCTGAAGAAAGACGGACTGGCTTCCGGTGATGATGTTTCCATCAATATCAAAGATGGTAAAATCGTTATCAACGGCCAGGAATTATCTGGGGAGGTTGCCAGCAAATATGCTGTTTACCTGAGCGGTAAAGAAGGATTGAAGATTGATATTCAAACAACGGAGAAAAAGCACTAAGCTTTAACGTTGTTCAACATAAAAAAATCCCCGCGGGTAATCGTGGGGATTTTTCATTTAAGCAAGCAATCGAAGTTTTACCACTTATCTACTTCTTCAGTAGCGGTAGGGTTAATTACCGGGGTCTCTTCCGCAACGGGTTCGGCTACAACAGGCGCCGGAGCTTCGGTTGGTGCTGCTGCCGGAACCTCTTCTGCAGGCGCCGCAACATAACCCTCTCCGTTTCCTTCACCTTCCCCATCGCTGTATTCATGGTTGAATGCATCGAAGTCGAAATCGGGCATCAATTCTGTTTTCACATAATCAACTGCTTCTCCCAATGCCTTGATGAACTTGTTAAAATCTTCTTTGTAAAGGAAGATCTTGTGTCTGTCATAACCATTGTTGTCGAAGCGCTTACGGCTCTCTGTAATGGTCAGGTAGTAGTCGTTTCCACGAGTTGCCCTTACATCAAAAAAGTAAGTTCTTCTCTTTCCGGCACGAATTCTTGTGCTGTAAACACTCTCCATTTTCTTTTCGTTGTTCTCGTACTCCACAATTAGATGTTTTGGTTAAAGCTTTGTTAAGTGTAACAAATATAGGGATGTTTCGGAATTACCAAAATAAATATGAAATTATCAAATTGACCGATTTTCAAGCCCTGTTCAGGCTGTTTCTTCCCCTTTTTCGGAAAGCTGCAACTGGTAGAGTTCGGCATAGTATCCGTTTTGGGCCATCAGGGTTTCATGGGTGCCTGTTTCGGCCAGTTTCCCGTCTTTAAGAACAATGATTTTGTCGAAGTTAAACCCGGCAAAGATGCGGTGGGTAATGATCAGGGCTGTTTTATCCTGGAGGTAGCCATAGAGATGACCGATGATCTCTTTTTCGGTTTTGGCGTCCACCGCACTGAGGCAATCGTCGAACAGGATGATCTCCGGATTTTTGATCAGCGCCCTGGCAATGGAGATTCTTTGTTTCTGGCCGCCGCTAAGGGTTACACCCCTTTCACCAATCATGGTCTCGTACTGCTGTTCAAAACCCATGATGTCTTTGTCTACATTGGCAAAACGGGCGGCTTCTTTCACTTTCTCCATAGGGGCACCGGAAACGCCAAAGCGGATATTGTTGGCCACCGTATCGCTGAACAGGAATACATCCTGCTGTACATAACTGATCTGCCTGCGCAGTTCCTGCAGGGCAATCCGGTTCAGGGGCTTGTCGCCAATGGTAATGGAACCGGAATCGGGTTCGTAAAAACGCAGCAGCAACTGCGCCAGGGTGGTTTTACCGCTTCCGGTCTTACCCAGGATCAGTATCTTATCTCCGCTGTTAACAGTGAGGCTGAAATCCTGCAAGGCTTTGATGCCCGTATGCGGGTAAGTAAAGTTCACTTTATTGAATATGATCATTCCTCCCAATACCGGGTCTTTAACGGCATCGGAAGCATCAACGATAGCGGGTTTAATATTCAAAAATTCGTTGAGCCTTTTCTGTGAAGCCGCCGCACGCTGAATCATACTGGCCGTCCAGCCGATGGCGCTAACGGGGAATGTGAGCATATTGATATAAATCACAAATTCCACAATCATTCCTACTTTGCCCGGATCCTCTATGGCCTGCATGCCACCGATCAGGATGGTGAGAATGGTGCTGATGCCCATCATCAGGGTCATGCTTGGAAAATACAGCGCCTCTACCCGGGCCAGCCCGATGGCATTGTTCCGGTAGGCCTCACTGTTTTTTTCGAAGAAGCCAAGCATGGCTTTTTCCTGTACAAAGGATTTGATGACCCTTATTCCGGAATAGGATTCCTGGGCATTGGTGGTAAGGTCCGACAGGTTGGCCTGAATGATTTCGCTCTTACGGTTGATGATGCTGTTCACCCAATAAATGGTTATCGCCAGTACGGGTAATGGCGCCAGTACAAGCAGGGTTAGTTGTACATCGTTCCGAAACATATTGATGATACAAAAGCCGATCAGGGTAACCAGGTTGATCAGGTACATAATGGCCGGGCCGGTATACATTCTTACGCGGCTAACGTCTTCGGACATCCGGTTCATCAGGTCGCCGGTACTATGTGTTTTATAGAACGCCGTATCGAGCTGCTGGTATTGCTGAAAGATCTGGTTTTTTTGGTCAAATTCAATATGGCGGCTCATGACAATAATGGTCTGGCGCATAAAGAACATGAGTACGCCGCGCGCAATGGCTATCAGCAGAATCGTAAGGCTGCAGATGGCTACCAGCCAGCCAAAGCTGAGTTCGAACCCGGAAATCCAGCCAATATAGGTATTGACCACCGCATCATGCACCCCCGGAGAAGCTACCGGGTGTTTGCCGGGTAACTGTTGCTGCACCTGGTTGATAACGTACCCCGTAATCTGGGGCGCCAGCACGGCAAAATAGTTGGAAGCCACCACAAAAAACATCCCGATAAAGAAGCGCTTACGGTATTTCCAAAAGTAATGATTCAGTGCAGCGAGATGTTTCAAATAATAAGATTGAGCTGCAAATATAACCCGCTGTTTGCACTGTTTACGCGATTCTTCAACCGCTTAAAATAAGTTTTGGAATAAAAAATCCCAACCCTTACTTTTGCCGCGGAGAGCTGGCAGAGTGGTCGATTGCGGCAGTCTTGAAAACTGTTGACTGTTACAGGTCCGGGGGTTCGAATCCCTCGCTCTCCGCCAGTAGGTTTCAAAACTCACTAAATCCCTGCAAATCGTTGATTATGCAGGGATTTTTATTTGGCACTATGCCAAACCGTTCATCTAAAACCAAGATTTAGGTGAGTAATTCGGTGAGTTGCTTTTCTTTCAAAATTTACTCACCAGATTTTCCTGAAATGCTTGTCCTACAAGCAGTTCAGCATTTGAACATCTTGTTTGCAGTCGGTAATGAATCTAATTTTATCACTGCAAAAAGGTCACCACACCATGCAATCAAATTTCAATTTTCTCTTCTATTTGAAGAAACCCAAAGGTTATGTGTCAGGTCCGGTACCAATATACCTACGCATTACGGTAGATGAACAACGAGCCGAAATGTCTGTTGGCAGAGAATGCCTGCCCGATAAGTGGAACTCCCAGGCAGGGTTTGCATCAGGTAGTAAAGAAGATATTAAAGCCCTCAATGCTTACCTGAATATTTTGCAAGCGAAAGTCCACCAAAATCATGCTTTGTTGCTGGCTGCAGGTGAGCCGGTAACTGCTGAGGTACTTTAGAGCGTTACAAAACATCATTAAAGCACACACCCGTAGCTATATTGGTTTGGGCATTGATGGCGGCAAATGGATTTTTACCAACCGGCAAAAAACAGATACCCGTTCAAATATCCCACTGCTGCCAATGGCAGAAGAAATCCTGGATAAATACAAACAGCATCCGCAATGTTTGAATGAAGGAAAATTGCTGCCTGTAGGTTTTGAGAACAAAAATACTGTTTAAAGAAAGCGAGAATACACAAAAAATGCTTGCAACCAAGTAAATCAAAATATCAATAACCTTAGAGATTTTCAATAACGTCCCTATATCCCCTCCCAATAGGAATAGATATGCCATTCACTTCAACTGATTCTGCAGTGTAGGATTCCAGCTTATTAATTGAAATGATAAATGAGCGGTGGATGCGTTTAAAAATATGGCCAGGCAAAAGGTCTTCTATTTCATGTGTACTCATTCGTGATATAAATTCCTTTTTTTCAGTAACTACTTTTATGTATTCTCGTTGACTTTCTACATAGTAAATTTCAGAAAATAATATTTTCACCTTTTTCTTTTGTACAGTAAGAAACAAATAGTCTTTCACTTCATCTGCTTCAGTCATTGGCTGATTATTGTCATTAGTAACTCTTACTTTATTTACAGCAATTAAGAAACGCTCAAATTCAATAGGCTTAAGCAGGTAATCTGTTACATTAAGGCCAAATCCCTCCACAGCATATTGATGATAAGCAGTAGTAATAATAACTGCAGGTTGCTTTACAAGTGTTTTTAAAAAAGCCATCCCTTTAAGTTTGGGTAAATGAATGTCTAAAAACATTAATTGTACTTCATTTGTTCGTAGCCATTCTGTTGCAAGTAAGGCATCCTTAAAGCTACCCTCTAATTGCAAAAAAGGCACTTGGGCAACATAGTCCGCTAATACTTTAACGGCAAGTGGCTCATCCTCTATAATTATGCATTTTATTTTAGGCATTGCTTGTTAAATTGATTCTTAAAGTTGATGTAAAAACAGCGTTTTCTTGTCCTACAGACAAGTCATAATCATTATAGAGAAGCGCTAACTGCCTACGGAGGTTAGAAAGCCCGATATTTTCTTTCACTTCTTGTTCGGTGGCAGTTTCTTCTATTGAATTTTTTACAATAAACAACAATTGCTGTTGCTTTACTATAAGATTAATATCTACAAATGGTTCGTTTCTTGTTTCTGAAACTCCATGTTTAAAGGCATTTTCCACTAACGGAATAAGCAACAAAGGCGGCAAAGGTTGTTTTGAATTATCAATATCAGTATTCAGTGTAACAAACAAGGAATCATCGTAACGGAGTTTTTCAAGGGCTATGTAATCTGTAATTATTTTCAGTTCATCATCTATTACAATAGATTCACCACCGGTTTCATACAACATAAAACGTAATATTTTTGATAATCGTAAAATTGACTCAGGTGCAAGGTCGTTTTTATCCCTTGCTAATGAATAAATATTGTTTAGTGTGTTAAATAAAAAATGCGGATTGGTTTGAGATTTTAAA
>JAECQP010000058.1 GCA_015999745.1 Sphingobacteriia bacterium | reverse complement strand
CTTCAGGCCCAAACTAATCATCATCGGATACGACCATCGTTTTGGCAAAGGCCGCGTGGGTAATTACCGGTTGCTGGAAGAACGGGGAAAGGAACTGGGATTTACCGTTCAGGAAATTTCAGAAGAATTGCTCGACGAAGTGGTCATCAGTTCCACCAAAATCAGGCAGGCGCTGCTCGACAACGAAATTGAACTGGCCAATGAATACCTGGGTTATCCCTACTTTTTTGAAGGGCTGGTGATTGAGGGGAATAAACTGGGACGTACCATCGGCTATCCCACAGCCAATCTGCACATTACTGCCGAAGACAAACTGGTTCCCGGCAATGGCGTATATGCAGTGGAGGTCACACATAACGAGTCGCTGTACTATGGGATGATGAACATTGGTCTCCGCCCCACGGTGGATGGAAAAAAAAGAGTCATTGAAGTAAACATCTTCGACTTCAACAAAGATATTTATGGACAGGAATTATTGATTGCCATCCGGTATTACCTGCGCGGGGAGGTTAAATTCAATGGGCTGGATGAACTAAAGGCGCAACTAAAAACCGACCAGGAACAGGCCTTGCAGCTGCTAGAAAAAAGAAAATAACGATCAGCACATTATTTTAACCACCAGTTCCTTCAGCAATCCTGCATCGGAGGTGCCGCCATCGTGTACGCCCACACTCCTGAGATTGTATTCGTGCAGGAGCAGCAATACTTTTTCTACGCCCGCATAATCGTACTTGCGGGCAGCAGACAAATAATCTTTTACAAAGTATGGGTTCACCCCCAATGCCGCAGCTGCGGACCGCTCATCCGGGTTAGGGAGGCTTTTTAAGATATAGAGCTTACTAAAAAAATTATAGACCGATGGCAGTATCAGCTGAATGGGGCCCGCCTTGGGGTTGGCTTCAAAATACTGGATGATGCGGATACTCCTCGACAGGTCTTTCTGCGCAATAGCCGCCTGCAGTTCAAATACATTGAATTCCTTACTTACCCCGATATATCGCTCAACATCATCTTCTGTGATGCTTTTCTTTCCGGCCAGGTTCAGGGTCAGTTTCTCTACCTCGTTTTCGATACGGCTCAGGTCATTGCCAATATGATCCACCAGCATATGCAGCGCCTTGGGGTTGATCTGCAGGCCTTTTTCCTTTACAATATTACCAGCCCATTCCGGTAGCTGGTTGTCGTAGAGCTTCCTGGTGGTCAGTACTTCCGCCTTCTCTTTCTGCTTCAGTGTTTTGGCCAGTTTGGAACGGCCATCCACTTTCTTATCCTTGTAACTCACTACAAAAACAGTGGAGCTAAGCGGGTTATCAATATAAGATTCCAGCTTTTCCACATCCTTCATGTGCTGCGCCTCTTTCAGAAGTACCACCTGTCTTTCGGCGAACATGGGATAGCGCCGGCAGGCATTTACCACTGCAGTCCAGTCGGCATCCCTGCCGTAGAATACACTTAAATTAAAGCCGGCCTCGGCTTCAGAAACAATGTTCTTTTCGGCATAATCCATCAGAATATCAATAAAATAAGGTTCCTCTCCCTCCAGCCAGTAGACAGGTTTGTAAGCCCCTATTTTCCATTCTCTCAGTATTTTTTCAGCAGACATATTGCAAAGATGGGCGATTTTTTTGTTTTGGCACGGTTTTGGTTTTGTTTGACGAAACACTATTTCAGGATCAAAAAACACATAGATTATGAGCTATCAATCAAGTACCACGGGTGAAAATCAACCCAAAGACAACCGGAAAATCATTTACGGGGTCCTCATTGCTGCCCTGATCGGCACCTGGGGTTATATCTTTTATGATAAGAGTAAAACCAGTGAGCAGATTTTTCAGATGGAAACAAAGATCAGCAATATTGATAGCGCCAGGGTAGCTATTCAGCAGGACTTTATGAACGTTTCCGCCAAAGCCGACTCCCTCACGCAGGACAACCTGCAGTTACAGGGCGAGTTGGCCGAAAGAAGCGCTGATATCAAAAAGCTGAAAGGCGACATCAGCAGCATCCTGAAAAAGAAAAATGCCACCGCATCTGAACTGGCTCAGGCTAAGAAAATGATCGGCGAACTGAACGGAAAAATTGATGGCTTATTTGCTGAAATTGAAAAGCTCAAAGGAGAAAATACCCAACTGACCAATGCCAACCAGCAGTTGAATACCGAAAAGACTCAACTCACCGCTGAAAAGCAGGGACTGGAGCAAAACCTGAATACAACCGCTGCAGAGAAAAAGCAGCTGGAAGAAAAAGTGGATGTGGCTTCCACCCTCCGTGCAACCAATATCGCCATCACTGCCATCAAAGTAAAAAGCAGTGGCAAGGAACGGGAAACCAGTACGGCTAAACGCGCCGACCTGGTCCGGATCTCTTTTGTGATCGACGAAAATAAAATCACCCCTTCCGGCACCAAAGATTTCTATGTGGTTGTTACCGGCACCGATGGCCAGGTAGTTACTGAAGGGGCTAATTTCAACACAAGAGACGAGGGCAGCAGACCTTATACCAGCAAGGTTACTGTGAATTACGAACAGAACAAGGTCATCCCTGTAAGCTTCGACTGGAAACAGGCAGATCGCTTTAAAGACGGCAACTATAAAATTGAGATCTACAACAATGGATTCAAAATCGGACAGGGAACCAAAACACTCAAAAAAGGTTTATTCTGATCCGTACCTATACAAAAACCAATATACAATAATGCAGCCCCCCTATGGGGCTGTTTTATTGTATAGCAGGATAACCGTATTTTTAGTGCAATGATTGGATCCTTATTTCATTGGAAATCGCTGCTGATTCTGATTGCTGTTGCCATTGTCAGCGGAACCATCGTGTACTCCCGGTATGTGGCCGGAAAAATTTCTGTGGAAGAGCGGAAGAATGTGGAAGCATGGGTGGAAGCAGAAAGAACCATTTTAAATTCCTCAGACACCGTCAGTATTAACCTGGCTTCTAAAATTTCTTCCGAGAACAAGGAAATCCCCATTATTGAAACCAATGAGCAGGACATACCAACCGGCAATTTCATCAACATCGATACGTCAAGGGTAAGGGAAGACTCCAATTATCTCAGGCTCAAACTGGCGGAATTTAAGCGATACAACAAACGCCCGATTGTGCTGGGATTAAAAGACAATCCCTATACCGTTATCCATTACTATTACGGAGAAAGCGAACTGCTGAAAGAAGTAAGATGGTATCCCATCATACAACTGGTGATTGTGGCGCTCTTCATTGCCATTGCTTTTTTTTCCTTGCAAACCAGGTACAGGAGTGCACAGAACCAGCTCTGGGCATCCATGGCCAAGGAAACAGCCCACCAACTGGGGACCCCGCTCAGCAGCCTGGAAGGCTGGCTGGAAATTTTAAAGGAGAAAAAAGAGAATGAAACCATTGTTCCGGAAATCACCAAAGATCTTAACCGGTTGATGCTGATCTCCGACCGCTTTGGCAAAATCGGAAGCACGCCGCACCTGGAATTACATTATCCTGTTGAACAGGTGATGGCTGTACTGAACTACATGAAAAAAAGAAGCAGTGAGCAGGTCATCTTTACGATTGATCCGGGTAACCTGGAATCACTTCGGGTTTACCTTTCTCCAACCTTGTTTGATTGGGTCTTCGAAAACCTGTTGAAGAATGCGCTGGACGCGATGGAGGGAAAGGGCGCCATTCATATCCGGTTTCTGCAACAGGGTCATCAGTTACTGATTCAGGTGCAGGATACCGGTAAAGGGATTCCAAAACACCTGCTGAACAAAGTATTCAAAGCAGGCTTCACTACTAAAAAAAGGGGCTGGGGGATCGGTTTATCGCTGAGTAAAAGAATCATGGAACAATACCATAAGGGTTTGCTCAACATCACCTGGAGTGAACTGGGGAAGGGTACTGTTTTTACCGTTACAATTCCTCTTCCATCAAACCCGGCGCAGGCATAATATTGTTCCCGGACAGGTTCATTACTACCAGCCACTGATGAATAGACTGTGGTGTGGTTGTTTCCGTATACAGGTTGGCTTCACCACACAATTGCAACAGTTCATGTTCAGCGCTGCTTCTGTCTGCCGCTAACACTGGTTGATTCAATTGGGTAAGGCATTGATTCATCCGGGACAGCTTTTCATCCGATAGATGATCAAATGCATGTTCCTGCAGTAACTGTCCTGTTGCATTAACCAGCAGGTTGCAAAAAATTGTTTTCATACGGGGTTGTTTGATGCAAGCAACAACTTTGGCATGAACGAATGATAAAGTTTAGGTGAACAAATTGTTATGCGGCAATAAAGTGGATAACAGGTGGGTAAACCCCACCTGTAGCTCCTCTTGTTTAAAGCTGCCGTTTTATGGACCCACCGCTATTGGTGTTGATGTCCCTGATCAATCCTTCGCCTTTATAGCGAATAGATCCGCCACTATTGGCTTTTGCAGATAATTCTTTCACTACGTTTATTTGTGCATTTCCTCCGCTGGAAGCCTTGGCGAAACATTTGGTTGTTTCAAAATCGGATCCGCGGAATAAACCGCCACTGCTTACGTCTATATCCAGCACGTCTGCCTTACCGCTGATTTTGATGGAACCGCCACTACTGGCATAAGCATTCAATGTATTGAGCTGAAGATCGGTTCCGGAAATAGATGCACCGCTATTGGCATCCAGTTCATCCAGGTGGGTATACGATACATATACCCTTACTTTCCAGTTTTTCCAGGTATTCCAGAATTTCCACTCTCCTTCCCGGTAAATCTTCAGCACGCCGTTAGACACTTCTGTTTTTACCTGGTCCAGGTAGGCCAGGTCACCAACAGACACAGCCAGTTCTTCCCGGCTGCCTTTGGTAATCAGCACTTCAATTCCTGAAGATGCTTTGATACTATGGAATCCGGATACAGGCCTTTTTTGACTATTGGCTTCACTCACTTCTTTCTGGGCAAAACCCAACTGCAATACCAGCAGGCAGAGTGCAAGGGATATGATCTTTTTCATTCGTTTTTTTTCATGAAACGATGCAACCCGGATTATGTTACAGACCAGTTGAAATTAATTACGCACCGGTTAACGGAGTACAACGGCGCCCAATGCGGGCAGGTGCACTTTAATTTTATAGCATCCGGAAGGTTTATCCACCAGTTCGGACGGAATGGAAGGATTGAATACATCCCCTGTTCCCCAGAATTCTTTGGCATCGCTGTTAAAGATCTCTGTCCATTTTCCTTTACCATGTACATAAATTTCCCAATCGTTGCGGACCACCGGTGTAACATTCAGGATCACAAGCACATCGTCCTTCTCCTTTTTCCCCTTTCTTTTATATACCATCACAGAATCGCTCCGGTGGTTCAGGTCCACCCATTCAAATCCGCCCGGTTCAAACTGTTTCTCATACAAAGCAGGCTCCGACCGGTAAAGTTCATTCAGTTTCTGCACACAATATTTCATGCCCCCATGGCTCACATACTGCAGTAGGTCCCATTGCAGCTCCGTTTTATGATTCCATTCAGCGGTAGCGGCAAACTCGTTGCCCATGAAGAGTAACTTTGCGCCGGGGTGTGTAAACATATAGGTGTACAACACCCGGAGATTGGCAAATTTCTGCCATTCATCACCGGGCATTTTATAAATCATCGGGCTCTTGCCATGCACCACTTCGTCGTGGCTTAAAGGCAACATAAAGTTCTCATCATAAAAATACATCATGCTGAATGAAAACTTATCCTGGTGAAACTGGCGGAATATGGGATCCAGTTTAAAATAATCCAGTGTATCGTGCATCCATCCCATCATCCATTTCATTCCAAAGCCAAGCCCGCCTTCAAATGTAGGTTTACTGATCTTTGGCCAGTCGGTTGCTTCTTCTGCAATGGTTTGAATATCCGGGAAGTCTCGGTACAAAGTTTCATTGAGATCCTTGATAAAGGCAATGGCCTCCAGGTTTCCGTTGCCGCCGTACTCATTGGCCTCCCATTGCCCCTGGTTTCTGCTGTAATCCAGCCGGAGCATGGAGCTGACTGCATCTACCCTTAAGCCGTCTGTATGAAAAAGATCGCACCAGAAACGGGCGCTGCTGATCAGGAATGATTTAACCTCCCCTCTCTTATAATTAAAAATATAAGAATTCCAGTCGGGGTGATACCCTTTGCGCATATCTGCATATTCATAGGTATGTGTTCCATCGAACATAAACAGGCCATGTGCGTCGTAAGGAAAATGCGATGGAACCCAGTCCAGGATCACACCAATACCCGCCTGGTGAAAGGCGTCCACCAGCGCTGCATAATCCTGCGGGGATCCGAAACGCGAAGTGGGTGCAAAATAACCGGTCCCCTGGTATCCCCAGCTACCATCGAAAGGGTGTTCCATTACAGGCATAAACTCCACATGCGTAAAGCCCATTTCTTGTACATACGGCACCAGTCTTTCTGCAATCTGCGCATAACTGTTATAAGACTCTTCATCGTTTTTATCCGGACGCATCCAACTGGCCAGGTGCACTTCATAAACAGTGCAAGGCGATTTAAGTGCGTTGTGTTTTTTCCGGGTCTTCATCCAATCCGTATCTTTCCAGTCGTAAGCGGGCTGCCAGGTAATGGACGCGGTAAAAGGCCGTTTCTCCCAGAAATGGGCAAAGGGGTCGCCTTTGTCTAACTGTACCCCCTGGTATCCGTGAATATGATATTTATAAGCTTCTCCTGCATGCACATTGGGTATAAACCCTTCCCATATGCCCGAGTTATCCTGCCGCACTTTCAGCGGATGCGAAGATTTGTCCCAGTTATTAAAATAGCCTGTTACGGAAATGAAGGTTGCATTGGGCGCCCATACGGCAAAATATGTACCCTGGGTATCCATCACTGTAATCTGCTTATTTCCAAAATAATTGTACAGGCTGTAATGCGTTCCCTGTTGAAAATTGCGCACATCTTCATCTGTAAACAGCGAATAATTCCAAACGGGCTGGTTTGTGTCTACAAAATGGATTTCCTCATATTTTTTTTGTTCCTGCATTCCAACCTTCTTTGATCTACGCACTCCTTTATCGGTAGAAATAATGGTTTTGTTCATTGACTGATTGGAATTGGACTTTGCCATTTATACATTTTAACTTAATGTTATAACTAAATATTTAGTTTAGCACGGAGATTTGTTGAATTTACAACATTATTCATCACCAGACGAATACCACTGCAATTATGAGAAGACTTAGCCTGCTATTGTTTTGCACCTGCCTGCTTTTTACAGGATTGTATGCCCAGTCCAAACAGGGCGTACTGAAAGGTTATGTAACGGATACACTGAATAAACAAAATCTCAGCAATGCAGTGATTGCTTTGCTAAGGCCCAAAGACTCCGTACTGCTCAAATATACCCGCACCGATAAATCAGGAAAATTTGAGATCCCGCAAATTGCCGGAGATAAATACCTGGTGATGATCAGCTATCCCGGCTATGCAGACTTTGTCGATATTGTACAGGTTGCAAACGATCTGCCGACCGATATGGGTAAAGTAACCATCCTCACCAAAGCTACCCTGCTGCAGGAAGTGATTGTAAAGCAAAATATCAGCGCCATACGGATGAAGGGAGACACTACCGAATACAGGGCCGATAGTTTTAAAGTAAGCGCCAACGCAGATGTACAGGAGCTTTTACGCAAAATGCCCGGGATCCAGGTCAACAGCAAGGGAGAAATTACGGCGCAGGGCGAAAGAGTACAGAAGGTTTTGGTAGACGGAGAAGAATTTTTCAGCGATGACCCGGCCGTGGTTACGAAGAACCTCCGGGCTGATGCGGTAGACAAGGTCCAATCCTTCGACAAAAAAACCGATCAGGCTGCTTTCACCGGGATAGACGACGGACAGAAAATCAAGACCCTCAATATTCAGCTAAAGGAAGACAAGAAGAAAGGTTATTTCGGAAAAGCGGAGGCAGGAACGGATTTTGATAAGTACCGGTATGGAAAACTCCTGGGTAATGCCTTTAAAGGAAAACGAAAAGTATCGGGGTACCTCACTACAGACAATACCCGTTTTGAATCGCTGAACTGGGATGAAAACAGAAACTATGCAGGTGATGCCAATATAACCACCGAGGTGACCGATGACGGCGGTATTATGATGTGGAGTTCCGGCGACGAATTCAGTTGGGGTCGCGGCTATCCCAATTCTGTTACGGGTGGTTTGCATTTCAGTAATAAATGGAACAAAGACAAACACAATAGCAACAATACCTACCAGTTCAACCAACTGGATGTAACCGGTATTACCACCAGTAAAACGCAGAATATCCTGCCCGATACCAGTTTTATCAATACCACCGATCAAAACCAGGATGCTTCCCGCAACAGACATAAGATCACCAGCTTTTATGAATGGCAGATCGACTCGAGCAGTTCTTTGAAACTGACCGTTCGTGGTTCTGCTATCAACAGCAATACCAGGACCAACTACCTGGGAAGATCCATCAGCGAAGACAACAAGATCATCAATGAAAGCGACCGGACCACTTCCAATGCTGATGAAAACAATACACTCAACAACAATCTGCTCTGGAGAAAGAAATTCAAAAAAACCGGGAGGACCATTACCATCAACTCCGATTTCAATTTTAATAACAGGGAAGAAAACGGTTTCCTGCTGGCAAAGAACAGTTATTTTGACGCCTCCGGCACATTGACCAGGCTGGATAATATTGATCAGAAAAAAGTGAACAAACAACAGGTAACCACCGTAAACTCCTCGCTCGCTTATACTGAACCGCTTTGGAAAAACACGTTCCTGGTACTCAACTACAAACTGAATATCAATAAGAACGATGCAGAAAAAAATACGTTCACCAAAAACGGCAGCGGCAAGTATGAAACCACCGTGGATTCATTGAGCAATCATTTCATTTTTAATACAGCGGGGCATGCCGGCAGTGTGAGTTTCCGTTACAATGTAAAGAAGTTCAACTTTAACCTGGGAAGCGGATTGGGGACTACAGTGTACAAAATGAATGACCTCAAAAAAAATACCGGCAGGGAAGTTACATTTAACAATTTCATTCCTTCCTTCACCTTCAACTATACCCCAAAGCAGCAAAGAAGGGTAACCTTTAGCTACAATGGAAGCACCCAAAACCCTAACCTGCAACAGATACAACCGATCATCGATAATATAGACCCGCTGAATATCACCATTGGTAATGCTGACCTGAAACAGTCTTTTGTGAACAAGTTCAGTTTCCGCGCTTCTGATTTCAAAGTGTTGAAAAGCAGGTATATGTCTGTGAATGTAAACTACACACAAACCAACAATGCCATTTCCAACGCAAGCTTTGTGGATGAACTGGGAAGAAGGGTATCCCAGGCCATTAATGTAGACGGCAATTACAACCTGTCTGCCCGTGCCAATTATGGATTTGATGTGGTTCCTTCCATGAACCTTGGTTTTGGTGCAGGCCCATCCAGGTCCAGGTATGCCAGCAAGGTAAACGGGGTTAATAATATCACGGAGAACAATTCCTGGAATCTCAGTATCAACTCCGGCTACTGGTCGGATAAATGGATCAATTACTGGTTAAATTTCGATGCAAACTATAATCATTCCAGTTCTTCCATTCGCCCGGACATCGTTACCAAATACTGGTCGTATAATGTGAATTCGAACCTGCAGTTCAAATTCAAGAAGATCAAAACCTATATAGACCTGGAACTGGAGGCCAATCTGTACCAGAAAACAGCGGTATTCGCCAACCAACGCGATGTTTACCTGGTGAGCGGCTCTGTAAGGAAGGGCATTTCCAAAAACGATCAGTGGGAAATCAAAATGCATGTGAATGATATCCTCAACCAGAACCTGGGCATCAGGAGAAATGTTAACAGCAACTTCATTTCTGAAACTACCAATCAAACCATTCAGCGCTATTTCCTGTTGTCGCTGATCTGGAATTTCAATAAAAATGGTAAACCCGCAAATGCAGGATTTTAATATGAAAACAATCACCACACTCCTATTCAGTTTATTTGTACTTACTGCCTCCGCTCAAACCCAATTCATCCAGTACGGACGCGTGGAATACGAAAAGAAAATCAACCAGCACAAACCGCTGGAAGATGATGCCGACAATGTATGGAACGCAGAAAGAATGAAAGCCATTCCCAAATTTGTAACCGATATTTATGAGTTGAAATTCAACAGCAGTAAATCGGTTTACAAACTGGCCAAAGAAAACCCCGACAACAGGTATATGATGTGGGGGTCAAAGCCCAGTGAATCAGATGCAATCATAACAGATTTGCTGGCCGGCGCCATCAGCAGCCAGAAAGATATTTTCGAAAACACCTACCTGCTCAAAGATTCCGTCCGGAACCTGGAATGGAAAATCAGCAACGAAACCCGCGAGATTGCAGGATTTGAATGCAGGAAGGCTGTTACCAAAATTTGCGATTCCGTATACGTAGTGGCCTTTTACACCGATCAGATTCCGGTGAGCGCCGGACCCGAAAGCTTTTCCGGTTTACCGGGATTGATCCTGGGACTGGCTGTACCACGCTTATACACTACCTGGTTTGCCACTAAACTGGAATTGATTGAACCTACCGCAGCACAGCTGAACCCGGCACAGAAGGGGAAGAAAGTAACCAGGCAACAAATGCTGGCCGAACTCAATAAAGGGTTGAAAGACTGGGGCAAGGAAGGCGCCAGAAGAATCTGGATTTCTCAATTGTAACCCGTTAAGATCAATGGCAATCAATGGCGTTGTTTCCTGTTAAATTAGGCGACATATACGGGCTGATATAAGGTATATCCAGGTTAAGCCCGCGAAGTACCAGCAATGTACCGATCACCAGCGATACCAACGGCACCATCTTACGGAAATTGGTTTTCATTCGGGCAGACATGCTTTGCCCGGCAATGATTACCAGTACCATCGCAGGAATGGTTCCCAGGCCAAAGAAAGTCATAAACATGACCGACTTACTCAGTTCGCCGGCCACTACAGCCGCCGCTACAGCCATGTACACCAGCCCGCAGGGTAAAAATCCATTGAGTATCCCTACAGGATACATCCATCCCGCCTGTTGTTTCTTCATCAGGAACTGCAATGCATTCATCTGCGCATTAGATATGCCTGCAGGTAATTTTATTTTTTTATTGGCAAATAAACGGGGAACGATCACTGAAAGCACAATCAGGGTGCCAAGTATGACAGAGAGGGTTTGCGTTAACCCGAACCAGTTTACACCCCTGCCTACCAGGCCCACCAGTAAACCGATGGAAGCATAAGCGGTAACCCTTCCTGCATTATAAAGCATTATGGCGATCCATTTTACCGGTGCACTGAACATCCGGAAAGGCAGAGAAAGGGCCAGCGGTCCGCACATGCCCACACAGTGGATACTACCGCCCAGGCCCGCCAGAAATGCTGTTATGATCAGTAGCTCCATAAGTTGCTATTGAATAAAAATAACCTGCTCGGTAAAGTAGGGTTTGGCATTCAGTTCAAAGGAAACACGCACAATGTATTTTCCTTTAACAAAGCTGCTTTTATCGAAGAAGTACCTGCCGGAAGCGGAAGGATTCAGGGTCAGTTTTTTATCGGCTTTTTCAGAAGCGGGGTTGTAGAAGTGCACCTGTCCCTTGCTCAGTGATCCGGCAGTTACAGAATCAATACTGACCTCAACCTGGCCGTCATTATCGGTAATAGCGATAGGTTGAGCCAGGCTGCCGGCATTGGCCACACTTTCAATATATGTGTTATAGGCCAGTTCCTTACTATAGTAATCCTCTTCAACCATTTCTGTATTCAGCATCATGCTCTTTACAACAAAGAACAGTATGAAACAAACACCGGCAACGTAGGCGATAATTATTCTGGTACCCCAACCCATTTGATTAGCTTTTAAAATTCACTGATAAAAGTAGCTGTTTTTGTATCCATAACCTTATTTCCACTCATTAACCGGATGTCGTATTTCACTTTTCGTTTATGTACGTCGGCAGGTTTTACTTTAATGAAGAAGGTTTCTTCGGTAAGCTGGCGGCCTTTCAGCGAATCCAGCGGCAGCCCGATCCTTTCCAGTTTAATAGTGGGATCTGCCACCTCAAGATGGTAAGGAAGCGCTTTATTGCTCTTATTAGTCACTTTGATCCGGTAAAGGTTACTGATGGTGCCATCGGCGTTCTCCTGTATGGTTTGTCCGGGTACGCGCATGATGGTGGCGTCGAAAGTAGTCCTGGTGACAACCAGGACACCCAGTAAAACCATCAGGATACCGAGCACCGCGGTATAGCTCTTAATCCGGTAAGTAAACTCAAATTTTTTACCGGTGGCAATCGTGTTTTCAGATGCATAAGTAATCAGGTCCGGCTCCTTGCCCACATTCTTCATCATCATATTGCAGGCATCGATACAGGCTGTACAGTTAATGCATTCCAGTTGTGTACCGTTCCGGATATCGATATTGGTTGGACAAACATTCACACACATTTTACAATCGATACAATCGCCTGTACTGGCTGTATTCTTCTTATCGCGGGGCTCCCCTCTCAGGTAATTATAAGCCACCAGGATGGAATTCTTATCGAGTAATACTCCCTGCAGCCTTCCGTAAGGACAAACCACGGTACAAACGATTTCCCGGATAAATGCATAAACGGCATAAAATACCAGCGTGAAGAAGAAAATGGCAATAAATCCAACAATGTGTTCCGAAACCGGCTCACGCATGATTTTAAACAACTCATCAATACCTATAATATAGGCGAGGAAAGTGTTGGAAATCATGAATGAGATCAACAGGAAAATAATATGCTTGATCGCTTTGCGAACATAGGTTTCGGTTGTCCAGTCTTTTTTATCATTCAGGCGTTGTTTGTTGCCATCGCCTTCGATCAGGTACTCGATCTTACGGAAGACCATTTCCATGAATATGGTTTGGGGGCAAACCCATCCGCAGAATACCCTTCCGTAGATCAAAGTAAATATGATAACGAACAGAACGGCAATAAGCATGCCTATTCCGAACATGATAAAGTCCTGGGGTGTAAACAACTGACCGAAGAAAGTGAATTCCCCTTCG
>JAECQP010000057.1 GCA_015999745.1 Sphingobacteriia bacterium | reverse complement strand
TTGGGTCTGAAGTACCGGAACAAAAAATCATTGATATAGGATTCTGCAGACTGACTGGCAAAAGCATGATCAAAAGGAATCACCACCAGGTGATCAATACCGGCTTTTTCCAGCAGGGCGGTTTTTTCGGAAAGGGTGTTCAGCAGCTTCACATCGCCGGGAACGGAAGAAATGATTTTGCGGGGATGGGGGTGGAACGTGATAATGATTGTTTCGCCGTTGATCCTGCGCGCTTCCGCTTTCAGTTGGGCAATAATTTTACGATGCCCCAGGTGAACACCATCAAAAGAGCCAATGGTTACTACAGCATTGCGGAAATCGGGCAAAGAACCCACCAGTTCACGATGTACCTTCATATAGGCGGCAAAAGTAAGAAGGAAAGAGGACTTATCTGTACATTTGCAGCACAAAACGAACCATCCATTCCATGTCATTATACGCAAAACGAGGGGTATCAGCACAAAAGGAAGAAGTACACGCCGCCATTCAGCAACTGGACCAGGGGTTGTATCCCCGGGCTTTCTGTAAAATTTATCCGGATTATTTGTGCGGAGATGCCGATTGGGTAAATATCATGCACGCAGACGGGGCAGGTACCAAAAGTATTCTGGCTTACCTGTACTGGAAGGAAACCGGAGATGCGAGTGTGTGGAAGGGGATAGCGCAGGATGCTGTGGCCATGAACCTGGATGATTTACTGTGTATCGGAATCACCGATAACCTGCTGTTCTCCTCTACCATTGATCGGAACAAAGGGGTTATTACGGGGGAAGTACTGGAGGCGGTGATCAATGGAACCCAGGCTTTTTTTGATACCCTGAAATCTTTTGGGGTGCATATTCATTACCTGGGAGGCGAAACCGCCGATGTGGGTGATGTGGTCAGAACCATTGCGGTGAACGGAACCATGACGGCAAGATGGCCCAGGCATAAACTGGTGACCAACGAGAAAATCAGGGAAGGAAACGTGATCGTAGGATTTTCCAGCGCCGGGAAAGCCACTTATGAAACAGCATACAACAGCGGATTGGGCAGCAACGGATTGACCAGCGCCCGTCATGATGTACTGGAGAAATATTATGCCACTCAGTATCCCGAAACGTTTGAGCCGACCCTGCATGATGAAGTGGTATATATCGGAAAGAATAAAATGACAGATACCCTGCAGATCAACGGCGAAACCATGAATGTGGGTAAGCTGCTTTTATCGCCCACCAGAACATACGCACCGCTGCTGAAGCAAATCATGGAACAACAGTTTGATGCAATAGACGGTGTGATCCATTGCAGCGGGGGCGGACAGACCAAGTGTATGAAATACCTGCCCAACTCTTTAACCATTATCAAAGATCATCTTTTTGAACCGCCGCCCGTATTTGAACTGATCAGAACCAATTCAGGCGCCGACTGGAAAGAGATGTACCAGGTGTTCAACATGGGCCACAGGCTGGAGATCTTTACTACAGCCGCTGCTGCTGAGCAGATGATCCGTACTGCAGCTACATTTAATATTGAGGCGCAGGTGGTGGGAAAGGTGGAAGCTGCCGATAATGGCCAGTCAACGCTCCTCCTCAAAGGAGACTTCGGAACACTGGAATACAAATATTAACAAGCTGTAAAGCGTATTCAAAGCGTATATTTGTTGCAATAACATTTTAATAATCAGTCATGCCAGAAACGGTAATTTCACTACAAAACGCGAACATCTATCAGGGAAACAGCCTGATCTTAAAAGATGTCAATTTTGAAGTTAAAAAAGGAGAGTTTGTTTACCTGGTAGGTAAAACCGGAACCGGTAAGAGCAGCCTGCTCAAGACCCTCTATGGCGAATTGACCCTTACCGAGGGGAAGGGTACCGTGGTAGGATTCGACCTTCGCGAAATGGACTGGAAGAAAGTACCCTTTTTAAGAAGGAATCTCGGCGTTGTTTTCCAGGACTTTCAATTACTGACCGACCGGAATGTATATGAAAATCTGAAGTTTGTGTTGAAAGCCACCGGCTGGAAAGATGAGCGCCTGATGGATGAAAAGATCAATGATGTTTTAGATAAAGTAGGTTTAAAAAGCAAGGGGTTTAAAATGCCTTTTGAAATGAGCGGCGGCGAGCAGCAGCGCATTGATATAGCAAGGGCCCTGCTCAACTCTCCCAAACTGATCCTGGCCGATGAGCCAACGGGAAACCTGGACCCCGAGACCAGCGATGAGATCATGCAATTGCTGATCCAGATCGCCAAAGATTATGGTACCTCCGTAATTATGGCCACCCACGATTTTATTGTAATCAACCGTTATCCAGGCCGTATGCTGAAAACAGAAAACGGAAGGGTGATCGACAGCGCAAATCCTGCATTGCAGAATTAGTATACCATATATAATGGAAATAGCCGGCCGGTTAGCGATCGTTTCCCCAGATCCGGTTGATCAGCCGAAGAGCATTGCTTTCATTGTTGAATCTGTTCAGCAATAATTCTTTGCGGAGTGTAACTTCTTTCACCAAAAAAGGCTGATGATAGAGTTGGGCAATCAGTTCCCTGAAATCACCGGCAGTTTCCGCCATATGGCAGGCAGCTTCCAGCCCGGTCCCTTCTATGGTAGCTTGGTTTACCACACAATGCCGCCCGTTGAACAGGGCATTCAGCAGTTTTACTTTCATGCCCGTGTGGATATAGGAAGGAACCAGGTGAATATGGGCTTTGGCAATCATGTCCTGCATTTCTTTTTCGGAAGGGTTGGCCACCAGGCAGGTATAATTGTTGGCGTGGGCCCTTTCAATCAGTTTTTTCGAAGGATTTTTGCCGGCCAGAACCAGGGGGATCTCCAGTTCACTGAAGACCTTCTCCAATAGCCAGATCGCGGCTTTTTCATTGGCATCCACATTCAGATCGCCATGGTAAAAGCAATAGGATCCCATTCCCTCCTGGCATTCCAGTTTCCAGTGGGGGATAAATAATGGAAGTTCTGTTATGTTCCGGCAGCCAAACTCCCGGCGGTACACTTCGGTATCAGCTTCCTTTACCCCCCAAAAAAAGGCTTTGGACGCAATCTGTTGTTCATAAGATTGCAGCAGGCGGGATTCATTCCAGTAATAGGCTTTCCTGATGAGGGCGGAACTGTTCCGGAACAATTCCCGGTAATAGTGGTGCTCCACATTGTGCAGTCTTACAAAACAACGGCGGTTGCGGAAGCGGGCATCATTGAGCAGGTAGGTACAATGAACGCCTTCCATCAAAATGGGATGATCATCCCTGAGCAGGTTCCGGAATAAAGCTTCGTTGATCCTGCTGGAAACAATATAAGGAAGTGTTGCAGAGAACCCTTTATGGCCCATCCTGCGCTGGTAATAATTGACCGATGTACAATATTGGTTCAGGACGGGTTGCTCCCCCCGGCCATAGCTGAAACAATGAAAATGGATCTTCACTCCCAGGTTATGTAAAGCCTCCAGTTTGTAAAATACATCACAGGCGCCTCCGTAATTAACGGGGTAGGGCACGTCGAAAGAGAGGATATGCAGGTGTTTTTCCAAAATCAGGTTTTGCGATAAAATTGAATAAGCAGGTCGGCTTCGTTTTCCCAGTGGAGTATTTCCCTGGTTTTCAGGCAGTTTAGCCTGAGCTGCTGGTATACAACAGTATCGGTCAGTAATTTGTTCAGCGCCTCGCCAATGGTAAGGGGGTGCGTATCCGGGATCATCTCAGCAAACCCGTACAGCTCATTCAGTTCAGCATAGAGCGGGTAGTTTACACAGATCTGGGGAGTTCCGGCCATCATGTAATCGAAAAAACGATTGGCCAGGGAGTAATACTGGTTAATGCCATTGGGCTCAAAGAGGGTGACCCCGATGGTAGCTTGTTGGGTCAGCAGCCGGAGCTGATCGGGCGGTAGGTATCCCTTGAGAAAAATCTTGTGTTCCAGGTGATAATGCCGGATCAGTCGGGCGGTCTGTTCCATGAAATTACCCCCGCCAACGATGTACAAAGGTGCGTTGACCCATTTCATGGCAGGGATGAGTTGCTCAAAACACCTGCCTTCGTTAACGGCTCCCTGGTACAATATAAATTTTTCAATATACTGGTTATCAAGTTGTTCCAAAGTATACTTAATGGGAATATTTCTGATAACGACATAACTTACCCCATACTGCTCCTGAAAAAGCGAAGCCAGTTTGGTATTGACGGTATAGCCGGCCTGAAAATAGGGAACAGCGAACCCTTCGATGGCTTTCCACACCCGTTGGATGGCAGGCCGGCGGATGATCTCCTTCTGTCCGGTGAAATATTCATGTGCATCGTAGATTCTTTTGGTGTTGCGGATGGCAGAAGCGGCAAGGCAGGGCAGGATGGTATCCAGATCAATTGCACAAATATAATTAGTTTGTTTTGAGAGTAAATAGATAAGTAACCTAATATTAAATTCAATATAAAACAGGGGGCCTTTACTGGAAAAGCAGGGTAAACGTACCTGTTTGAATGCCTGGTTACACAATGGGAGGGATTGTTCCTGTTTTCTCCCCACCAGGGTTACCTCATACCCATTCTTTTGCAGGGTGCCTGCAATACGATGCATACGCTGGTCGAAACTAAGGTCGTTGGTAACCGTAAAGATGATGCGGGGCAAAGTGGTCTGGCTTGGTTTGGATGCGCTTAAAATTGCAACAAATATAACTGCTAAATAAAATCGGGGAATAACCCGCGCGGGGCGTCGGCGTAGACCGCTCTAAAAGCAGTGAAACAATCACTTGCATATTAAGTTTAATAAATGGCACATAAGTATTTGATTTATAGTAGTATATGAATATTTAAATGATTTAAATATCGGATCGTCATTTTGTAGCATCCGACATATGGCAAATTTCTTCACTTGTTATACACAGCTAATATTTCTTTCTGGTTTTTGTAGCTGTTTTAAAGTATGTTCGCAGGTACAAATACCGAAAACGTGAGATTAAAATCATTAGAAATCAAAGGGTTTAAAAGTTTTGCTGACAAAACAGTGGTGAGCTTTGATGAGGGCATAACCGGTATCATCGGACCAAATGGATGTGGAAAGAGCAATATCATCGATAGTATTCGTTGGGTGATTGGAGAGCAGAAGATCTCTGCCCTGAGGAGTGAGAACCTGGAGGCGCTGGTTTTTAACGGGAGTAAAACCAGGAGTGCGAGTGGCCTGGCCGAAGTGAGCCTTACTTTTGAAAATACCAAAAATCTCCTGCCTACTGAGTTCAATACTGTTACCGTTACCCGCCGTTTTTACAAGAACGGGGAAAGCGAGTACCGCCTGAATGATGTGACCTGTCGCTTGAAAGATATTCATAATCTGTTCCTCGACACCGGGGTGAGTACAGACAGTTATGCCATTATTGAACTGGGCATGGTGGATGATATCATCAAAGACAAAGAAAATAGTCGTAGGAGAATGCTGGAGCAGGCGGCTGGTATCACCATCTACAAAACCAGGAAAAAAGAAGCCAAGAATAAGCTGGATGCAACAGAGCAGGATCTGGCCCGTATTGAGGATCTCCTGTTTGAAATCAATAACCAGTTGAAAACGCTGGAGAGCCAGGCAAAGAAAGCCGAGAAGTTCTACGAGATTAAGAAGGAATACAAGGAAGTAGCGGTAGAGCTGGCGAAAGCTGCGTTGGAAGGATTCAATATTTCGTACAAAGAGTTAACCGAACAACAGGATACCGAAGCCGATAAGCGAATGCAGCTGGAAGCAGACATTGCTACCGACGAAGCGGCTATTGAAGAACAAAAACTGTCCTTCATTACCCAGGAACGCGCTTTGCAGAGCATGCAGCACGGGTTCAATGAATTGCAGCAAAAACTGCGCAGCAAGGAGAATGAGAAAAACCTGGCTTCCCAGAAACTGCAATACCTGCAGGAGAAGGAAACCAATCTGAAAGACTTTTTGGAGAAGGCCGAGGGTCAGTTAAAGACCATTGGGGATTCCATCGAATATTCACAGATCCAGGTGGGCGAAGAGGAATCCAACCTCACTGCATTGCAGGAGCGTGTGGAATCTGCCCAATTTGAGGTGGAAGACAAACGCCGTGCTTTCGATGAAAAGCGGTCTGGCGTAGATGCTGTACGCAGTCAGTACCAGCAATACCAGCGCAGCCAGTTTGATGCCGAGAAAAAAGTGGCCATTGCCGATACCTCTATTCAGAACCTGCAAAGAATGCAGTTGCAGTTGACCGAAGAGCGGGAGAACCGCAACCAGCAGTTACAACAATTACAGGTGGAGAGCAATGAAAAAGAAGATGCCCTCGAATCCAAAAGGGTGGACCTGGTACAGTTGCAGGAGCACCATGAAAAAACCAAGGAGCAGATTTTTGAAACCCAGTCTCAGTTGGAAGTACTCCGCGGAGAACTGGCCGAAGAAAACAGGAAGCTTGATGCTAAACGCAATGAGTATAATCTCTTAAAGAGCCTGATTGATTCCATGGAGGGTTATCCGGAAAGCATCAAGTTCCTTCACAAGAACAGTGAGTGGAACCATGCTGCACCAATCCTCTCCGACATTATTTATGTAAAAGAGGAGTTCCGCGCAGCGGTTGAAAATGTGCTTGAACCCTACCTGAACTACTATGTAGTAAATAATCTGGAAGAGGGTATGCAGGCTGTACACCTGCTGGATGCACATAAAAAAGGGAAGGCCAATTTCTTCATGCTGGATAAGTTTGCCGATCTCCGTTTAGACACCCATCAGCCTGCCAATACGGTGAAAGCGATGGATGTGATTGAGGTGGATGATCAGTACCGCAAGCTGGCCGGGTACCTGCTGGGCAATGTATACATCGCCGAGAACGACGAAGCGCTGAAAAACAGCAATGAGGCGGTAGTGCTTGAAAAAACCGGGAAATATGTAAAAGGCAAATACACCCTGACCGGAGGCAGCGTTGGCCTGTTCGAAGGAAAGAAAATCGGCCGTGCCAAGAACCTGGAAAAACTGGCTGAAGAAATCCTGGATCAGGAATCTATTGTGAACCTGCTGAAATCGGATATACAGTTCAAGCACAACGAAGTGGTTGCATTCAGCGACCAGCTGAAAGAAAATGTGATCAGGCAAACCGAGCAGGAAATCAATCAGCTCACCAACCAGGTATTTGCAGCTAAAAATAAAATCGAGAATCTCCTGGCTGCTCAGCAGAACGGAGAGCAGCGCCTTGCAGATATAGAAGGCCGCCTGCAGGATGAGCAGGATGAAATTGCTGACACCCGCGAAACCCTGATTCAGTTGAACGAGCAACTGACCGCCACCTCCGAAGAGCTGAAGAATATAGAACTGGATTACCAGGCGGCAGAGCAGGCCTATCATTTTGCATCCGGCCAGTTTAACGAAACCAACCTGCAGTTGACCAGGCAGCAGAGCAAGATTACTACCCTGAAACAGGAATTGCTGTTCAAAGAAAACCAGCTCAACGACCTGCACGGGCAGATCAGGACCAATACCGCCCAACTGGCCGAGGCCGGGGCGGATATAGTGGAAGGAAATGTAGCTCTGGCGGAAGTGGAAACCCTGCTGGTAGACCTGATGCGTGCCAAGGAAGAAGAAGAGTTGAAACTGAACGAAGCAGACCAGGCTTATTATAATTTCCGCAACGCTTTACAGGAAAAAGAAAGCGAACTGCGTTTGAAAGTGAAGAGCAAGGAAATGATTGATCACCTGGTGAATGAGATCAAAGACAGGCTGAACGAGCTGAAACTGCAACTGGCGGGAATGAAAGAGCGCTTGAGTGTGGAATTCAAGATTGCACTGGATGATATCCTGGACCAGGCAAGAACCTCAGATACGCCGCTGGAAGAACTACAGGCCGCTTCCGACAGGATGCGCAAACGCCTCGATAATATGGGCGAAGTGAATCCTACAGCTATTGAGGCATATACTGAAATGAAGAAACGTTATGAGTTCATCCTCGAACAGAAGAATGACCTGGTAACAGCCAAGGAAAGCCTCCTACAGACCATCCTGGAAGTGGAAGCCACCGCCAACCAGCAGTTCCTGGATACCTTTAATAAGGTAAGGGAGAACTTCCAGAAAGTATTCAAGGCGTTGTTTACGGAAGAAGATACCGCCGATATGATTTTGGTGAATCCCGAAAACCTGGCAGAAACCGGTATCGAGATTGTGGCCAAACCAAAGGGTAAGCGCCCCTCATCCATCACCCAGTTGAGTGGTGGTGAGAAAACACTGACCGCAACAGCCCTGCTGTTCTCGATCTACCTGATTAAGCCGGCTCCATTCTGTATATTGGATGAGGTGGATGCTCCGCTGGATGATGCCAACGTGGGTAAGTTCACCCAGATGATCCAGAAGTTCAGTGATAACTCACAGTTCATTATTGTTACCCATAATAAGCAAACCATGAGTGCTGTGGATGTGATCTATGGGGTCACCATGCAGGAGCCGGGGGTGAGCAAACTGGTGCCGGTAGACTTCCGGAGCCTCAATTAAATCAACCCTTACCGGGTGTTAATCCGTACAATATAGATTACCTTCGCGCCTCAAATTATATTTGGGGCGCTTTTATTTATACCAATGAAGTACGAGAAAGAAATCAACAGGCGGAAGACCTTTGCCATCATATCTCACCCGGATGCGGGTAAAACCACGTTAACGGAGAAGTTACTCCTGTTTGGCGGTGCTATACAGACTGCCGGAGCGGTTAAAAGCAATAAGATCAAGAAGGGAGCTACTTCGGATTTTATGGAGATAGAGCGCCAGAGAGGGATCTCTGTGGCTACTTCTGTGATGACATTTGAGTACAAAGACATTTTGATCAATCTCCTGGATACGCCCGGCCACAAGGATTTTGCCGAGGATACTTACAGGACCCTTACAGCCGTTGACAGCGTAATCCTGGTGATCGACAGTGTGAACGGGGTGGAGGCGCAGACCCGCCGGCTGATGGAGGTATGCCGGATGCGGGATACGCCGGTGATTGTGTTCATCAATAAAATGGACCGGGATGGTAAGAACCGTTTTGACCTGCTGGAAGAAATTGAAAAGGAGCTGGGTATTTCCCTGCACCCCATGACCTGGCCCATTAACAGTGGTAAGGAGTTCAAAGGGGTTTATAATTTAGATAATCAGAGCCTTCGCCTGTTTACCGCCAGCACAAAAGCTGCTGAGGAGGATACGATCTCTATTACCGACCTGAACGACCATGTATTGGATGAGAAAGTGGGTGAGCGGGACGCCAACCAGTTGAGAGAAGACGTTGAACTGATCGACGGGGTGTATGGAGCGCTGAATCCTGATGATTACCTGGCCGGTCAGATTGCCCCGGTATTCTTTGGTAGTGCGGTGAATAATTTTGGTGTGAAGGAAATGCTGGACAGTTTTATCCGGATAGCGCCGGTTCCCCGCAGCCGCCAGACTACAACCAGGCTGGTGGAAGTGGGAGAAGATAAATTCAGCGGCTTTATCTTTAAGATTCATGCCAATCTGGATCCCAAACACCGCGACCGGATCGCCTTCATGCGGGTGTGCAGCGGCCGGTTTGAGCGCAATAAATATTATCACCATGTCCGGCTGGATAAGGAGATGCGGTTTAGCAATCCATACAGTTTCCTGGCCCGCAGCAAGGATATCATAGAAGATGCATATGCGGGGGATGTAGTGGGTTTGTTTGATACCGGTAATTTCAAAATAGGGGATACGCTCACAGAGGGCGAGAACTTCTATTTCTCCGGAATTCCTACTTTTTCGCCCGAAATTTTCAAAGAATTGGTGAATAAAGATCCAATGAAAACCAAGCAGCTGGAAAAAGGAATCAGCCAGCTTACAGATGAAGGTGTTGCACAGTTGTTTACCCAGTTTGGGGGCAATAAGAAGATCATTGGTTGTGTGGGAGAGCTGCAGTTTGAAGTAATTCAGTACCGTCTTTTGCAGGAATACGGGGCGGCCTGCGAATTCAGAACCATGCCTTTCTATAAAGCATGCTGGCTTACCGGTAAGGATCCCAAAAAGCTGGAAGACTTCCTGCGGTTCAAGCAGGCCAATGCGGCTTTGGATAAGGATGGGCAGCCGGTTTACCTGGCGCAGAGCGAGTGGTTCCTGAATACCGAAATCACGAATAATCCGGATATTAGCTTCCATTTTACCAGCGAAGTGCATAAGTAGCATTTTATGATGCAACCACCCATTTTTAACCGAGTAAATACTCCTCCGGCAGAGCAGCTGCTGTTGAGTAAACTGGGTTATGGGGTAGATGAATGGTCTCTTGCGCGCATCAAAGCATTGGGGATTAAAGGCTATATAGAAGAGCAGTTAAGGCCGGATGATTCGCAGGATGAATTATTGAATCAAAAATTAAATCAACTTTCTTATCGCATTGATTATGACTATACTGATGCTTTCGGAAATAGAAAAGTAGTTAAAGAAAACAGGCCTTACCGGCTCATTCATCAACCCATCACCGAGCTCTGGCCATTGTTTAGTGATTCGGTTCCATACCCCGAAAAAATCTACGTTTCCAAACAGGTTTTTGGTGCCACTATTCTAAGGGGCATATACAGCAGGTGGCAACTGCGCGAGTTGTTGGCAGACTTTTGGCACAATCATTTTAATATCAGTATCAATACAGACGATCGGGTGGCGATTGCTTTTCCGGTATACGATCGGGATGTGATCCGTAAGAACTGTTTGGGGAATTTCCGGCAGATGCTGGAAGACGTAGCCAAAAGTGTGTGTATGCAGTTCTACCTCGATAATGCGAGCAGCAAGGCCAGCCCGGCAAATGAGAATTATGCCCGGGAACTGTTCGAATTGCATACCATGGGTGCAGACAGTTATATGAACCATCTCTATAACAAATGGAGGGAAGTACCCGGCGCACTGGAGGGAAGGCCGGAGGGGTATATAGATGAAGATGTGTATGAAGCCGCCAGGGCATTTACCGGGTGGACCATTGCAGACGGATCGGCTGACTGGAAGGGCGGTCATTTCCCCAATACCGGCGAGTTTCACTATTTTGAACAATGGCACGACAATTACCAAAAGCGGGTATTGGGAGTGGAGTTTAGCCCCAACCAGGCCCCAATGGCGGATGGGAAAAAAGTGCTGGATATCCTGGCCCGGCATCCAGCCACGGCAAAGTTCATCGCGAAAAAGTTATGTACCAGGCTGGTTGCGGATGCCCCCGGAGAGGCATTGATTGCCGAAGCGGCCAGGGAATTCCTGCAATCGGTGGATCAACCCGATCAGATCGCCAGGGTGGTGCGGGTGATTGCGCTTTCAGAAGAATGCCGCAATACCTGGGGTAATAAAATTAAACGACCGCTGGAACTGGTGATCTCCACGTTCAGGGCGGTGAAGGCAGATGTAATACCCAATGACAACCTGCTGTGGACGTTGCTTCAAATGGGGCAACAGCCTTTTGCCTGGCCAACCCCCGATGGGTATCCCGATCATTCGGCGCACTGGATCAATGCGGAAATGCTCCTGAGAAGGTGGAACTTCCCGCTCAATGTGCTGAACTACGACTGGCACAATTATGCTAAAACAGAAATGTCCGGTCAAACGCCGGATCATCTGAGAACCCACCGGGAAGTGACCCAGTACTGGCTGAACCGCATATTAGGGTATCTTCCCCCTGCGGAAACCGTAAAGGAGTTGAGTGCATACCTGGCAGACGGAGGAAGACCCGATGGGGATTTTAAATGGAAGGGAAGTTACAGGAATGAAAAAATCAGTTGGTTGGTAAGCGCTATTTTGCTCTTGCCCGATTTTCAGGTACGATAATATGCAAAGAAGAGATTTTTTACAGGTATGCGGTACTGCTACGGCAGGCATGATGCTCACGGGAATCAGCGGGCTTGCGATGTCGCCTGCCGACCTGGCTACCAATGAGCTTTTTGTGCTGGTGTTTCTGCGGGGAGGGGCCGATGGATTACAGTTGGTAGCCCCGGTGAACGACCGGCATTATTTTGCAGATCGTGAGCAGCAGTTGAGGGTAACGGATCAGGGAGATAATATGGGACTGATACTGAAGAATGGGCTGGGTACGGTGGATTTTCGCCTCCATCCTGCAGCAGCGCCGCTAAAAGAGCTATACGATGCAAATCAACTGGCGATCATTCATGCCTGCGGGCTCAAGAACGGAACGCGCAGTCATTTTGATGCGCAGGACATGATAGAGAAGGGGATTCAGCATAAGCAGAACATTACGGAAGGCTGGCTGGCCAGGTACCTGAATACCCTGCCCAATAAAACCAATTTCAGTGCTATTGCCGCCGGAGCAGCCATGCCACTTTCTTTGTGGGGCGCGCCCACAGCAGTTTCTGTAAACGGGCTGGGCGATTTTGCCCTGCAGGCAGACGGACATTTTAATAACCTGATCAGGCAGGCGTATAGCGACCAGAGTGTACTGGGCAGAACGGCACTGCAAACATTTTATACCATCGATCTGCTGCAGAAGAAAATTCCGCGGAGAGGCAATGGGGAAGCCGTTCCTTACAGGCCGGAAGGTAACGGCGCATATATGGAAGATGATTTTGGAAAGTCGTTGAAGAATATAGCCCAGTTGATTAAGCTGAATTTGGGTCTGCATGTGGCAACGGTAGATTATGGGGGGTGGGATACCCACGAATACCAGGCTTACCGTTTTCCGGGGCTGGTAAAAAGCCTGAGTCAGAATCTGCACGCTTTTTACAATGACCTGCATAAATACCATGGCCGGTTAACGGTGCTGGTGATGAGTGAGTTTGGCCGGAGGCTGAAGGGTAATAAGAGTAATGGAACCGATCATGGGTATGGCAATGCCATGTTTGCACTGGGAGGGAATGTAAACGGGGGGCGGATGTATGGGCAATGGAAGGGGCTGGAAACCGAAAATCTCGATAACGGGGTGGATCTCTCCGTTACTACCGACTACAGGAATATCCTACAGGAGTTGCTCTCCAAAAGACTGAGGGCAGGGGAGCACCTCCCATACATTTTACCATCCTACAATGCGGAAACGCCGTTAAACTTTCTGCTGTAGCGGATTTGCGCTTTACTTCGGCGGTTATAACGCTCATCTTTTTGAAGAAATCCTGCAAAAAACTGCGATTATTTTTAAATTAAATTTGGTAGTAAGAAAATGACGCTTATCTTTGCCGCCCGTTCAACAAAAACGGTCGTTCATTCAAACGGATTTCAGGAGAGCGTCAGTGCAGA
>JAECQP010000056.1 GCA_015999745.1 Sphingobacteriia bacterium | reverse complement strand
GTTGCTGATGGCAGGAGGGTAAAAAATCAGGTCGTCCATCACTTTCCCGTTGGAAAAAGCAGTGAATGAAATTACAGAAGTGAGTAATACAATACTGATGGTGATGGTAACCATTTGAATGGAGATTATGCAGTAAATATCGGGTGATTTATTTAACTATGGTGATACTTCTCATTTCTTAATATAGTGCAGGCCCTGTAAACCTGCTCGGAAAGGATCAGCCTTACCAGCATGTGCGGAAATACGAGCGGAGAAAGGCTCCAGGTAAAATCGGCCCGCCGGCTGATGCTGTCATCTACCCCAAAGGCGCCGCCAATCAGAAATACCATTCTTTTAACACTTTCGTTGGCCCGAAGCTGGAGAAACTGCGCCAATGCGGGCGAGGTAAATTGTTTGCCGCGTTCATCCAGTAAAATCAGGTAGTCGTCTTTTTGTAAAATAGCCTGAATGGCAGTGGCTTCGGCCTTTTTAAGATCCGCCTCGCCCAGGCTGGCTGCAATTTTAGGAGGCGGGATCAACAACCATTCCGCCTTGAAATATTTGTTGATCCGCCGGGTAAAATCGGCGATGCCGTCTTTTACATAAGGTTCATGGGGCTTGCCCACCGATGCCAGAACAATTTTCATGACACAATATTAACACCAAAGCCGCCAACTTTTATTTTTTCGAAGATTGAAGGTATCTTACGGCATAATCTGATGAGCATGAAAAGTATAGTGAACAGGATTGTACTGTTTTTACTGTTGACAGTTGCAGGCTTCCATGCGGGTGCACAGGCCATTGATTCCATGATGGCGGTTTATGCACAGGGCTTTCCCAAAGAGAAGATCCATATTCACTTTGACAAGCAACTGTATAATCCCGATGAAACCATTTGGTACAAAGTATACCTGATGGCAGGTATTCAGCCCAGCCCGTTGAGTAAAAACATGTACGTGGAATGGTATGACACCACCGGAAGAATGATCAAGCAAACCGTTGCCCCCCTTTACCTCTCCAGCGCCAAAGGGTCTTTTGATATACCGGCCGATTACAAAGGAAGTTTTATTCACCTGAAAGCTTTTACCCGCTGGATGCTGAACGATGATACTGCTTTTTTGTATGAACGCGATCTGCTGATCAACACGGCTTCTGCCCAGGCTATGCCGAAGAAGGCAGCTCCGCAAACCACCGGCGTTGGGATATTCCCGGAAGGAGGCACACTCATCACGGGGCTGAATAGCCGCGTGGCATTTAAGGCGGTTAATCCTTACGGGCTTCCAGTATTGATCAAAGGGGTACTGGTGAATGATAAAAAGGAAGTAATCGATAGCCTTCAAGTAAAGCACGATGGTATGGGGATGTTTAATCTTCAACCCCTGCCGGGAGAAAAATACCAGTTAAACTGGACAGATGAGTTTGGTGTAAAGGGTATTACCAATCTGCCTGCTGCAAAGGAACAGGGGACCGTGATGAATGTGCGCACAACCAACGAAAAAGCCGTGGTGGTGATCCAACGGACTGCAAATGCGGCGGAACCGCTTAAACAGATGCATCTGCTGATTCATATGAACCAGGATTTGTTGTACAAGGTAACCATCAAAATGCAGGAACGGCTGATTCAGCGTGCAGAGATTCCCATTGATGAACTTCCTACTGGTATTGTACAGTTTACATTGTTCAGCAACGATTGGACGCCGGTAGCAGAAAGAGTCGTTTTTGTAAATAACCACTACCACGAGTTCAATGCCAAATTGAATCCGATTACGGTAGACCTGGATAAGCGAAAGAAGAATGTATTTGAAATAGTGGTGAACGATACCACGGTTTCCAATTTATCGGTAGCCGTTACAGATGCGGGTGTCATCAGCCCCGATCAGCATACCATTTTTTCAGATTTCCTGATTTCCAGCGAACTGAAAGGCTATATCCACAACCCCGCCTATTATTTCACCAGCGATACCGACAGTATTACCGCCCACCTGGACCTGGTGATGATGACCAATGGCTGGAGAAGATTTGATTGGGATAAAATAAAGGCAGCCGTACCGCCCCTGTTGAAATACATGCCCGAAACCGCTTATATGTCTTTGAAAGGAACGGTATTTGGAGCAAAAAATATTTCCACCAGGGAACCGCTTCAGTTGAATTTCATTTTGGTTGGAAAGGACAGCAGTAAAACACTGTTGTTTGCCCCGGTAGACAAAGATGGAAATTTTGAGGACCCGGGTGTGTTTTTCTATGACACGGTTAAAGTATTATACAATTTCAACGCCAATAATAAACTCTCTGCTCAAACCCAGGTGAAGCTCGAAAATGGATTGATGCGCAAAGAACCGGGTACCACTACCATGCTGGGTAAGGGGCAGCCCATGTATATCTGGTCGGATAGTATTTCCCGGCTTCGTATGAATTATTTTCTGTCTGAGCAGGAGAAACTCAGAAGAAGTATGGCTTCTGCCACATTGCAGGAAGTGATCGTTAAAACAAAATCCAAGAATCCAATACAACTCATGGATGAGAAATATACTTCCGGGTTATTTGCGGGAGGGGATGGTTATAGCTTTGACCTGACGGATGATAAATTTGCGGGTGCGGTGGATTTGTTTACTTATCTGCAGGGGAAAGTGCCCGGGTTACAGATTAACAATTCAGGATCTCAGCCATCCATGAGCTGGAGAGGCGCAACTCCGGATTTGTTCCTGAACGAAATGAGGAGTGAGATTGGAACTATTCAGAATATTAATGTATTTGATGTGGCCTATATCAAAGTATTCCGTCCTCCGTTCTTCGGATCCTTTGGAGGCGGGGCAGGTGGAGCCATTGCTATTTATACCAAGAAAGGAACCGACGCCAGAAGAGCTTCCCCGGATAGCAAGGGAATGGACAAAACCGTTTTGGGCGGGTATTCCCGGTTCAGGGAATTCTACAGCCCTTCTTACGAAAGGCCTCCTGCCAGTTTTGAAGCGGACGTGCGCAACACGCTCTATTGGAACCCCTATATCATTACCAATAAAAAGACACCCAGGTTCCGGGTCGATTTTTATAACAATGATATCTCTAAAAAACTACAGATTGTACTCGAAGGCATGAACCAGGATGGGAAAATGATCCGGATTGTAAAACTGCTGGAGTAGGTACGCTTATTCTGCTGTTTGGGTTAACTCATTTCCTTCAATGCCACTACCAACTGATCCAGCTCGGCGGTGGTGGTAAATACATTCGGGGTAATCCTGCAGCCATGCACATTCGCCCCATCGATGGCTACGGTATAGATCCTGTATTTTTTCAACAGCGTCTCCGCTAAAAGCGCCGGTTTCATTCCGGCTATGCCCACATTGGCAATGGCGCAGGCTCTTTCCGGTTCAGCAGGCGTATTCACCTGAACCTTACCGACCCCCCGTACTTTGGAAGTCCAGTATTGCTGCAGGTAACGCAGTCTCGCCTCTTTTTTACCAGGCCCCAGTTGCTGGTAAAATTCAACCGCATTCTGAATGGCCAGGTCGGTATGAACAGGGTGGGTACCCAGGTGATTCAGCCGGCTGATGGTTTTGATATTGGGCCCCTCGGCCAGCAATGGCCATATCTTATTGATCTTGTCTTTCTGAACATAGAGTATCCCCACACCCAAAGGAACGGCCAGCCATTTGTGTAAACTGGCTCCATAGTAATCACAGTGCAGATCCGGAATATTGAATTGGATATGGGCAATGGCATGAGCGCCATCAACCATTACCTCTACGCCTTTTGCATGCGCCATGTCACAGATCTTTCTTACAGGCATAATCTGCCCGGTGATATTGATCATATGCGAAACCATGATCAGTTTTGTTTTGGGCGTAATGGCGCTGGCATAAAGGTTCACGATCTCTTCATCGGAAGAAGGGTGGTTGGGTATGGATAGCACTTTGTTTACCACCTCATGCCGGAGGGCTACCTGGTGAAACATCTGGATCATGGCACCGTAATCCTGTTCGGCAAAAATGGCTTCATCGCCGGCTACCCAGGGATATCCCCCGATAATCATATCGAGCGATTCGGTTGTATTACGGGTCAGGATAAACTCTTCTGTGTTGCAACCTGTAAGCGCAGCCACTTTGGTTGCAATGGCTTTTTTGTTCTCAAATTGAACGGTACGCATATAATAGGACCCCTGGTAGTTCACGTTCCTGATATGCTGTATATATCCCTCCAGGATTTCCTGTGGCAGTATATTGTAGTAACCGTTCTCCAGGTTAATATAGTCGGGCTTTAGTAAATAGTGCTTTCTGATGCCTTCCCAATAGGGTTCATCTGCAGCAAGTGTTTCCGCAGGAATACCTGCGGCGGCATCTATCCATTTGCTCATGGCGCTTCCGGTAAGGGGAGCGGCAAGTCCTGCCAGTGCAAAGGTTTTAAGAAAACTACGCTTATCCATAAAAGTAATTAAGTAGGGTGTTATAAATATTTGATCAGGTAATTGCTGATCTGTAAAAAAATCTTTCCGGATTTAGACCCTCCGGTCCGCATCTTCTTCCTGTCAATATCGGTATCTTTTCCCATAAAGTTGAGCGGTATGCGGATCTTTTCAATTTCAAAATTCACTTCTACCAGTGAGGGCAGTACTTTGGAACTGTTTTCGTATTGCAGCAACAGGTTATAAGTGCCGTCTTTTTTTGTGTTGATTTCCGTTTCTGCCACCCGGTTGTTCTTTATGTCTAGCAGGAGCATTGCTATGGAAAAATCAGCCCGCTTATCGGTGGAAATGATATTGATGGCTTTGTATGTTTTCCCGTTCCGGATCTCTTCGCCCCTTGGTACGGTGATGAAGGGAAATTCCATCAGGCTGTTGAGTGAAAAATCCAGCCCCCGTTTGGGGATCATCACAAAATCTTCTGATGAAAATTTTAAGGGCTTACCTTTTGTATAACTCATCCGGGCATATTTGGCAGGCATATTAATAAAACTCACATCCACATTCAGTTTCAGGCTGGCCGAGAACTGCACAATGGAATCCATGCGGTTTTTAATCTTCAGTAAATCCGGGTCAATACCCTGTGCCCGGCTCGCAGGCAGGTATAATAAACCCCACAACAGTAATCTCCATCTCATTATCCTATATCTTTTTTGTGAAACAATAAGATACCAATAGCCATGAATAGCAGGCTGTAGCCGCATAACAACAGTGAATTGGTATAAACCAACGTCCAGTTAATGTTGAAGTAAAAGAAGTTTTGCCAGGTATCATTGAGTTTGGCAAAGAATACCCGGTTGAAAATGGTATCCCCGAAATCTACTTTCAGCAACAGGTTGCTCAGGATCAGGAACAGCGCGGAAACAATCCAGGTTTTGGTTGCTTCCCTGAATATTACAGCCAGTGTAAGGCTGGCAACCGAAAAGAAGACCATCGACAGGGCGCCTGAAACAAATGCATATTGCAATCGTACAAAAGCATCTCCAGAAGGGAAAAAATTAAGGGTGTTGAGGTATACAATCAGGTCGCCCTTGCCAAACAGGCCATAAGACAGGGTAAAGGAAGTGAGCGCCAGCATTCCTACAACGGCCAGGGTAAATCCAATGGCAACTATGTATTTACTCAATATGAATTTCCATTTGCTCACGGGTTGCAGCATGATCGTTTGCAGTGTCCGGTCCTTGTATTCAGCAGTAAGGCTGCCCGATACAATGATCATCAGGATCAGGGGCAGATGAAACCAGAGGGTGTTTAAAATCAGGTATACCAGCAGGTTCCCGTTTAAAAGCGTGCCTTCGAAGTAGAAGGATTTTTTCAGATTATCGAGCAAGATATCCAGGATGTTTTTGCCCTGGAAATAGGCGCTGAATAGAATCACCCCTTCAATCATCAACAGGGCAGCCAGGGCGTACCATGTTTTGCTTTGCCGGAGCAGCTTAAATATTTCTGCTTTGATCAGCGCTTTCATGGGGCAGTGGTTTCAAATAATTTTTCCATATTCAGTTCGGGTACGCAGGAAGAAATATAAATACCTTCCTCATGCAACTGGAATATCAGTTCCGGTACCCGGTCTGCCGTAATATGAATATGCGCACAAGACCCTTTAAAACGTGTCTCATAGGCCTTGAGTGCAAGGGAATTTTCAATATTGTCTGCACAGATCGTATACGTGGTTGTATTGTTGGTGATCAACTCCTGCGCCGGACCCTGGTTTACCATACGGCCCTCTTTAATTACATAGAGCGTATGACAGATTTTGCTGAGTTCCTCAATAATGTGGGAAGAAAGAATGATGGCCAGTTGGTGCTGCGCTGCCAGATCCACAACCAGGTTGCGCAATGCGGCTACGCCCAATGGATCGAGCCCGGAAAACGGTTCGTCCAGTACCAGGCAGGCCGGGTTGTTGAGCAGGGCAATGGCAATCCCCAGCCGTTGTTTCATGCCCAGTGAAAAGTTCCGGACCGGGTCCAGCCTGTCCTGCGGCAATCCAACGCTTTCCAAACACTGCTGCAGCGCTTTTTTTGAAACGTCCACGCCCTGGATACTGCCGAAGATCTTCAGGTTTTCATACGCATTCAGGTATTCGTATAACGCGGGCCCTTCAATGATTCCTCCGATTTTTTTATTGCTGGCGGAACGAACGGTAACGGTTCCGGTATCTGGTGTAACCAGTCCTAACAGTATCTTGAACAGCGTGGTTTTTCCCGCACCGTTGGCGCCCAGCAAGCCACAGATTTCACCGGCGTCACAACCAATGCTTACATGATCCAGTACTTTTCGCTGGTTGTATGATTTGCTTAAATCATTTCCAGAGATGATCATGCCTGAAAAAGGGGTTGAAGGTTGCTGTAATCAAATTTGGGTGTATAATTTTTTTCGAGGAAAGTGCGCGACCAGAATTTCTTTTTGAAAAGAAACAAGGGTTCCCTGATCATGAAATAAGGAACATAATGGTACCATTTAACACCCATTTCTGCATAATAAGTTTTTACCTGGTTGTGGAGTCCGAGCTCTTCTGCCGCTACTTCCGCAGCCATGCGCTGGCATTTGGAGCCAATATAGGTTTGGGCAATTTTTTTATTGAACCCATGCATGAAAAACTGGTCTTTAGCCCGCTTGTAATTCTGGAACCTGGACCATCCGTCTGCCAGTACCAGGAAAATGTGTACAAAGGAGAACAGGAAACTGTAGGTCCAGAACAATACCCATTGGGTAGAAGACTCCTGGTAGGCTGCTGCCAGCTTAATCCAGTAAAACCAGGCTTCCAGTATAAACAGGATCAATGAATAATAGAGCAGGCGGCCTACTCTCAGATACGATACTATGTAACTTGGCTGTTTTATAGCTGGTTGGTTTGTGTTTCGGAAGATATATAATTATTTGATGAACCAATTTAAAATAACCCTAAAATTCAGGCGCGTTACAACCTGTTTTATGGTAACCTAAGAAGTACGGCAGATTGTAATCCGCTCAAACGTAAACGTCCCGTTGTATACAATTTCCCTGTCAGGAGGTCTTTGTATTTCTGTTGCTTAGGCAGAGAAAAATCTGCAGAGACCTTGTCTGTATTGAAATACACCAGGATGACCTGTTGAAAGTTCTTTCGTTGGTACGCCAATTGTTTGCCCTTTGCATGAATAAATTCCATCTCGCCATTTACCAGAACAGGGTTTTCTTTTCTAATCCGGATCAGGCGCCGGTACCAGTTAAATTGTTCCTGGTTAAAGCTTACGGAATCCTTTGCCGTTCTTTCGACTGAGGCGGCTACCGGGCCATTGTTCCGGCTCTCCGGTTCAAATTGAAATTCTGTCCACCAGAGCGGTTTGCGACAGTCGGGGTCATCACCGCCCCACATGCCCATTTCCTCACCGTTCCAGATTTGAGGTGCACCGATGCTGGTGAACAGATGAACCAGGTATTGCCGTACACGCTGATAGGTTTCGGCATCCGGCTTACCGGTCCGGTAAGCGGGGTTTTCGCCGGGGCCGGCCCTGTACTTGTATTTCCCCGGATTGTAAAAGCAGGAAAGTAGCCGGGGGGCATCATGTGTGGAGGAAACATTCATCATGGCCCGGTTGGTTTGCGGCCGAAGCCTGTTCCACTGAAACAATAAACTGTCTCTGAACTGTTCTGCAGTAATCGGAGCATCAACCTTTGCAAAAAAAGATCTTGCCGGACGGTAAACCTGGTAAAACATCACCGCATCAAAAACAGTTCCGCCAGTAAAGGGGGCGGGGTTCATGAGCCGGTCGGGCCATTCTTCCCACCAGATTTCCCCCACCAGGTAAGCATTGGGTTGAACGGACCGGACAAATTTTCTGTAGTCTCTCCAGAATCCAAGCCCTACATGGTCGGCCACATCCAGCCGGAATCCGTCAATACCCTTGCTGGTATCGCCATCCGGTGCAAGCCATCTTTTTGAAACAGCAAAAATATGTTGTTTAGCGCCGTCGGCGATATTGCCTTCGTAAGGCAGGCCGCCCTTTCGGATAGTGGTGATAGTTGTTTTTTTCAGTTCCGGCAAATGCGGAATATTCAGCCATCCCCTGTAGCTGAATTCATTGATGGCAGTAGAAGGGTCATCGAAGCGCTGAATATCAAACCAGTCTTTATAGGGAGAAAGCGATTGGTTTTTCAACACATCCTGCCATGCCCAGAACATGGTACCCACATGGTTCCATGAATAATCCAAAATGATGCGGATGCCCCGTTGATGCGCCTGACGAATCAGTTCCAGGAACTGTTTATCGGCAGCAGTCCATTGCCAGGTGGATGGATCTGCCGGATTTTCTTTGGCCATGATGGCCAGGTCACCTTCCGGATCGGGTCCAAAATGAACATCTGCGTGATGATAATTTCTGGCATCGTATTTATGCAGGGAGGGTGCATCGTTGATGGGGTTCAGGTACAGGGCGGTGATGCCCAGTTGCTGCAGGTAGTCCAGTTTTTGCAAAACCCCTCTCAGGTCGCCGCCATACCGGCGGTACTGCAGCATATTGTTGAAAGCGCCGTCCTGTTCTTTCCACCAGTTGTCTTTACTGTACCAGTTGCCGGTCCAGTTGCTCAGTTTCCATCCGGGCGGGGTAAACTGGTTCATGGGAACGCTGTTCATGTTGGTGGGTACCGGATCATTCTGATGATCGCCATTGTAAAACCGCTCCACAAAAATCTGGTACCAGATGGCATTTTCCGCCCATGCAGGATGGGCTTCAAAAGGCGTTTGTGCAGGCAGGGTGATTGAGCGGGTAAAACAGAACAGCAGTATCAGGCAGCAATACTTCATATAGAAAGGATTCTTCGAAAACAAGTTAAGGAACTAAGGACGTACTTTTGCAGGAATGTTCAAACTGTTTTTTACCCATATCAATCAAAAGGTAAGCCTTACGGCGGCTGAGCAGAATGAGGTAAAGACCTATTTCACTCCCAAAAAATTGCGCAGAAAGCAATACCTGTTGCAGGAAGGCGAAGTGTGCAGGTACCTTGCATTTGTAGAAAAGGGGGTGCTACGGTCTTACAATGTAGACGCGAAGGGGGGTGAACACATGATCCATTTTGCCCTGGAAGGCTGGTGGATGGCCGATACCTATAGTTTCCTGTCGGGAGAACCCTCCAATTATAATATTGACGCCATCGAAGATGCGGAACTGCTCATGATTACGCTGGAAGGGTTTGAACAGATGATGGTGCAGGTTCCCCGGATGGAACGGTATTTCAGAATCCTCTTTCAGAACAACATCATATCCAAGGAGCGAAGGCTGATCAGTTCCATCAGTTATTCCGCCGAAGAAAAATACATCCGGCTGGCCGAATCCAATCCGCAGCTCATGCAGCGTATCCCCTTACATCTGATTGCGTCTTACCTGGGCATCACTCCGGAAACACTGAGCAGGATCCGGAAACACCTGTCTCAGAAAAAGTAAAAACATTGATCCAGATCAAGTGATTTTCTTGTCATTGATCAAGCCCGAAAGCCAGCGGTTCGAATAGCTTTGCGCTTCAATTATCACCATGGCCTTCAAGCAAACCATCGCAATTATCGGGGCCGCCGGCAGGTACGGCGCCGCATTTGCAAAAGCCCTCTCAACAGGTCCTTACAGGTTATTGTTAATGGATCCAAAGCAGGGAGCCCTGCCCGCAATACAGGCCGAAATCAGCCAGTCCTGTTCGCATCCGGATGTGGAAGCGGTATCCTGTTGTAAGGAAGCTTCCTGGGAGGCGGACATCATCCTGTTTACATTGCCGTTTTCGGAGCGGGATCACCTGGTTGCTAAAATGCAGGAGGTTGTGACCCGCAAAACCGTACTCTTTCTGCTGGAGAAACCGGAAGAAAATGCACTGGCTGTATTAAAGCAACAACTGCCTCATTCCGGTATCGTCACCGTTGCACTGTATTTACCGGCAGGTACCGGCAACAACGAACGCATCAGTGGAAATGATGCCGAAGCGATCAACACCGCAAGGGCCTTATTACACGATATTCATTTCAACTCAATCATCTAAAAGAAATCTATGGAAAAAGCAATTTTATTTACCCCTTATGACCTTTCGGGGTTAACGCTTCAGAACAGAATGGTGATGGCGCCAATGACCCGCAGCCGTTCCAGCAATGAAGGAAATGTAGCCACAGCATTAACTGCAGAATATTATGCGCAGCGAGCAACTGCAGGGCTGATTGTTACGGAAGGAACATTCATCAGTAAAAAAGGAGTGGGCTTTATCAATGTGCCCGGCATATACAGCGATGATCAGGTGGCCGGATGGAAGCTGGTAACGGATGCCGTGCATGCAAAGGGCGGCAAAATCTTTGCCCAGATCTGGCATGTGGGCAGATTATCTCATCCCGATCTGCACAATGGCGAACTGCCGCTGGCACCGTCTGCCATTAATCCCAATGCGAAGGCCTATACCGAAAAAGGTCTTGTGGATACAGTTGTGCCCGGGGAAATGACCGTTTCCGATATTCAGCAAACCATCCGCGATTTCACCAATGCCGCTGCCAATGCAGTAAGGGCAGGATTTGACGGAGTTGAATTGCATGCAGCCAACGGATATCTGCTACACCAGTTTTTCAATGGCTGTTCTAACCAGCGCACCGATGCATATGGCGGAAGTATAGAAAACCGCGCACGCATTCTGTTCGAAATACTGGATGCTTTAAAAGCCGTGATTCCGATGAACCGCGTAGGTATTCGTTTGAATCCGTCCCTGCACAATGGCCAGGGAATGCTGGTAGATGAGCTGACCATTCCAACGCATGAATATATTGTACAGCGGATGAACGATTATGGCCTGGCATACCTGCACCTCACAGAGCCTTTTGTGCCGGTTGATGATGTTCCGCATGCTGTAACACAGGTAGCCAAACATTTCAGACCGCTTTACAAGGGAACACTGATCATTAACAAAGGATTTGATAAAGCAAAAGCCATCAAAGTATTGGAAGACGGAGATGCGGATCTTGTTGCATTCGGTGTGCCGTTTATTGCCAACCCAGATCTGGTAAAACGGTATGAAACAGACGCGCCGCTGAATACGGCAGATCCTGCAACATTCTATGTGCCCGGAGCAAAAGGATATACCGATTATCCTGCTTTACCGGAATAGCGCAGGCAGCACCAATATCATTTTATTTCATCATTCACCGGCGGCGCCGGAAAAAAACGAAAACATGGAATCATTAAAAGGGAAAACAGCATTGGTTACGGGAGCGGGCAAGGGTATTGGAAGATCCATCGCCATTGCACTGGCAGCCGAAGGTGTGAACGTAGGGTTGGTAGCCCGTTCTGAAAAAGACCTTCAGTCTGTTGCAGCAGCACTGAAAGCAGCAGGCGTAAAAACAGCAGTTGCAACTGCGGATGTCAGCAACATTGATGCAGTAAATAAAGCGGTTGATTCCATACAGCGGGAATTGGGTCCTGTAGATATTCTGATCAATAACGCAGGTACCGCCGCATTTGGTAAATTCCTGGAGCTGGAACCGGAAGCATGGGAGCGCCAGGTAAAAGTAAACCTCTTTGGTGTATACTATACCACCCGCGCTGTGTTGCCGCAGATGATTGAAAGAAAGACCGGGGATATCGTGAATATCTCTTCTACCGCCGGGCTAAAAGGCGCTGCCATCACCAGCGCATACAGCGCGTCTAAATTTGCCGTAATGGGATTAACCGATTCGCTGATGCAGGAAGTGCGTAAGCACAACATCAGGGTAACAGCCATGGCGCCGAGCACGGTGGTGACCGATCTTGCCATGTCGGCCAACCTGATCAATAATAATGAAGAGCGTGTGATGCATCCCGAGGATTTGGCGGAATTGATTATTGCACAATTGAAATTAAACAGGCGGGTGTTTGTAAAAGAATCATCTGTTTACTCTACCAATCCTTAAGCTGCTCTTTGTTGAAGCAGCGGTATTGGTTATTAAGCAAGCGGTCGCAGTTTTTCTGCGGCCCTTTTTAATGTGTACGCCCGTGGCTAATATAGCCTGGAAAATCGGCACATTGCCCGTTTCAGCATAGTTGGCAGCGCTGCGTGATTGATGCAAAACCTTGTGATAAATGGTTGAAATGACTGACCGGAGAAGACGGAGATGACCGGTAAGGGTGTAGTTTTGCACTTTATTTCATCGCTAATAATTCAACTAATGAGAATGAAACTATTCATTTATTTGCTCCTGGCAGGCATGGCCATCAGTTTTAAATCTGTAGCACAAACAGATAAAGTGTACCTCCACAATGGAAAAGTGGTAGCCGGATCTGTAGTAAAAGTGGCTGAATACACTGTCATCTACAAATATGAAGGAGAAGATGCGGAGCAGGTGGCTGGCAAGTATGCGGTCAACAAAATCGTATATAAATCCGGCAGGGAAGAGTTGATCACTGAAAAGATTGACGTGAACAGCAAAGACGACTGGGAAAAAGTAGTGATCCTGGAAGATAAAAGCCAGATAGCGGGATTGAATAAAGTGGCCGAAGTAAAAGGTAAAACAGCGTTGATTAACTACCATACAGCTGCCACAGGGGACCGAAAAGCGCTGAAGCGTTTAAAGGAGGAATCGGCTGTGTTGGGGTGTGCTTTTATTTTGATGACTGCAGAAAAGGAAACCAATTATACCGGCGGTGGAACGAAAGGCTGGGGAAATACCCAGGAACAGAAGAAAGGGCTTGCGTACAAATATTAACACAGATAAAAAAATATCATTGATCTGTTAACGAATCGGGCCGGGAAATTCCTGGCCCGATTCGTTTTTCCGCCTTTTTCTTGTAACTTAAC
>JAECQP010000021.1 GCA_015999745.1 Sphingobacteriia bacterium | reverse complement strand
TTTGCATAGTGAAACTGGAACAAGCCATACAAAGTACTAAATTCAAAGATGAGATGCACAAGGCAAGTCTGAATATTCTTTATACTGCCTGGTGGTTGAAAACAAGAATGAGTAACGAGCTGAAAGCTTACGGGCTAACCCATGAACAATACAATGTATTACGTATTTTAAAAGGGAAGCATCCCGAGCAAATGTGTGTGAAAAACATCACCTGCAGAATGATCGAAAGAAGCTCAAATGTACCCAGGATCATTGACAGACTGGAAATTAAAAAACTCGTTAAACGTTCTGTTTCCCCCAGCGACCGGAGAGAAACAGTCATCACGCTTACCCAAAGCGGAATAACCATACTGGAAGCCACTACCGAAAAGATCAATGCGTTAATGGAGGAGATGGTCAGGATTGAAAGCAGCGATGCCAGGCAGTTGAATGAATTGCTGGAGAAGCTGAGGGGAGAAGAAGTATAAATTTTTTTAAATAAATACATGTATATACATAGAACCATACAAAATATTGCTTTTGCGCAGCCAATGGACATGGGTGGATTCCCCATCCGTCAGCCATTGCCTTCCCGTCAGATAGATATGCTGGATCCCTTTCTTTTGCTCCATCATGCCATCATGGAAGTTTCCAAAGACGTGGATGTGAAACATGCAGGCGTTGGCCCGCATCCGCACAGAGGTTTTTCACCTGTTTCCTTTATTTATAAAGGCGGGGTGCATCACCGCGACAGCAGGGGAAATAGCAATGTAGTTTATGCCGGTGGTACTCAATGGATGAATGCAGGAATGGGTGTGATTCACAGTGAACGCCCTCCGGTTGATATTCATGAAAAGGGTGGAATACAGGAGCTGGTTCAGCTATGGATCAATTCCCCGGCAAAAAATAAAATGGATATGCCTGCTTATTTCCCGTTAACTGCGGAAGAAACGCCGGTGGTACGGTCCGATGACCAAAAGACCTCCATCCAGGTAATTTCAGGTGAATTGAACGGGATAAAAGGACCTGTTTTGCCGCTTTCTCCGGTAAATATGTTTAATGTATACATAAGTAAGGGTGCCAACTATTTTATTCCATTCAGCCGGCTGCACAATGCATTTCTCTACGTGGTAAGCGGGTTAGTGCAGGTGGGCCAGGCAGAAAAGATTGAAGCCTTCTATATGGCCACTTTTAATACAGATGGGGATGGGATTGAACTGAATGCCATCGAAGACAGTATAGTGCTGGTTGGAACAGGAGAACCATTGAAAGAGCCCGTTGCTTCTCATGGTCCTTTTGTGCTGAACAATGAAACACAGATCATGGAAGCATTCAGGGATTATCAGTTGGGTAAAATGGGCGTACTTATTGAAGCGTAAACAATCTTTTTTACATAATTATTCAAATCAAAAACAACAAATCATGTCAACTTACAAAATCGACACAGCGCACAGTGAAATCAGCTTTAAAGTAAAACACTTAATGATCACCCATGTTACCGGTAGCTTTCAGAAATTTGATGCTATAATGGAGTCTTCAGCGGATGATTTCAGCGATGCAAAAATCAGCTTTGATGCAGAAGCAGACAGCATTTCTACCAATAACGAACAAAGAGATACACACCTGAAAAGTGATGACTTCTTTTCTGCAGCCCAATTTCCTAAAATCAGCTTTGTTTCAAGCGCCTTTACTAAAAAATCAGGCAGTGACTATTCTCTGAAAGGCGACCTGACCATTAAAGGCATCACCAAGCCTGTTGAACTGGCTGTTGATTTTGGCGGTGCGGTAACTGATCCTTACGGCCAGAACAAGGCAGGTTTTGAAATCACGGGTAAAATCAGCCGTGCAGCATTTGGTTTAACCTGGAGCGCAGCTACAGAAGCCGGTGGTGTGGTTGTAGGCGATGAAATTAAGCTAAACCTGTCTGTTCAAATGATTAAACAAGCTTAATTCCGGTTTTCAGAACCAGGTCTTTTAATAATTGTTAGTAGTATACCATGAACATAGAAATTATATCAGGAAGCCCCAGGGCTGGAAGTGTTTCTAACCGTGTTGCGTTGCATCTCTCCCAGGCGCTGAAGCAACACACCGGGCACACAGTAGGAATTATTGACATACGTGAATGGAACCTGCCGTTGTTGCAGGAGGTTTTTACCTCGGTGGAAAAGACCCCCGAACAGTTTAAACCGTTGGCCAAACGCATGTTTGCTGCAGATGCATTTATTCTGGTAACACCCGAATACAATGGCAGCTATTCCCCCGCCCTGCAGAACCTGATGGATCATTTTCCCAAGCAGACCCGGAAGGCATTTGGCATTGCCACGGCCTCCGTGGGTGCCATGGGTGGTATGCGCTCCAGTCAGCAATTGCTGCTGCTGATACCGGCATTATTCGGTATTACCTCTCCGCATATGCTGATTACCCCTTTCGTAGACAAGAAGTTTGATGCCGAGGGTAGGTTATTGGACCCAAACTTCCAGAAACCAATAGATCATTTTATCCATGAATTCTTATGGCTGGCAGGCAGTTTAACAGCCCTCAAAAAACCTATGTATAATTAACTTAAAAAAAGGTGGCGGAGTTGTACCTTCGCCACTTTCTTTTTAACAACTACCATGAGCGACGAAATTAAACACGAATGCGGCCTTGCCTATATTCGTTTGCGTAAGCCATTTTCCTACTATCTCCAAAAGTACGGATCAGTAACCTACGGCCTGAACAAGCTGTATCTCCTGATGGAAAAGCAGCACAACCGGGGCCAGGATGGCGCCGGCCTGGCCACTGTGAAACTGAATACCGAACCGGGAAATCCCTTTCTGCACCGGGTAAGGAGCAATGCACCTCAGCCAATTGCGGATCTTTTCTTCAAAATTGGCCAGGAAATTCAGGAGTTGGAGAAGTATCAGCCCGATATCAAACTGCACCCTGGTTTGATGAAGGGACACCTCCCTTTTTTAGGAGAATTGTTACTCGGACACCTTCGCTATGGTACACAGGGTAAAAACAATGTTGAATTCTGCCATCCATTTATAAAACGCAACCTCGCTCCGGGCAAAAACCTTGCTTTGGCGGGCAACTTCAACCTGGTTAATACAGATGAGTTGTTCGATATTATCAAAATGGCGCCGGGCGATTTCCAAAAACAAAGTGACCTGGCTGCAATGATGGAAGTGATTCATCATTTTCTGTCGCTCGAAGATGCAGCACATCCCAATCAGGCAGATGTTACTACAGTTTTGAAAAAAGCTACTCCTTTATTCGACGGTGGCTATACTATTGGCGGATTGCTGGGCAATGGATACAGTTTTGTGATGCGTGATGCGCACGGTATCCGTCCTGCCTATTACTATATAGACGATGAAGTAATTGTAGCAGCAAGTGAACGTGCTGCTATTCGTACCACATTTAATGTGGCGGAAAACGAAGTAAAGGAACTGATGCCGGGCATGGCCCTGATTGCCGATGACAAGGATGGCTGTATAATTGAACAGATTCTTGAACCCAGGGAACGAAGAGCCTGTTCTTTTGAGAGAATTTATTTCTCCAGGGGCAGCGATGAAAAAATTTACAGGGAGCGGATTGCACTGGGCCATCACCTCAGTAAAACCGTGTTGGAAAGCATCACTTATGATCTTAAGAATACCATCTTCTCTTATATACCCAATACCGCCGAAGTTGCTTTTTACGGCCTGGTAAAAGGAATGGAGGAATACCTGAATAAAATTAAGGTAGAGCGGATCCTGAGCTGGGGAAATGATTTCACCCCGGAGAAGTTGGAAGAAATGGTGAACAGAAAGATCCGTCAGGAAAAAATTGCTATCAAGGATGTTAAACTCCGGACTTTTATTACAGAAGATGCCAACCGGAATGAAATGGTTCAGCACGTGTACGATATCACGTACGGAACTGTCCGCAAAAATGAAGATACACTGGTAGTAATTGATGATAGCATTGTGCGGGGCACTACTTTAAAGGAAAGCATCGTAAGAATGTTGTCTCGCCTGGAACCAAAGAAGATCATTGTGGTTTCTTCCGCACCCCAGATCCGTTATCCGGATTGTTATGGCATTGATATGAGCAAACTCGGAGATTTTATTGCTTTCCGCGCTGCAATAGCCCTGCTGAAGGAAAGAGATATGGAGCATGTGCTTACAGAAGTAAAAGACAGGATCAATCAACTCAGCGAAGAGGGGCAATTGGGTTCCGAAAATGTAGTCAGACAAATTTATAAGCCGTTTACTACACAGGAAATTTCTGATAAAATTGCGCAGCTCATTACTCCTCCTGGTGTTGATCTGCCGGTTCAGGTAATTTACCAAACCATTGAAGACCTGCACGACAGTTGCCCCACCAATACAGGAGACTGGTACTTTACCGGTAACTACCCAACACCGGGTGGTAACCGTGTAGTGAATAAGGCATTCCTGAATTATATGGATGGAAGGAATGTAAGAGGTTATTAAACCCTGTAGCAGATGGCATTGATGTTCATTCCTGCGCCTACAGAAGCGAACATAACTACATCCCCTGGTTCCAGCTTGTGATCGTCCAGCTCACCTCTTTTCACTAAGTCATATAAGGTGGGGATCGTTGCCACGGAACTATTGCCCAATGTATGTATGCTCATTGGCATGATGTTTTGTGGAATATCTCTGATGCCGTATAGTTTAAAAAGCGCTTTGATAAATCCTTCATCCATTTTCTCATTGGCCTGGTGCAGAAAAAACTTCTTTACCTCCGTTATATGTACACCGCTTTTTTCCAGGCAAGCTTTCATGGCATTGGGGACATTCCTAATGGCATATTCATACACTTTGCGGCCCTTCATTTTAATATAACGCACTGCAGGATCGGCATCGGGTAAATAGGATTTGCCCATGGTGATGTATTCCAGTTCGTCCACACAGTCGCTCTGCATATTGCTTGCAATGATTCCACTCGAATCTTTATTTCCTTCCACCGCTTCAATAATGGCGGCACCGGCGCCGTCACTGAAAATCATACTGTCTCGATCATACTGATCAATCACCCTGCTCAGTGTTTCCGTTCCGATCACCAGGCATTTTTTTGCCAATCCTGCTTTAATGAATGCATCGGCCTGTATCACGCCCAATATCCATCCGGGACAACCAAACAGAATGTCATAGGCAACACAGTTGGGGTTGCGGATGCCCAGCCCGTTTTTAATATGCGATGCAAGCGAAGGGCAGGCATCACCCTGGATGGTATTTTTAAGTACGTTTCCGAAGTTATGCGCTACAATGATCTGGTCCAGTGTTTCGGGGTCAATCCCCGCATCATCAATGGCATGTTTGGCTGCAATGATACCAATATCAGAAGCCTTGAACTCACTGCCAACATACCGGCGTTCTTCAATGCCGGTAATGTCTTTGAATTTCTCTACAATCACTGAAGAGGGGGTGGAAATTTTCACATGATCTTCTCCAAAAAAATCCTGTTCGGCAAATTCTTTGTTGGTTTTGATATGCGGCGGAATATAACTGCCTGTACCGGTAATTACTGTACGGGGTTGAGCCATGGTCTGATTGTTCAAGTTATATCAAATGTAATCATAAATAAAAAGGGGATGAACATCATCCCCTTAAATATTTTAACTAACAAGCGTTTATAAGTATTGATCGCCTTTATTTCGTTTCACTTCGGCTACATATTCCTTAATGGCCTGTTCTTTCTCTTTCTTGCAAACCAGCAGTACATCCGGGGTATCTACGATAATGAAATCATCCAGCCCCTGCAGTACCACCAGTTTTTCGTGTGGTGCGGATACCATACACTTGGTGGCGTCAATGACAATTACATTGTCCGATGCGGTTGCATTGCCCAGGTAATCCTTTTCCAGGTTATCGTAAGCGCTGTTCCATGTGCCCAGGTCGCTCCATCCGAATGAGGAAGGGATCACATACACATTATCCGCCTTTTCCATGATGGCAAAATCGATGGAAACATTGGTACATAAAGGATAGATGCGGTTGATGGCTTCTTTCTCTCCGGGTGTGTTGAAGTGTGCTTTTTCGGCATCAAACAGCTCAAACATTTCGGGCTGGTATATTTCAAATGCCTTCATCACGTTCTTCACCTGCCATACAAATATGCCGGCGTTCCACAGAAAATCACCGCTGGCAAGGAAGGTCCTGGCCAGTTCCAGGTTGGGCTTTTCAGTAAAGGTTTTCACTTTGTAAATTCCATCTGCCACCTGCATCGGTTCATGCTGTATATACCCATACCCCGTGTTAGGATGGGTAGGTTTGATACCCAGTGTTACCAACGATTTGATATGAGACACAAAATCCAGTGCCTTCAGGGTGATGATTTTGAAATTTTCAGGGTCCAGGATCATGTGATCGCTGGGCGCCACAATCAGGGCAGCTTCCGGATCCTTCTGCAGGAGTTTGTAAGAAATATATGCCACGCAGGGAGCAGTGTTCTTTCTGCTGGGCTCTGCCAGGATATTTTCTACGGGAAGTTCAGGTAGCTGTTGTTTTACAATATCAACATATTCTTCTGAGGTAACGATATATATATTTTCGTTGGGTATGAAATTTGCATAACGTTCGTAGGTCCAGCGAATCAGCGATTTTCCGGTATTGAGAATGTCCAGAAACTGCTTGGGATAAGAAGTGCGGCTCTTGGGCCAGAAGCGGCTGCCAATACCGCCGGCCATGATTGCCACATAATGGTGTTTATTCATTGCAATTTTTTGTGTTAAACAGTTAAAAAAATCAGGTGCAATAGTACACGAATATTGAACGAGTTTAATATGAACTTATTGCTTTCTTAAACAATTCCTTCTCTGATTAAATCATGGAGGTGTAAAATTCCTTTGTATTGTCCTTCCTCGCTAACAACCAGTTGACTGATGTCGTGGTTCTTTAACAGTTCCAGGGCCTCTACCGCCAGTGCCTGCGGGGAAACGGTCACCGGTTCAGGGGAAGAAATATCGCTGGCGCGGATTTGGCTGATATCCGTTGTTTTTTCCAGCATTCTTCGCAAATCCCCATCTGTAATGATTCCCATTAGCCGGTTGGAAGCATCCACTACTGCTGTAACACCAAGTCGTTTTTCGGTAATTTCCACAATAACCTCCCGGAGCGATGCATCCGGCAGTACGGCCGGTTTTTCATTGGCGGCAGCAATATCTTCCACCCGGAGGTAGAGCCGCTTACCCAGGTTGCCTCCCGGATGAAAACGGGCGAAATCCCGGTTATTGAACCCATTCAGCTCCATAAGACATACGGCCATTACGTCGCCCATCACCATTTGGGCAGTGGTACTGCTGGTGGGGGCCAGGTTATTGGGGCAGGCTTCCTTGTCTACGGTAGTATTGATCACCAGATCGGCATTTTTAGCCAGGAAACTTTCCATATTACCCGCCATTCCGATCAGCATATTGCCAAAATTCCGGATCAATGGTACCAATACCTTAATTTCAGGACTTTCTCCGCTTTTACTGATAATCATCACCACGTCGTCTCCTGTAACCATTCCAAGGTCGCCATGTATGGCGTCTGCGGCATGCATAAATAACGCAGGAGTACCGGTGGAATTGAGCGTAGCAACAATTTTCTGGGCCACTATCGCGCTTTTACCAATGCCACTGATGACCAAACGTCCTTTTGATCCATGAACGGCATGAATCACTTTTTCAAAATGATCATCGATGTAAGCTGTTAATCCTTTTACAGATCGGGCTTCCGTTTCAATCGTGTTGATTGCGGTTTGTAGTATGGTAGATTTCATTGGAACAAAGGTAAACTTTAACATCAAAGGGGCGATATTGCCGGCACAGTTTACTAACTTAGCTCCCCCATTTACAAATTACCGGCATTCGTCACAATTTGTTGCGTTTTTAAGGGGGTTTAGGAATATTTTATTTAACTTATACAGGCATAGATCGCACTAGCTTCAGAAAATCGACTTTGAGAGATGGCAACCACCAAAAAAACGGCTGAAAAAAAACCTGCTGCCAGGAAAACAGCCAAAAAAGGACCTGTTCACGATTACAATATTTACGGGGCGCTTGAACAATATTTCGGATTCAGGGAATTTAAGGGTACACAGGAAAAAGCAATCAATAGCTTATTGGATGGCAAAGATACATTTGTGATCATGCCCACCGGTGGCGGTAAAAGTCTTTGCTATCAGTTGCCTGCCCTGATTATGCCGGGTTGCGCCATTGTTGTTTCGCCCCTGATTGCCCTGATGAAGAACCAGGTTGATCTGGTAAGGGGATACAGCGAAAACGACGAGGTAGCCCATTTTCTGAACTCTTCTCTCAACAAAGGACAGATCAAGGCGGTAAAAGACGATCTGAACAGCGGTAAAACCAAATTATTATACGTTGCTCCGGAAACCCTGACCAAACAGGAGAACCTGGAGTATTTCAGCGACCTGAATATTTCCTTCTTTGCAGTAGACGAAGCACACTGTATTTCGGAGTGGGGACACGATTTTCGCCCGGAGTACCGTCGCCTGCGTGAAATGATGGATATCATCAATCCCGAAATTCCGGTGATTGCTCTAACAGCCACGGCTACGCCCAAGGTGCAGAGTGATATTGTAAAAAACCTGGGACTGCGTAATCCGGATGTGTTGCTATCCTCTTTTAACCGGTCCAGCCTTTACTACGAGATTCAACCGAAGATTGAAAAGGAACAAACGGTGAAGAGCATTGTTAAATTTATTTCGCAGCACAAGGGGAAAAGCGGGATCATCTATACCCTTAACCGTAAAACCACGGAGGAACTGGCAGAGTTATTGGTGGCCAATAAGATCAAAGCAGTCGCTTATCATGCCGGCCTGGATCAGAAGCTTCGTGCAGACAGGCAGGATCAGTTTCTGAATGAGGATGTACAGGTGATTGTTGCCACAATTGCTTTTGGCATGGGGATCGATAAACCGGATATCCGGTTTGTGATCCACTTCAATATCCCCAAATCCATCGAAAATTATTACCAGGAAACCGGTCGTGCGGGAAGAGACGGGCTGGAAGGCATTTGCGTGCTATATTATTCGCACAAAGATGTTTCCAAGCTGGAACACCTGATGCGCGATAAGCCTTTGAGCGAAAGAGAGGTTGGGGCACAACTGATTGATGAAATGGTGGCCTATGCGGAGAGTTCTGTGTGCAGGAGAAAAATCCTGCTTCATTATTTTGGAGAAGACTGGGATACGCCGAATTGCGGCCTCTGCGATAACTGCCGGAACCCTAAAGAAAAAATTGAAGCCAAAGATGATGTGATAAATGTATTGAAAGTGGTGAATGCATTGGATGGACGCTTTGTAACCGATTATGTAGTGAATGTACTGATGGGCAGGCTTACTCCGCAAATCAGCATGTTCCGCCACGATGCATTGCCCGTGTTTGGTATTGGTAAAGATAATGAACCCCACTTATGGAATAGCCTGGTGCGCCAGATGTTGCTCGAAAATCTGTTGCAGAAAGACATTGAAGAGTACGGCCTTATTAAAGTGACGCCTAAAGGGGAGAAGTTTCTGAAAAAACCCGCTTCCTTTAAGATTGTGCTGAATAATTTATTTGAAGACGCCAATGCTGATGATGATGAGAGCGAAAGTGCTTCTCAAACAGGCGCTGCCGCTGATGAGAAACTGTTCGCCATGCTCATGGAACTGCGGCAGAAAGAAGCCAAGCGAAAAAGCCTGCCGCCGTTTGTGATTTTCCTTGAGAATTCACTGCAGGATGCTGCTACGCTATATCCTACCACCCTGGAAGAGATGGAAAAATGCCAGGGCGTCAGTAAGGGGAAAGCCATTAAATATGGTAAACCCTTTGTAGATATGATTGCGAAATATGTAGAGGAAAACGAGATAGAGAAACCCGATGATTTTGTAATGCGCAGCGTGGCCAATGCAGGAAGCAATAAGATCTACATCATACAGAACGTCGATAAAAAAATTCCACTGGAAACCATTGCCAGGAACAAAGGCCTAAAGCTGGATGAACTACTGGAAGAAATGGAAACCATTGCCGCAAGCGGTACAAGACTGAACCTGGATTACGCCATCGACGAGTGGCTGGATGAAACCGACCAGGAAGAAATTATTGAATATTTCAAGAATTGTGAAACCTCTTCACTCCAGCTTGCACAGGAAGAACTGGCGGAGTATGATTATAACTGGGAGCAGTTAAAAATCATGCGGATCAAGTTTTTAAGCGTGTACGGAAATTAACCGGATCAATATTCCTGCTGATATCTTCCGGTATTTGTTTAAATCGAATCTGCCTGCTTTGCAGGCACTCTGCCGAAAGGCTGCATTGATGGGCATATATAATGTGTTGCCCGGCATCTGTTTGCATCGTTGACAAAAAATCCTGATCCAGCAAAGTGGCGTCGTCGTATTCATACATCAGGTAAATGGCGATACCATCCCGGATACCCAACAGATAAGGATCTTCCGGTGAAAAAAAGTTATCGATAAAACCCGTTCCCGTTTCTGTGTACCAGATATATTCCCTGAGTTGCTTTACCGGGAGGCGGGTATTCAGTTGTCTGGATAATTCCCCGGTAAACAAGGTCTCCCCCGGACTGTAACAATCAAAATCTGTCTCTAATGCAAGCATCAGCTGACCGGCAGTATAATCATCGGTGGCATTGTTTGGGTACAATAACAGGAATTTCCGGTTTCCCTTATCCAGGTTATTCAACTGCAGCACGGGTGCAGCCATTGTATCAAAACCGGTGATTGCATTTAGCAGTATAGCGTTTTTACTGCAGGCTATGTACATACAATGCTGAATCAGGCCGGCCGGCAACATGTTGCGGAACCGTTTTCCGGAAAAGCAATCTGTCAGCCGGTCTTTACTGCTTTCTTCCATTTCCCCTTTGTAAAAGATCAGCAGGTGTTGTATGATCGCCGCTTCACTGTTGTACTGGTAATTGGTGAAGTCGGCAACCCGGCGCTCTTTGCCAAAAAACTGTTCTATTGCCGATTTCAAATGGGTATACTGCCGGGCATCTGCAATTGCAAATAAGATCCCCCCTTCCTGTAATAATTGATAAGCCAGCTTCAACTTTGGTAAAAGCAGGTTGTTCCGGTCATCTGTACCCTTGTTGATGTCATTGCAAAGACTGAGGCCAATGCATTCCAGTTTGTTTCCATAAACAGGTAACAAACCCAATAGGATCTCTGCTTCACTTCCCTGCATCATCCTGTTGCCATTGTTCACATATGCAGACGATTTCCTTCCCGCACTGTAACTGTATTCATGCTTCAACATACGAAAATGCAGATCGTTGGTGCCGGGTGAGGGCATTGGACGGGTTGTTTCAGGAGATGTATACATGGATGGGTTTAGGCCTTTTTCTGTCTTTAAAGTGTAAATATGCTGCTTAATGACAATATATGTACTGAAAATACCGCAAAATACACTTTAAAGACAGCTTAAAAATGGACGCTTTCTCAAATTTGATGAGTGAAAGAATCAATTGGATACCGCATCAGAAAACTCAGGGAGCAAAAAGATTATACCCAGGACAATATGGGTGCAGAGCTGGGCATAACAGCCGGCGCCTATGCCAAAATTGAAAGGGACGAAACAGATCCTTCTGCCAAAAGGCTTATGCAGATTGCAGAGATTCTGGGTGTGGAGGTTAGCTATTTTTTTCAAAAGACCGGCTCCAACCAGCAAATGCTCGATAAGATACCCAATTATGGCATTGCCTCTCAACAGGATGTGGAACAACTGGGCGTTCTGATAGCATCACTCCGCAGAGACATTGAGAAGATCAAAAATGAACTGTCCGCGCTCCGGAAACCCAAATCGAAGAAGTAAACCAGTCATCGGCAGGCGTTAATAAAAAATTCGGATGTAACCGCTTATACACGCCGCCACTACATTACAAGGAGTTTCGTACTTTACAGCATCATTTATTGCTCACCTTAAACGATATGCCATGGCCATACCCATCGTAGACTTAGCAGCATTTACTTCCGGATCTGCTGCCCAAAAAGCTGCGTTTGTTCAGGAACTGGGAAAAGCTTATGAAGAAGTTGGATTTGTTGCCGTGAAAAATCACGGCATTCCCGATCAGTTAATTGCAGATCAGTATGCCTATGTACAGCAGTTTTTTTCGCTGCCGCTGGAGAAAAAACTGAAATATGAAATTGCCGGACTGGCCGGCCAGCGCGGCTATACCAGCTTTGGCCGTGAACATGCCAAAGGGAGCGATGCACCCGATCTGAAAGAGTTTTTTCAGTATGGCCAGACAGTGGGTAGCAACCACCCCCTTAAACCGGAATACCCGGATAATGTGGTAGTGGTGGAAATCCCGGCATTCAATGAGACCCTTTTCAATGCTTACCGCAGTTTTGAAAAAAGTGGTAAAGCCCTGTTACAGGCCATTGCTCTTTACCTGGACCTTGATGAGCATTATTTTGACAATTTTGTGAATGATGGTAATTCCATCCTGCGTTGTATCCATTATCCTCCGATCATCCACGAACCGAAATCAGCTATCCGTGCAGAACAACACGAAGACATTAACCTGATTACCCTGCTGGTAGGCGCTTCGGCAGATGGCCTTCAGATCCTGACCAAACAGGGCGAATGGGTGAACGTAACATCGTTACCTGAGCAAATTGTGGTGAATGTGGGCGATATGCTGCAGCGGTTGACCAATAATAAACTCAGAAGTACAACGCACAGGGTTGTAAACCCTGCACGCGAACTATGGCATACCAGCAGATTTTCCATGCCATTTTTTTTGCATCCCAAAAGCGAAATGAGCCTGGCTTGTTTGGAAAGCTGTATGGATGAAAATAACCCCAAAGTTTATCCCGATGCCACTGCAGGTGAATACCTGGATGAACGTTTGAGAGAAATCGGGCTGAAGAAATGATCATGCTTCGTCACATACCCTTTCTGAAGTCGGTTCTGCTGCACAGCTTAACCGCTTTCGGCGGCCCCCAGGGTCATATGGGTATGATGATGAAAACATTTGTACAGGAACGCAGGGATCTTACTGAAAAAGAATTGTTGGAATACAATGGCTTCTGCCAGTTATTGCCGGGGGCATCTTCCACTCAAACCCTTACCCTGATTGGGTACAAACGTGGTGGGGTTTGGCTGGCGCTGCTCACTTTACTGGTTTGGATACTCCCCGCCTGTACCCTGATGACCGGCCTGTCCTTTTTATTGGATTATTTTGCGGGCCTGCAAAAAAAAGCCGCTATTTTCCAGTTTATTCAACCCATGGCCATTGGCTTTATCGCTTACTCTGCCTACCGTACATTCGGAATTTCCGTACACAATACCATCACCAGGGTGATCACGCTAATGGCAACGATCGCCACTTTTCTTGCCTTTAAAACGCCCTGGGTTTTCCCTGTACTGATTCTGCTGGCAGGCATTGCCACCAATTTCAGTGAGAAAAGAATTCCTCAAAAAGAAATACCCTCTAAAAAAATCAGTTGGGGTAATATCCTCCTCTTTTTTTTGTTGTTCGGCGTTACCGGTTATTGGTCGGAAACAGCTACTGCCGAAAACTGGAAAAACAGAAAGGCCATTAACCTTTTTGAAAACAATTACCGTTTTGGAAGTCTGGTATTTGGCGGAGGGGATGTGCTGATTCCCCTGATGTACGAACAGTATGTTACCCGTCCGCAAACCAAAAGGATCCAGGAAAATAAAAGGGATGTATTGAAAATTGACCGGGAAGACTTCCTCACCGGTTCGGGGATTGTCAGGGCCATTCCGGGTCCTGTATTTTCCATCGCCGCCTTTACCGGTGGAATGGCTTTGAGTGAGGAGGGCGATGCCATGCACCTGCTGGGCAGCCTGATCGGCGCCGTTGGTATATTCCTGCCCAGTGCGTTGTTGGTGCTTTTCTTCTTTCCCGTTTGGCAGAATCTGAAGAGATATGCGGTGATCTACCGCTCCCTGGAAGGCATCAATGCCGCTGTAGTGGGTATTATGGCCGGTTCTACTGTCTACCTGATGAAAGACAATGTTTTTGTTCATATATATGAGTTCCAATGGGCCGCTGTTTGGGATATTGGTATCATTGCCGGCACTTTCTACCTCCTCCGGCTAAACCGGATTCCTGCCCCTTTTATTGTGCTGGGCTGCCTTTTATTGGGAGGCTTATTATAAATTTACTATCTTCCTTTACACCCGAAAACAGTTACCATGGTTACCATTGCATTGTACAACCTGAAAGGGGGCGTTGGTAAAACAGCCGCTTCCATCAACCTGGCCTATCTATCTGCCAAAGAAGGATACAAAACATTGATCTGGGATCTGGACCCACAGGGCTCTTCTTCTTTTTACCTGGGCGTTAGTGCCTCCGTTAAAAATGAGGCAAAGAAAATCCTGAGCAACGAAATAGAACTGGAAGATGCCATTCAGCATTCTTCGTACGAAAACCTGGATATTATTCCTGCCGATCTTTCTTCGCGGCATGCAGATATCCTGTTAAGTGATATGAAGCAGCCTAAGAAAAAAATCGCTTCCCTGCTTTCTGGCATTAAAAAGCAATATGATATTGTTTTCCTGGATTGCCCTCCGGGTATTTCTGGTTTACATGATGCTGTTTTTCAGGGTGCGGACTGGATCCTGATGCCGAATATTCCTACCACCCTGTCTATCCGTTCCTTTGAAACGGTCATGCATTACTGCAAAGAAAATGATGTGGACACCGGTAAGATCAAATGCTTTTTCAGTATGGTGGACCATCGGAAAAACATGCACCATGAAATCATCAACGAATTTTATAAAGACAAACTGTTCTTCAAAAATTATATTCCTTACCTGAGCGATGTGGAAAAAATGGGTGTACATGAAGCGCCGCTGGAAATTTTTGCCGCAGGCAGCTATGCGGCTCAATGTTACAGGGATCTCTGGAAGGAAATCAGGAAGAGCTGTATCAATTAATAGTCATGAACAGAGAACTTAGCTCCTGGTTCAGCACGGCAGTTCAAACAGATATGCCCATTGCCCGATATGGGAACAGTGGTTTTGCGGTGCTGATGATCCCTACTGCGGCGGCAGATTACCTCGAATATGAGCGGTTTCAGCTGATAGGCGACCTGGCGTATATGATCGATGCCGGTAAATTCCAGGTATTTAGCATCAACAGCATGAATCAGGAAAGCTGGATGAATAATGAAATGCTTCCCGGGCATAAAGCAATCCGCCACAACCAGTTCAATGAATATGTATTTAATGAAGTGGTGCCCTACATTCGCAGCAAAACAGGAAATGATACATTGATCTATACCTGTGGCGCTTCCTTCGGTGCCTTGCATGCGATGAATCTCTTTCTGAAACGCCCCGATATCCTGAACGGCGCTATTTGCATGAGCGGTGTGTACAATTTAACCGAATACACGAAAGGATTCTGGGACGACCAGGTATACTTCAACAGCCCCGAACACTATATTCCTAATCTGAATGATGAATGGTACCTCCAAAAAATCCGCGCCAGTCATCATATACATATCTATACTGGCAGCGGCAGTTTTGAAGATCCCGGAGCCGGCAGAAGATTTTCCAGGATCCTTTACGACAAAGGTATCTGGAATGATCTGGATGTTTGGGGCAGTGATATTCCCCACGACTGGCCAACCTGGCGTAAGATGCTTCCCTATATACTTGGAACAAAGTTTTAAACTGCAAAAAACTCGTTAATTCGGCTAATAATGGAGGAACTATGCAGCGGCTGCTTTAATATTACAACTTAATAAATTGCACTTGAGAATCAGGTTGGGTATTTATAGTTTGTTCATCTTGCTGTTATCAGCCGCACTGCCTGGTTCAATATCTGCGCAATTTACCACTATTAGTGGTACAGTGTATGATATCTCCGCCCGGCGCCCGCTGGAGGCTGTAGCTGTTCAGAGTTCTTCCGGGCGGGGCACCATCACCGATTCCACAGGAAGGTACCTGCTGGTTGTTCCGGTAAAGGATTCCATCTGGTTCTCTATGATTGGGAAAACCACCATGAAATACGCGGTGGATACCATTAGTAACCCGGATCATTTCAACGTCATGATTCATGTGCGGGCAACTGAATTACCTGCGGTGAAAGTGCGGAACAGTTATTACCGCTACGATTCCATGATGAACAGGCAGGACTATGCCAAAGTATTTAATTTTAAAAAGCCCACACTGGGTATTGTCAGGAATCCTACTTATAACCCCGGTGCAACGGTTGGTTTTGACCTGGAAAGTATTATTAATATGTTCCGTGTTAAACACAACCGCAGTATCCTCACCCTGCAGCAACGGTTGATTGAACAGGAGCAGGAGAATTATGTAAACAGCCGTTTCTCCAAACAATTTGTCCGTAAAATCACCAAACTGCAGTCTCCCGATCTGGATACTTTTATGCGCAGGTTCCGGCCAGATTATGAACTGGTTAAAATCCTGAACGACCTGGAGCTGGGTTATTGGATCACAAAAAACCTTGAAATATTTAAATCTTCCCGGTTCAACTGGAGGGGGGGATTGTATCGCCGGAAAGACGAGTAAGCAGGATCCGGACTGCCTGTTCGGGTGATAATATTGAACCCTCGGCCATTCATCACTGATGGAGGGTCGGGTTTAAATATAAACTATCTTTATTCCCTCCAAAAAAACCAACTTTTGAAAAAAATTATTATTGGTCTTTCTTTTTCTGTTTTTCTCTTTGCCTGTAAGCAGAAAAAAGCCGCACCTGTACAAAACAATAAATCGCAGGGGCCAACAATTGTAGATGTAATTATAGCAGGTAGCAGTGATGTTTCCGGCACTGTGGAAGTGAGCGGCGCAGTGATTCCCATGGAAACAATCAATATTACACCGGAAATCAGTGGCAGACTCACTTACCTGAATGTTCCGGATGGTGCCAGGGTAACGAAGGGTACGGTACTGGCGAGAATCAACGATGCTGACCTTCAGGCCAGCCTCAAAAAAACCAGGGTATTACTGGAGATGGCCCAAAAAACCGAACAGCGATTGAAAAAATTGCTGGCGATCAATGGGATTAACCAGGCCGATTACGACCTGGCCCTGAATCAGGTAAACAGCTTTCAGGCCGACCTGGCAGTGACACAGGCCCAGATTGATAAAACGGTGATCAAAGCGCCTTTTGACGGTATACTTGGCCTGAGGCAGATCAGCCCCGGCGCATATGTAAGCCCAACCACTTTGTTATCTACCCTTCAGCAGGTAGATCAGGTGAAGATAGATTTCAATGTGCCTGAACTCTATACCAATCTCATCAAAAAGGGCGGAGCGGTAAGCATCCAATCTAATGAAAGCAACACCAAAAGAAAAGCAGTAGTGATTGCAACCGATCCGCAGATCAATGCTACCACCCGTAACCTTAAAGTAAGGGCGTTACTGGAAGGAAGCCCGGTTAATCCCGGAACCTTTGTGAAGGTATACCTGCAAACCGGTATCGGAAAGAAAAGCATCCTGGTTCCTTCCAATGCCATTATCCCGGATGCCACTGCCAAGAAACTGATTGTGGTAAAAGACGGGAAAGGTGTTTTTGTGGACGTAGAAACCGGTATCCGCAATGCAGGAACAACAGAAATAATTGATGGCATCAATCCGGGCGACAGTGTAGTAGTAACCGGTGTATTGTTTGTTCGCTCCAAATCTGATGTTAAGGTAAGAAGCGTGAAGCAACTGAATGAATTAGTAAAACAGTAGAACCCAGCACCCTCACACAATGAATATATCTGAATTAGCATTAAAGCGACCGATACTTGCAACGGTGATGAATATCCTCATCGTTTTGTTTGGAGTGGTTGGATATAGTTTTTTAGCCGTGCGGGAATATCCTGCCATCGATCCGCCTGTCGTAAACGTAAGGACCTCTTATGCGGGAGCGAATGCAGATATCATTGAGAGCCAGATTACCGAACCGCTGGAAAAATCCATCAACGGGATTCCCGGTATCCGGAGTATTTCCTCTTCCAGTTCAAATGGCGCCAGTAATATTACCGTAGAATTCAATATTGATGAAGATCTGGAGGCCGCCGCCAATGATGTGCGGGATAAAGTGAGCCAGGCGGTAAGAAATCTTCCGCAGGATGTAGATGCGCCCCCTGTTGTAAGTAAGTCCGACGCCAACAGCGATTTCATTATTATGCTGGCGGTACAAAGTGGAACCAAGGGCTTGCTGGAGTTAAGTGAATATGCAGAAAACGTATTGCAGGAGAGGCTGCAAACCATACCTGAAGTAAGTGCAGTAAATATATTCGGACAAAAACGCCCTTCCATGCGGCTTTGGATCAATCCGGATAAAATGAATGCATTCAATATTGCTTTTAGTGACATCCGTACTGCGTTGAATACAGAGAACGTTGAAATTCCTTCCGGTAAAATTTATGGAGATAATACAGAACTCACCATCCGCGCACTGGGTCGCTTAACTTCGGAAGAAGATTTCAGGAACCTGATCATCCGCCAGGATGCGACCGGTATCGTGCGGTTGTCTGATATCGCCAAAGTGGAAATTGGCCCTGAACAGTATGAGTTCAGCTGGAGATTGAACGGGGTGAATGCAGTAGGTATGGCCATTATTCCCCAACCGGGAGCCAACTATATTAAAATTGCCGATGAGTTTTATAAACGCCTGGCCGACATTCAGAAATCGGAGAAAGGAGATTTTAAATTAACCACCCTTATTGATCAGACACAAAATGTAAGGAACTCCATTAAAGAGGTAGAAGAAACCTTATTGATTTCTTTTTCACTGGTGGTACTGGTGATCTTCTTCTTCTTCCGTAACTGGCTGATTGCAATTCGTCCGCTGATTGATATTCCGATTTCACTGATTGCTACTTTTTTCATCATGTATATTGCAGGCTTCTCGGTGAATGTGCTGACCCTGCTGGGTATTGTATTGGCAACCGGTCTGGTGGTGGATGACGGAATTGTGGTCACGGAAAATATATTCCGGAAATTGGAAGGGGGGCTTCCGATAAGGAAAGCGGCATTGGAAGGCAGTAAGGAAATTTTCTTTGCGGTAATCTCTACCTCTATTACACTGGCCGTAGTGTTCCTGCCGGTCATTTTCCTGCAGGGTTTTGTAGGAAGCCTGTTCCGTGAGTTTGGTATTGTAGTGGCCTCCGCCGTACTGATCTCGGCATTTGTTTCATTAACCATCACTCCGGTGTTGAATGTGGTACTGAATAGAAAGAATGCGGGGCATGGTAAGTTTTATGTAATGACAGAACCTTTCTTCAGTGGCATGGAGTCGGGTTATAGAAAATTACTCACCGCTTTTCTGCGGGTTCGCTGGATGGCATGGGTGATTATTGCTACCTGCCTGGTGGGAATCATTTTTATAGGCAAGGACCTGCAAAGTGAACTGGCCCCGCTGGAAGACAGAAGCAGTATCCGCTTTCAGATGACCGGACCGGAAGGATCCAGTTATCAATATATGGTGGAAACCGGCGATAAATTACTGGGCTACCTGATGGATTCCATTCCTGAAAAATCGTTTGTATTTGCTGCTGTTCCGGGCTTTGGAGGTTCGGGCGGCGTCAATTCAGGTACTGCGAGGATCAGGCTGGTGGAGCCTGATCAGCGGGACCGCAGCCAGTCAGAAATTGCCAAAGAAATTGGTAAGAAATTAAACCAGATCAATAATGCCCGGATATTTCCGGTAGAAGAACAAACCATTTCTGTGGGTTTGGGATCAAGGGGGTCACTTCCGGTTCAGTACATTCTGCAAAACCTTGATTTTGAAAAAATTAAATCGATTATTCCGAAATTCCTGGAAGAAGCCAGAAAAGATAAAACTTTCCAGAATGTAGACGTGAACCTGAAATTCAATAAACCTGAATTGCAGATTACGATTGATCGCATTAAGGCAAAGGACCTTGGCTTATCTACTGCAGATGTGGCGGATGTTGTTTCCAGTGCATTCAGCGGAAGAAGGCTGGCTTATTTCATCATGAATGGTAAACAGTACCAGGTGATTTCGCAGGTAGAATACGGAGAAAGGCAAAAGCCGGCCGACATTGAAAAACTGTATGTGAGAAATAACCGCGGAGAAAGAATTCCATTGAGTGCTGTTGTAAAACTGGAAGAAAGTTCCAATCCGCCTACCTTATATCATTACAATCGTTTCAAGGCCGCCACTATTTCTGCGTCACTGGCTGAGGGCAAAACCATCGGGGATGGGGTTAAAGCCATGGAAGCCATTTCACAGCGTTTGCTGGATGAAAGTTTTAAAACCGCATTGAACGGACCTTCCAGGGATTATGCAGAAAGTTCCTCTAATACCAGTTTCGCATTTGGGTTGGCCCTGGTGCTGATTTACCTGGTATTGGCCGCCCAGTTTGAAAGCTTTAAGGATCCTTTCACTATTATGCTTACGGTACCGCTGGCGCTGGCCGGCGCATTACTCTGTTTGTGGCTCTTTGATCAAACCATCAATATATTTTCTCAGATTGGTATGATCATGCTGATTGGCCTGGTAACCAAGAATGGCATCCTGATTGTGGAATTTGCCAATCAGAAAAGAGAAATCGGCCTTCCAAAAATGGAAGCGGTGATTGAAGCGTCTACGCAACGATTGCGCCCGATCCTGATGACCAGTCTTGCTACTGCATTAGGTGCATTGCCTATTGCATTGAGCATCGGGGCCGCTGCCACCAGCCGTATTCCATTGGGTATTGTTATTGTGGGTGGTATTCTGTTTTCCTTATTGCTGACCCTGCTGGTTATTCCGGCGGTATATACCTATATCTCCAGTAAGCATGAGATGAGTAAGATGGATATAACAGAATAATCTACTGAAATACGGCTAACTTTGCAAAAAAAGTGCGTATGTCCAGTTCAATAGCCGATATCCGGCGCGATTATATGCTGAAATCCTTCGACGAAGCAGACGCGTCCGTTAATCCTTTCGAGCAGTTTACTTCCTGGTGGGAAGAAGTCACCAGTGCCGAAATTGATGAAGTGAATGCCATGACCCTTGCAACAGTGAATACCGCGGGCAGAGCTTCAGCGAGGATCGTATTATTGAAGGGATACACGCACGAAGGGTTTGTGTTCTTTACCAATTATTCCAGCGCCAAAGGACAGGAGATAGCAGCAAATCAGCATGTTGCATTGCTCTTTTTCTGGAAGGAACTGGAGCGCCAGATCAGGATTGAAGGAATTGCTCAAAAAATTGCTGCTGCAGACAGTGATGCGTATTTCCATTCCCGCCCTCCGGGAAGCAGGATCGGCGCCTGGGTTTCGCCACAGAGCCAGGTGATTCCTGGCAGGCAATTTCTGGAAGATAATTTCAAAAAAATAACTGAGCAGTATCCCGACGAAAACCAGGTGCCCCGTCCTGAACATTGGGGTGGTTACATCGTGATTCCGGAAAGCTTTGAGTTCTGGCAGGGTAGAGCCAGTCGCCTGCACGACCGCCTGCAATATACATTGCAGCCCGGTCAGCAATGGAAGCGCGAACGCCTTGCACCATAGATCACCCTTCTTTATGTAAGTTCATAATCCTGGCTGATCTGAACAAATACCTTATCGAGGTAGTTGGCCAGTTCCTCAGTGAGTGCAGGTATTTTTTCTGTTTCTTCCTTGCTCTTTGCGTAAAATTCTATACACTCAATTATTTTGAATATCTCTTTGATGCCCAGGTTGTAAATGGAAGATTTCATCCGGTGACTGATCTGGTAAACATCATTGATACTGTTGGCTGCAACCGCTTTGCGGAGTGCTGTAAGATCTATCCTGGTATTTTTTACAAATACAGAAGCTATTTCGCGGATGAACCCGCGATCGTTTTCATCCGGATCGGCGCCCACCAAACCTGTAACATCATAAAGTTTTTCCGAAGGCTTCGCCGTTTCCAACGACCGAATCGTTGTTTTTTCCTTTTCGGCCCCGGCAGGCTGAACATCTGGTTGTAGCAAATTTACCATGCAACGAAACAGTTTTTGTTCGGTGAAAGGTTTGGTGATGTAATCATTAAAACCCGCCTCGGAAAAACGGTCAATTTCGTTTTTAAAAGCATTGGCAGTTAATGCAACAATGGGTATGGATGCTTTGGCACTATCACTCATTTTCCGGATGATCTGTGTTGCTTCATAACCATCTGTTACAGGCATATGAATATCCATCAATATGAGATCAAAATCCTTTCTTTTCAGCTGATCAATCGCTTCCTGGCCGTTTTCTACTATCACTACATCGTGCCCCCAATCTTCCAGAATCTGTTTTACAATAATCTGATTAATGATTACATCTTCGGCAACCAGGATTCGTTTTTTATCCATGGTATCGGTTACACGGATTTCGGAATATGCGGGCTTTAGCATCGATTTGTCGCCCTTCTGATAGGGAAGGGTTACAATAAAAGTAGTACCCACATCCTGTGTACTTTCTACACGGATTGTACCGCCCTGCAATTGAACCAGGTTCTTTGAGATAGACAAGCCGAGCCCTGTTCCTCCATATTTACGGCTGGTATCGGTTGACGCCTGCACAAACTCGTCGAATATCAATGGAAGCTGATCCCCGGCAATACCGATACCGGTATCTTTTACCCTGAACTCAAACAGTGATTGCCTGGGATCATCACTGACCTGTTCTGCGCAGACTTCTATACTTCCCTTCTCCGTAAACTTAACGGCATTTCCGATCAGGTTGTTGAGCACCTGCCCCAGCCTGAACGGATCTCCCACCAGTACTGTATCCGGGGCCAGTTTATTGATGAAATAAAGCTTCAGCCCTTTTTCTTCCACTTTGAAAGTAAAGGTACTGATCGTTACATTGATCTTATGCGCAAGATCAAAAGGAATATGTTCCAATTCAATTTTACCGGATTCAATTTTAGTGAGATCCAGCACATCGTTTACAATATGCAGCAGGTTATTGCCCGATTCCAGTATCAGCTTGGTATAGTCGGCTTGTTTGGGACTCAGGTTGGTTTTAAGCAGTAAGCCGCCAATGCCTATGATGCCATTCATTGGGGTGCGGATTTCATGGCTGATATTAGCCAGGAAAATCTCCTTCACCTTACTTGCTTTTTCCGTAGCCTCTTTGGCCTTGATCAATTCCCTTTCTGCTTCCACGCGTTTGGTAACATCCTGGGAAAATCCGATTATGTAAGGTGTAGCTCCTTCTTCCTCCACTTTATAGTTCTGGAAGAGCAGGTAGATCTCTTTTCCGCTTTTACTGACTACTATAAATACGCCCTCCGCTTTACCAGACTCAATCACTTCTTTCAGGTAGGTACCATCGAACTGATCTCTTCTTGTTGCGGGAACAAAATCCTTAATATTCTTTCCGATAAGCTCTTCCTGCATGTAACCCAACGCAGTACAGATAGCCGGATTAACCGAAAGTATGTTTCCGGTTATATCGTGTGTGCAAATCAATGCCTGGCTGTAATTAAACAGATCCCTGTACCGCTTTTCGTTAAGCTGAAGTTGTTCTTCTATGATTTTCCGGTCGGTTATATTCAGGCCGTAAGCAATGACCAGTTTTACTTCGTTTTTTTCGTCCAACACCGGATGCATATTCCGGATGAAGTATTTCTTACTGCCATCCGGTTGGGGCAACATTTCTTCCCTCGACTGCAGGCGCTTTGACTCCATCACTTTATTAAAAAAGGCCCTTCGGTCTTCTGCAATCCTCAGCGGGCGGTTTCTGTAAACACAATAGTCTTCATCCCTTTTCGCAATCATCCATTTCCGCAATTCAGGATCCCTGATGGCAACCGGATTGATAAACAGGTAGTGATGTGTGTTGTTAAACACAGCTATATCCATTGGGATACTATTCAGGATGCTTTCATAAAAACTCCTTTGAGATTCAAATGCAGATTCTGCTTCTTTCAGTTTGGTGATATCCGTATGTGTTCCCGTGATCCGGATTGCCTTACCATTGCTGTCTGTTTCAGTAATAACACCCCTGTCCATTACCCAGCGGGTTTCTCCTTTTGAGTTAACTATACGGTATTCAATGCTGTGGTGATCAATCAGCCCATTATCGTATTTCCGGTCATTTTCCCGCAAAATTGCCTTATCATCCGGGTGAACATTCAGCAACCATAAACCATCTTGTCCTCTGTTAAGGTTAAGAAAATCCCTGAGCTCTGCATTATTGTGGGAGAACTCTGTGACCCCTGTTTGATAATTGTGTTGCCATACATTGTCTCCGATTTTCTCCAACGCTTTTCTGAAACGTTCATCATAAGCTTTTAGCTTTCGGTCCTGTTCTTTTTCATCGGAGATATCTTCCTCCACTGCAAAGAAACCGGCAGGTTCGCCATGCTGGTCGAACAAAACCTGCCCGTTTATCCTGATCCAGTAGGGCTTCCCGCTTTTGTGATAGTTGATCAGCTCACAAACAAAAGGCTGCTGGTTTTTTATCTGGGTCTTGAGGTAAGCGATCGCTTCCCCGCTGCTGTCCGGCCCCTGTAACATGTTTCCCGGTTTCTTACCCTTTGCCTCTTCCAGCGTATACCCGGTGATTCTGGTGAACGCTTTATTGGCCCAGTCTATTCTGCCCTCCTTATCCGTAATAATCACAGCATTTGTACTCTCTTCTGCAATGGCAGAAAGCTTTTTCAGATCCTTGCGCTGTGCGTTGATCGTAGATAAAAGGCTCTTCACTTTTTCCGTAATATTTTCCTGTGTTCTCAGTACATACAACAGATCTATCAAAGGATCGTGAATAGCAAAGTCTTCTACGCTGAGGTTGTGATCGTTTACCTCTTCCATGGAGTTGAATCAGGGAGAACCTACAAATACAATCTCTTTTGTATCGGTCAACAGTTCAAACTGCCCCTTTAGTTGAATACGCTTTGACGGATTGATTTCAATGACCAGTAGCTGATCCATGTGTTGCAGCAGGTGTTCAAACCGGTGGATATCACCTTCCGGCCTTACTATTTTGAATTGATCAAAAAATAAAGCGCCGGTAGGAAGATTAACCAGTTTGGCCAGTGTTTTTCCGTAGCCGGTAATTCTTCCATTTTGATCAATCAATATATGAAACGGGAAAAGATTATTGAATTGTTTATGGTTGAATGTAATGTTCATTGTACAGTTTCCTTGCTGAGAAAATGGGGGAGGCTCAACTGTTTGCAGCAGCCGTAAAAGGATATTGTTTCATTTACAAGTTACTGAATTCTAAAGATTTTTCTGTAGTTAAAGGTTAGGTAAGGTAAATAAAAAACCGCAACAGTATTGTTGCGGTTTTTGAAGACTTATTATGAAAAAAACTATTTTCTGGAGATTGCTTTTTCTGCAGCTGCAACAATGAACGGTGTATCCAGACCGTACTTGGTCAGTAATTCTGTGGGCTTTCCACTTTCACCAAATGTATCTTTGGTACCAATGTATTCAATAGGTACAGGGCAATTTTTTGCAGCTACCTGCGCTACAGCATCTCCCATTCCCCCAATTACATTGTGCTCTTCTACGGTAACTGCACATTTTGTTTTGGAGAGGGAGGTAATAATGGCTGCTTCGTCTAATGGTTTGATGGTATGTAAGTTGATCAGTTCAACGCTGATGCCCTTTTCTTCAAGAATTCTTCCGGCTTCGATGGCTTTCCAAACCATATGCCCGCAGGCAAAAATGGAAACATCTGTTCCTTCGCTTAATTTTTGTGCCTTGCCGATTACAAAATCACTTCCGTCTTCCTTGGTGAAATTAGGCCATTTGGGTCTGCCGAAACGCAGGTATACCGGGCCTTCGTGTGCTGCGATTGCCTTCGTAGCCGCTTTTGTCTGATTGAAATCGCAGGGTACGATCACGGTCATGCCCGGTAACATTTTCATTAATCCGATATCTTCCAGGATCTGGTGCGTAGCACCGTCTTCACCCAGTGTAAGTCCTGCATGAGAGGCGCAGATTTTTACATGCTTATCACTATAAGCTACACTTTGACGAATCTGGTCGTATACACGACCGGTACTGAAGTTGGCAAATGTGGTTGTGTAAGGAATTTTACCCCCGATGGTCATACCAGCTGCAATTCCAATCATATTGGCTTCTGCAATACCGCACTGTACAAAACGATCCGGGAAATCTTTGATGAATGGCCCCAGTTTCAAAGAACCGGCCAGGTCTGCAGTAAGTACTACTACATTGGGGTTTTCCTTGCCGATTTCGTGTATGCCTTCGCCAAATCCACCCCTTGTTTCCTTTTCATTCAGTACCTGTATGTCTTTCAGTTTCATAGTATGTTTTTTCGCTAAAGTGATGCAAAGTAAAGCGTTTTTTAGATGGCATCCTGTACATTTCCTGTTCTTTTCAGTACACCCCAATGTTGCAGCTCCCCCTGAACAGCTTTGCGCAGTGTCCGGAACAATACAATCAGGAGCAGCCAACGGTAAATAATCCGCTGTGGAATCAGCCAAACAAGCTTCCAGGCCGGTTCCTTTTCGTAGTAAAAGGCGAGGGCCGCAACCACAATATCCAGGAACATAAAAATGGCATAGTAAAGACCTATTTCACCTGCACTTCCGGTGAGCAATCCTATCAGCATCAGCAGATCGGCAAATGGTGCAAAAACCGGCATGATATATTTAAAAAGTAATATATCCGGGAGCACAATAAAGCCCAGGATTTTGTACTTCTGGTTGAACAATGCATCCCTGTTTTTCCAAAATGTCTGCAAAACGCCAAAAGTCCACCTGAATCGCTGTTTCATAAACATTTTCATGGTTTCCGGTGCTTCCGTCATGGCAACTGCATTGTTTTCATTCAGGATAATATAATTGCAGCGTAGGATTCGAACGGTAAGATCTGCATCTTCTGCCAGGGTATCCGAGGTAAAACCACCGGCATCTTTAATAGCCTGCTTTCTGAAAGCCCCGATTGCACCGGGTACTACCGTGATTCCATTGAAATACCCGAAGGCCTGCCGGTCTATATTCTGACTGGTGATGTATTCAATACCCTGCCAGCGGGTAATCAGGTTGTTTTCATTCCCCACTTTTACATTTCCGGCCACAGCACCCACATCCTCGTTATCGAAGTGTTGTACCAGCTTGCTTACCGCATCGGGCTTCAGTTTGGTATCCGCATCAATGCAGACCACCAGCGCTGCGTTGGTGGAGGCAATGCCGTAGTTTAATGCAGAAGCTTTCCCGCCATTGGGTTTATCCAAAATAGTTACTTTGGGATGATTGTTGAATGCGGCGGTAACATGCTCCAGGGTTTTATCTCTGCTTCCATCATTCACAAAAATGATGTTGAAGTTGGGATAGTCGCAGCGCAGCAGGTTTTGTAAGGAGCTTACAGCATTTACTTCTTCACCATAAGCCGGCACAATGATCGACACCAGTCCGGCATCTGCTTTTCCGGCTGTCACCTCTTTTTTCTTCTTTCTTCTCTGCAGGGTCGAGAATACCAATAGCGCCCCCAGTCTGATACTACCCAGCACCAGGAACAGTATGAAAACAGCATTGAAGATTTTTCCAAAATAATAGCCTGCTTCTGCCAGAAAATAATTGAACTGCAGCAGGTAATTGCCTTTATAATTGGGCACAGGGGGCATCACATCATCCCTGGTTTTACCCATCAGGTCGGCTACCGTGGTAAATGTGTACCCCTCTTTATGAAAGTATTCGATGATTCTGGGAAGGGCTTCCACCGTGGCGCTTCTGTTACCCCCTGCATCGTGGAGTAAAATGATGTTGCCATTGTCTTTCATCCTTACCACCCGGTTAAAGATACTGTCGGCATTAAAGTCTTTCACTTCTTCGGCCTGCCAGTCGAGCGGGTCAATGTTTTCGCCGATGGTCAGGTAGTTTTTGGTTCTGCTCAATGCCACCGGTACCAGCTCTTCCATGGTTTCCGGCCGGCTGTCTGCATTGTAGGGAGCGCGGAACATGATGGTACTCCGGCCGGTTACCGCTTCCAGCAGGAGCCTGGTAGCATCCATTTCCAGAAAGGCCCGCTGTTTACTAACAGTGGCCATATTGGGGTGGGTGAAAGTGTGGTTACTCAACTCATGCCCTGAGTTGTAAATTCTTTTAATGAGCGGAATGTTTTTCTCCGCTTCAATCCCCACTACAAAGAAATTAGCCACCACTTTGTAGTGATCCAGAATATCCAGAATCTGTCTTGTGTATTTAGGATGCGGGCCATCATCAAAGGTGAGTACCATCTTTTTGGCATCTGATTTCCCGAATTGTTTTACAACAAACATGGAAGGCAGTGTGTCGTAGAACTGTTCACTGATCAGCATCCACGATGTATCCAGCTCGGTTCTGATTTTTCCCGGTGTGGGTGTCGAAATCACGTCAAGGATTTCCCCCTCACCCATAAAATCCACGTCATTGCTGCTTTTTACCCTGCTGAATTCTTCAAAATTGAACTGATGTGCGGAAGCTTTATCCAGGGGCAGGTGATAAAAATCCCAGAGCCTGCTGTCTTCACTTCCCATCCGCCACAAAGAAGTTCCGGCCAGCCCGTATTCAGTGGAAAACCGTATGGTGTTAAAATTGGTGGCGGCATCTGTGAAGTGAACTTCTCTTACATGCCGGGCATTGTCTGTGTACTTGAAATACAGATTATAGGAATCATTATCGTAAGTAATCTGGCTTCCGTTTTCTTTTGCAATACTTAAAGCCTGCTGATAGGTAACATCGGTGCCTTCTCCTCCCTGTGGCCAGTCGTAACCGAAACCGGCAATACAAAGCACTATTTTTTCTGTAGGGACATGCTGTGCCATCTGGTCTACCGCGGCTTCAATCCACTTCTGGCTGCTGATTGCTCCGGGCCTGGTACCTGATGTATGCTGATCGTAGGCCATCAGGAACAGGTAATCGTTGTACCTGGACAATGTTGGATAATCGTAATCCTCGTTGAACGGCATTACATCCTGCGAAACAAGCAATCCGTTGGCATGAAATTTCTCGTAGAGCTCTTTCTGAAAATCAGAGAGTATGCTGTTGTCATCTTCAATCAATTCTTCCAGGTCAATATTAACACCTGCAAATCCTTCAGATTTAATATGCCGGTATAAATCATTAATCAGTTTTTCCCGCTTTGTTTTGTTGTTGAGAATCCTGTGGATTACGTTGCCGTTCCAATTGCCATTGATGTTGTTGGTAAGCATCGGCATTACCCTCAACCCCCGGGCTTTTTTAATCAGGTCATAACCTCTTTTTTCTCTGCGTACCACCATGGAGTCGCCTTCCGGATCAAAAAAGAACCATTCGGGCAAAACAAGGTTGATTTTGCTGATGTTTCTTCTCAACGAGAAGAAAGCCTGCGGATCCCAGTCTACATAAAAAGCCGCTCTGACGCCCAGATCACTGCTGAACTGTCCGGCTACCGGAATAACGTCTTCGCGTTCATATTGGCCAGCCCCGTTCTTTCGGGCCCATTTGTTGTCGATGAATTTTCGGAATCCCTGGTATTCTTTAGCTATGGAATCGGTGGTTTCGGGTGACTCCAGTATTTTTTTGAATGTACTGCTTTGAAGAATGGGGATATTCGGCATATAAGCCGTCCTTATGGCTATAACAACGGCCAGCACTGCTATGAAAAGAAAAAATGCCAATAAACGGCTGGCCCATTTAAAGCGCTGCCATCGCGTTGGGTTACTGGTCTGAAAAATCTGGTTATGTTCTTTTGCCATATTTATGCAGCTTAACTGCAAATATTGTACAGTAAATTAAAAAGGCTGCCAAAAGAGGCAGCCTTTTTAAATAAAATAAATTGATTATCCTTCAAAACTGCTGTAGAAGTAAGGTGTTTTGGCCTCAAACTCGGCAGCGCAGGTGTCCACCATTTTATAAATACGGGTGATTCCCAGCGCCTTTCTTTTTTCATACACTTCGTCTTCTGTGCAATTGCCTGAAAGGATTTTGGTGATTTGAATATCGGAGAAGCCTGCTTTCTTGGCCTCTTTCAGTAGTGCGGCAGGGAGTGTTTCCAGGCTGTACTGCGCCATATCCTTTTCTATCGTGCAGATCTGCTGTATTTGGTACAGGAACCACCTGTCAATTCCGGTAGCCTGTGCAATGGATTTAACAGTAGAGCCCTGCATCAGTGCATCTTTGATGCGGAATACGCGATCCCATTTCGGGATCTTGATGTACTCAACCAATTCTTCGCTCTTCATGAGGCTTTTTCCATAATAACCCAGTCCTACTGCTTCATTTTCCAGGCTCTGACAGGCTTTTTGCAGCGCTTCGGCAAAACTTCTGCCAATGGCCATCACTTCGCCCACACTCTTCATCTGCAAACCCAGGGTATCGTTGGCGCCTTTAAACTTATCAAAGTTCCAGCGGGGCATTTTTACAATTACATAGTCGAGGGCAGGTTCAAAATAAGCAGAAGTGGTTTTGGTGATCTGGTTCTTCAGTTCGTCCAGGCTGTATCCAATTGCCAGCTTAGCCGCAATTTTTGCAATAGGGTAACCGGTTGCTTTGGATGCCAGTGCGGAAGAACGACTCACCCTTGGATTGATTTCCACAGCAATCAGTTCTTCGGTTTCCGGATTCAGGGCAAACTGCACATTACATCCCCCGGTGAAATTACCCAGGGAGCGCATCATCAGGATCGCTTTATTACGCATTTCCTGGAAGGCAGTATCGCTTAAGGTCATGGCAGGAGCCACTGTAATGGAGTCCCCGGTATGAACCCCCATCGGATCCAGGTTTTCAACGGTACAGATGATTACTACATTATCATTGCAGTCTCTCAACAGTTCCAGTTCGTATTCTTTCCAGCCCAAAACCGCTTTTTCTACCAATACTTCGTGAATAGGAGAAGCTTTCAGACCTTTTTCAAGTGCGGCATCCAGTTCGTCTTTGGAGTGAACAAAACCACCCCCCGTTCCTCCCAGGGTAAATGAAGGGCGGATTACCAGTGGGAATCCGATCTCCTGGGCAAACTCTTTTCCTTCCAGAAAGCTGTTGGCAACATGGCTGGGGGCCACGGCCATCCCTATTTTAACCATCAGCTGACGGAATTTTTCCCGGTCTTCTGCTGTATCAATGGCGGCAACATCCACCCCAATCAGGCGGCAGTTGTATTTTTCCCAGATGCCCAGTTCTTCCACTTCCTTGCAAAGGTTGAGCGCAGTTTGACCCCCCATAGTAGGTAAAACCGCGTCAATTTCATTCTCTTCCAGGATTTTTTCGATGCTTTCGGCCGTTAATGGCAGCAAATACACTTTGTCGGCCATCATTGGATCCGTCATAATTGTAGCCGGATTGCTGTTGATAAGTACTACTTTTATCCCTTCCTCGCGCAGGCTTCTTGCAGCCTGAGAGCCGGAATAGTCAAACTCACAGGCCTGTCCGATGATGATTGGTCCGGAACCTATAATGAGAACTGATTTGATAGATTGATCTTTGGGCATGATATTTGAATAAATTGCACAAATGTAAGGCGGGATGAGCAAACCATTGGTTAAATCTTGGTTTCAAAACTGCCAAAACAACGTGCACCAATAAAAAAAACAACATGGCAGTATTAAAAGAAGGCAGCAAAGCGCCTGCGTTTAAAGCACTTGATCAGAATGGAAAGGCCATTTCTCTGGCCGATTTCAAGGGCAAAAAAGTGGTTCTGTATTTTTATCCTAAAGACGATACGCCGGGTTGTACCGCTCAGGCCTGTAACCTGAAAGACAATTACAGCACTTTGTTAAAAAAAGGGTTTCAGGTGGTGGGTGTGAGTGTAGATAGTGTAAAGAGTCATAAAAAATTTGAAGAAAAGTTTGAACTTCCTTTTCCATTGGTATCCGACGAAGAAAAAAAGATCGTAGATAAATACAATCTCTGGGGCGAAAAGAAATTTATGGGAAGAACCTATATGGGCACTACCCGTACTACTTTCCTGATAGACGAAACCGGCGTAATCCGTAAAATCATCGCCAAACCAGACACAAAAAATCATACTGAAGAAATATTGGCTGCTTGGGATTTGATCTAAATGGTTGATTAATAGGTAAATATGCTGCAAATAATTGCAGAATATTTACCTGTTCCATCCAATAAACTGCTCATTTCTGCGTTAAAGAACCGGAAAAGTCCATTTTTAATGCGAAAAAGGAACGAGCCGTTAAAGCAAATCAATCTTTTTATGGTACCTCCCCAAATACCATCCGACGACCAACGGCGTTTGAGAGAGCTTTATCGGTATGAGGTACTCGATACTTCATACGAAGATGAGTTCAACGATGTAGTTAAGCTGGCTGCCACTATTTGCCGTACCCCGATTGCATTGATTTCGCTTATTGATGCGCAGCGACAGTGGTTTAAAGCCAGGGTTGGGATCGATGCTACTGAATTTCCCAGGAATATTTCTTTTTGCGGGCATACCATTGCCACAGACGCCCTGGTGTTTGAAGTGAATGATGCCACACAGGATGAACGCTTCTTAGATAACCCGCTTGTAACCGGGGATCCCTTTATCCGTTTTTATGCAGGTGTCCCGCTGATCAACAGCAATGGATTTAAAATGGGCACGATTGCCGTATTTGATACCAGACCCGGAACATTAAACGAAGAACAAATCTATACATTGCAGTCGCTGGCCCGCCAGGTAGTTAAACTACTGGACCAGAACCTGCTGAATAAACAATTGGAGCAGCAGCGTATTAAACTGCAGCAACAGATGGAACTGCAGAACAGGATTCTCAGTATTATTGCCCACGACGTGCGTAATCCGATCGGTGCGGTGAAGTCTATCATTGAACTGAACGCACGTAAAATTCTCAGTCAGCAGGATTCTGTGGAACTGATGAATATGGCAGGCAAGCAAATTGATGGTACCGTGGAACTGCTGAACAACCTGGTAGACTGGGGTTCCATGCAGATGCGGGGCAGAGGGGTAGAAACAGAAAAAGTACATGTGCGCACCCTCGTGAGCAATATGTTCAAGAGCTTTGAGGTCATGTCTTCGCTGAAATCGAATATTATGGTGAACCTGGTAGATGAAGATCTGTTTGTAAAATCAGATATCAATGCCATGCGTTTCATCCTGCGTAACCTGATTAGCAACGCCAATAAGTTTGCCAAGGAAGGGGTGATCACGGTTTATGCGCACAAGGAAGGCCAATTGGTTATGATTTCAGTAAGCGATACCGGTGTGGGCATGACCCCTGAAATGCAGAATAAATTGTTTGATGGCGAACACTACCAGAGTACTGCAGGTACCGGCAATGAAAAGGGCAGTGGCCTCGGACTGATTCTGACCAAAGACTTTATTGAAATGCTCGGAGGTTCTATTAAAGTGGAAAGTCAGCCGGAAAAAGGCACTTCCGTATACCTGCAGTTTGCAGATTAGCTAAGCAGGGTATACACGAGAAAACTCATTCCATAAGCCAGCGCCGTCATGTACAATAGTTGAAATACAGGCCATTTCCACGATTTGGTTTCACGCTTTACAATGGCCAGTGTACTCATACACTGCATAGCCAGTACATAAAACACCATCAGGGAAAATGCAGCCGGCAGGGTATATACTTTGGAGCCATCTGCATGTGTGGCGGATTGCAATTTTTCCCGAAGCGACTGATCATCGGCTTCCTCCACACTGTACAGCGTAGCCATGGTTCCTACAAATACTTCTCTCGCTGCAAATGAGGTAATCAGTGCAATTCCGATCTTCCAGTCGTAACCCAGTGGTTCAATGGCCGGTTCAATGGCCTGGCCCAGTATACCGGCATAGGAGTTCTGTAATTTTTCGGTAGAAAGCTGTCTGTTCAGGGAGTCTGCCTGTTGTGGCGCCGCCTTGATCATGGCAGCATATTTGGTTTCAACATCGGTTATCCGGCTACCAGGCCCGAAGGAACTGAGAAACCAGAGCAACAAGCTGATGATCATGATCACCTTACCTGCATCGGTAACAAATATCCTGGCCTTCTCCACCATGGTGATTCCCACGTTTTTCCAGCGGGGCGCCCGGTAAATGGGCAGTTCCAGGATAAAGAAACTTTTCTCTTTGATATTGATGAACCACTTTAAAATATAGCTCACAAACAGCGCCATGAAAGTGCCCAGAAAATAAAGCCCCATCATCACGAGCCCCTGCAGGCTTACAAATCCGAAATAATAATGATCATCTACTACCAATGAAATCAAAATGGTGTATACCGGCAACCGGGCACTGCAGCTCATTAATGGCGTTACCATGATGGTGAGCAGCCGTTCTTTTTTATTTTCAATATTCCGGGCACTCATGATGGCGGGCACCGCACACGCAAAACTGCTGATCATGGGCATGACACTTTTCCCGTTCAGCCCGACTTTACGCATCAGCCTGTCGCTGAGAAATCCGATGCGCGCCATATAGCCGCTGTCTTCCAGCATGGTGATGATTCCAAACAGAATCATGATCTGCGGAATAAATACCATGATGCCGCTCAATCCCGCCACAATACCATTAATCAGCAGGTCGCTCCACCAGACTTCCGGCAAGGTATCGGTTAGCCAGCTACTAATTTGGGCAAAACACCATTCAATGCCATCCATAGGATAGGCTGCCAGCGCAAACACACTCTGGAAAAGCAGAAATAATACGGTTAAAAGAATGAGATAGCCCCAGGTGCGGTGCAGTAAAATATTGTCGAGTTTGTTGCTGAATAGTTTTTTCTGAAGCGGTCCGGGTTCCACCACTTTTTTCTGCATCACCTGCCTGATGTGGTTGTAGCGTTGCATGATTTCTTCCGCCTGTGTTTTGGTGGCGTTGAAACCGGTTCTGGCTATTATTTCCGGAATTTTTGCCTGTTCATTCCCACTGCCCAGTTCTTCATAGTTAATCAGGTGATGGATGGCCGCATATTCACTCAGTTTGGGGAATAATGCCCGTACCGCTTTAATAGCTTCCGGGGCAAGGCCGGCTACATCAATAAAATCATTACTGCGGGCCGAAGCCTCAGGAGTTGCGCGGGTAAGCTTTGCAATGGCCCTTTTCAGTTCGCTCAGTCCCTTGTTTTTTCGGGGATTTACGGCAACAATGGGAATGCCCAGTTCCACCTCCAGGCCAGGAATATCAATCTTGATCCCCTTTTGTGCGGCAATATCATTCATGGTGAGCGCCATGATGACCGGTATTTTCAGATCAATGATCTGGCTGCAGAACAGCAGGTTGCGTTTCAGGTTGCTGGCATCGGCCACCAGGATCACCATGTCGGGCTTTACCGACTCATCAGCACCCATCAGCACTTTATATGCCACCCACTCATCCGCCCTGCGGGGGTAGAGGCTGTAGGTGCCGGGCAGGTCAATCAGCTCCGTATCCTTGTCGCTGTCTACAGAATAGATCCCGGTCTTTTTGTCTACGGTAACACCGGGAAAATTGCCCACTTTCTGGTTCAGTCCGGTGAGGGCGTTGAACAGGGAGCTTTTGCCGCTGTTGGGGTTACCTACTAATGCTATATGAAACTTTGGTGTTGCCAAGGTTGCAAAAGTAGGTGCAAGCAACAGGATAAGGTTACGAGATCGGGAACAGAATATACATGATTTAATGCAGAATCCGTTTTACGGATGCTTCATCCGCTTACTTTTGTACCACAAACTGTTATTATGAAAAAATGGATTGCGATCATTTTGTTACTCCCCCTGCTTGCTCCCGCCCAGTCTAAACGCAAACTGCGCAAAGAGGCTGTTAAGGAAAGTGCTTTTATTATCGGCAATCTGACCAAACATGTGCAGTACCTGGCCGATGATGCGCTGGAGGGAAGGAGAACCGGCTCCAAAGGCGAGCTGATGGCTATGGAATATATCATAGAACAGTACAAACAGATAGGCCTTGAACCTGCAGGGCCCAATGGATTTATACAGGAATTTGAGATCAATGAGGGCAAAAAGATCGATGAAAACACCCAGCTAAAAATTGATGGTAAAACACTTGGGCTGAAAACCGATTATTTCCCATTGGCATTCAGCGCTACCGGATCTGCAAACGGTAACCAGGCCCCTGCATTGAGCGAGGCAGGACAGCCCTGGTTCCGGGACCTGACCGATGTATTGGAAGAAAACAGGAACAATCCGCATTTTGATATTGAGGAAGCCATCAAAAAAGAAGCAGCCAATGCTGCTGCCAAAAAAGCCACGGCCTTGTTTTTATATAACAGCTCTTCCATAACCGACAATGTTCAGTTCAACAAAAACGACCGTACCGTACCTGCGGCAATCCCTGTTGTTTACCTGACCAGACAGGGGCAAAAAAAATACCTGCCTGATTATACGGCATCGCTGAATATAGAGCTACGGGTATTTTTTACTGAAAGCATTCGAAAAGCAAGAAATATCGTAGGCTATATCAACAACAATGCTCCCACCACTGTGATATTGGGTGCACACTACGATCACCTGGGTTATGGGGAAGATAAAAATGCCCTCGATACAGGTCATGTGGTGCATAACGGGGCCGATGACAATGCAAGCGGAACTGCAGCATTGATTGAATTAACCCGTAAGCTTTCCAGGAAAGCGCCCAAGGGAAACAACTACCTGATCATCCATTTTTCCGGAGAAGAACTGGGACTGTTCGGCAGTAAATATTGGCTGGAAAACCCAACGAAGCAAATTATGCCCAACTATATGATCAATATGGATATGGTGGGCAGATACGATACAGCAAGAAAGTTGACGATCGGTGGTTACGGCACATCACCGGTTTGGCGCAATATTATTCCTTCCGTTGCTCAGGGCCTTGCGTACAAAATTGACAGCGCCGGCAGTGGTCCGAGTGATCATGCCAGCTTCTACCGAAAGGATATTCCGGTTTTATTTTTATTCACCGGAAGTCATTCAGACTACCACAAAGCTACCGACGACTGGGATAAGATCCATTATACGGGCGGGAAAGACATTTTGCTGATGGTATATAAAATTATTGAACAGGCGGATGGTAAAGGGAAAATTCCCTTTACCAAAACTGCAGAGCAACAAATGGGCAGAAGCACTCGTTTTACAGTTAGTTTAGGGGTGATACCGGATTATGGATTTACCGGTACCGGTTTGCGGATTGACGGGGTAAGCCCCGGCAAACTGGCAGAAAAAAAAGGACTGCAGGCTGGTGATATTCTGTTGCAATTGGGCGAATACAAATTTGTGGATGTAAATAGTTATATGCTGTCGCTCTCCAAATTTAAGAAAGGAGATAAAACCGTGCTGATCATTAAACGTGGTACGGAAGAAAAGAAGATCGATATCGAGTTTTAAATATGCTGTATGAAACTGCGCCTGGATGTTGATGAACTGAATGATGATTTTTTTGAAGACACACGTCTGCTCGGAATTACCGCTACTATGAAGAACTACCAGTTTTGCATGCAGCTGAACAATATGCTGGGCTATGATTTCAGGCTGAATCCTGAAATCGAAATTCACCTGAAGAAGAAGAACAGGAGCTATTATTTTTCTATTTACCAGTATAAAGAACCCAATAATTCCCTGGTGCATTATCTGTACCAGAACCAGTTCGACGGGGAATACCTGCTCCCCGAATTCAAGCACATGGATTTTCTGTGGCTGATGAAATACGAATATGTAGATGATGAAAAATGCAATTGGATGCGTCAAACCATCCGCAACCTGAATGGGGTACAGATGATTGTGGAATTAACCAACGAGCAAATCAAAAACAAAGGTAATATGGTCTTTTAGCAGATCAGGCCTCCACGCTGATTCTCTTTTCACCCGTTGCAGTGAGCCGGCCGATTGGTTCGATAAAATCGTTCAGCCCGTAACTTTTTAAAACAGCCCGCACTTCCGTAATGGCCGAAGGGTCTGCTGCAATCAGCAAACCGCCATTTGTTTGCGGATCAGGCAACAGGGAAAATGCCTGCATTACATCTACGCCCTTTCCAAATGCAACCTGGCTGCTGTAGGCATTCCAGTTTCTGTAAGTGGCGTCGGGCATCACTCTTTGTGCAAGGTGTTTTTTAGCTGCTTCCAGCGCAGGGATTTTGCTGTAGTAAATTGTTGCGCCAAGCCCGCTGCCTTCTGCCATTTCCATCAAATGTCCGATCAGACCAAAACCGGTTACATCGGTCATTGCATGCACTCCTTTAATTGCGCCCAGGGCTTCTCCCGCTTTGTTCAGCTGGTTGAGCTGGTGGATCAGTACTGCCAGATCCGCTTCTTCCAGCAGGCCCCTCTTTTGTGCAGTGGATAATACACCCACCCCCAGCGGTTTGGTCAGGAACAAGAGGTCTCCTTCCCTGCCCGCATTGTTTTGTTTCAGGTTTTCTATGGCAATCAATCCGTTTACGGAGAGTCCGAATATGGGTTCGGTGGTATCAACGCTGTGTCCGCCGGCCAGCGGGATGCCCGCTTCCAGGCACATGCTTCTTCCCCCTTCAATCACTTCCCTGGCTATTTCAGGAGAGAGTTTCTCAATGGGCCATCCCAGTATCGCCAGCGCCATTACAGGTTTTCCGCCCATGGCAAAAACGTCGCTGATCGCATTTGCTGCAGCAATTCTTCCGAACTGAAAAGGATCATCCACAATGGGCATGAAAAAATCGGTTGTACTGATTAAGGCTGTTCCGTTGCCCAGATCATAAACAGCTGCATCATCTTTGCTACTGTTCCCTACCAGAAGATTGGAATAGGCAGGTTGTGGTGCAGAAGACTGGAGAATACTATCTAAAACAGCAGGGGCAATTTTGCAACCGCATCCGCCGCCGTGAGAGAACTGAGTGAGTTTGATTTCGGGCATTCGGGTCAATAATTTCCGCTAAATTAGGATCAATCCGGTTCTTATGCCCTATAAATGAAGAAAGCTGCAAATTAATTGCAGCTCTCTACCCCCAATTATTACTGTTAGTAATGCTGTAAAATTGATTAATTATTTATTTTGTATGGACTTTTTTATTTAAACGGGCTATTTTCTTTCATGAAAACTACTAACTGTTTTATAATGCATTTTTCTGCCCCACATATATTAACTTAGGCTAATATTATTAATATTTGCGGATATGAAGCAGTTGCTGATTTGTTGGGTCTTGTTTTTTATGCTGGGGAAAGCCACTGCACAATTTCCTTATTTCCAGAAATTCAACTATCCCGCACAGCTGCCCACGCAGGTCATTTATGATATGCATTCCGATTCAAAGGGGTATCTATGGCTGGCGACAGATAAAGGGTTGTACCGGTTTAACGGAAGGTCATTTACGGAAATTCCCTTTGATCAAACCAGCCTTAAATCGTTGAGTTACCTACAGGAAGACCCGCAGGGAAATATCTGGTGCATGAATTTTTACAAAGAGGTCTTTTACTATAAAAATGATACGCTGCACCAGTTTAAATTAAAAGACCAGGCTGCTTTTTCAGCAGCTACTTTTTTAAATATTGTAGTAACCTCAACCGATATCTGGATTGCTTCGTTGCAGGAAATCTACCAGATCAGTAAAAAAAGCGGGCATACGGTTCAAACCATAGAACCGCCCCAGGATGGGGTGAGTTATCTGACCCATATCGGTGAAACAATTTATGCATATGGCGGCAATGCATGGTTATTTACCTATTCTGTTCCGAGGGGCGGCGGTTGGCGCAAAACGGCCTATAAGGATATGGGGGATACGCGCGCCATCAGCAATGGTACATCCCTGTTTGTTTCTCCCATAGGAATCAATCGTAAGCCGGGTTTTGTAATTAACAACGACAGTACCCGGTCACTGTTGCCCATTTCCCTGCCGCCCAACACAGTAGTCTATCATTTTGCAACAACAGGCATCAATGAACAATGGGCCTGTACCCAGTCGGGGGGATATCTCTGGGATGTGCGGTCAGGGAAAACAACACTCTTTTTTCCCGATCAGAGCGTAACGGATATTGTAAAAGATTATCAGGGTAACTACTGGATCAGCACACTCGACAATGGCCTGTTCACCTGCCCTTCGCTGGAAAATAAGCTGTATAAAATGCACCCTGCCGGGAATATTGATAATATTACAGCAATAGAACCGATCAACCGGCATAAGGTAATTACCGGCAGCAGCAAAGGATTGCTGGCGGGATTTGATGTTCAGACAAATACTATTTTTAAATACAATCTTTCTGCATCCCGGGAAATAGAGTTCATTACATACGACACTACAGAGCAACTGATTTTTACAACAAGGGGTATTTTCAAAGAAGATAAGCCGGATCCTTTTGAAAAATACGATTACAGTAAAGGCGTTGCAAGAGATCCTTTTGGCAATATCATTGTTTCCTATTTCAACGGCGCATTTATCCTGAACGGGAAATACGGAAACAACAATGACCGCATGCCCCAACTCAGTTGCCAGCTGTATAAATCCTATGCAAAACCATACCAGACAAGGTCGGGTTACAGGGTATTGGTACTGCGAAATACCCGGAGCAATTCAGTGTTTTCCTCATCCGACCGGCAACGGTTCTGGGTAGCTTATGAAGACGCACTGTACGAATACAGGTACGACGGATCATATCAAATTATCAAAGACCTGAATGATAAACCGGTTATTGCCAGAACGCTTTACGAAATGAAAGGAGGTGACCTGGTTGCGGGCACTTCCACGGATGGTGTGTACATCATCCGGAATGGCGCAGTGGTTAAAATATTCAATAAGAACAATGGCTTAAAAAGCAACAACATTAAACAGTGTACTCATTTTAATGATGCTATCTGGGCGCTTACCGACGAAAGCCTTGAGCTGGTAAATATTTCAACAGGAACGGTGAGTAATTTATCCGATCAATATGGCCTGGAACAACTGCAGGTAAACGATTTCACAGTAAACCCCGATCGGTTTTTTCTGGCAACCACAACGGGCGTGCTGGTTAATCAATTTTCCGAACAAAAACAGGAAAGGAAGATCAGTTTTCCTGTTCTGAATGTTACGGCCAACGGGGTACTGCTGAAAAACAATTCTGAGGTAGAAAATGACATGAACAATTTTGTGTTTAACATTGAAGCGCTTCACTTTAAATCGCCCATTTCACTGATTTACCGGTATAGAATGGTTGGATTGGATACTGCCTGGAAAACAACCAATTATTTTACCACCTCCATTACCTACAACCGTTTAACACCCGGAAAATATATTTTTCAGATCCAGGCGCAGGACAGGAGTGGTCATTATAAAAGCGAGCTCATGACCTACTCCTTCCACATTATGGTCCCTTTCTGGCTAAGATGGTGGTTTATTGCATGCATACTCTTGCTGCTTTTTGGCGCTATTTACCTGTTTTTACTGTGGTGGTCCCGGAGATTACTGTCTCAGCAGACCTTGAAAGAACAACTGTTCAAAAGCCAGCTGGTTGCGCTTCGTTCACAAATGAATCCGCATTTTCTCTACAATGTGCTGAATACCGTTCAGGGACTTTTATACGATAACCGGAAAACGGAAGCCGGCACATTACTGGGCAATTTCAGTGATCTGATGCGAAAAACACTGAAGGCAAGTGACAGCCAGCTCCAAACGCTGCACGAAGAAATGGAGAATCTGCGTTTGTACCTGGAGCTGGAAAAGGCCAGGTTTGACAAGAATTTCAGCTACTCCATCTCAACCAATCTCAGGGAAGATCCAACAGCCATTTATATACCATCGCTGATGCTGCAACCATTTGCGGAGAACGCGGTGAAACACGGGCTGATGCATAAGAACGGGCTTAAGAAGCTAACCATTTCATTTGAGCAAACGGATGAAGGCATTCAGGTAATTATTGAAGACAATGGAATTGGCAGAAAACAATCTGCGATCATCAATACACGTAATAAAAGCAAGCCATCCAGTTTTGCAACAAAAGCCATTGCAGAAAGGATTGATCTTTTTAACCGACTTTATAAACAGAAAATCAGCTACACCATTATCGATAAATCGGACGAACACAATCAGCCGGCAGGAACAACCATAACGCTGATTATTCCGGATTATGCAAAAAATGATGCCGGCCTCTAGTAAAAAAGGGTGGTTTCACAAATTATATGCCCTGTCTAAAAAAAACCGGTGATAAAAGCTGGGTTCGGTATTATCTTCGGTAAGCATGGAATTGATAAAAGCGATTATAGTAGATGATGAGCCCAATGCAAGAAAAGCATTGCAGGGACTTTTAGCTGAAAACTTTGAGCAGGTTCAGGTATTGGCCGATTGTAAGGATGTTCCGGAAGCCGTAAAAACAATCAATAAACTGAAACCTGATTTGGTTTTTCTGGACATTGAAATGCCCGGCTATAGCGGATTTGAACTGCTGGATTTTTTCGACGAGCAACTGATCAATTTCAAAATCATTTTTGTTACCGCGTACAGCGATTATTCTCTCAGGGCCTTTGAAAGTTCTGCAGTGGATTATATTTTAAAACCGGTCCGCCTGGAACATGTTGCCCGTGCGCTCAAAAAGCTGAATATTGAAAAGCCCGGAAATGAAAAGTTGCAGTACCAGGTTCTGCGCGAAAATTTTAACCAGCAGGAGAAGAAAATAGTGCTGCAAACTGCTGAAACCATCTTTGTGGTGAAACAGGAAGATATCATCTATATGCAGGCAGAGGGCAGTTATACCAAAATATTTACTGCCAGTCATGGGGTACTGACCATTACCAAAAAATTACTGGATTTTGAATACCTCGAATCGGAAGGCCCCTTTTTCCGGACGCACCGGAGTTATATTGTTAACCTGAATCACATCAAAAAAGTAGATAAGAAAGACTTTGTAGTGATCATGAGCAATGAGGGGGAGGTATATCTGGCTCAGGACAAGAAAAATCATCTGCTCGACAAGATTACCAACCAGGTATAACCCGGCCCTATCCGATCCATTTAACGGAACCGTGTGCGAAAACATATTCCATCCCGGCTTCCACTACCAGGTCTCCCTGCTCGGATACGGATTGAATCAGATATTTGCCAACGGTATTGTTTTTCTTTAAACGAACCCATTCTCCTTTTTTGTGCAATCTTTCCCGGTAGGCTTCCAGTAAAGGGGCAAATCCTTCCTTTTTGAGCGCTCTGTACCGTTGGTCGATGCAGCCGCATAATTCTTTTGCCAGCAAAGCCGGGTCATGCGTTTTCCCGGTAATTTGCTTCAGTGAAACCGCCTTTTTGCTGAGGTCGGGGAAATGGGTCTGGTTGATATTGATCCCGATTCCGGCTATGGTCCATTGCCACTTGTTCCCCAATAAGCTGGTCTCTAAGAGGATTCCGCCTGTCTTTCTGTCACGCCAGTAGATATCATTGGGCCATTTGATGCTGAGCTCATCCGGGATATACCGGTGCAAAAAATCATAAGTTGCCAGCGCAACCACCAGGCTCAGGTGAAATTGTTGGGAAATTACCAGGAAAGAAGAGTCCAGAACCACCGATAGCAATATGTTTTCCCCGGGATTGGCCTGCCATTTTCTGCCTCTCTGCCCTTTACCGGCCGTTTGTTCCAGGGCAAAAAAAGCCGAACCGTGAGCAGCCAAATTAGCCTGTAATTGTTTCATGGCATAAATGTTGGTACTGTCAACAATGGATAATTGTGTAAACTGGCTTCCTATGGTAGTTTTAACAGCTGATCGTGGCAAAGAATTACTATTTTTGACGAAGTTAAACAGGCAATATTAATTAACTATAATATTCATCATTATTGGAACCTCTTTCTGTCCTGAAAACCCGCGAAAAAAGCGCCATAGTAAGGTTAACGCGCAATTCAAAAATATTTAAAACCATTATTCAGGCCATTTTAGATAAAAAGGGGGAGTATATCCTCAGTCTGGATCTGAGGAAAATACCTGAAGCTGCGGCAGATTTTTTCATTGTCTGCGAAGCCTCCAGCACTACCCAGGTAAAAGCCATCAGTGATCATATAGAAGAGCAGGTTAAGAAAATCTGCGGAGAACTGCCTTATAAGCATGAGGGAAAACAGACTGCGCAATGGGTACTGATCGATTATGTAAATATTGTAGTGCATGTAATGCACCCCGAAGCAAGAAAATTTTATCAGTTGGAAGAGATGTGGAGCGATGCTGTGTCGCAGCTGCATGAAAACTAGGTTCTAAGCATTTTATAAGGACCTGATTATTATTAATATCAGAGGAATCAAGATATGGCAAAGGAAAACCGACAATTTAAAGAAATGAATCAAGAAAAAGGCGGCGCCCCAAAGAAGGGACCGAAATTCAATATATATTGGATATACGCAATAGTGGCCGTTATCCTGCTTTCTGCACAGTTCATGCGGTTTTCTCCTGATCTGTCTAAAACCAGTAAACAGGAATTCATCAACAAGATGCTGATCCAGGGAGATGTGGAGCGCATGGACATTGTGAAGAACAAGGACCGTATTCGTGTTTACATTAAAGTAGACAGCCTTCGTAAGGATTTTTATGTTTCCAGGTTTAAAAAAGACCTGAGCAAGGAAAAATCAAAAGTAACGGGTGTTCCGTTGTTCGAGTTTGAAGTGGTGGATATCAAAAGCTTCAATGATGAACTGAAAGATGTTTATGCAGCCAATCCTACACTGGCCAAAGTGCCGGATAACCCCGTTTCAGATCCGGAATGGTTTGGCCCTGTGTTCAATACCGTATTATCCCTGCTCTTTATCATCGGGGCCTGGGTATTACTGATGCGTAAAATGGGTGGTGGCGGTCCTGGCGGCGGCGGCGCAGGCGGTATCTTTAATATTGGAAAATCCAAGGCAACCCTTTTTGACAAGGGAGCAAAAGTGAATATCACATTTGCTGATGTCGCTGGCCTGGACGAAGCCAAAGTGGAAGTGATGGAAATTGTAGACTTCCTCAAGAACCCTAAAAAATATACCTCCCTGGGGGGTAAAATTCCTAAGGGGGCACTGCTGGTTGGTCCTCCCGGAACAGGTAAAACCTTATTGGCCAAGGCCATGGCCGGTGAAGCGCAAGTGCCTTTCTTCAGCCTGAGTGGTAGTGATTTTGTGGAAATGTTTGTAGGGGTTGGCGCCAGCAGGGTAAGAGACTTATTTAAACAGGCAAGAGAGAAAGCGCCTTGTATCATATTTATTGATGAAATTGATGCTATCGGACGCGCCCGCGGAAGAAACGCCATCATGAGCAATGATGAAAGAGAAAATACCCTGAACCAGTTACTGGTGGAAATGGACGGTTTTGGAGGAGATACCGGCATTATCATCCTTGCTGCCACCAACAGACCGGATGTACTGGATACTGCTTTACTGAGACCAGGTCGTTTTGACCGTCAGATCTCTATTGATAAACCGGATGTGAAAGGAAGAGAAGCGATCTTAAAAGTGCATTTACAACCGATTAAGGTTTCTGAAACACTGGATCTGCATAAGCTGGCCGAACAAACACCAGGATTTGCAGGTGCGGATATTGCCAATGTATGTAATGAGGCGGCTTTGATTGCTGCACGGAAAGGCAAGGAAGCGGTTGATATGAGTGATTTCCAGGATGCTATAGATCGTGTGATTGGTGGATTGGAGAAGAAAAACAAGATCATTGCTCCGCATGAAAAATCCATCATTGCTTATCACGAAGCCGGACACGCCATCTGCGGATGGTTCCTGGAGCACGCGTATCCTTTACTGAAAGTAACCATTGTTCCCCGTGGTACGGCTGCATTGGGTTATGCCCAGTACACACCTACGGAACAATACCTTTATAATACCGATCAGTTGATGGATCAGATCTGTATGACACTGGGAGGAAGAGCCGCAGAAGAAATCTTCTTCGGCAAAATTTCTACCGGTGCAGCCAATGATCTTCAGCAAATCACCCGGATTGCATACAGCATGGTTACCGCATATGGTATGAATAAGAAAGTGGGTAACGTAAGTTTTTACGACCCTTCACAGGAAAACACTTTCACCAAGCCTTACAGCGAAGAAACAGGAAAAATCATTGATGAGGAAGTTCGCGGAATCATTGATGCCGCCTACCAGCGTACACTGAATCTCCTCACAGAGAAAAAACACGAGGTAGAGGTACTGGCCAAGGAATTACTCGATAAGGAGGTATTGCATAAAAGCGATGTGGAAGTGCTGATTGGTAAACGTCCTTTTGAAGAAAAGAAATTGCTGGAAATTGAAGCCGAGTCTATTGACGTCCCCGGCTCTGAAAAGCACGATGTGGCTGCCACAGCTCCGGCCGATAGCAATCCCGCCAACGACGAAACACCTGCTAACGCATAATGACTGAGTCAAGAGCAAATATTTTAAATAAAATCAAACAGGCACTTGTCCATAAAGTGCCTGTTCCCTTTTCGGATACCCCTGCCAATCCACTTCATTTTCCGGCGTCGGCCAAGGAGCTGGAGCTGGAGTTTGCAGAAAATTTCACCGGGCTGAAAGGGCGTTTCTCTTATTGTTTTAACAGGGCGGAACTGGTGAACCAGTTGCTTGTGCTGATAGAGACCCGTCAATGGAAAAATATTTATTGCAGGGAAGATGCCATTAAGGAAATGCTGGCAAAAAACGGATTTACATTTACCTATACAGAGGATCTTGCACATTGTGATGTGGCGCTTACGGGGTGTGAGTCTCTGGTTGCAAGAACCGGGAGTATGCTATTGAGTAGTGCACAACAAAGCGGAAGAACAGTAAGCGTTTATGCGCCTGTGCATATATGTATAGCCCATCCTGAGCAGTTGGTGTATGATGTGCAGGATGCTATTGTGAAACTGAGAGAACAGTATGGTAGCTCCTTCCCGTCTATGGTAAGCCTGGCCACCGGCCCCAGCAGAACGGCTGATATTGAGAAAACGCTGGTAGTGGGAGTGCATGGCCCAAAAGAAGTATTTTGTTTTTTGATTGACGAATGATAATGACCATTTATGGAGAATAACCCGCAAAGAATTTTTGTGTACAGCTCTCTGAGAAGTGGATTTCAACATCCTGCTTATGGATACATCAGCAAATATTTTGTTCTGGAAGGAGAAGCTGTTGCAAAGGGAAAGTTATTTGATCTGGGCAATAATATCGTAGGCATTTCGACCGAAGAAAATTTCTTTGTAAAGGGCGAACTGTATAGCATTAAACATGCGGATGAATTTTCCTGGGCCCTGGCTCAGTTGGACGATTATGAAGGCGTGCAGAGCAATGAAGGAGAAGTCCCGCTCTATAAAAGAATACTCACCACGGTTTATATAAATGACCTGGAAACTACAGCCTGGGCATATTGGTACAATCGTCCTGTTGAGGAGGGGCATTTGATTGAAAGTGGCGATATTCTTACTTTTCTGCGGGAAAGAAATAAATAAACTCATGACAGTTACACCGGATAAAAAAATCTATTTTATTTCTGACTTTCATTTGGGTGCGCCGGATGCTGCCGGAAGCCTGATCCGGGAGAAAAAAGTAATCCGTTTCCTGGACCAGATCCGAAATAGTGCGGCAGCCGTTTTCATTGTGGGCGATATATTCGATTTCTGGTATGAGTATCATTCTGTAGTGCCAAAAGGATATGTGCGGTTATTGGGTAAACTGGCCGAGCTTACGGATGCAGGAATTCCTGTTCATGTTTTTGTGGGGAATCACGATATGTGGATGAGCGGTTATTTCGAAAAGGAATTAAATATTCCGGTTTACCACGAACCCCGCGTTTTTACCTGGAACAACCAACGATTTTATATTGGCCATGGAGACGGACTCGGTCCGGGAGATCATGGCTACAAATTCATTAAAAAGATTTTCAGGAACCCGGTCTGTAAATGGCTGTTTGGCAAACTACATCCGGACTGGGGAATTGCACTGGCGAATTACTTCAGCCGAAAAAGCCGTGAAAAAACCGGAACAGCGGATGCGGAATTTATGGGGGAAAACAAGGAATGGCTGATTGTATATAGTAAGGAGTTGATTCAGAAAGATCCTTACAACTTCCTGGTATTTGGTCATCGTCACTATCCCATTGACCTGAAACTTTCCGAAAACAGCCGGTATATTAATCTGGGCGACTGGATCCGTAATTTTACCTACGCCGAATTTGACGGAACCGATATGAAACTGCTAACGTTTCACTAATGCTATTTGTACAGTATGGATAAGATTCTGCATAAAATAATATTGAACAATACCGTAGAGAGCTATTTGTATGTTCTGCTGGTAATATCCCTTGCTTTACTCACCAAACGCATCATTTCCAAATACCTGGCCAAACTGCTTTTTAAGCTGGTAGGGAAGGCCGGTAAAAGTGTGGCAAGAGATTCTTTTCTAAACCTGGTAGTACAACCGCTGGATCTTTTCCTGGTACTGATGATTGGCCTGATCGCATTTGATGGTCTTCATTTCCCCGAGGCACTGAATGTGAAAATATACCGGATTACTACGCGGCAGTTACTTGACTCGCTGACCAATGGGATTTTGATCATTGCATTTATCTGGCTCTGCCTGAGGCTGATCGACTTCATAGCGATGGTGCTGGAAGAAAAAGCCAACCTGACCGCAGACCAGACAGACAATCAGCTGATCCTGTTTTTTAAGGATTTCTTTAAAGCAATCCTGGTTATCATTGGTATACTACTGATCCTCCGCTTTTCATTTAACAAGGATGTAGGCAATATATTAACCGGGTTGAGTATCGTGGGAGCCGCCCTGGCCCTGGCTACCAGGGAGAGCCTGGAAAACCTGATTGCCTCCTTTATCATTTTCTTCGACAGACCCTTTGCTACCGGCGACCTCGTAAAAGTGAACGGGTTTACGGGAACCATTGAAAAAATCGGATTGAGAAGCACCCGCATCAGAACGCAGGAAAAAACATTTATTACGGTACCTAACAAACAGATGGTAGATACCATCGTAGACAATATTTCACTTCGCACGCAACGCAAGGGCGATATTAAACTGGAAGTTGATCTGGGTGCAGGTTCTGAACGCCTCCATAAACTGCTGGAAGAAATTCAGCAATTGGTTGGAGCGCCATTTTCAGAGAACAGCCTTGTATACCTGATGGATACCGGTAAGAATGCGCATGTGATCAGTATTGAATACTATACTTCAGTCCAGCAGTCTTTTGATGAATTTGCCAGGGACAAACAAAAAATCATTCTCCGTATTATTGAACTGCTGGAAGCCAACCAGGTGAAACTGGCCGCATCATCTACGGATGTGAATGTGCATCAGCTTTAATTAATTCCCCAGTGAAGAACGGAGTTCCAGCAGAAAGGTTCGGAATCCTTTCAGGGTTTGCACCAGCTGCGTTTCTGTATCAATTTTCTGCTTATTGTTCTTCAGGTAGCTTTTTGCACCCTCAATGGAAAATTTACGCTGACGAAGGAGGAAATAAATCAGTTGCAGGTTCTTGATATCCTCTATGCGGAACAGGCGGTCGCCTTTTCTGGTTTTACGGGGCTGCAGGACATCAAACTCATTCTCCCAGTAACGCAGCAGCGAAGTATTTACTTTAAACCAGCCTGCAACCTCACTGATGGAATAATACAGTTTTTGCTGAAGCACCTGATCGTCCGGAATATCAATCAGGTCGGCAGTAGCATCAATTTCTTTAAAGGATTTTCGCCCTCTTTTGCTTTCGGGTTTAACCACCGCCTCCCGAACGGATGATTCCCGAATGGATGCATCCCTGGTTACAGGTTCCCTGATCACCGGTTCTTTTACTGCGGGAACCGCCTTGGGTTTTAGTTTTACCACAATCTGCTCATTGGCATAAACCACCGGTTCCTCATTTACCACAGAGTCACTTATGGGCAAAGAAATTTCAGCAACGGGCGCAGCAACAACAGGGGGTGGTGCGGCAGCTTTTTTTGGTGCAGCCTGTTTCTTCTTTTTAGGAGAAGGGGCCACTTCCACGGGCATGCCAAATAGATCCAGCTGTTGTAGTATTGTTGCCATGCAATAAAATTAGCACCAATTTTTTCTTTTGATGACCTCAAACAGCCCGTCGTGGATAAGATGTAAGTATCTTGCTGTTTTAACGCGTATGAAAACCATTCGAACAATTGCAGTTTGCGGTGCCGGTACAATGGGCAGTGGCATTGCCCAGCTTGCCGCACAGGCTGGTTTTACCACCATCCAGTTTGATCTGAATCCGGTTGCATTGGAAAAAAGCAGGGCCTCCATTACCGCACAACTGGATAAGCAGGTAGAAAAAGCAAAAATTACTGCTGCCGAAAAAGAGCAGGTATTGAGCCGGATGCAGTTTAGTTCGGACCTGGCCGATTGCCGGGCCGATATTATTATTGAGGCCATCCTCGAAGACAAGGCCATCAAAACAAAACTGTTTAACGACCTGGCGGCCATCAACGACCCGTCTGTCATCTTTGCTACCAATACCTCTTCCATTAGTATCGATGCCATAGCAGCAGGAATGGATTACCCAGAGAAACTGGTGGGGATGCATTTTTTCAATCCCGCACCTGTGATGAAACTGGTGGAAGTGATCCGGGGCCATCATGCCGATCCTCAACTGGTAGAACAGGTATATCAACTCGCGCTTCGGCTGGGAAAGGCTCCGGTGGTGTGTAAAGATGCCCCGGGTTTTATTGTAAACCGCGTGGCCCGTCATTACTACCTCGAAGCCATGGAAATGGTAGAAAAAGAGTTGGTGACCATAGAACAGGCAGATGCATTGATGGAAGCGGCAGGTTTCAAAATGGGCCCCTTCCGGTTAATGGACCTGATCGGACTCGACATTAATTACAGTGTCAGCAATATTGTATGGGAAGCGTTGGGCCGCCCGGAACGACTAACTCCTTCTTCCCTGCAGAAAGCAAAAGTGGACCAGGGAAACCTGGGAAAGAAAACAGGGGAAGGCTTCTACCAATACTAACGAATCCACTTTAAAAGCAACACTACTGCAGTTCAATGGTTACCTCATTGTCCCAGTTGGCTTTTACGTTCAGGGGTTTGGCGATCAGCTGCACTATTTCGGGTTGCTTTTTTATTTTATTAAAACTACCGGGATCCCATATTCCATTCCGGTTGGTATCATAGAGGATTCTCATTTCATAAGTACCCTGTCGGAAAAGTTTCCGGGAAAACTCATAAGAGGTCAGCGGAACAGATTCCACCAGGTTGTCTGACTGAATAAACTGAAGTACCGGATTCCTGGTCAAATTCAACCTGCTGAAGCGAAGTTTAATGCTTCCGTAATCGGACTCTCTTTTAGTACTGAATTTGATGGTGTCTGTTTTAGGTAGTGTTATTCCGGCAGTGTCGGTGATAGATTCTTTGGGTAACACAAGCCTGAAATGATTCAGCTCCTTCCAGGAATAGCCGATGCTCAAAACTGTTTTGGTGGTATCCAGGCTCAGGGTATATCCGCTGAGTTTATGGTAACTGCTGTCTGCGAAAACAATTGCGGAGCTGTCTGCCAGCCGGATGGGTCTTTTGAATTCAAGTTTTAGGCTACTAAGCAGGTCCTGTTGTGATCCTTCAAGGCTGCTGATATAGCGAAGCCGTTTATCTTCCTTGCCCGACTTATCCAGCACAACAGCTTGTTTTACGGCCTTAGGTGTTTCCTTGAATTCCTGATAAGCATACAGGGTATCGGGTGTCGTACTGTCGGATACAATCAATGGCAAGGACCTGAATGCAAACAGCTTGGTGCTATCGTCGTATTTCCTGGTAAAATCGTTTGGCAATACGTATACCCGAAAACTGCCTGCCGACAGGTTATTAAAGCTGAATTCACCCTTGCCGTTGATTCTTGCATAATACCGCGGCCTTTCTTTTACAATGGCGCTGTCGTGCAGGTTTTTATGCAATATTACAATCAGGGTAGAATCCGTTTTCCCTTTCTCTGCAAGTAAAACCCTGCCGCTGTATGAATAATTGTCAATTGTTTTGCCGGTAGAAAAAACATACGTGAAATCTTTCAGGATATTCGATTCATTTACATCCCTCAGTGCAGTACCGAAGTTGAGCGAATAAGTGGTGTTTGGATCCAGTGAATCCTTGATTCGTACGGTTACCACCCTTAGCCTTGCATCAACCTGTGGCATATTCTTTATAGTGGGAGATACGATCAGATTTTCATTGATGTTCTGCAGGGTTACATATTCATCAAAGTTCATCGTAATCAAAGCGGGAGAGGTATTCACTGCGGAATCCCCGGGCAATGCAAACAGTAAACGGGGAGGCAAACTGTCTCTGGGGCCACCACTGGGAGGAATGATATTGGCACAGGAACTCATCATCGAAGTGATGAATCCGGTAATCAGCAAACTCAGTAATATTTTTTTCAATGCATTCATGGTGGTGCTTGATTGTGTAAACTTAAAAGCTTTCTGTTAATAGTTTGGTTCGTTTTCGTCTTCCTCATCCGGTTCATGCAGGCTGATGGCCAGGTTATTGGTTTTTACAAACCCGCACCAGTGACACTCCGGTTTGCCACAACCGGTATAAAAGTCCCTGTTCTGAATTTTTTCCCAAACCCGAACAATCTGTTGTGTTACGGTGGTGATATCTTCCGGTGTAATAACCAGTTTTTCTTTCCGGTATTCTTTTTTCTTATCCGGCTCAATAAAATCAAATTCGCTGCTTACCACCTGCCATTTCTTCTGTTCATAATTGTCTACGAGAATTTTATAAAAAACCGCCTGTCGCCAGTAATCACCTCCATCGGGGTTTTTATCATTGGGTGGACGGAGCTTATCTTTTGCTTTCTCTACATCCCCGGTTTTATAGTCTACCACATTCACCGCGCTGCCGTTAAATTCCAGCTTGTCCAGTTTTCCTTTTAAAGGAACGCCCTTCACCACTACATTTTTAATGGTTCTTTCAATGACCACTATTTTATTCCATTCTTTCAGATAGGCATTGTAATAATTGTTCAGCACTTCCTCTCCATATTCCATCCGTCTTGCAAACTGTTCTTTGGTAAAATTTTCCCGGTGCCTGCGCATGTACCATTCAAAGTCTCCAATGAATACGTCAACCGGAGGAAATGCTTCTTTTTCCTGCATTTGCTGAAACAGCCGTTGCAAGGCATAGTGCACCGCGGAACCGAATTCCGTGGACTCAGATTTACCCGAGGGCACACGCACCAGGTTGTTGAAATAGAACTGCAGCGGGCATTTCAGGTAATTGTTCAAAGCGGTTACATTCATGACGAATTTCTCAAGAACCCGGTTGATGAATTCCGCTTCTGTTTTTTCCAGCTCCGGCTTTAAATGATCTTCGAAAGCCAGTGCGCTGAATTCACTGATCTGCTCCGGATTAATCACCACACTGTTGATCGGTAAGTGGTGCTCTTCCTGAATTTCCGCAATGAACATGGAAGGTTCAAGGGCCTTACCGTCCGATTTAAACCTGCTGTAGGAAATGATCAGTTGCTGCTCCGCCCTGGTAAGCGCTACATAAAATAACCTCCTCAGTTCTTCCTCGTCGCTCAGTTTTGGTTGTGATCCGAATATGGTGTCGGGCAATGTGTAACCACCGCCCGGTTTTCTTTTTTTCTCCCAGTTGGATGCATTGCAACCTGCCAGGAAAACATATTCAAACTCCAGTCCCTTGGAGCCATGTGCTGTTAAAAGATTCACCCCTTTATCGCTACCGCTTACCTGAACAAGGGGCAGGCTCAGCTCCTCCTTCTCCATCAGTTCAATAACGGTCACCAGTTCCTGCAATTTCAATGTGGGGTTTCTCCTGGTTTCTTCCTTAATGAAGTCGAATAAACCGGTCAGTACCTGCAAGTGCCAGTGTTTTTCCGCTTGCTGCATGATATCATTCAGCACTCCGGCATCCCTGATCAGGTTTTCGAATAAATGTTGCAGGGTGCAGTTGGGCACATCGCCGATTAATTTTTCCAATGCATCACTTGCTTTTTTGATTCCTGTTACCGGAATGCTGAATAAATCTTTTGGAGGCTGGTTGGCTGTATCGTAAATGAATTTACGGAGAGAGGTTTTATTGTCGCTGAATTTTCTGTCTGCTACAGCGGCGCTCATTTTAGCAATCTCAATGGGCGGGATAGCGAACCAGTCGAAATGCAGTATTTCAAACAGCATTTCATCTCCTCCATATGGAATATCATGTTCCGCTGCCAGGTATTTCAGCAGCAGGATAATTTTTTCGGCCAGCGGAATATGCAGGATGTTCAGGTTTCTTTTAC
>JAECQP010000020.1 GCA_015999745.1 Sphingobacteriia bacterium | reverse complement strand
ATCGGCGTCCCATCCAGCTTAATAAAAGGCAGGGCAAAGAACAGAACCAGGTAAAAATAACTCAGCCATGTTCTGTATTGGTAAAAACGGCCCTTGGGCTTTAACGCATACACCCATTTACGTTTACCCTTCTCGGTTACTGTGGAATGCCGGTTCCTGAAATCTTCATTTCCCTGTTCACTACTCATAACGGTTCAATTTTATTTTGTTTTGGCAGCTGCAGAATCTGCTGCAGGTACCGGTGCGGTGCCATCCTCTGTAAACAACTCACCCTGTTTTTCCTTAGCAGGGGTTGGGTTGGTTCCTTTCAGCGATTTCACATAGCTGGCCAGTTGGGCGATCTGCATGGGAGAATAATCATCTTTCCAGGACTTCATCCCTTTCTCGGGCCAGCCATATTTAATGGAGTAAAAAACGGAGCCGATATCTCCTTTGTGTATCCAGTATTCATCGGTAAGATTTGGCCCGATACCAGGCGCACCGTTCACGATAGCGCTTCCGTTTTCAGCATGACAGGTAGCGCAGGCTCCCGGCTTGGTAAACAGTGTCTTACCCGCTGCGATATCCGCTTCACCCAACATCTTAACTGTTTTCTCGTCCACATTATTGGCGGATTTCTCCAGGTATGCAGCCTGCCTTGCAGCGGCTATATCCATTGACATCTGTAATTCTTTCTGTTGCAGGGGCCTTGTGCCTGCAATATGATAGTTGTAAATATAGATCACACCAAACACCATGGTAAAAGCAAACGCCCACTGCCACCATGCTGGAACACTGTTATCCAATTCCTTAATGCCATCGTAATCGTGGCCGAGGTCCAGCTTGATGATATCTTCCTGCGTATTCCTTTTGTACAGGCGGTCAAACCAGTGAATCTTCTCCTTCACCACTACTTCGCCTGTTACTGCATCAACAGTTATCGCTGCCTCTTTCCTGAGGAAGTTCCTGATCCCAAAGGTAAAATAAAAAATGATGCCCAGTTCCAGGACAAGTACGGAACCGATGAAATACATGGTGGTTTCAGAAACGACTGTATTGGCAGCAGTGGCCGCCGCATCCTGTGCCATCAGCGAATTGCCGGCAGCCGTGAAACTTAAAATCAGGATAGCCGCTTTGGTGAATGTACCGTTTTTCTTCTGCTCGGCTATCTTGTTACGGATGGCCATAATGAAGACATTGCCCAATACGTAGATCACAGCAGCCAGTAATACCGTAACACCCAACAGCGTATAAGCAAAAAAACTGTCGTAATATACTTCCGGTGCCTTTGCCGGTTCTGCTGCAGCCGCATCAGCAGCCTGTGCAAACAAAGACCCGCCGGTGCAAACAGATAACAACAGGGCAACGAGGCAGATGGCTTTCCTCCTGAACAGTTGTTGGTATGGTTTAAATGTAAGTGTCATATATTTTTATTTATCAGTCATTGATTGGAATATTACTTCTTTCATTCATGGAGTCTTTGCTGGCGCTGAAAACATACCAGGTTACCACTCCAAAAAATACAGTAAAGATCAGCAGTGAGATCATCGGATAGATGCTGACATGGTCGATACTGGTGAGATAATGTTTGAATTTCATAGTATGTTTTTAGTGAAGATTTTTAACTTCTTTCTCCGGAGCTTTTTTCAGATCAGTGCCCAAACGCTGTAAATAAGCAATCAATGCAATGATCTCTTTCTTACTATTCGCTTTGATTTTACCCGCTTTCAGCTCGGTAGCGATCTCGTCTGCCTGAATCTGCAGATCCTGGTTAGCTTTCTCTGCATATCCCTCTTCGTAAGGAACACCCAGTGTTTGCATAGCCCTGATTTTTGCAGGTGTGGTGGAAATGTCCAGGTCATCCTCAATCAGCCAAGGATATGCAGGCATGATACTTCCCTGAGAAATTTCATCAGGTGCATACATGTGCCTGTAATGCCAGCTGTTTGGGTATTTATTACCAACACGTGCCAGGTCCGGACCGGTACGCTTACTGCCCCACTGGAACGGATGGTCGTAAACAAATTCTCCTGATTTGGAGTAATCACCATAACGGGCCACTTCATCACGGAAAGGACGTACCATTTGTGAGTGGCAGGTATAACAGCCTTCACGCACATAAATATCCCTACCCTGCAATTCGAGCGGAGTATATGGTTTAACGGTACTGATGGTAGGAACGTTTTCTTTCACCAGGAAAGTTGGGATCAGCTCAATGGCTCCGCCAACAGATACCACAATCAGGCTCATTACCAGCATCTGAACAGGCCTGCGTTCAATCAATGAGTGCCAGAAAACCTTACCCTGCGGCAGCGGAATGGATTTGAGAGAGGGCGCTTCGTGCTCTTCCGTTGCAACAAAGGAACCGCTCTTAATGGTCTTAACCAGGTTAACCACCATCAGAATTACGCCACCCAGGTAAATGGTTCCTCCCAATCCTCTTAAAATATACATTGGAATGATACGGGTAACGGTTTCCAGGAACTGGTATTTCAACTGGCCTTCCGGGGTAAATTCTTTCCACATCAGCGCCTGTGAAAATGCAGCCCAATACATTGGGATGGCATATAACAGGATACCAATGGTTCCGATCAGGAAGTGTGTGTTGGCCCATTTTACGGAATATAGTTTGGTGTTAAACAATCTTGGTATCAGCCAATACAGCATACCGAATGTTAAGAAACCGTTCCAGCCCAATGCACCAACGTGCACGTGCGCCACGATCCAGTCGGTATAGTGTGCAATGGCGTTTACGTTTTTCAAAGACAGCATCGGACCTTCAAACGTACTCATACCATAGCAGGTCAATGCCACTACAAACATTTTCAGGATAGGATCTTCTTTCACTTTATCCCATGCACCACGTAAGGTGAATATACCGTTCAGCATACCGCCCCAGCTTGGAAGGATCAGCATGATACTGAATACCACACCCAATGACTGGGCCCAGTCTGGCAATGCAGTGTACAACAGGTGGTGTGGTCCTGCCCAGATATAAATAAAAATCAGCGCCCAGAAGTGGATGATACTCCAGCGATAGGAATATACCGGTCTGTTGGCAGCTTTAGGAACAAAATAATACATCAATCCCAGGTATGGCGTGGTCAGGAAGAATGCCACCGCATTGTGTCCGTACCACCATTGTACCAGCGCATCCTGCACACCTGCATACCAGCTGTAACTATGGGTAAGAGAGGTTGGCAAAGCAAATGAGTTCACAATATGCAGCAGCGCCACAGTAACCCATGTACCAATCAGGAACCAGATGGCAACATATAAATGCCTTTCTCTCCTGGTTAAAATGGTGCCAAACATGTTCACGCCAAATATCACCCAGATCAGGGTAATGGCGATATCGATCGGCCAGATCAGCTCTGCATACTCCTTGCCTTCTGTTAAACCGAGGGGAAGTGTAATGGCGGCAAACACAATGATCAGTTGCCAGCCCCAGAAATGGATTTTGCCTAAAAGCGGGCTCCACATACTGGTCTTCAGCAATCTTGGCAGCATATAATAGGCACCGGTATATATACCATTGCCTACAAATGCAAATATAACCGCATTGGTGTGTAAGGGACGTATACGTCCGAATGTGGTAAACGGAATACCTAGGTTAAGTGCGGGAAATGCGAGCTGGAAAGCCGCAATCACCCCCACCAGCATTCCTACAATTGCCCAAACTATTGTTGCATAAGCAAAGTTCCGGACGAGCCTGTTGTCGTAGGTGAATTTTTCTAGTTGCATATTTATTGGTTCTTATTGATTGGTTCTTGATTATTATCGAATAAAATTTTATTGGCCGGTGAAAAACTGTCATCAAACTGCCCGGATTGGGCGCTCCATATGAATGCCGTCAGAAAACCAACAGCCACAATCAGGCTAACAGCAAGAAGCAGTACGATTACGATCACTTTTTATGTTTTTTATGGTGATTGGAATGTTGTTGAGGGGGCGCATGATGATGCGCTTTGGGGCAGGTTGAAATACCAAACGGCAGGTAAAGCGGGCAGAAGCTGATTATACTGGTAAGAATGAATATTCCTGCCAGCACCAGCAACACAACGGCTGTTGTTCCCTCTATTGCTCCCGTAAAGTATAAGACCCCAACCAGCAATGCCAGCAGTATCCTGATAGCCTTGTCGAGTGATCCTACATTTTTTTTCATATGTGTCGGTTTTGATTTGGTTCGTTTATTGTGCAATCGGTTTATGTACATCTTTAAAGCAGTTCTTTTCAATCAGCCAGGACCCTGTAAGCGTGGTGAGTACAATGCTCAGCGTACTTAAAGGCATCAGGATAGCAGCCACCAGCGGAGACATTTGCGCGGTTACCGAAAAGTAAATACCAAAAAAATTATAAACCAGGGAAATAATAAAGGTAAGGGTGATCAGGCGCTTTGATTGTTTGGCCGCCCGGATATATTGCAACAGGAGCGGCAGTTTTTCCGCCAGCATGATGGCATCACTTGCCGGTGAAAACTGAACGGTATTGTCTACTACCGCAAGGCCGATATTGCTTTTGCTCAATGCACCTGCATCATTCAGCCCGTCTCCCACCATCATGACGGTGGCATTTTTATCCCTGAGCGATGCTATGTATTCCAGTTTGTTTTCGGGAGACTGGTTAAACCGGTATTGTACATTTCTGTGAAATTGTTCGGCCAGGTAGTGCTCGGATCGGTTGTTGTCTCCGCTTAAAACAGAAACATCACATGGAATACGGTTAATCATGTCATCCACATGTTCGCGAAGCAGATTGGCTACCTCATATTTTCCCAGCACTTTGTCGTTTACGGAAACCCACACTTCGGATCCTGTTTTAACCACGCCCTGCTTTCCAACAAAATCAGCGGAACCCAATTTGTAATGGGTATCATTTTCCCAGGCCTCTATACCGCCACCGGCAACTTCTTTGATATTTTCCAGCGCTTTTCCTTTTACCCGGAGGGAATGTGTAATGCTCTTACTGAGCGGATGAAGCGACTGTGCAAACATGGAGGCAAACACAAACTCATCCCCGGTGGAAAGGGGTGTTCCTTCATATTTAACCGTTGAAATATTCGGATAAGTAAGAGTGCCTGTTTTATCAAAAACGATATGATTAATGAAAGGAATGGTTTGCATGATACTACCATTCTTGAGGTACAGGCCATACCTGCTGAATATATTCAGCAGGAAACCCTGTGTAAATGTGGTGGTAAGCAGCAATGCACAGGGACAGGCTACAATCAGCACGGCCGTCATGGCGTCCCATGCATTGGCTGGATTCACCTTCATCCAGTAAATAAATGCCCCGAATGCAATTAACAATACCCCTGCGGCAAAATAGTTACTGATAATACCAGTGAATGTATAACCGTTCTTCTCTTCTTTTTTAAATGCCTCATTGTTCCACAAGCGGGTAAAATTGCTTTGGGAAAATGGTTTGACCACCAGTAAATCAATTACCCCATTGGTCTGTTTTCCGCCCGCATAAACGATCTCCCCTATTTTGACCGTAGTGGTTTCATTTTCTCCGGTCACAAAACTATAATCAATCTCCGCCTTTCCCTGAATCAGGATCCCGTCTACGGGAATAACTTCATTGTTCCGGATGCGGATGCTATCGTCTATGCTCACTTCCGTTACCGGCAGATAAGACTCTTCTTTATTTTCATTGAGCTTGCAAACAGCTATGGGGAAATAGGCTTTGTAATCGCGGTTGAATTTAAGATCTGCAAATGTTTTGGTCTGGAAAGCCCTGCCCAGCAGCATAAAGAAAATGATACCGGTCATGCTGTCTAGGTAGCCGGCGCCGGTTCCGGTTCCTATTTCATATATACTCCTCAGGAAAGCGACCACCAGCGCAAGGGAAATAGGCGCATCAATGTTGAGCATTTTTTGCTTAAAGCCATACCAGGAATTTACAAAAAATTCAGTGCCGCTGTAAAAAAGTACCGGTAAAGAAAGTAAGAGGTTTAATATCCTGAACATACGTGGATCCAGACCATCCCTGGCCAGCGTTTCCAGGCCCAGGTATTCGGGAAAGCTCAGCATCATGATATTGGCAAAACAAAATCCGGCAATGCCGATTTTAATCAGGGCCTTACGGGAAAGCATGCTGTGTTCCTTTACGGAATCATTGGTACTATCCAGCGTAATATGGGGTTCATATCCTACAGAAGCAAGCAATTCAGCCAGTTCACGAACAGATAAACGAAACTGGTCAAAATGAACCGTTACCTCCTTGGCAGGGAAGTTTACGGATGAAAAATAGATGGCGGGGTTCAGTTTATGCAGATTTTCCAGCAACCATAAACAGGAACTGCAGTGAATCTGCGGGAGATAGAATTTAAGGGCTGTTTGTTGCTGGTTCGCAAAAGTAATGAACCTGGCAGCAATGGCAGGATTGTCGAGAAAAGCAAATTTATCGGAATCCCTGTTGGAATCCACTTTTACACCGGATACCTCATTAAAACTATAATAGTCGCAGAGTTCGCTCTTATTCAGTATCTGGTACACCATTTTGCACCCCGTACAGCAGAAATTCTTTTCATCAAATGAAATCAAGACTTCGCTGCTGCAGGTATCACCGCAATGAAAGCAAAGTGGTTTATTTACTACTGTTTTATCCATACAGAACTCCTGATGATTTCTTTTACTGGTTTTTCCCCTGGTGCCTGCCATTGGACACATCTCCATGCTTATTGTACATCTTTTCTATCTCATTATAATTACGCCGGAAACATCCGCATGTATTAATACGATCATCAATCATCTGATACCAAAGTTGCTTTTCCAGCATAAACTCATTTACAAACGCCTTGGCCAGGATCTCTTGTTCTGTTGTATTCCACATTGGTTTCTCCAGCATATTCATCAGCCTCTTTACATGGTGCATGATTTTATGTTCCTTGCTTTTTGTCAACTGCAGCAGATCAACCAGGTTAGGAAGCGTCTCATTTTCCTTTTTGGTTAAAAATACTTTCAATACGGAAGGAAAGACCAGTTTTTGTTCATACGTTATTAAAGAACTGAATTCATTTTTCAGATCACCAATTAAATCGATCATCACGAGTTTATCCGGAGCATCACTACTCTCCTGATAAACGCAAGACAACGCATATTTAATCTTTGACATCAGCCCGGGATAAACCTCAGACAGGAGATGGTCAATGATTCTTTTTGTTTGATCGGCATGTTTACACATGTAGCAGTAATTTACTGCACAAAAGTCAATTATTTGTCATTTGTAAACTATGAGTTCAACTAACCTTAAACATGATTTTTGTCATGTTTTATTTCTTCGAAAAATATTAGTCCTCAATATTGGCCGTTTGAATCAATAAAGGAAGGTTGGTAATTTTAATTTTCTTACCGGTGAGAGAGATGATTTTGTCCTGGTTAAACTCCGACAAAAGCCGGATGCAGCTTTCGGTTGATGTTCCAACATAGTCGGCAATTTCTTCGCGGGTAAGGTTTACCTGGATCGTTTGCAGATCCTCGTCCAGCCCATACGTAGCTTTCAGGAACAGCAACGCTTCCGCCATTCTTTCCCGAACATTTTTCTGAGAAAGCGATACAATATGATCTTCCGCTGTCTTAAGGTCCTGGCTGATTTTTTTTACCACTTCAAACATCAGCCTGGGGGTGGATTCCATGACTTTGAAAAAATAATCTTTATCAATGACACAGATCGAAGCATCCTCCAGTGTTACGGCCGAAGAAGCATAGCGTTCATTCGAAATTAATGCCCTGTACCCGACAATATCACCGGATTTTGCCAAACGGAGAATTTGCTCCTTGCCGTCGTACCCGGTGGTGGTGATTTTTACTTTCCCGCTGTTCACACAAAAAAGGCCTGTTGGTAACCCGTTTTCTGCAAAAACATACTGCCCTTTCTTGTATACATTACAAGATTTGTGCATGTTCATTTCAGACAACTGATCCCCCTGAAGCACATTGAAAACAGAATGCATTCTAACGGTACAATGATGACATCCTGTTTCAAACGGTATAGGCTTTTTCATCGAAGGGAAAATTTATTTGCAAATCTAGTAAAAAACTACTTTTTAAGCGTTTTAATAAAATAATTAGCTACCTCCTGGTAAACGTCCACACAATTGGTGTGTTTCATCCAATGGTGGGTATCATCTGCGATCATCAGGGTTTCCATCGGAACCCCCTTCTGCTCCAACCTCCTGATCAGATCCACACTCTGGTTAAACTGAACATTCCTGTCGTCATCTCCATGTATGATCAGTACCGGCGAGGTCCAGCTACGAATAGAAGAGACCGGTGAAGATTGCCAGGCGGTCTTCATAGCTTTCTCATAATCAGGCGCTTTTTCATAACGATCCCCTATCCCGTTTTGGGAAAACCGGATAGTCCAGTCATGAACGCCATGAATATCCACTCCTGCAGCAAACAATTTAGAATCCCTCGCCAGCGCCAGGGCAGTCAGGTACCCGCCATAAGAACCTCCATAAATACCTATCCTGGCCGGGTCAGTAAAAGTCCGGGTCTTTAACCACTCTCCCGCAGCCTTGATATCCAGGTATTCCGAGGCCCCGGAAGCGCCGCCTCCGGCCGGTTTATGAAAATCATATCCGTAACCTATTCCCAAACGATAATTCACCGCCAGCACATTAAATCCGAGGCTGGTTAAGTATTGATTGGAAGCATAGGCATTGGAATAATAGTCAGAATAGTTCCATCCCAGCAGCATCTGCCGGGGAGGTCCTCCATGTACATATACAATGGTGGGTTTCCTGCCCGGCCCCTCCGCCAGGAACAGGTCTGCATGTACAGAAACCCCGTCGGACGCTTTAAAGATCACCTGCTGTGGTGTAACAAATCGATGCTGTGGCAAATTGGCTGAAACAAACTGTTCTCCAATCAGCCGGAATCCTCCTGCGGCGTCTTTCTGTGTATCCAGGATGGCAGGTACCGGTGGCCGCTGCGCAGTTGCGCTCAGGAATGCCAACTGGCGGCCATCCCCGGTGAAAACAGGCGTCCATTCCAGGCCGGTACCCGGTGTCAGCACTTCGGCTCCGGGTCGCTCAATTTGAACGCGGGCTATATGCCTGCGTTCAATGTCTTTAGCATCAGGACCGGTATTAGCGCTGAATACCAGCCATTTTTTATCGGTGCTGATCTGTACATGCTCCACCATGAATTTTCCGGGTGTAAGCAATACGGGCTTGCCCCCGGTGGCGGCAATGGCATACAAATGCGGCCATCCGTCTTCATAGGAAAGATATACAATACGGTTACCGGCAACCCAATGAAGGTTAGTGGTTCCATGGGTTGTAGGAAAGGAACCCTTTAAAGTAGCAGGGGCCTTCCAGATCCGGGTTATTTTATTGGTAGCCAGTTCTGCAGTCCAGATACTCCAGGGATTATGCCTCCCCGCCAGCATGGAATCCGGGGCCCCGCCTGTTCCCGGTGTTCTTACAAATACAATGGAAGACCCATCGGGAGACCACCTGGGCGACTGGTCCTTACTGAAAGAGGGCGCCACCCATTTTAACGGCTTGATTTGATCGGTATAAATGCCGATAACAGCATGATCCTGCCGGTTGGCAACAAAGAGCAGCCGGTCTCCGGCGGGAGACCATTCCAGGGAATGAACGGAGCCCCTTGTTGTGAAAAGATTTCTGGCAGACTCGCCCCCATTAACGGGAACCAACCAGACCTGGCCGGACTTAATGAATGCCACCTGTTTACTGTCGGGCGAAACAGCCGGGTAATCTCCCTCTGCCAGTTCGTGTACAATACCGCCTGCAAAGGGGACACTCACCAATCGTACTTTAGGGGGCGTTAATTCAAAACCTGGATTCACCGGCAACCCGGTTTCCCAGTTGCCGCTGTGCTCTCCTCCCCTCACAAAAACCACCCATTTACCATCATCCGAAATAGTCAGGCTGGTGATCTCCTGCCCATCATCTTTCAGGTAACTGGTAATCATCCTGGGTTTATACTCCGGCGCTTCAGCTACATACACATTTCTTCTGCCCGCTTCATTCAATGCCCATGCTATTTTACCGCCGCTGACCGAACTGCTGAGTTCGGAAGGAAACGCATATTCTTTAAAGGAAGCATAGCCCTGATCCTGGGCATTCAGCAGAACAGATAGCAGGAGGCATTGGAAGGCCCCCAACAGGTGCAGTCTTTTTTTCATGCTACAATTTAACTGTTCCCTGAATTACCGGAGTAATAAAATCATGGTTTCTTTTGCACCGATTGTAAAGGAATTTTCCACCGTTTCACCAGTCGTCACATTCAATCCCCCTTTAAAATTTCCGGTTCTTTCGGCATAATCCTGCAGTTGAATATCCCGGGCTTTATCGGCGCCATTCAAAATGCACATAACGGTATGGTTTTGATCGTAGCGGAAATACACATACAGCCCGTCTTTTGGAAGGTATTGCATCAGCCTGCCTGTTTGAACGGAGCTGTTGTCTTTTCTGAAATTAGCCAGTTTTCTGACAAACTCAAAAGCCGCCTGTTCCCTGGCAGTTCTTCCGGATGCCTGCATTTTATTTTCAGTGTCTCCCGCAAAACCGCCCGGAAAATCCAATCGCACCATTCCATCATTGGGCTGTTTGAAATTCTTCATCCAGATTTCGGTACCATAATACAGCTGCGGAATTCCCCGGAGGGTCAGCAACAAACTGATACCCATTTTGTATTGCTGAAAATCTTCCCCAATCATGGATATGAACCGCTCCGAATCGTGGTTATCCAGGAAAATGCAGTTTTTTTCAGGAGCCTTATACAGCATATCCTGGGCCAGGGTCATGTATAATTTGTTCATGCCCTCCGTCCAGCCCTGCGGCCTGTTGATGGCTTCCAGCATCGCATAGCTCAGGGGAAAGTCAGTTACACCCTGTACATTGTGTTTAAAGCCGGTAGTAAAATTATTCCGGGTAAAGTAAGCGCTTCCGGTAACCGTATTGGCAACGGATTCCCCAAAAACAGAAATGGCGGGATACTCCGCTTCCATGGCAGTATTTACTTTATTCATAAAAGCCTCATCGCAATACTTATAGGTATCCACCCTCCAGCCGTCGATGCCAAATTCCTCCACAGACCACAGTGCATGCTGAATCAGATAATTGGCCACAAAGGGATTGCGCTGATTTACATCCGGAAGATGCGGCACAAACCATCCGTTGAGCATGATCTTTTTTTCCGCTTCGCTTCCGTTCTGCCCAAACATGGTTTCTTCGCGGTGATGGGTGTTGGTGTAATTGCTCCAGCGGTTGATCCAGTCTTTGGCAGGAGCATCCTTATAGAACCAATGTTCAATACCAACATGGTTGTACACTGCATCCTGAATCATTTTAATTCCCCTGGCATGCGCAGCATCCACCAGTTTTTTATAGGCCGCATTGCCCCCCAGCCGTTTGTCTACCGTATAATGATCGGTAAACCAGTATCCATGATAACCCGCCATCATACCGGCCTGTTCGCTCTGCAGGGGCATATCGTTTTCCAGTACAGGGGTCATCCAGATAGCGGTAACGCCAAGGTCTTTTAAATAATCCAGTTGATTTTCCACGCCCTGCAGATCACCGCCATGACGAACCAACGGATCTTTCCTGTTCACCATTGTATCGAGGTAGCTGCTAACCCGGTCGTTGGAGGGATCTCCATTGCTGAAACGATCCGGCATCAATAAATAAATAAAGTCTTTGGCAGTCACTCCCTGTGCAAATGTTTTTCCCGCACCGGTCCTTCTTGCTTTCAGCGGCCATTCAACAGCGTGCGCTTTATTGTTCGCAATAAATTCAATGATCACATTACCGGGTTTGGCATGGGCCGCAATCAGCAAATCCAGCGCCAGGTATTTTCCATTTTCGAAGGAATGAACTTTCAGCAACTGTACCCCCGGATAGTTGATTACGACTTTTTCCTGCTTAAATCCGTCATAGTCTCCCTTTGCAATAAGCTGTACCTTATTCCATTTCATGCCAACATACCAGTTAGAAGGATACAGACTTGCATACTGCGCCTGGGTTGTACTGACCAAAAAGAGCAGTACAGCCAGGACAAACGGCTTTTTCATGGCAACCTTTTTATATTTTTTCCAGTTTAATTTTAACGGCGCCCTCATCGTATACAAACAATACACTCACAGCGGCGCAGAGCATGAAGAAGCCCGCCAGTACAATGGCATAAATAGGCTGACCTCCGTAAATATTTTTGACAATCCATCCGCCGAAAATACCATTGATGATCTGGGGCAGTGTGATGAAGAAATTAAAAATACCCATATAGATGCCCAGTTTTCCCGGAGGAATAGATCCTGAAAGGATCACATACGGCATGGCTAAAATACTGGCCCAGGCCAGCCCTATGCCAATCATGGAATAGGTAAGCATGGCGGGATCTTTGATGAAATAGATGGAAATCAGGCCCACACCGCCCGCAATCAGTGAAAATACATGGGTGCCTTTGCGGCCCAGGAATTTGGCCACCAGCGGAATAAATAAAGCATACACTGCAGCAACCAGGTTATAAATACCAAATGCCGAACTCACTTTATTACCGGCATCGTTGTAGGCAACTGTTTTTGCATAATCACCCGACAATCCGTAAACATGTGTGGCAACTGCATCTGTGGTAAACACCCACATGCTGAACAGGGCAAACCAGGAAAAGAACTGCACGAGTCCCAACTGCTTCATGGTTTTAGGCATTCGTGCAAAGTCCTTTACAATTTCTCCGATACCTCCTTTTGCTGCAGCTTCATCCCTGCCATGATATTGTTCATATTCTGCCGGCGGGTATTCTTTGGAAAAAAACACTGTAACCAAAATAGCACCGATAAATACCGCAGCACCGATATAAAACGCATACCGGATATTGTCTGCAACACCCGTAGCGCCTGCTTCCTGTGAGAACCCGTTTTTTGCCAGCAGGGAAGGAAGTTCCGATCCCACCACGGCTCCTACCCCAATCAGGAAAGTTTGCACGGCAAAGCCACTGGTTCTTTGCGTATCGGGTAAATTATCGGCCACCAATGCCCGGAAGGGTTCCATGGCCACATTGAAAGAAGCGTCCATGATCATTACCATGCCGGCCCCAATCCATAAAGCGGGAATAAAGGAAGATACGGCGCCGGAGTTTGGAAGAAATACCAGGGCCGCAGCAGAGAACAAAGCGCCCGTTAAAAAATAAGGCTTTCTCCTGCCCAGCCGGTTCCAGGTTCTGTCGCTGTAATGGCCGATCAGGGGTTGTACAATCATACCCACCAGCGGGGCCACAATCCAGAACATGGGTAACTGTTCCACATCTGCGCCAAACGAACGAAGGATCCTGCTGGTATTACCGTTTTGAAGGGCAAATCCGAATTGTATTCCCAGGAACCCAAAACTCATGAAAAAAATCCGGGCCAGGCTTAGCCTGGGTTTGGGTACAAACCCCGGCGCTATAGAAGATGGAGTGGATGAAGCCATGGCAATCGTTATTGGTTAGCAGTATTATGTATAATAACTAGATATTAAAACCGTCGGGCAGCACCGCTCTTTTCTTCACCACCACTATGCCATCTTTCACCGTATAAAGCGGATGATCAGTGTTGGCCAGGTTTTTTCCACCGTTAATCCGGACATCGTTGCCGATGCGGCAGTTCTTGTCGATAATAGCATCTTTAATATAACAACGATCCCCGATGCCGATTTTGGGCAGGCCCTTCTGCTGGTTTGTCTCCATCTCTTCGATGGTTTCATAATAATCGTTCCCCATAATATAGGCATTCACCACGGTTGTACCATGGCCAATCCTGGAGCGGATCCCCACCACACTTTGTTCTATCCGGCTTGCATGAATAATGGAACCTTCTGCAATAATGGTTCTTTCCAGTGTGGTACCGCTGATCTTGGCAGGCGGCAACATACGGGCCCTGGTGTAAACCGTTTTATTATGATCGAACAAATTGAATTGTGGCACTTCCTGTGTCAGTTCAAGATTGGCTTCGAAGAAAGAATGAATATTACCGATATCTGTCCAATACCCATCGTACTGGAAGCTGGCTACATTGTGTTTTTCGATGGATTCCGGAATGATCTCCTTACCGAAATCTGTTGCGGTAGGATACGCTTCGTTCAACAAACTGTACAGCACATGCTTATTGAAAATATAGATCCCCATGGAAGCAAGATAGTTCCTTCCTGCGCGCTGCATTTCAGCGCCGGTATCACTGGTCCATTCGGGTAAAATATCACTGGCTGGTTTTTCAATGAATGAAGTAATACAGTTCTCTTCGTTGGTTTTAAGAATACCGAACTCAGTTGCATCCCTTTCGTTCACAGGAATGGTGGCAATGGAGATATCTGCTTTCTGTTGTTTGTGGTTCAGCAGCATCTCACTGAAGTCCATCTGGTAAAGCTGATCGCCGCTGAGGATCAGGATGTAGTCGAACTCCAGGTTCGAGATATGCCGCAGGGATTGTCTTACCGCATCGGCTGTTCCCTGGAACCATCCCGGGTTATCCGGTGTTTGTTCCGCAGCAAGAATGTCTACAAATCCTGTACTGAAGGCGCTGAAATGATAGGTATTCTTGATGTGCTTGTTCAACGAGGCGGAGTTGAACTGCGTCAGTACAAACATCCTGTTGATATTACTGTTGATACAGTTACTGATGGGGATATCCACCAGGCGATATTTACCTGCAATAGGTACTGCAGGTTTGGAACGGCTGATCGTTAACGGGAATAACCTGGAACCCGCACCTCCGCCAAGGATGACTGCTAAAACAGAATTGGAAATTGTTCTCATGGGCATGTTTCAATTATAAGGTGATGGTATTGGATTTGATTTATTGTAAACTCAGGTAAACCTGCCTGTACTGATCTACCGTACGCTCCCAGCTGTGATCTATCTGCATCATGTGTTTCCGCATCCACTCCAGATGAACTTTATCCCGGTACACCGATACCGCTCTCCCAACAGAATAATCCACATCAGTGATACTGGCCTGGTCAAAACGGATTCCGAAACCCTGGTAATCTCCCATATCCACTACGGTATCTTTCAATCCCCCCGTACTCCTCACGATGGGTACTGTTCCATAGCGCATGGAGTACATCTGGTTCAGTCCGCAGGGTTCCACCCTGCTGGGCATTAACAGAAAATCAGCGCCTGCATAAATGTGGTGACTGAGTTTTTCATCGTACCCGATTACCGCATTAAAAATGCCTGCATGCGTACCCGTCATTTGCTGAAATTCCCATTCAATCGCCGTTTCTCCACTTCCTAAGATAAGAAATGATGCATTACCCTGCGTATTATGTATAGCTGTTCTGATGGCATCCGGTAATATATCTGCAGCTTTTTCGCCTACCAGCCTTCCGATGAATACAAACAGCGGTTTCTGAGGATCCAGCCCAAACCGTTTACAGAGTGCTTCCTTATTTTTTTGTTTACCTAAGGTCACATCTTTCACGCTAAAATGATGCTCCAGGTAAGGATCGGTCTGCGGATCCCAAATCTCGTTGTCTATTCCGTTCAGAATTCCTACACATTTCCCGCGCTCATACTCAAATAATTTCTCGAGTCCATTAGCATTAACGCGAAGCTCTTCCAGGTAGCTCATACTAACAGTTGTTATTTTTCCTGCGCATTTTACGCCTGAAGCAAGCGGGTTGATATTTCCTTCCCAATCCAGCATTCCTCTCTTCCAAAGGTCCCAGCGCGGAATGAAAATACTTTTATCCCATCCCATCCAACCCTGGTACTGGCCGTTATGAATCGTAAGCACGGTAGGCAACGATCCGAGAAACTGGTAGTCGTAACAGAATTGCATCATGAAAGGGATCAGGGCAGTATGATGGTCATGACAATGAACAATATCGGGCCGGTGTTCCCAGTTACTGAGCCAGTTTACCACAGCGATCTGAAAAGCGGTGAACCGCTCTGCATCGTCGTCGTAGCCATATATCTTCTGGCGATCCAGTAACCCGTTGATGTCTACCAGGTACAGATCAAATCCAAGCTGATTGGTCTTTTCCTTAATAACCGTGTAATCGAAATACCGGTTTCCAAGGTTGCTGCTGCCCTTAAAATCCACTTCCCATTCATGCTCATACAGGAATTTTGTGCGATACATCGGCATCACCACTTTGGCAATATCGCCTGCTTTGCACTGGTATTTAGGCAGGGCCCCGACCACATCGCCCAATCCACCGGCCTTGGCAACGGGGTAACATTCCGCACTTACATGTATGATCTCCATTCGAACAATATTTATAACGTATGGAAGTTACTTATTAAACTGATTCCATCAAATTACAGATTTAAATTTTTCCTTCCTTAATTTCTTATTACTTTAGAGCATCTTATAATCATTCAAAGTCAGCCATGAGCCAACCTACTAAATGGTCCCAATTCGGAACACTGATCACCGTATTTTTTTTCTGGGGGTTTGTTGCAGCGAGCAACGATATTCTGATTCCTGTATTTAAAAAAGCCTTCAACCTGTCGCAGGCGCAGAGTCAGTTGGTGGCTTTCGCATTTTATGTGGCTTATACGGTTGGTTCATTGATTTACTTTGGTATTTCCAAGTTGATCGGAGGCGATGTGCTCAACAAGATTGGTTATAAGAATGGTATTGCCCTGGGCCTGATCATTTCGGCCATTGGCACCCTGCTGTTTTATCCTGCAGCCAACAATGCTTCTTTCACTTTGATGCTGACCGGCCTGTTTATAGTGGGTCTTGGTTTTTCGTTACAACAGATTGCCGCCAACCCGCTGGCGATAGTAATAGGAGATCCGAAATCGGGCTCACAGCGTTTGAGCCTGGCAGGCGGTATCAATAATTTCGGTACAACCATCGGGCCGTTACTGGTGAGCTTTGCCATATTCGGCAGCGTTGCCAATGGTTCCACCGAAGCCAGTATTGAAAGTGTGAAAGTGCCTTACCTGATCCTGGGGGTTGCATTCGTTCTCGTTGCCATCTTCTTTAAATTTTCTTCCATCCCTAATAAAATAGACCTGGAAACTGTTGCAGCAGAGGAAGCGGAAAATACAGATAAAGTATTGCACCGCGCATCCGCATTCAGCTACCCGCAACTGATCCTGGGTATGGTTGCCATATTTGTATATGTAGGCGTAGAAGTTTCTACGGCCAGCAACCTGCCGGAATACATGAAACAGCACTTGAACATCAACACAGAAGGCATTGCGCCATATGTTTCCCTGTACTGGGCCAGTTTAATGATGGGAAGATGGACCGGTGCCGTTGGCGCTTTCGACGTAAGCATGGGCGCTAAGAAAATGTTGAATTTCCTGATGCCTTATCTGGCTTTCGGCGTATTCCTGGCAGTAAATGCCATTGCACAACACGATATCAGTTCTTTCTATGTATATGGCCTGATCATTATCGTAATGATTATCGGAGACATCCTGAGTAAAGGTAACCCTGCCAGAATGTTACTGATCTTCTCCACGCTGGGCATTGCAGCGCTGCTGATCGGCATGCTTACGAATGGTATGGTGAGTGTATTTGCCTTCATTAGTGTTGGCCTGTTCTGCAGTACATTATGGCCATGTATCTTTACACTGGGGGTTGCCGGTTTGGGCAAACATACCAACCAGGGAAGCAGCCTGCTGATCATGATGATCATGGGTGGCGGTGTCATTAGTATGATCCAGGGTACCCTGGCAGCCGACGACCTGCTGGGAATTCAATACAGCTACATTGTAGGAGTAGCCTGCTTTGCATACCTTGCATTCTATGCCATCAAATCTAAATCGGTGCTGAAGGCACAGGGCATTGACTATGATGTGAAACTAAGCGGCGGCCATTAATCCGAACCAACTCAAGCGAATTGAATTTAAGCTTATTAATATAAGAAGTGATGAGTAACAAAAAGGAAACATCGGGTTCAAAAGCGATGGAACCACTGGCTATTGGTATAGATATCGGTGGAACAGGAACCAAGTACGGAATTGTAGACCGGGTAGGAAATATTTTGTTCTCGGGAGAAATGAGCACGAAAAACCACCAGGCGGTTGAACCTTTTATAGACGAACTCTATGTAAGCCTTGCCCCCTTTATTGAACAGGCTGGAGGTGTGGGCAGGATTAAGGGGATTGGTATTGGTGCACCAAATGGCAATTATTACAAGAACACGATCGAACACGCAGCCAATCTCCCCTGGAAGGGCATTATTCCTTTTGGGAAGATGATGGAAGATAAATTCAAATTGCCGGTAGTACTTACCAATGATGCCAACGCAGCCGCTATCGGCGAAATGATGTATGGCGCCGCAAAGGATATGCAAGATTTTATTATGATCACACTGGGTACCGGTGTCGGCAGCGGAATTGTAGCCAATGGCAAACTCATTTACGGGCACGACGGCTTTGCCGGAGAACTGGGGCATACCATCATCATACCCGACGGGCGTTACCACGAAGGAACCGGCAAACATGGCTCACTGGAAAGCTATGCCTCTGCAACAGGTGTAAGGCTCAATGCATTGGAGTTCCTGGAAAAAAGTGATAAGCCCAGTTTGCTCAGAAGCCTTCCAAAAGACAAGATCGATTCCAAGCAGGTACATGCAGCTGCCATGGAAGGCGATGAACTGGCCAGGGAAATTTTTGACTATACCGGAAAAATATTGGGCATGGCATTGGCCAACTTTGTGATGTTCTCCAATCCGGAAGCCATCATCCTGTTTGGCGGACTCACCAAATCCGGAGATTTCATTTTAAAGCCTACCAGGGACCATATGGAGGCCAACCTGATACAGGTATTCCAGAATAAGGTGAAAATCCTGGTAAGCCATCTGAAGGAATCAGACGCCGCTATTTTGGGCGCATCCGCCCTTGTTTGGGAAATGAACTAACTGCGCAGTTTATTTTATTTGCGGGAACGAATCATGAATACGGCAGGAACAGGCCGCTGGCCTTCTTTATCGCTGGGTTTGATGGTTTCCCGGCCATTGACCAGCAGGCAACTGCTGCCACCCCCATCGAGGTTCAGGGCCTCTTCACAACCCAATGCTACAAAGATCTCCGCCAGTTGTTTCAGGCTGGCTCCTTCTGCTTTACCCGGAAACCTTCCTTCAACCGCCAGGATAATCAGTTGTCCGTTACGGGTATAACCCATTGCGGTGCGCGGATGCTTATCGGTCAATCCTTTGCCTGCAAATTTCTGTTCTTCGTTGTTGGTTACTTTATACACGCCGTTTTGCACCAGCACCGGGCCTCCCCCCACTGCAGTCTGCATCTTCCATTTGCGCCAGTTAATAGAAGTATTGAACTGTGAAGGCTTTACTGCAGGGATGGAGTCTTTGATATATTGTACTGGTTGCTGACTGGCCAACGGATATTTAGCTGCGGAATCGGTCAGCAGCCAGGCAATATCTGCATTCCTTTTTTTATCAATTCCAATGGCGCTGCCTGCTGTATGTTTATAGGTAAGTGTATCCTTGCCCTTTCCCGAACTGGTGTGCTGATTATAGGCCAGCAGTTCTCCGTTATTGATCACCAGGTTCAGGTTGCTATTGCGTACAAATTCAAAAAATGTTGTATTGACCACCAGCAACGGAGCCCCCTCACTGGCATAGTACTGACCGGGTGTATACCTTTTACCCTTGCCGGTTTGCGCAGCAAAGTCGATGGATTTGCTTTTAAGATCGGCGCTTACATAATAAGCTTTGTTGGGCTTGCCATCCAGCGAATCCTGCGTAACAAACACATGGATTCCTTCCGGCAATGGTTGAAAAAGGGAATCAACATTGGTCCATTTCAATTGCGCACCTGCCAGCAATGGAAACAGGAGTATGACCAGTACTATTTTTTTCATACGGAAAGATAGGACCGAAACCGGTGTATAAAAATGAAATTTAGGTTAAGCAGGTTGCAGTTCTTTTTCTGCCAGCCATTTGTTTCTTCCGAAACCGGGTATCACATGTTTTTCGCTGTGATAAGAAGAACGAACCAACGGACCGCTTTCCACATAATCCAGTCCAATGTTGTATCCGATTTCCCTGAGTTCTGCAAACTCATCGGGGTGAACAAAACGCTGAACAGGCAAATGCCTTTTGGTAGGCTGAAGGTACTGCCCCAGTGTAAGCACATCTGTACCAACTGCAACCAGGTCCTTCATGGTTTGGATCACTTCTTCCCTGGTTTCGCCCAGTCCGAGCATAATGCCGGTTTTGGTACGCATACCTCCTTTTTTGAGGGTTTCCAGCACTTCCAGGCTGCGCCTGTATTTGGCCTGGATCCTTACCTGTTTGGTAATACGTTCCACTGTTTCCATATTGTGGCTTACTACTTCAGGTGCAGCATCAATCAGCCTTTGAATCTGGTCTTTGAATCCTCTGAAATCGGGAATCAGGGTTTCCAGCGTAGTAGTTGGATTCAGGGTCTTCACTGCTTTAATGGTATTGTACCAGATTATTGAACCACCGTCTTTCAGTTCATCCCGGTCTACACTGGTGATAACAGCATGCTTCACTTTCATCAGGTGAATGGCTTCTGCCACCCGTTGTGGTTCGTCCCAGTCTACTGCATCAGGGCGGCCGGTTGCCACTGCACAGAAACCGCAACTCCGGGTACATACATTGCCGAGGATCATGAAAGTAGCTGTACCCTCTCCCCAGCACTCGCCCATATTGGGGCAGTTCCCGCTCTCGCAGATGGTATGGAGTTGATGGGTGTCTACCAATCCCCTCACATGCTTATAACTCTCTCCCAATGGCAGCTTAACACGCAGCCAGTTGGGTTTTTTTAATGGTATATCGACCGCTGAATCAGCGTCTATTTTAGGTACAACAGGTAATTCTTGCATGGTATGCTCAGATTCAGAAATGAGCGGCAAATTTAGTTACTTTCTCTTACCGAAAGTAATTGCCACGTAAGCATTGAAAAAGAAGCTTTTTTCCTTGTTCAGCAGCAGAATAGGCATTTTCTGGCTGTAATATTCTGCATTTACCCCTACTTCTATGGCAGAAAGCATCTCATTGTAACGGCCGTAATCAAAGCGCAGGGCCGCCCTGGCATGGGCGCCGGGAACAATTTTTGTTTCGCCGATGCCCTTGGTAAGCCCCCCTTTACCCAGGATGATGGTCGGATCCAGGAACAGGCTTTCGTTGGCAGGCGTATAACGGATACTTTCGCGCAGATTGGTACTGGGATTCTGAATCTCGAGGTAATAAGGTTTCAGCAGTCCGGCGGTGATACCTCCCCCGTAAATAGCAGAAACAGCTACTCCGTTCTTGTTGCCCTTTCCGCCGATCATTCTTTGCTGACCCACTCCCGCTTTCAGATAGTACAAATTATTTTGCTTACCATAGATATAACTGGATACAATGATAAAGCCCGATGAAGCGGTAATGGTAGGAACGCGTTCTTCCTTCGGATGTTTGCGTTCGCCAAATTCCAGCCACCAGAGATTGGTTTTGGTAAGGGTTTTATATTTCCCGTGCTCGTAGTATACGCCCCATCCGTCTGTATTCAGCTTAATACCAAATGCACCCTGCTTCTGATAAATCAGCGCGCCTTCTTCTTCCTGCTTAATCAACTGATTGATCTTCTCTTTTCTTTCCGCCTTTTTCTGATTACGCGAAAGAACAGTTGATGCAGGCTTTTGCTGCGCCACTACCGCGGTTCCACAAAAAACGAAAAGCACAAAAATTAGTTTCTTCACTTCCATGTGATTTGTTACGTGTAAATTTATGGCAAAATTGATGCAATGACTTCACAAATTATTTATAATGGTGATTTAAGATGTACCGCTACACACCTCCAAAGCGGAACCTCCATCGAGACCGATGCACCAACCGACAATAAGGGGAAGGGTGCCCGCTTTTCACCCACCGATCTGATTGCCACTGGTCTGGGTCTTTGTATGATCACCACAATGGGCATTAAGGCCGAAACAATGGGTATTCAACTGGACGGAACCACTGCAGACGTTACCAAAATAATGGCCAGCGATCCCAGAAGGATCGGGAAGGTTATAGTACATATTACCTTTCCGAAAACGCTGAACCTGGATGATAAGCAAAAGGAAATCCTGGAAAGAACCGCCCGCACCTGCCCTGTTGAAAGATCACTTCACCCCGATGTTGAACTCGATTTTCAGTTTAACTGGTAAGTAAGACCCCGGATCATTCTCTGCCGTTGCCTGTGTAAAAGGCTTTGATTACAGGCCCATTTTATGCAGGGCCTGTACCACTGTGCTTACAGGTAACCCCATCACATTGTAGAAATCACCGGTAATGGAAGCAATGCCGGTAACCCCGATCCATTCCTGGATGGCATAGGCGCCTGCTTTGTCGTAAGGCTGGTATTTATCTACATAAAAGACAATTTGTTCGGCGCTAAGCGCATGAAACTGCACATGCGTGGTAACGGAAAAAGACTGTTGCGTAGTTCCCTGTAACAACACCACACCCGTAATTACCCGGTGAGCTTTACCCGACAAACGGCTGAGTATGGCAATGGCTTCGGCCCTGTCTGCCGGTTTATTGATCACTTCTTCGCCAAGCACCACTATGGTATCCGCAGCAAGGATCACCTGTGCCGGATCCCATACCTGCTGATCTTTGAGGTATTGGCTCACCGCCAGTGCCTTATTAGCGGCAATATGGATGGGCACTTCTTCTACCGGCATATCGGCGGGGAAATGTTCATCGGTGGGCTGAACCACTACTTTAAAAGGGATTTCGGCCCATTCCAGTAATTGTTTTCTACGGGGAGACTGAGAAGCTAATATTATTTCCTTCATGTATGGTACAACTAATGGTAGAATTTAAAAAACAACATGGAGAGGATTCCGGCAAACATCACCAGTTTAACCAAACTGCTGATGCGGTGATAGTCTTCGGGTTTAGCTGCCCGGAACAATAAGCGTAACACAATCAGCAGGGGCGTAACGATCATTACCAAAGCATACAGTACACTCTCCCACCAACCCAGGCCCAATGCGTAAATCTGGAGAATCACCAGCGCTGCAATCAGCACAATCACCCACACCGCCACAAATACTTTACTTGCATTGATCCCCCAAACGATCGGCATAGTGGTACAGCCATAACGCCGGTCTCCCTCTATATCTTCCATATCTTTTATCACTTCCCTGACCAGGGAAATAACAAAAGCAAAAGCGGTATACACAATCATGAGGCGAAAGAACCGCGCTTCCTGTTGCTGCACCGAAAGCAGGTTGCTGATGTTCAACGGATATTTGGAAAAGAACAATACGCCAATCACCCATGCCGTCAGCAGCGAAATCAGCACATTACCCACCAGCAGTTTTTTCTTGAGCGTGGTGGAGTAAAACCACAATGCAACAATAGAGAGCATATTGGCCAGTACCAGGTGCCAGTACTGGTGTACCGGTAAAGCAAATGCCGTAAAGAAGATTCCGGTCAGGCTCAGGAACATATGCCAGAAAATAACCCATCTCCGGCCGATAATCCTGTTCACCACAACTTTGTCGGGTTTATTAACCTGGTCTATATTCTGGTCAAAATAGTCGTTGATGATATAGCCTGCTGCTGCAATAAAAACAGAAGCCAGCACCAATGCAGCAAAGCGGAGTCCTTCGGAGGGATCGTTGATGACGGCATCCGGATAAATCCGCTCATAGATGCATACCTCAAACAAGAGCTGTGTTAAAACGATAAACAGCAGATTGGGCCATCTGATCAGTCTGAAAAATGCGGCAACCAGTTTCAATGGAATATTTTATTGGTGAGTATAGTTAATTACTGCGCAGGTACCAGCACATCTTCGTTCCAGTCTCCCCGCAGTTTCATTACTTTTTCAATCACTTCCCGCACACAACCCGCTCCCCCTTTCAGCGCGGAGATATAAACAGCAATGGCTTTTATTTCCGGAACAGCATCGGAGGGGCAACAGGGAAATCCTGTCAGTTGCATCACTTTCAGATCGGGAATATCGTCGCCCATATAAAGGCAGGCATTTTTAGCAAGCTGCGCCTGATCCATGATTGAACGAAGCAAAGCGGCTTTATCAATCACCTGCATATGCACGTCGGCAACACCCAGTTTATTCAGCCTGGCCTTTACTTCCGGGGAATTACTTCCGGAGATTACAATGATCTTATACCCTTTTTTAACAGCCAGCTGCAGGGCATAACCATCTTTGATGTTCATGAATCTTGCCAGCAGACCATCCGGCAAAACCAATACCCTGCCATCGGTAAGTACACCGTCAACATCAAAAATAAAACAGGTAATATTTTTCAGCTTTTCCAGGCTCATTGCATGTATTGAACAGTAAAACCTTATTTCTGATTGTCTCTCCACTCGTATACCCAGGCGCTCTGAATCATCTCCAGATGACCTTCGGTGCTTTGTTCCCTGGTACCGGCAAAATTGGGTATTTCAAGAATCCATTCCAGCAGGTCTGTAAAGCGGATCCGGTAAATTTTCCCTTCATTAAAATCGTCTCCAAATTTCTCATACAGCTTCATGGCAATATCCTCGTGATCGTTCCAGTGAATGGGTGGTTCAAAATGACTCATAACAGATTACTTGATTTAGATTGGTAAGTATGCGCTATTCTCCCAGAAACTGGGTTTGATCCGGTAAAGTAATGTGAATGTCCCCGGAGCCTTCCTGCAAAATGCATTGGCAGCCTAAACGGGAATTGATTCTTGGGTTAACCGCCCTGTCGATGAAATCCTCTTCGCGATCGTTCAGCTCTTCGATGAATTCGGAGCCCCGATCCACGTACAGATGACAGGTGCTGCAGGCACAGACCGCCCCGCAATTGTGATGGAGTTCTATGTCATTATCGAGGCATACCTCCAGGAGGCTTTGATCGGGAGCGATATTGGTGAGTGTTACCGGCTCCAGGTCTTTTTGTTCAAATTTTATATGGATGTTGTACATAGCTGGCTATTTGGCTTGCAAAAGTATTTCAATTTATATGTAAACAATTCTAAAAGGAAAAGTTTTACATCAAAGGGCTTTTTATCCCAAAATGGGAGTTTTTGTCCAGAAAAGGAAAAAATCAATCTCATATCTAAAATATATTTAATTGATTTTCAATTATTTGGGTAAAGGCTTCTGTTTGGTACGGTATTGGAATTATCTATCATACAACCACTTCAACAACCCTTAAAAGAATAATATGAGATCGATTCATCTTCCGGACCGCAAAACAGTTACCCTGCTACTTGCTATTGGATACCTTATTATATTATTCTATTAATAAAGCTATTGAAAAACCACCGTTTGCAGGTATTCCTGCGGGCGGATCCAATTCAAAAAATGGTACACTGAAAATATTGCAAGCAATTTAAGTACCCTGATTTTTTATCCCGGCTATGTCTATAGCTGGGCTTTTTTATTCTTTCCAACCGGTCGGCCGTTCCATTATATCTTTGCCCCATGAAGAAGCAGTTTAAGCAGCGTGTACTGATCGGATACTATAAAACAAAACTTAAAACAATCGGGTTGGTGGCTCCGCAAAAAGCAGCCGAGCTGGCTTTTGACCTGTTTTCCACCCCCTTGAAGTCGGGGTCAAAAAAAACCGTTCCCGCGGTGTTTCACCGGGGCAACCGGGTTTCAGTGGAAATAAATGGGATAACCGTACGCGGGTTTGAATGGAAAAATTCAGATCCGGAGGCACGGAAAATATTGATCGTACATGGATTCAGCAGTTATGCCTATAAGTTCGACAGCTATGTACTGGCCCTCAAAAAAGAGGGGTTTACGGTACTGGCCTTTGATGCACCCGGACATGGGCTAAGTGATGGTCGTAAGATCAATGCGCTTATTTACCGCGATACCATCCTGGCCATTGAACAGGCTTTTGGCCCTTTGTACGGTGTGGTGGCCCATTCCCTGGGCGGGTTGGCGGCAGCGCTGGCATTTGAACAATTACCGGATACCGCCAAAAGAAAACTCGTGTTGATTGCACCGGCCACAGAAACCAGGACCGCTATTGATAATTTCTTTAAACTGATCCCCGCCACCCCCAGGGTGGTGAGCGCTTTTGAAGCGCATATAGAGCAGCTCGCCAACCGTCCCATTACCTATTTTTCGGTAGCCAGAGTGGCCCGGCAATCACTGGCAAGCACCCTCTGGGTTCATGATGAGGAAGACAATATCTGCACATTTGACGACGTAAAACCCTTGTTATCCGAAAAGATTTCTTCGCTGGAATTCTTTATTACCAAGGGTTTGGGGCATAACCGAATCTACAAGGAGCAACAAACCAGGGACACCATTATCCATTTTCTGGCAGGAAGACCTTCGGGAGATTTTTTGTGATTTGAAGGTTTGACCTAATATTGCATGAATAGAATGGAACCCCTATCGTATGAAAGCGGTAAGATTCTGACAGGAGAACGATTTAAAAAAAGCTGAAAAAGTCCGTTTCAAACGGCTCAGGTACATGGCAAAAAATTTACTGATTGTAGAGTCGCCCGCAAAAGCAAAAACCATTGAAAAAATCCTTGGAAAGGATTTTGAGGTAAAGAGTTGTTATGGCCATATCAGAGATCTTGAGAAAGATGATATGGGTATTGACGTAACCAATCAGTACCAGCCCCGGTATAAAGTACCCGAAGAAAAAGAGCGGGTAGTAAGGGAGCTGAAACAACAGGCGAAGAAAGCAGACGAAGTATGGCTCGCATCGGATGAGGACCGCGAAGGAGAAAGCATCAGTTGGCACCTGGCAGAAGTGCTGGGCCTGGATCCTGCGGTAACCAAGCGGATTGTATTCCATGAAATTACTGCACCGGCTATCCGGAAAGCGGTGGATAATCCCAGAATCATTAATATGAACCTGGTAAATGCACAGCAGGCAAGAAGGGTGCTGGACAGGCTGGTGGGTTTTGAACTAAGCCCGGTATTGTGGAGAAAGATTGGCATGCAGCGAAGCCTCAGTGCAGGGCGTGTGCAGAGTGTAGCCGTAAGACTGATTGTGGAGCGCGAGCGGGAAATCAACCAGTTCATTTCGGAGAGTTCTTATAAAATAGAAGCTTTCTTTAAAGCGCCGGATATCACCGGCAAACAGGTAATTTTTAAAGCAGAAGGGCCGGCCAGGCTGCATGAGCAGAAAGATGCACAGGCATTCCTGGACAGTTGCAAATCGGCGGCATACCAGGTTGGTGACATTCAGGTAAAACCTGCCAAACGCTCTCCTTCCGCCCCTTTTACCACTTCTACCCTTCAACAGGAAGCCTCCAGAAAACTGGGATACAGTGTAAGCAGAACCATGTTGCTGGCGCAAAAATTATATGAAAGCGGTAAGATCACTTATATGCGTACCGACAGTATTGCTTTGAGCGAAACAGCGTTGGCAGATATCAGTAAGGAAATCAATGACAGCTACGGCGCCAGGTATCACCAGCCCCGAAAGTTCAAAAATAAGAATGAGAACGCACAGGAAGCGCACGAAGCCATCCGTCCCACGTATATGGGCAACCATACGGTGGAGGATGAGGAAACCAAACGCCTCTACGAGCTGATCTGGAAGAGAACCATCGCGTCCCAGATGAGCGATGCCGCATTCGAAAAGACCACCGCCAAAATTTCAATCAGTACCAATAAAGAGCAACTGACTGCCACCGGAGAAGTGATGCAGTTCGATGGTTTTCTGAAAGTATACAATGAAGGAAAGGATGAAGAAGAGGAAGAAAACAACGAAGGTATGCTCCCTCCGCTGAAAGCCGGAGACCAACTGCAATTGGTGGAAATGGTGGCGGCAGAAAAGTTCAGCCGCCCGGCACCAAGGTATACGGAAGCTTCACTGGTAAAAAAACTGGAAGAGCTGGGTATTGGCCGGCCTTCTACCTATGCCCCCACTATTTCGACCATTATGAAGCGGAACTATGTGGAGAAGAGAGATAAGGAGGGCGTAAAAAGGGCTGCAGCCATCCTGCGGCTGACGGCTTCCAATGAAATTGAAAAAGAGATTATCCAGGAAAATACTGGTGCGGAAAAAAGCAAACTCTTCCCTACCGATTTGGGTATGGTAGTAACCGACTTTTTGAAACAGCACTTTAATAAAGTCATGGATTTTGGCTTTACGGCAAAAATTGAACAGGAGTTTGATGAAATTGCCGAGGGTAAAATGAAATGGAACACCATGATCGACGGTTTTTACAAACCCTTTCATGAAACCATTGAGCATACACTGGAGACTGCAGAGCGCGCCAAGGGCGAACGTGAACTGGGCATAGATGAGGCAACCGGTAAGCGCGTGATTGCAAGGATGGGGCGCTATGGCCCCATGGTGCAGATTGGCGACACCGCCGATGAGAACGAAAAACCAAGATTTGCCAAACTGAAGCAGTCGCAGAGCATCGAAACCATTTCCATGGAAGAAGCCATGCAGTTGTTCAGCCTTCCAAGAACCATTGGTGAATTTGAAGGACAGGAACTCTCTGTAAATGTGGGCAGATTTGGACCATATATTAAACTGGGCGAACAGTTCATTTCCATTCCTAAGGGTGAAGACCTGCACGAAATGGATCTGGAAAGAGCTATTCAACTGATAAAAGAAAAACAGGAAGCAGATGCGCCTGTTGCTTTTTACAATGAATTACCGGTTACCAAAGGAAAGGGTCGGTTCGGCCCCTTCATTAAGTGGAATGACCTTTATATCAATATACCCAGGGCCTATAACTTCGATACACTTTCACAGCAAGATATCAATGAGCTGATTGAAAAGAAAATGGAGAAAGAAGCCAATCGGTATATCCGCCAATGGCCGGAAGATAAAATTGCCATTGAAAATGGAAGATGGGGTCCATTTATTCGCTTCCAGAAAAAAATGCTGAAGCTGGGTAAACAGGCCGATGGCAACAAGCATACAGCAGAAAGCATTGCCGGTATTGAGCTGGAAGAGGTGAAGAAAATGATTGAAGAACAGGTTCCGGGCGCTTTCACGAAAAAAACGAAGCCCGCTAAAAAAACAGCTACAAAAGCAGCCGGGGCCACCGTCAAAAAAACCACCAAAAAAGGCGCCAAAAAAGCTGCGTCCAAAAAGAAATAGCAACAGCCTGTATGTGCAAATAAAAAGAGGTTATAAAGTGAAGGAAATTCCTGCTTTATACCCTCTTTTTTATAAAGATGTACCATCAAAGGGCCGTCCCCGATCGTTCAGAGATCAGGCCTGTCCCATTTGTTTTAGAAAACGGACATGCGCCACCACTGCTCTGCGAACAGTTGGATATTCGATGTACTGAAGCTGGTATTCCTTACATACATTTCTTACGATATCGCTGATTGCAGGGTAATGCACGTGCGAAATCTTTGGAAACAGGTGGTGTTCAATCTGGAAATTCAACCCGCCAACCAGCCAGCTAACCAGCTTGTTTCCTGTGGCAAAATTAGCCGTGGTTTTGATCTGGTGAGCGGCAAACTCATCAGGAAGCTGATGCGTTTCAATATTTGCAAGAGGGAATTCCGTGTGTTCTACGGTGTGTGCCAGCTGAAATACAATACTTAATACAAATCCTGCAAACATACTCATGATCAGGAAACCAATCACCCAGTTTACCCAACCCACAAATACAATGGGGATCACAATGAATACCGCTGCGTGATATAATTTCACACCCCAGAATTCTATATGGTCTGTAATGTTCATTTTTTTCAATGGCACATTACCGATTTTCTGTGTAAAGTATTTTTTATAGTCTGTAAAGAAAATCCAGAATACATAGAGCAGCATGTATAACACCCAGAAATACAGGTGCTGGAACTTATGCACTTTTACATGCTTCTGCGTAGGCGCCATGCGCATCAGGATACCGATTTCGATATCATCATCCACACCATCCACATTGGTGAAACTGTGGTGGATCATATTGTGTTTTACATTCCACATAAAGTGGTTGGCTCCCAGCATACTGATGGAAGAAGCAGCGATCCTGTTCACCCATTTATTGGTACTGAAACTGCCGTGACTTCCGTCGTGCATTACATTAAAGCCGATGGCTGCAACCAGTCCGCCTAAAACAATACATTCCAGGATGGCCATGTACCAGATGGGGGTAAAAAATACCAGGTGAATATAAACCAGTACAAAAGCGCATACCATGATAATGGCTTTTGAAAATAAAGTAGGATTTCCGGTAGCATTGATTCCCCGCTCGTCAAAATAGGCCTGAACGCGTCTCTTTAATTCGAGGTGAAGGGATTGCTTAACATGAGGAAATTTGGGGGTAACAAAATTGTTCATTCGGTGAGTTTAATAAGTGGCAAGATAACCAAATAAGGCCGTAGGATTCTGTTAAAACTTGCTTTTTTGCCCCCCCAAAACCGGGTGAACGATGATATGATGATTTTATTATGTATCCACTGATACATATATCCACAGTAATGGAATAACTTCTCCTTGATTCATAACTAAAAAATAATTTAGTTTGAAGTCAGAATAACAGCCCTACTATGCAGGAAACCAAAGAATTGAATGCTCTTTTTACCCTCATAGACGACCCGGACGAGGAAGTTTATTCCACCGTATCCGAACGGATTGTCCGGTATGGAAAGCCCATCATCCCCAACCTGGAACATCTCTGGGAAACCACTCCCGACGAAGACACCCAGGAAAGGATCGAAATGATCATCCATCGCCTTCATTTTACCGACCTGCTGAGCGATTTAACGGAATGGAAAGACAGTGCGCACCACGACCTCCTCTTTGGCTCCCTGCTGGTATCCAAATTTCAATACCCCGATCTGCAAACCGCTCCTGTTTTACAGGATATTGAAAAGATTCGTAGAAATGTATGGCTGGAACTGAACAGCTTTCTTACGCCGCTGGAACAGGCCAATGTATTATCGAGTATTATTTACAATTATTACAATTTAAAGGGTGTAGAAGTCAGTTATACCGACCCCGATGAATTCTTCATTCATAAAGTACTGGAGAGCAAAAAAGGGAACACATTGGCCAATGGGATCATCTACCAGATCCTCTGCGAGAAACTGGACATTAATGCCAGGATCATCAATATACCCAGGCAGTGCATTATTGCTTTCTACCAATCTGAATTTGACCATACCCTGGCAATGGGCAATCCGCAGGAACAGATTCACTTTTTTGTGGATGCCACCAGCGGGCAGGCATTTTCGCACAAGGACATAGAGAACTACTTCAGGAAGATCGGCGTTGCTATCAGCCCCTCCTATTTCAAACCACTCTCCAATAAACGGGCTATTCAGGTGTTATTGCAGGAGATTACCAAATGCTTCGACAGCCCTGAAAAAAAATACAAGAAAGAAGAACTCCTCCGGCTGATTGAGCTGCTGGATTAAGCTGCGCTGTACTTATTCAACCAGCGTAGTGTCCAGTGTGATTTCCATATTGTAGACCTTGCTCACCGGGCAGTTCATTTTAGCTTCAGCCGCAAAATCATCCAGTTGTTCTTTGGAAATTCCGGGCACTTTAGCCGTTAAGGAAAGATGTGATTGTTTAATAACGCCTTCTTCCAGTGTAATGGAACAGGCGGTTTGAATATGCTCAGGCGTAAACCCCGCAATACCCAGTACAAAACTGAGTTTCATGGAAAAACATCCGGCATGCGCCGCGGCCATCAACTCTTCGGGATTGGTTCCGATGCCCTCTGCAAATCGGGAATTAAATGAATACTGCGTTTGATTTAATACATTACTTTGTGTTGTAAGATGGCCATGGCCTTCTTTACCCGAGCCGTTCCAAACAGCAATTGCATTCCGTTTCATATAAAATGATTTGAATTAAATATATGATTAGTTACGCTGATTTCGAAAAAATTGATATGCGTATTGGCACCATACTGGAAGCCAAACCATTTCCGAAAGCCAAAAAACCGGCCTATCAACTTGTGATCGATTTTGGGCAGCTGGGTACCAGGCAATCTTCTGCACAGATCACTGCACATTATTCGCCGGAAGAGTTAACCGGCAAACAGGTGATTGCAGTAGTCAATTTTCCACCCAAACAAATCGCTAACTTTTTCAGCGAATGCCTGGTATTGGGTGTTTACGACAGCAACGGGCAGGTAGTGTTGCTGCAGCCCGGTAAAAAGGTGGAGAACGGAGATAAAATTGGCTGAATTCGGCCTTAGTTCCTATATTTATAAGCCAGCCTGCCTGAAATATGAGTGAATTATTTTACACTTATTATGAGAGTCCGATCGGTTTGATTAAGATCGGAGGCACCGACCAATATATCGGCGAACTAAGTTTTGTAGACAATAAGGACCAGCTTACGTACGGCGAGCCGGGCATCAGTGAACTAATGCACCAGTGCACGGAAGAATTGATTGAATATTTTCACGGAAGCAGAAAACATTTTGATATCCCCATTCACCAGGATGGCACCGATTTTCAAAAAAAAGTCTGGGGAGAACTGATGGAGATTGACTATGGAAAAACCATCAGCTATATGGACCTTGCCAAACGCATGGGTGATCCCAAAGTAATCAGGGCCGCCGCCAGCACCAATGGTAAAAATAACATTGCAATCCTGGTTCCCTGTCATCGTGTCATCGGCAGCGACAGATCGCTGATCGGTTATTCAGGGGGCATGTGGCGCAAGAAATGGCTGCTGCAGCACGAATTCAAAATTGCCCATGGTGTACAGACACTTTTTTAATGAAATAATCCAATGAGGGTCAAATGCAGTTTATTGTTGATACTGGCACTGTCCGGTTTCCTTACCGCAGCGGATGCAGAGCCCACTCCCAACAAAGTGATTATTCTTGGTACCAAACACAATGGCAATAAGTATCTCACGGTCAATTCCCTGTTCAGGGTTATCCGGAAAATAAAACCGGACATTATACTGCTCGAATTTGATTCTACCAGTATCGGTGATTGCGATATCCGCAAAGTAAGCGGCGCAAAACTGGCGGAATTCCTGGGTATCTGGAACAATCCGATCGAATACAGGGCAGCCAGAAAATACAAGGAAGCCCATCCCGAAGTATGCCTTGCACCTTTCGACATTTACATCCCCAACAGAAAAGAATACGTAACCTATCAGCGGATGATGGAAAAAACGCACCAGGAAAAACTGACGCAACTGTACAGCAATCACCAGTTGGAACCGGCAGACAGCCTGAAGTATGCAGCCTATACCACACTAAACGGAGGATTCCTGCAAAAACTGGACAGCAGCCTTGAGGTGATGAACCGCGAGACCCTGATGGATACAATCTACCGGATGAACCAGATCGAGAATGATTTTATCCGCAACATCACTGCCCGCTACAACGACCTTCAGCCTTACAGCAGGTGGTACAATACCAGTATGGAATTCTGGGAGCAGCGCAACAACGGTATGTGCGAAAAAATCAAAAGAGCGCTGAATGCAAACAGCGACCGGACCATCCTGGTTTTAACGGGATTGCTGCACAAACCCTATCTTACAGGGTACCTCCAGAAAAGGGAGTTCCGGAAATTATGCAGGCTGGTGCCCGCCAATGAAGCCCTTGCCGGGCAGTTGCCTACCTTATCCCTGTTTTAAAATAATGGAGTTCCCTGGTAAAATCCAGTTCGGGATGCGCTTCCATCAACTGCGTTGTGATGGCCGCATATTTTTGCAGAAAATCCTGGTGAATGCCGGTAGATTCATTAAAAGGTTTGTGCTGATACGCCAGGTTAATTTCACGGATCAGTTTCAATAATTCTTTCGCGGGTTCAGAGAGGCAGGCATCGGTGAACTTTTCCCAAACATAGCGGGTTGCATGGTAATTGGGATGCACCAGGTCTTCTGCATAAAACCGGTAATCGCGCAGGTCGTCAACTACCAGTTCGTAGGCGGGAAAATAATAACACTGATCCGACAGGCCTGCCAGATCATGAACAGCCTGTATCAGCACCGCTTTGCTGCGGTTATTTTCTATTACGCCTTCTCTCAGATGGCGCACAGGGCTAATGGTGAAAATGAGTTGCAGGTTCGGATTGAATTCCAGTAACCGGCCAATCATCTCCTGCAGCAGTAACAGGGTTTCTCCTGCGCCCAATAATCTTTTTTGGAACCAGTCTGCAGGCGCTTTATGATTATTGGCAGCCACTTTCCCCGGAACATAGCCGGCCGCTTTCTCCGTGAGTTCATACACCCAGGCAGAACCCAGGGTAATCATAAGGTAATTGGCCTGCTTTAAAAAAACATGGGCATCGGCAACAGATGCATTGATGTGCTGAACAGCTTCCTGTGCCGTTACACCGGAAAAACGGCTGTGGTGTTTCCAGCTGTGCCAGGTTTCATGTAAACAGAACAATTGTTCTTCGCGCACCATTTCCTGTTGAATGTACATATTGACCGCTTCGGCAACACTGACGGGGTTGAACAGGATCCCATTGGGATTCTCCATAACCCTGAACTTATATTGTTTCAGCAACTCCCCGATATTTTCCGTAAAACAGGAACCCATCATCAGTAAAGACTGGTGATGGCTAATGGGTTGCTGTATTCTTTTTATGGGAAATTCGTAATGAAATTTCATACAATCGGTTAATGAAAAATATCCAACGCCAGCCGGGCCGATTCTGCCAACGCCTCTTTATTTAACGCTTGCAAAAAACCTTTTCCCTGAAAATAAGGGATCATCAGTTCGGTATCCATATTCCCGACCAGGTCGTCCTGTGCCATGGGGCAACCGCCAATGCCTTTCAATGCGCCATCGTACCTGGTACAACCCGCCTGCCAGGCGGCATCCAGCTTACTGTTCCAGTTCAATGCAGTGGAATGCAGGTGCACACCAATTTCCAGCTGCGGATATTGCGGCACCAGTGTTTGCACTGCGCGGCTGATCTGTTCCGGTGTGGCCAGCCCTACCGTATCGGCCAGTGAAATGGTTTGTATGCCCATCCCCGCCATTTTTCCCGCCCAGGTTAGCAACAGATCTTCACTGTAAGCATCTCCGTAAGGGTTTCCAAAACCCATGCTGAGGTAGATCACCAGATCCTTATTATTCTTTACACAGCATTCCTGAATGACTTCCACTCTTTCCAGGCTTTCTTCCATATTGCTGTTGGTATTCCTTTGCTGAAAAGTAGGAGAAAGTGAAAAGGGGAAACCCAGTGCACGGATTTCATCAAATGCAACAGCCTCTTCCGCACCTCTTGTATTGGCAACAATCACCAGCAGGGAACTGCGGGTGTTATTGAGCCGGAGCCCGCGAATGACGGCAGCGGTATCGGCCATTTGCGGAATGGCTTTGGGGGAAACAAAGCTGCCGCAATCGAGTACATCAAAACCCACTTTCAGTAACTGGTTGAGATAGTTGATTTTATCGGCAGTTGGAATAAATGTTTTCCAACCCTGCATGGCGTCGCGCGGGCATTCAACCAGTTTAATATCGGTAGCAGTGGTATGCATGGTGTTTGTTGAACGGGTTATTGGTTCATTCTTTGTTTCATTGCTTCGTACAGGATCATTCCGGTAGCCACCGACACATTGAGTGAATCAAATTTGGCGGCCATCGGGATTTTGAAAAAAGCATCTGCGGCTTTAGCCAGGTAAGGCTGCACGCCCCTTCCTTCATCGCCCATGATTACACAACAGGGATCGTTGAAGTTCAGCTCAAACACATTCTTATCGGCCCGCATTTCACTCGTAAACACGGAGATTCCGTTCAGGTGAAGATCGTCCACTGCTTTCAGCAGGCTGCTCACCCTGCAGATATGAATTTTTTCCAATGCGCCTGCACTGCTTTTCATGGCTTCTTCATTCAGTGCCCCCACTCCCTTATCGGGAATGATGATAGCCTGCGCACCGCAGCATACCGCCGTGCGGGCGATAGCGCCGATATTGCGCACATCCGTAACCCCGTCGAGCATCAGGAAGAGGGGTACAATTCCTTCGGACACCACATGATCAATTACCTGCTGCAAATCGAGGTACTGCACCAATGCGGCGATCGCAATCACGCCCTGGTGATTGGCACGGGTAAGCCCGTTCAGTTTTTCAACCGGTACCAGTTGAATGGGAATATGGTGTTCCCTGGCCAGGGAACGGATGGAATGCAGTACATCCCCCGTAGCATTTTTCTGGAGCAGGATTTTATCAATTGCTTTCCCGGATTGAAGGGCCTCCACCAGGGGCTGCCTTCCAATAATCATCGAACTTTGTTTTAAGGCCATTTGCAAATGTATTACTTCAATTTTCCCTGAGCCAATAAGAGTTGAACTTTATAAATGGCAGCCACACTTATGGAATCGGTAATCTCCCCTTTTTCCACCATATCCACCGCTGCGGCGAAGGGTAATTTCCGGATCACCAGCTGCTCTGTTTCTTCGGGTTCGGCTGTTTCCTGGCGCAGATCCCGGGCAAGGTATACCACAGCCCACTCATCACTTACAGAGTTGGAAAGATGCAACTGGAGCAGGGGCTCCCATTGTACAGCCACCAGCCCGGTCTCTTCCAGCAGCTCCCTTTTGCCGCCTTCAAGCGGATCGGTTCCCACCGGGGCGCCTCCTTCAGGAATTTCCCAGCTGTACGCATTCAGGGTAAACCGGTATTGCCCGACGAGGTACGTATTCAGTTGTTCATCCAGCACCAATACACCCACTGCTGTATTCTTAAAATGTACTTTACCGTAAATGCCCTTACCACCGGAGGGATTAATCACCTGGTATTCGGTTAAACGGATCCAGGGATTGTCGTACACATTTTTTTCACCTGTTACCTGCCAGGGGTTATACTCCATTCGGTTTGTTTTTTTTGAAGATAAGCGGGAGTGAAATCAACAGATAAACAATAATACACAAAACAATGCCAAACTTAAGGCCGGCACAGTAATAAGTGAGCCATAATGAATCCGGGGTATAATTGCCCGCAATACTCTGCAGCATCAGCAGGTTTTCTGCAATGTCCAGCACGCCTGCTACATAAGCCGCTCTTTCCAGCCATGCGCCGGCGTTCCGCAAAAAACCGTTACCACGGTTTACTGAAACCGCAGCAACCGATAATGACAGGAACAATACATAAGCGGGAATAAACAGAAAATCGATCCAGATATTGCAGGTAACGGTGGCCTGGTCCCAGGCTGCCAGTACTGTTGTTAACCTTGCCGGTGAATTGGCAAATTCAAGATCAAGGATGCCCCTGGGAGTAAGCGCTGTTATAAGCCCGGCTCCCTGTACCCGCATCAGCACAATTACCACCAGGCAGGAAATGGCGGCAACGGCAATTCGCTTTTTCATACCCGAAATTAAAAAAATCGTAGTACATATACACGATCTTTTACCAGATATCATCAAAAAGGCCGCTACCAGACGGTAACGGCCCGATTCACCCCTGTAAACGCTATTAACCTACAACCTTAATTCCTTTTGCAACCAGCCTGATCTCTTTTTTGGGCTGTGTAATGGCATCAATTTCTGCCCTGGATTTTTTGGCGTCTTCTGCATAGTGCTTCAGCTCATCCACAGAAGTGGTAACCAGGGAAGCTTCCCCATCCAATAAAATGGTTTTCCCTTTGATCTCCAGCGGAAGAAAGAAAGCATAGTCTTTCATTTTTACAAATGCAGTAGTAGTATCATTCACCTGCAGTTTGAGCCAGCAACCTTTCTTAGGGCAAACATCGATCACTTTGGCTTTTATTTTGGTATCCAGTTTTTCCGACTTTGCAAGCAGGGCAGGTAAAGTTTCAGCAGGCAGTGCCTTGTCATCAGAAACTACGGCGCCAAAATTACTTCCTGCAACAGCAGGCACTTGCGGTGGCTGGGCGTTAACGGCTGTTACCGCAATCAGCAGCAACAGGGAAATTGTTATTTTTTTCATATTCATGTTTAATTGTTTACGTTATTATTTCGGTAATACCGGAATCCTTACTTTCCAGGGTTGTGCAGTGATGGCGTTCATAAATGCAACAATGTCCTGTCTTTCTTCTTTGGTAAGATTCAGCTTTCTGAGCAGCGGATCTGTTTTAGGGAACAGGGTATCCTTCACCTGTTCTGGTTTGGGTTTGGATTGCGGCATTCCGGCATTGTACATGTTCAGCACCCCGTCAATATCATCAAAGAGCCCATTGTGCATCCATGGACGGGTTCTCATCACATCACGGAGAGAGGGTGTTTTAAATTGTCCTACATGCGCAGCCTTACCGGTTACCTTATACAATCCAAGATCTTCAAATTCACGGCCGTAATAAGTAAGCCCGACATTGTGAAACTGGTTATCGGTAAAGAGCGGGCCGTTGTGGCAATTCATACACCTTGCCCTGGTACGGAACAGGTGGAGTCCTCGCAGGGCGGCATCACTTAATTTGCCGGCATCTCCCTGCATAAAATAATCAAAATCACTTTTACGGCTTACCAGTGTCCGCTCATACGTGGCAATCGCATGCGCTATGCGGTCAACATTAATTTCCTCACTGCCATATGCATTGGCAAAAAGTTTTTTATATTCAGCGATCTTTCCCAGGGTAGCGGGAACCTGTGGCATACTGCCATGCATTTCAATATCATTGTTCACCGGGCCATAGGCCTGATCTTCCAGTGTATTGGCACGGCCATCCCAGAACAATTTAGGACTGGCCCATATATTCGACAACGAAGGTGTGTTGCGTTTGCCCAGTTGCTGATCATGGCCTACCGCTCTTTCCCTGCCATCTGTCCACGACATATCCGGCACATGACAGCTGGCACAGGAAATCTGGCCTGAACCGCTCAGCCGCGGATCAAAGAACAGCATTTTACCCAGGTGAACCAGTTGCTTTACCGAATCTGCATTTTGATAAAGGGGGCTCTCCGGCAACATCCCCAGCTCCTTCCAGGAAACCCCTGAATCAATAAAAGGTGCAGGCCATTTGCCGGATGGCTGCAGGTACAATGCCCGGAGGGTATCGCTGTACCACGCATCCCCGGTACTGATTTTTCCGGTATTGAAAGAACAAATTCCTACCGCAGCAATGAATAAAACAATTACTAAAATCTTCTTCATATTTAGAAATACAGGTTAAAAGAACAGGAAATATTGAGTCGGTTTTTATTGGGATCATAAGCGGCCGGTAAAACCAGGTCCGGCTCACCGCTTCTTCCGGTCCATACGGCACGGATGGTCATCCCGGCATCCAGTTGTTTGAACATGTTTTTCCTGAGCGCCTGTAACCTTGCTTCCAGGTTCAACGCCTTATAACTGTAATACAGATAATCGGAATATACCACCCCTTTGGTAAAAACATTCACCTGTGTAGGCGGCGCTTCCAGTTCATTCAATAATGGAATGGTATAAGAAGGGTGGAATGCTGCAGCGAATGAAGTAGCCTTACCCGGCTTCCAGTAGAGACTGGCCGTAATTCCCGGGCTCACAAATGTATTCCGCAGGTAATGTTGTTCTACATAATCTTCGCGGGAAACATCTGTCATATCAATACCTGCGCCGATTTCTGGTTCTGTTTTTCCGTTATTGAACCTGTACAGATAGGACAGGTTCAATGTGTTGCACAGATAAAAATAATTGCTTCCGTCAAACTCCGCTGCCCAGTTATCACCGCTTTGTGAGGATACTTTTGCATACAATTGCTGATTACCCCTGTTTCCCTGTTTACTTAATAACAAAGCCGCCTGAATATCCTGCACATACAGTTTGCTGTATACATGGTACAACCTGGAACTGTTGCCTTCATCCATCGTCATCTCTTCGGCCCTGTACTGATAAGCAGCATTAGCGCGAATCCGGATTTTACCGGCAACGCCTGTATAACTGGCATCGAATCCGCTGTAATCGTTGAAGTGCCGTAGCCTTCCCTGCATTTTGGTGATATGCCCATAGCCCAGGCTCAGGTAACTGTTTCTTTCGATGTACAACTGGTTACCTGCATAGTTTTTATTCTTGTAGGTAATAGAAGTGGTTTCATTTCCATACCCCCAGGTAAATCCTGCCCCAATCAGGTGTTTACCAAATTGATACGTAACAGACGGATGCAGGGTCAGTTTGAAATTGTTCACATCGGGTCTTGGATCAACCGAACGGGTGGTCCAATGATAATTGTATCCGGCCCCCAGCGAAACATAGAGTTTATTTTTCAGCGCTTCATAAGATACCAGCGCATCCATATTGTAGTTCTGCCTTTCGTATGCACCGGCTTTACCTGCAAAAAAATAATACGGTTGAACCTCGTCTTCCAAACCCTTCATGGTCCAGGCCAGGCTGTCTTCCATGATTTTATTGAAATGAAAGCTCCCGGCAATCCTGACCCGGTTCAGGGTGCTGTACCCTTCGGTATAAAAGTCAGCAATCGTTGTACGCTGGGCCTGCTGAACCCTTCTAAAACCTCCGGAAATATGTGTTGCAGAGAGGGATGCATATCCTGTTTTTTCAACAGGACTACTCACCAGTTGTGTGGCATTGTGCTGGATCATTCCCGCCTCCGCAGCGCTCTGCTGGTAAAAGTAGATACTGTCTGCCAGCCCGTTGCGCTGGGCAACAACAGCAACAGACAGGATCAGAAATAATGAGCTGCAAACAAGAACTTTATTCATATTAATCTACAAATGAAGAAGCCGATTTGGAAGGATCTGCCTTGGATTTTGTGCTGAAATCATTCGCAGAATTATTGGTGTCTTTCAAAATTTTTCTACCGCCAACTGCCCTGGCTGTTTTTCTCACCAGCGACTGGGAAGAATATTCACCTGCACTTACATTGGTTGGGCCTGCATCAAGACTGTTCTGCAGCCGCTTGGGCACCCTGGCAGTTTCTACCACACGCTGCAGCTCAACAGCGTCAATAATATGCCGGATAGGAATTTGTGGATATTTAACAGTGGTACTTGTAACAGTGGTTTCAACAGGAGAAGGATACGCAGGCCATTGTGCCGGATCCTGATTGGCTGGCGCTTTAAAAATGATCAGCCCGTCTCTTCCAAGATTATCAAGCAACAGATCCTGCATAGATGATGCAAGCATTACTTTCAGGTTCGGTACAGTTGGATTATCAATATCCCATTTATAGGGTGTAAAATTGGGAGAACTGGTGGTTGGTATAAAAATGGATCTTCTGTAATCCACCAGGTAACCTTCAAAATTAGCGCCGCTCAGATCAATGGTCAGCGTAGGGTCAGTAATACCTTGTGTAGTTCCCCCTGAAAGTGCATAAGGCTGTGTGTGATTCAGGGCAGTTTGTGCAATGATAATGCTTTCTCCGGGGTTAACCGGATGATTCTTACCTGTTCCGGGTATCATGAAAAGGCTCTTCACATATACGTAGTCTTCGTTTGCGCGTGTTGCAGTTTGCCCGATGGATTTACTCCAGTCGTACTGGCTGTTGGGCAAATAACCCGGAGTAGCAGCGTTATTAGCAGTACTGGCAACACCATATACCTGTGCAAAATAAAGACTGTCCGCATACAGTACCTGGTTGGAGTTGTTATAAATCTCCACAAACTGATCGCGGAAGCTGGCGCCTCTGCTGGTATTGGAGCCTGCATAGTACACCTGTTTGAATACCCAGTCGCCAATTTTTCCGGCAGTCAAAACAGCAACTGCTTCCGAAACGGTTGCAGTAACAGACTGGCCGGTAACATTGCCATTAAAAACCACATCTTCGGCAACATAGGCTCCGCTGAGCGTGGAATATCTTTCTGCGCTGATGGTTATTGTTGCGGTAATGGTATAATTGCCGGGGGGTACACTCGCAAAATTAGCCACACCCTGCGCATCGGAATAAGCCTGGTTAACTGTACCGCTGGTGAGATTGGTGATTTTCACCAATGCACTGTCCTTTCGCAATCCAAGAGCGGCAACAGATTCTTCGTAAGATAATTTTACGGAAAAGCTCACGGGCCTTACGCCGGAACCGGCATCCCGTTTGTGGCAGGCAGCCAACAGCAGTATCGTGCAGGCAAGCAGTAAGCGTGTGTGTGTTTGTTTCATGATGTTTAAATTTAAAATTGAATAGACAGTCCCGCCGACAAACTCAGCGGACTGTTGTATACGACCGAAGTCTGGGTGATGGTGTTATAATATTCAGGGCGGATGTTCAATACATTGTATGCATTCAGCGTAAGCCTGATCTGCCTGTTCACTTCCTTGGCAATACGCATATTCAGGTTACCATACACAAAAGGAAGATTCACCGGCTCCGTAGACATCACTGCCGCGCCATCTACAAGCGTTACATTGGGGTCCAGCTTCAGATAACCGTATTCTGGATTATTTGAATCAAATTTCTCAATAGTATGGAATTGAAAATTTTTATCGATATATCCCACAGGCTCATTTCCATGCGGAACGGTTTTGCTGGAACGCAGCCAGTGTATATCGGCAGATAGGCTGATGATGAAACCCAGTTTAGGAATATGCGTATCACTACCGATCCTCGACATCAGCGAAACATTCTCCCGAACATCGGCCTGGTAAACACCATACCATGCTTTTCCTCCTTGCTGAATATAAGAGTTGTCTACCATGATGATCCTGCGGTCGTTGCTGTTATCCGATTTACTCCACGAAAATGCAGCACTGAGTGTAAAGCGCGTCATTAACGGTTTAATCCGGTTGGTTTGTATGAGTAATTCAGAACCGTAGTTATCTGAACTCAGTCCATTGGTGATGATATAATTACCCGCACCTGCAAATATGGTGCTGTCGCCCGTAGGATAATAAGTGATTTTCTGACCAGGCACCACCGTGTACCCAAAGTTGGGTAACAGCAGGGGTTGAAACTGTGAATAGCTGTTAAATCCGTTCCGGTCTCTTTTGATGTAGCCAAACAGGGAGGCTGCACCCCAGCTTCCGTTATAGCGCAAACCGGTTTCAAACTGGTTGGAACGCGCCGGTTTCAGGTTGTTGTTATCGGTATTGATCTTTTGTGTGTATACCAGGAACAAGCTCTGGTCTGCATAGCCATTGTACAGGTTTAGCAGGGGAATGTCGAGATAGGTGGGCGCAGGGTAACGGTGCGCCATGGTGGGAGACTTGGTGGAAATACCATAGGCCATATTCAGCTCCCATTCCTTGCTTAACTGATACCGTGCATTGATCCGGGGCTGAAGATTTCCGAAACCATTCTGGATATCATACCGCAAACCCAAACCAATATTGAGTGTATGCCCCTTCAGTTTGGTAATCAGGTTATCCTGCAGATAGAATCCCGTATTCACCAGGTCTTTCAGCAATCTGTAATTAAACGGCCGCTCATTCTGGTTGTTCACACTGATCCATCGGGGCCTGTCGGGGTTCACCACAATCCCTTCTCCTTTGTTGCCCGTTAAACTGAAGTTAACACCGTAACCCAGGTTCTGTAAAACAGTTCCAGTTTTGATCAGGCTGCTAAAACTCAGGTTGGCGGAAATACTTTTCGGGCGACCAATGATGCGTTCTTCTGCCAGATAAGCTCCCGGAAGAAATATTCCTTCATAAATTCCGGTAGTATCCTTATTGGCCAGCCCTTTGGGGGGGCCGTTCAGCAGCCATTGGTTATAGGTTTCCTGGTAACCGCTGCTGTAACTCACACTGAACGTGGCAGAACGGACAAAAGAAGCAGGCAGGCTCAGCAGTAACCTGTTGGATACACTGAAGTTTCTTCTCCGGGAATAGGTTTTTAATTCAGCATCATCATCCGGATCGGTTAATACATCGTCCAGTTGCGTACTGTAATCAAGCGACAAGGTATTTTTAAGCCCTTTGGCAATCTGGTAGGTCCACATGAGCGCCGTATTTACCCGGTCAAATTTTTTGAGCTTGTCTCTCGGGTCCTTATTGCTCTTGAGATAGCCCAGGGTAATATTCAGCGCTCCCCATTTTTTCCCCAACCCGATTCCCTTCGACAAAGAAAATTCGGTAGATCCCTCATTGATGCGCGTATTCAACTGATAATTGGTTTTACCGGCCTGACGGTTGATGATGATGGCGCCGGAAGTGAGCTCACTGTATTGCGCGGATGCAACGCCTGAAACCACTTCGATGCTTTCGATATTATTCACCGGAATATCCCGCAGATCAGGGCCGGAGAAGGGCACATCAAAACTACCGTCGGACCGGCTGTTAATCACAGAACCGCTCATTCCCCTGATGGGAAAACTTCTGTTCTGCATATTGGCATCGTTGGATTGGCGAATGCCATCCACAATAATGGCAGTGCCCAACGAATTGGTGAGTGCATGATTACCATCCGCTTCGCTCCTGAGTGTAATCAGTTGCGGATTCTGTAACTGGGGAGGCACAGTGGTTTTGCCGGGCAGGTTATTCAGTACATCGGCCAGACTGAAAGCCTGCATCTGTGCAATGGCTTCCCTGCTAAACAGAATGGAGGAATTGGATACATTCCCTTTTCTCACCCCGGTCACTTCCACATTGTCTAAACGAAGGCTGAGGTCTACTAATACAAAAAAAAGCAGTTGGTTAAAAGCAGCCGCTTTGATGGTTCTGGTAAGGGTTTGCTTTCCTACATAACTGAATTCAAGATTAATTTCGGATAAATTTTTTGTAACAGGTATTGCAAAACTGCCATCCGCACCGGTATTGAATAGTGCATCGGTCTGCATTAATTTAATAGTGCAGAATGCAAGCGGCCTGTTGCGACTGTCTGTAACTCTTCCCCTGACTGTATTTGCGGGCTGAGCCTTTATTGTTGTTTCCGGAAAATGGAGCAACAAAAAAATCAGTACCCGTATTACAATGTTTAAAGTTCCTTTCATGATTCAATCAATGGTTGGCGAATATAGCAGAAAAAATAATTAGTCTACTAATTTAGTAGGATAAATGATACATTTTTTATGCTGTACGCAGTCGTCCCACCGCTATTGTTCGGCAACGAATATCTGATGGTGCATTGCCACAGGAAGTAGCAATCGGGAATTTCCATTTACGAAATCGGCAGAAACCGGTCAATGGGGCATGGAGGCCTCCAACCGGGTAATGATTAAAATACCGGGCAGTCTCTAAAATAAAAAACCTCCGTGCGGATGCACGGAGGTTTCAACACAAATTGTTGAATGGTTATTTTAAGCCAAACGCTTTTTTCACTTTGGATACATAGTCCAGTTTCTCCCAGGTGAACAGTTCCACTTTCACTTTCTTCTCTTTTCCATCAGGTGAGGTGAATGTCTTCGTAACCACTTCGCTCTTACGGCCCATGTGGCCATAGGCTGCTGTTTCACTGTAAATAGGGTTACGCAGTTTCAGCCGCTGCTCTATAAAGTATGGACGCATGTCAAATATTCCTTCCACCATCTTCGCAATCTGGCCATCGGTCAGCTTTACCTTGGCTGTGCCATATGTGTTCACGTTGATCGAGGTTGGCTTCGCTACCCCAATGGCATACGACACCTGTACCAGAATCTCATCCGCTACTCCGGCTGCCACCAGGTTCTTCGCAATATGACGGGTGGCATAGGCCGCTGAACGGTCTACCTTACTCGGATCTTTACCGCTGAACGCACCACCACCATGTGCTCCCTTACCACCGTAGGTATCCACGATGATCTTACGGCCGGTTAAACCGGTATCGCCGTGCGGACCACCGATTACGAACTTGCCTGTTGGGTTAATATGGTACGTAATATTGTTGTTGAACAACTTCGCGTATTTCTTATACTTCGCCTTTACCCTTGGAATCAGGATATTGATGATATCCGACTTGATCTTCGCCAGCATCTTGGCTTCTGAATCAAAATCATCGTGCTGGGTCGATACAACGATCGCATCAATCCGTACCGGACGGTTGTTGTCGTCGTATTCCAGCGTTACCTGGCTCTTCGCATCAGGACGCAGGTATTTGATCTGCTTGTTCTCTCTTCTTAATGCTGCCAGTTCCAGCAGGAGCTTATGCGCCAGATCCAGCGCCAGCGGCATATAATCTTCTGTTTCATTGTTCGCATAGCCAAACATCATTCCCTGGTCGCCTGCTCCCTGCTCTTCTTTCTTCTTACGGTCCACTCCCTGGTTGATATCCGCACTCTGCTCGTGTATCGCTGATAATATACCACAACTGTTTGCCTCAAACATGTATTCACTCTTGGTGTATCCGATCTTGCGGATTACGCCCCGCGCAATCTCCTGTACATCCAGGTACGCTTTGGACTTCACCTCCCCAGCCAGAATTACCTGACCGGTCGTTACCAGCGTTTCACACGCCACTTTTGACTGCGCATCAAACGCTAAAAAATGATCGATTAATGCATCCGATATCTGGTCCGCTACCTTGTCCGGATGCCCTTCAGATACACTCTCAGAAGTAAATAAATAAGACATTATTGATGGGTTTTAAATAATTAGGTATGCAAATATAGGTTTGCGCATTGAAAATTACAGGCGGGAATAAACAATTCTTAACCGCATCCTGAAACGGGTGTGGCTACCGCCTCCCAGCCTTACCCTTCCCTGCCCCACCTGGTTGTGGTAGGATGGCGTGAGGTAATACAACTGATTAACCGTATTATTGGGATAGGCCGGTGTATACATGATGGAATCATTGCTGGGGGCGCTCAACCGCATAGTAAATGACGTGTCTTTGCGGGTCACAATGCCCTGTACATACCGGGTCAGTTCAAAGTTATAGCCGGCAATCCGGTCGTAACCGGGTACTGTTTTATAGAACCGGTATCCGCCGAAAGTAAAAGTATTTGGTCCGGAAGCGGAGATGGAATAATCGTTTGGAATGTTCCGGTTGAACTTATTGACTGAGTCATAGATACTCAGTAACAGGACCTGTGGCGCTTCCATATACCGGTCAATGGTCAGCAGATTAGCATCATCAGGCACCTGTTCCGTAATCAGTTCGGCGCGGTGAATGATCCGGTTATTCATTTTTTCCAGGTTAGGTACGCGCAAACGTGCATAAGTACCCGGGTAGACCTGTATATAGAGCAATGAATCCGGTCTTGGTGTTGTTGCGGTAGCAAACCGGGAAGCTACTTCACTTCCGCCGCGGCTACGGGTGATAAAGTTGGCATCTCCGCCCAGGTAGGCATTAAAACGGAAGTTCACCACATTCGTATCACGGGTGGTGGCCCCGGTGGTACTGGAGCTGTAATACAATGATAATTTCGTATTGGTATCCAGCAGGTTAACATAGAGTAGTGCGTTGGCCGGATTGGAAGATGCTACTTTAAGGGCAAACCCACCAAAATGGGCGCGAAAAGTAGTGTCAGATTTATATGCGTTGGTTGAATCGTAGGTTTTCAGGAAACGGGCAGCTACCTGGGTGTTCAGGCGGATCCTTATCTGGTTATTGGCGTTCTCATACCTGTTTTTTACTGAGTCGCCCAGGCGTCTGATGTCTACAGTAACCGGGTTTCCCAATGCACCCACTGTTGAGATCGGATAGCGGGAAGGGTAATTGGCCGGATAAACAATATATGGGTCCAATGGCGTACCGGTACTGATTTCCTCCACGCTCAGGGTCAGGGGTTGTGTTGAATCGCCGAAAAATCTTCTGTAGCTGAGAATCAGTACTGCAGAATCCGCCACAACGCTGTCCTTTGTACCGGGAACCGCAAAAGGGAACTGGTCGGGGAACAACTCAAAGTTCATAGATGCAGTAGTGTTTCCGAACAACGGATCATTGGTAATAGCGCCCAGCACATGGTCGTCCTGTTTGTATATACGGGTTGTATCCGTACCATCAAAATTATCGGTCACCAGCTCAAAAGTTGTATCGAAGGTATTTACCCCGTCTACAACCGGAATCAATCCTCTTCCCAATTCAGTGGAAGTGATCCTGGTACAGGCTGCAGCAGTAAACACAATCAATAAAATAGCGATACTACGCAGTGTAGAAGTTGAATGCATGTTCTGGAAATTACTTACCCGCAAGGTCGTTGTACAATTCTAAATACTCTGTTAAATCAGAATCCCATCCTTTGAATGGAACTACTTTTTTGCCTTTTACTTTGGAGAACTCCTCCACCAGTTTTTTATCGATGGTATCGGAGCCGAATGTAACGGCATCCGCAAAATGGGCTCCTCCTCGGAACATAGCGGTATTGGTAGTATCCTTAAAGGGCTCCAGGTCTTTCTCCCTGATGTTGGCATTGATGATTGCTTTTTTCAGGAAATCAGCGCCCAGCTTTTCTTTAAAAGTATTCTGGCCAATGGTGAATACCACTTTGCTGTTTCCGAATACAGGCTCTTTTTTATAAGCTGTTTTGATATAGGCAGGGATCAGGCTGGTCATCCAGCCACTGCAATGAATGATGTCCGGAGGCCATCCGAATTTCTTCACGGTTTCCAGCGCGCCCTTGCAAAAGAAAACGGTTCTGAGGTCGTTATCGGGGCACCACACTTCATTTTCATCATGAAAGATCTGCTTTCGTTTAAAAAAGTCTTCATTTTCCAGAAAATAAACCTGTAAGCGGGCGTTGGGCAATGAAGCCACTTTAATTTGTAAGGGGTAGTCGTCGTTGTCTACTGATACGTTAATACCAGATAAACGAACCACTTCGTGCAGGCGATGCCTGCGCTCATTAATGACCCCAAACCGGGGCATAATACACCTCACTTCCAACCCACTGTCATTGCTCTTGATCGCCAGTTTGTTAATTACCTCCGCAAACTCGGTTAACTCCAGATACGGCGACATCTCTGTGGCAATGAATAAAATCCTTTTCTTTGTTGACATTAGCACACTTTTTTACAAACCTTGCCCTGAATAAGTGGGCGAAGTTACGAAAAATAAGGCGGAATGCAAGAAATGGGATGCTAAAGGCTGATTATCAGTATTTTATGATTCATTTATTTTATATTAACAGGTGTATAGGGAGAACTTAACTAATTTTGCCTACCCCCATTCCGGATTATTCCTTAAGTGCAATAAGCAGGCTGTCATGAAAATAAAATGGTTATCGGTTATTCAATATTTGATTTTTTTAGGTATCGGTATTTTCCTGGTTTGGTGGAGCCTGCACCAGATTCCCGATGAAAAATGGGAGGATTTCAAAGGATCGCTGAAAACCGCCAACTACTGGTTAATGATTCCGGTTTTCCTGATCCTTTCCCTGAGCCATGTAATCCGGTCCATGCGCTGGAAGATCCTGATGAAACCCATGGGCTATTCACCCGGGCTGATCAATGTATTTTTTGCGGTAATGATCGGTTACCTGGCCAATCTGGCCATCCCCCGGCTGGGAGAAGTGCTGAGATGCACCATCCTGTCGAGGTACGAAAAGATTCCGGCCGATAAACTGATCGGAACCATTTTGGTAGAAAGGGCATTCGATGTCATCTGCCTCGGACTGGTTTTTGTAATTGCCTTTATTGGCCAGTATGATGTAATAGGCGGATATGCCATCCAGCTGTTCCGGGAGGCATTTGAAAGCGGGAGCGGCCATTTTTCCATACAAAAAATCGTTATCATCCTGCTGGTACTGACGGCTGTTATAATAGCGCTGGTTATCCTTTTCAAAAAACTCAATCACCTGAGCATTGTTAGCGCTATCAGAAAAATTATCCGTGGTATCTGGGAAGGACTGATCAGTATCAGGAATCTCCAGCAAAAAGGATTGTTTTTGTTGTACAGTGCCGCCATCTGGGCCTTGTACATCGGGGGTACCTGGGTAGGGTTATGGGCCACAACGGGAACAGCCGGGCTGGGACTGCCCGCAGCCATATCTGCACTTGCATTTGCCAGCATCGGTATGATTATCACCCCCGGAGGAATCGGTGCTTATGCCTTCTTCCTGGCCAAGGTATTGGAGAAAAACGGCGTCTCATTCGAGATCGGATTTGCCAACGGTACCTTACAATGGTTTGCACAGTTTATCATTATATTGATTGTAGGGTTTATCTGTTTGGGATTACTACCCTGGTACAATAAAAAACATGCAGCATGAGAGCAATAGAAGCCATTCCTAAAAAAATATTTACCCTGGTGGATTTACAAAGGCAGGTGGCAGCCTGGAGAGTCAATGGAAAATCCATTGCCTTCACCAACGGTTGCTTCGACATACTTCATGAAGGGCATATTTTTTCACTGAACCAGGCCGCCAAAGAAGCGGATTTCCTGATACTCGGCGTTAACAGCGATGCCAGTGTAAAAAAACTGAAAGGGCCTGAACGTCCCATCAACAATGAAAAAAGCAGGTCCCTGATCCTCAGTAACCTGGAAGTGGTAGATGCTGTGATCATTTTTAATGAAGATACCCCCCTGGAACTCATCCGGGCACTGATGCCCGACGTTATTGTAAAAGGAGGCGATTATACGATAGAGCAGATTGTGGGCGCCAAAGAAGTTATAGCCAATGGCGGACGGGTGGTGATCAATCCGATTGTAGCAGGATTTTCCACCTCCGGCATCATACAGCATATCAAGTCTTCCTATTCATAAAGGCGGCGGCCTCCTCGCTTACCCAATTCTTAACATAGCCGCATTTTGGACTGAATTATATTTGAAACATGACAAAAAGACCATTGATTCAGAGAGATATCAGCTGGCTGAGTTTTAATGCCCGCGTGTTACAGGAAGCCAATGACCCCACCGTTCCATTGAAGGAAAGAATCCGTTTTCTGGGTATCTATTCCAATAACGCTGATGAATTTTTCCGGGTACGTGTTGCTACGCTGAAACGCATGATCGAGTTTTCGGAGAAACGGAAAAAGCTGAACATGCATATGGAAGTGGATCCTCAACAAATCCTCGACCAGATTCAGACAATTGTTTTGCGCCACCAAAATGAGTTCAACCGCATTTGGGCGGGCATTGTGCAGGAACTGAAAAAAGAGAAAATCAGCATCATTACAGAGAAGCAGCTAAACAGGGAACAGAAGGTTTTTGTAAAGAAATTCTTTGACGAACAGGTTCGTTCCAATATTATTCCGCTCATGATCGAGAGCCTGCCGCAGCTCCCCTACCTGCGGGATAAAAGCATTTATCTCGGCGTGGTGATGCGCAAGAAAAGTTCTGCCTATAACCAGAAATATGCGCTGATTGAAGTGCCATCCAAAGCGGTGGGGCGATTTATCATATTGCCCTCTTCGGGAAGCGAAAAAAAGATTATCCTGCTCGAAGATATTATCCGCTTTAACCTGCCCATCATCTTCTCTTATTTTGGATACGATTATTTTGATTCACATGTTTTTAAAGTAACCAAGGATGCGGAGATCGATCTTGACAACGATATCAGCACCAGTTTTGCAGAAAAGATAGAGAAAGGGGTAAAGAACAGGAGAAAAGGCAAGCCGGTTCGGTTCGTTTACGACAAGGAGATGGATGCAGGCCTGCTGGAATACCTGATCAGAAGACTGAACCTGAACCGGAAAAGCAATATCATCCCTGGCGGACGTATTCACAATTTCCGCCATTTCATGGATTTCCCGGATGTGTTCAACAGCAAGAGTACCCGCAGGGAATCCTTTATACCTGCTGCGCTTCAGAGTGCACAACGTGTTACTGATATTATTTTAAAGCAGGATGTAATGCTACACTTTCCCTATCATTCCTTTGACCCAGTGATTGATCTGCTGAGGGAAGCTGCAATGGATCCGGATGTAACTTCCATCAAGATCACTGCATACCGGCTGGCATCCAATTCTAAAATCATTAATGCACTGGTCAATGCATCCCGAAACGGAAAGGAAGTAGTGGTGATGCTGGAACTCAAAGCCCGTTTCGACGAGGAGGCCAACCTGGAATGGAAGAAAATACTGGAAGAAGAGGGTGTGACCGTTTTACTCGGTGTGCCCAAAATGAAGATTCATGCCAAGCTTTGTATCATTAAAAAGAAAAAAGGAGCAAAGATTATTCAGTACGGTTTTGTAAGTACGGGTAACCTGAATGAAAAAACGGCAAAAATCTATGGCGACCATTGTTTACTAACCAGCAACAGCGCCGCCATGGCCGATATTAACCGGATTTTCAGGTATCTCGAAAACTGGAAACTGGGCATGCGGAACCTGCAACTCTGCAAAACACTCTGGGTTTGCCCGGTAAATATGCGAAAGCAGATCATGCTGCTGATTGATAAAGAAATCAAAGCTGCCAAAGCCGGTAAGGAAGCCCGGATCATTGTAAAGGTAAATTCGCTCAGTGATGCGTTGCTCATTGATAAACTATACCAGGCAGCTGTTGCCGGCGTGGAAATCGGGATGGTGGTGCGGGGTATTTTCTGTCCCGTCATTGAACATAAAAAATTCAAACAACCAATCAGCGCCATCAGCATTGTGGATGAATACCTGGAACATGCCAGGGTGATTATTTTCCATAACAATGGTAATGAAAAAGTATATATTTCCAGTGCCGACTGGATGGTACGTAACCTGGATCACCGCGTGGAAGCGGCTATTCCTGTACTGGATCCTGTAATTAAGCAGGAATTGATTGATATTATCCACATTCAATTAAGAGACAACGTAAAAGGCAGGGTACTCGACAATGAATTATCCAACAACTATGTACCTTCCACCGGTAAAAAAAGGGTACGCTCCCAGATAGAGACGTACCATTATCTGTTTAAGAAAAATCAATCCAGAAAGTGAGGTTAGCCGCAATTGATATAGGTAGTAACGCAGCGAGATTACTCATTGTTGAAGTCGGTTATGATCGAAATGGCAAACCGCTGTTCAATAAGCTCAACCTGGTAAGGGTTCCTTTACGATTGGGTTTTGATGTATTTGAAAAAGGGGAAATTTCCAAAGAGAAAAGAGGAATGATCCTGCAGACCATGAAAGCCTACCGCCATTTACTGAATGCATATGAGGTCAATGAGAAAGAGGTGATTATCTGCGCCACCAGCGCCATGCGGGATGCAGGCAACAGTGCCGACATTATCCGTAAGGTAAAACTGGAAACAGGGCTGGAAATCGATATCATCAGCGGAGAATTGGAAGCTTCGATCATTTACGAGAACCATATTGCCGAAAATATGGATACCAGCAATAGCTATCTTTATATTGATGTAGGCGGCGGTAGTACAGAGCTAACCTTTTTTACGGATGGCAGGCTGCTGTTCAAAAAATCCTTTAACATCGGCACCATCCGTTTACTGAAGGAAATGGTGGAAGATACGCTCTGGAACGAAATGAAGGATTTCATCAAATCGGGTACCAGGGGATACAAAAAAATCATTGCCATCGGTACGGGCGGTAATATCAACAAGGTTTTTTCGCTGAGCAAGAAAAAAGACGGAAAGCCGTTGACCCTGGATCTGCTCAAAGACTATTACAAGGAAATTTCCAGCTTTGCCCTGGAAGACAGGATCAATGTATACAAACTGCGCCGCGACCGGGCCGATGTGATTGTTCCGGCCCTGCAGATCTATATGAATGTGATGCGCTGGGCAGAGGCAGAAGAAATTTACGTTCCCAAAATAGGATTGGCCGATGGGCTGGTGCAGCACCTCTACTACGAGCTGGAAGCCAAGGGTACAAGGTATATAAGGAGTTGATCCTCCTTTCACCGATAGAGAACTACCTTTCGTCCGTTTTTTGGAATCTGATCAGGCCACTTGGTTAAATTTGAATGAATACAAACTCAAAAAAAACGTCAATTGTCCCCTATCCGTCATAAAAAGAAACTGGTTCCTGCAATAGCGCATGTGGCAGCATGGGTCTGTTTTTTTACGTTGCCGTACCTTGTATTCTTTCCGGGATTGCGGGAATTCAGTATGAGTAATCATACACTTACTTTTATTATCACCACCGATATTTTCCTGATCATATTCTATTACCTGAATACGCAGTTCCTGATCCCCAGATACCTGGTGCATGAGAAATGGTTGCCTTATGTATTATCGATCATCGCCTGCCTGTTGTTTTTTGTGATCGTTCCAAGACAAATTGCCACCCTGATTGTACCGCCTGAAAATTTTACACCTCCTCCCGGAGACCCGGCGGGCAAAATAGCGATGGACCCTGAGCGGCAGAAATTAATGAGGGCAAGAAGGAGAAGCAGCAACAACTATTTTAATACAGCCATCTTTTTACTGGTAATGACAGTGGGAACCTGCATTACCGTTGTTCAGCGCTGGCTGGCAACCGAACAGCACAGAAAGGAAACAGAAAACGAGAAACTGAATACGGAACTGTCTTTCCTGAAATCGCAGGTGAATCCGCATTTCTTTTTCAACACACTGAACAATATTTATTCGCTGGCCATTATCCGCAGCGAAAAAACAGCGCCGGCAGTTATGAAGCTCTCTTCGATCATGCGCTATATTCTTACGGAAACAGAAAGAGACCTGGTACCGCTGTCTAACGAAGTGGAATTTATTCACAATTATATAGATCTGCAGCAGGTAAGGCTTACCGACAAGGTTAAACTCGATTTCACCATCACCGGTAATATCGGGGAACTGCTGATTGCCCCCCTGATCTTTATCCCATTTGTAGAGAATGCCTTTAAATATGGCATCAGCACCAAGGAACAAAGCACCATCCATATTCAGCTTGAAGCGAAGGAACAACATATTTATTTTAGCGCCACCAACTTCATTGTACAATCCGAAAACACGATGATGGAGAATACCGGCATTGGTATCAATAATGTAAAACGCAGGCTGGAACTGCTTTACCCCGGTAAACACAGCCTGTTAACAGAGGAAAAAGGCGGCTATTATTACGTAACCCTGCATATCAATACAGAATCATGATCAGATGTATAGCAATAGACGATGAGCCACTGGCTTTACAGGTAATAGAAGAATATTGCGGCCGGATTTCCTTTATGAAACTGGAAAAAACATTTACCAATACAGATGAGGCTAAAGAGTACCTGAAAAACAATAAAATTGACTGCCTGTTCCTGGATATACAAATGCCTGATATCAACGGCCTGCAGTTCTACAAAAGCCTTTCCGACAAACCGGTTGTGATTTTCACTACCGCTTACAAGGATTATGCAGTGGAAGGATTTTCGGTAGATGCGGTGGATTACCTTCTCAAACCATTTGAATACGACCGTTTTCTGAAAGCCTGCTATAAAACCAATGAATACCTGGAATTTTTGAGCAGCCAGGAACTGCAACTGAATTCCATCTTCATTAAGGTGAACTATGAGATTATGAAGGTCAATCTCAAAGACATTGAATTAATTGAGGCATTAGACGATTATATCAAAGTATACATCAAACCAACCCCCG
>JAECQP010000019.1 GCA_015999745.1 Sphingobacteriia bacterium | reverse complement strand
ATATTTCTCTTCCAATTTCGGGAAAATACTGGGCTACATGCCAGCCGACTATAAAGATTTAAACCATCATTTTTTTCAGCGTAAAATTCATCCTGAAGAGCAACGCCAGCTTGCATTAAGTGGCATTGCAACGCTGAAAATATTTACTGAATTTTCCAGGGAAGAGAAGCTAAATCATAAAGTGATTGACGAATATCGGATGCTGAATGCCGGGAATAAGTACGTGCGTGTCATTGAGCAATATCAGGTATTGGAATTAGACAAGGCCGGACAAATATGGCTTTTATTCAGTATCGTAGATGTTTCGCCGAACCAGGAAAGCGACAACCCTACCAGGCCACAGTTGTTAAACTTCAAAACAGGTAATTTAATATCACTGGAAACGCCCCAGAAGCCGGAACTGGAACTAAGTAAAAGGGAAGTAGAGATTTTAAAACTGGTGAAAGAAGGGTTTTTAAGCAAAGAGATTTCGGGCAAGCTTTCTATCAGCGTGCATACGGTTAATACACACCGACAGCGGTTATTGAAAAAATTAAGCGCCAACAATTCACATGAGGCTGTTGCTTTTGCTTCTGAATTCGGACTTCTGGAATAGGATTACTGACAAATCAGTATTGTATAGGACCGGAACAGGAAAGACTTTTGCGCTTTCCAATTCCATTCAATGTGATACGAGTTTTGATCCTGTTCAGTTTTGTTATGTTGCTTGCCAGGTTGCAGGCACAGCCTACTCAAACCATCAGGGGATCGGTAGTTGATCATGTATCAAATACCCCGGTTGGTTTTGCTTCGGTTGAATTGCTCTCCCAGGGCAAGCCCGTAAATGTTACTGCGGATAGTGCCGGTAACTTTGTTTTCGTCAATATTTCCGTTGGAAGATACAATCTTCAGGCCACAGGTACAGGCTATGAACCTTCGTTCATTCGTGATGTGGTTGTAAGTTCTGCAAAAGAAACGTTCGTGCTGATCGGGCTTGAACAGAAGGCAGCCAGATTAAGTGAGGTTGTTGTCCGGTCTCGTATAAACAAAGATCAGCCGCCTCATTCAATGGCCACGGTAAGTGCCAGGGTGCTTGGGGTTGAACAGGCCAAACGCTACGCCGGTGGCTTTGATGATCCGGCCAGGCTGGCTTCCTCATTTGCCGGTGTTGCAAGTAATACGGAGGAAAACGGAATCATCATAAGAGGGAATGCACCCAAATTTGTGCAATGGAAAATGGAGGGTGTTGAAATTCCCAGCCCCAATCATTTCGGCGACCTGAAAGTATTTGGGGGCGGAACATTAACGGCATTGAGTAGCCAGATGCTGGCCAACTCGGGCTTTTTTACCGGGGCATTCCCGGCGGAATACAATAATGCTTTATCGGGTGTTTTTGATATCTCTATGAGAAATGGAAATAACCAAAAAAAGGAAAATACCTTTCAGGCGGGTATCATCGGGATTGATGCTTCATCGGAGGGGCCTTTCAAAAAAGGACGCCAATCATCGTATCTTTTCAATTACCGTTATTCCACCCTTGCTTTATTGGCACCAGATTTTGACCTTAAGAGGATAGTAGCGTATATTTATGTGTTGGGGGCAAGTGTAACAGAAGATTATGGATAATAATAAAGGGTGAGGTTCATGTCTTAACTTAAGTGAACGTATTTAAGCTACCTGCCAATCTATCTTTGCAGTATCAATTAATAATAAAAAGATATGCAAAAGAAAATTTTGCAGATTGGACTTTTCTTAATGCTGGCAAGCAGTTTACAGGTGAATGCACAAGATTCAAAAAATGGAAATGGATACACGTTATATCTAACCTTTCGTTTGGGTTACCAGCTTAAATTTTTAAAAAACCGTTTCTTTTTTGAACCATCTATGGGATTAAGTTATTGGCCTGTAAGAACGAATGTTCCAGAATCTTTTAAAGCAGTAGAAAAGAAGTGGCCTAACTACTTTCCTTGGGAACCCGGGCTTCATTTTGGGTTTAATTCTTAACGTGTTGTGCTATTTAGAATCAATCAACATGATTATAAGAGGCATCCGAATAAGTATAAATCTAAGAGGCAAATGGTAGAGACCTTTTTTGCTCAAACGTGTGATCAGCTAAATCTGAAAAGAAACTATGCCAAATCCTATGAAGGGTTAGCGGCAGGATAAATTATTTAAATGGAAGAAAACTGGCTTAGATCAAACATGCGCTGAGTTTTTAATAGCACAACACGTTAGCGTTTTAAATAAAACAACGCAGGAATACTGATAAATCAGTATTGGTTCGGCCCTGATATAAAAATATTTTTGATGCTTACAATAAACAAAAAAACACACTTTGAACATGAAATTTTTTTTAACCTGCTTACTCGCGATCCTATTCACAGGTACTTTTCTTTGCTCCTGCAAAAAAGATAATAACGGAGTGCCTGCCCCTGGTAACAGCCGGAATATCAAATATGAGATAACAGGTAATTTTACCGGCAAGTTAGATGTATTGTATAGCAATAATGTGAGCGGGAATACCGCAGTTACAGATGTTGTATTACCCTGGTCTAAAGAAATTCAATACGGGAGCAATGTGATAACTATAGGAATTGGCGCCCAGGGAAAAACAGCCGGAATTCCCGGGCAGACCGCAACCATCAAAATCTATTCGAACGGGGTAGTTGTAAAAACAAGTACGGCAACTGCAGGTACGCTGGGTGAGATAATATTTCCAACTATTGCTTATGGTTTCTAAAATATTTAGAATACAGGCAAGTAAGGTTACAAATCTATCTAAATATAAATTTCATAATTAATGATCAGGCGTATTTTGTGTTTATTCCTTTTGTTCGGTATCCTATCTAAACATAGTATCTCTCAGGAAAAATTTACTATGAGTGGTGTTGTCAGGGATATTACATCAACAGAAACATTAATTGGCGTAAATATTTTTATTGAAGAACCAAAGATTGGCGTTACCACTAATGAGTACGGGTTTTATTCCATCACATTGCCAAAAGGAAATTATACAATACGGGTAAGTGTTGTTGGTTATGAACCTATAGAAGAAAAGGTTATCCTGGATCAGAATTTGAAGCGCAATTGGCAACTGACTGGTACAACCAATATTTTATCGGCAATTACAGTAGAAAATACTAAAAACAAGGCCGAAATCCGGAAGCCGGAAATGAGTGTGAACAAACTTTCCATTCAAACAATCAAACAAATGCCAGTAGTCTTGGGCGAAGTAGATATTATTAAATCAATTTTATTATTACCCGGCGTTACCAATGCTGGAGAAGGACAGTCCGGATTTAATGTCAGGGGAGGCTCAGCCGATCAAAACCTTATTTTACTGGATGAAGCAACTATTTATAATTCTTCCCACTTATTTGGCTTTGTTTCTGTTTTTAATTCTGATGCTATTAAGGATTTAAAGCTGTATAAGGTTGGAATTCCTGCCCGTTTCGGTGGTCGTCTTTCCTCTGTTTTAGATATATATCAAAAAGAAGGGAATAATGAAAAAACGCAATTTTCAGGGGGGATAGGCATTGTTTCCAGCAGGCTACTGGCCGAGGGGCCACTGGTTAAGGGAAAGGGGTCATTCCTGATTGCTGGGCGGGCTTCTTATGGTCACCTGTTGCTTAAACTTTCTGGTAATAAAAACGCTGCCTACTTCTATGATTTGAACACAAAAATGAACTACAAAATCAACAAAAAAAATAATTTGTATTTATCCGGGTACTTTGGCAGAGATGTATTTGATTTAAATGGAGATTTTACGAATGTATATGGAAACTCTGTTTTGAATTTACGATGGAATCACCTTTTTTCAGATAAACTCTTTTCAAACTTATCGCTCATTTACAACGATTACGACTATGGATTGAAAGTGGGGTTTGTAGGATTAGACTGGAAATTGGGCATCCGGAATTTTAACCTTAAATACGATTTCAAGCATTACCTGGGCAATAGCCTAAAACTTACTTATGGGGTAAGTGCGCAGTATTATAACTTCAATCCGGGTACAGTTACACCTATTGATGACAAATCGGGCATTTTAGCCAAACAGTTAGATAAAAAATATGCTTTTGAACCAGCAGTGTATTTCGATGTAGAGCAAAAAATATCTTCAAAGTTGATTGTTAACTATGGTTTGCGAAATAGTTTGTTTTATCGGTTAGGCAGTCAAACAATTAATTTGTATGAGAAAGATCAGCCAGTCGTTTTTAATAATTCCGCAAAAATTTATGAAAAGGCCACCCCAATCGGCACAAAATATTATGGTCATAATGAAACGATAGCCAGTTTTAATAATTTGGAACCTCGTTTTTCTTCCTCTTATGTATTGAATAATAATCATTCTGTAAAAGCAAGCTATAATAGAATGACACAATACCTCCATTTGATATCGAACACACAATCGCCAACTCCACTGGATTTGTGGACTCCGAGCGATAACTATTTGAAACCACAACTATTGGATCAGTTTGCCGTTGGATATTTCGGCAACTTTAAAAATAATCGGTTTTCGATGGAGATTGAGGCATTCTACAAAAAAATACAAAATAGGATTGACTATATAGACGGGGCAGAATTAATCGCAAATAATGAAATTGAACAAGTTATTTTAAAAGGGAAAGCCCGCTCTTATGGGTTGGAAATGATGGTTAGGAAGAATACCGGAAAACTTACCGGGTGGCTATCATACACTTTATCCAGATCAGAACAACAAATTGCCGGAAGAACACCAATAGAGACCGGGATCAATAACGGCGAATGGTATAAAACTGCTTATGATAAGTTGCATAATGTATCTATTTCCGGTAATTATAAGAAAAGTGACAAATGGAGCTTTGGTTTTATTTTTAGTTTGCAATCTGGCCAGCCAATAAGCGTTCCTGAAGCGAAATACCAATATAGGGGAATCAACGTTCCCGACTTTGGAGCAAGAAATGCCTATAGATTACCAGTGTACCATCGTCTGGATGTTTCTGCAACATATATTCCAAATCCCCAAAAGATAAATGGCTGGAGGGGAGAATGGGTATTTGGGATATACAATTTATACAATAGACAAAATGCCGCATCAATTAGTTTTAGACAAAATCGGCAAACGGCAATGACTGAAGCGGTTAGGTTTGCTGTTTTTGGGATAGTGCCAAGTGTTACCTATAACTTCAAATTTTAAGAAAGGAATGAAAAAGTTAATATTAATATTATCGGTAATGGTTTTTGCTGGTTGCGAGAAAATAGTAAATATAGATTTAAAGGATGCTCCACCAAGGTTGGTCATTGATGCATCCATTATCTGGCAAAAAGGGACAACTGGAAATCTGCAAACAATAAAATTAACTACAAGTACTGGCTATTTTCAGACACAGATTCCTAAAGTAACAGGAGCAACTGTAACCATTACCAATAGTGCAAATACGGTTTTCAATTTTATTGAAGTGTCCAATACCGGAAATTACGTGTGTAATAATTTCAAACCCGTTCTTAATGAAAGATATACACTAACGGTAACATACAATAATCAAACTTATAAAGCGGATGAAGTGTTAACCCCTACGCCTGAAATTAATGAAATAGAACAGCGGAATGACCTGGGGTTTAATAGTGATGAAATTGGAATTAAAATCAATTTCAATGATTTTGCCAACCAAAACAATTTTTACCTGTTTAATTTTGTGGTGCCCTCTAAAGTATTTCCAGAATACCAGGTTTTAGACGACCAGTTCAATCAAGGCAGTAAAATGTCGTGGCTTTATTCTGATACAGCTTTAAAAATCAATGATAAATTAACATTAACCTTGTTTGGGATTTCAAAACCCTATTATAATTATATGAATATCATCATAAAAAATACGGGTAGTGGTGCCGGAAATCCATTTCAATCACCTCCTGCCAATGCAAGAGGTAATATCCTCAACCTGAATAACCCAAATGACTTTGTATATGGCTATTTCAGCTTAAGTGAAAGCGATCAAAAAGAGTATGTCATTAGGTAAGGATGTTTTGCACAATTCAAAAGAAATTGATTTTAATTCACCATTCGTAAAGCAAATATTTGATTTTTGTAGGTTCAATAATTTCCATCACTAAGTGCCCTAAACCCCTTATATACAGTGCATTTAATACGAATTATATAGAAGTAGGGCCAACAGCGCTCCAAAAAAAGAAAAAGCCCTGGTTGATGAACCGGGGCTTTTTCTTTGGAAGGGTTTGGACGTTCTTATAAAAACTTCAGCATCGCTTTCTGCTTCAGCAGAGAATCCAGTTTGTTTAACTGAACCGCCAGCTCGGCTTTCAATTCCTCAAATACTTTATAAGAACCATCAGTTGGTTTGTAATCACCGGTTTCCACCACACGGCCCAGTGATGCCAGTTTATTGTTGAGCCTGATTGGAAAGTTCAGCGGATCCTGCGAGCTCTGGTTCTTCACCTGGTAGAGCTGCTCTTCAATTTCAGACAACTGACCAATCAGCGTTTTATTTTTAGCGGCCAGGCCAGCGGTATTGATTTTTTCTTTGATGCTTCTGATTTTAATTACGGCTTCATTGGCTTTACTCACTTCATTACGGATTTGTATGGCCAGGTTGAATTTTTCTTCCAGGTCGGCCCGGCTGATATCGGTGATGCGTGGATCCAGTTTGATTTCAAAGGCCTGGGTCAATTCTTTGCCGGCAGCAGTTAAACGTACCTGGTAGTTTCCTGGCAGGGCAAGCGGGCCGTTGTATGGGTTGGCGCCCCAGAGAATCATTCCCTTGAAAGAAGTGGCCGCAGGGTAACGCAAGTCCCATTCAAATTTATTTAAACCCGCCTTCATAGATGGGGTTGCAGGTTTCCTGGAGTCTTCCTCATCTGCATTCCCGGATGATTTGGCTTTTTCACCACGGAATGTCTGAACCGGTTTGCCCGAGGCGTCCAGTATCTCCAGTTTCAGATCGGCTGCTTCTTTTTCCAGGTGATACTGGAATACGGCTTTTTGTACATTCCTCACCGCATAGTAAGGTTTGTACAGATGAACACCTGCAGCAGCAATCTCCTGATTCAATTCTCTCACCGGTGCAATATCGTCGAGTATATAAATGGATCTTCCGTGTGTTCCGATAACCAGGTCTTTCTCTGTTACAGCCAGATCTGCTACCTGTACATCCGGCAGGCTCAGCCGCAGCGACTGCCAGTTTTCCCCGTCATCATAGGAAACCCAGATGCCGTGTTCTGTACCCGCATACAACAAGCCTTTGCGGGTGATATCCTCTCTTACTGCATGTACATAATCATCTGCACGGATGCCACGGATGATCTTCTTCCAGGTTTTACCGTAATCCGCAGTTTTATAGATATAAGGTGTGCGGTCGTTCATCTGGTACCGTTTGGCAGCGATGTAGGCGGTACCTGCGTCAAAATGTGAAGCCTCAATAATGCTCACCCGTGTGTTCTTAGGCATGTCGGGTGGCGTTATATTCTTCCAGTTCTTACCGCCGTCCTGTGTAATATGCACCAGTCCGTCATCAGACCCGGCCCAAATAATATTGGCATCATGATAAGAGGGGGCCAGTGCAAACACTGTTGCATAGATCTCCGGCCCGTTCATGTCTCGGGTAATGACGCCGCCGCTTACACCCAGCGTGGCCGTATCTGCATAGGTGAGATCAGGACTGATTTTTTCCCAGCTCTGGCCTTCATCGGTGGTCATCCAAACATGCTGCGAACAGGTGTACAATCTTTTGGGGTCAACAGGGGAGAATACAATCGGATAGGTCCACTGCCATCTCTCCGGTAGTGTTTTGGCCTCTTCTCCGGAAAAGAACCGGGGATAAACCTGTACATCACGAACTTGCCCTGTAACCCTGTTGAGCCTAGTGAGTAAAGCGCCCTGGCTTCCTGCATAAAAGATATCGGGGTTCTTTGGATCCTGTGCAATGTAGCCACTTTCACCGCCGCCGACCGGATAGGCAAATCCTATTCCCGGTTTCATGGAGTTGCTGCGGGCGGCCCTGTTATTATATCCCTCACTGGGAACAGCAATGGTACTATTATCCTGCTGCGCGCCTGCAACCTGGTAAGGGAAATCGTTGGTGATGGTAATATGATACAACTGGGAGGTAGGGAAGTCTTCATCGGTCCAACTGATGCCGCCGTTGTTGGAAACGGTTCCACCTCCATCATTGGCATGCGCCAAGCGTAAAGGATCTGTCGGGTCTATCCAGAGATCGTGTGAATCTTCGTGCGGCAGTTTCACTGCTTTAAATGTTTTTCCTCCATCGGTTGAACGATAGAAATTCACGTTCAATCCATATACGGTATTGCTGTCTTTGGGATCTGCAACAATACGGGAATAGTAGAATGCACGCTGGCGCAATTTTCTTTCATCGTTCACCATCTTCCAACTGCTGCCGCCATCGTCGGAACGATAGAGACCGCCGTCATTGGCTTCTACGATAGCCCATACACGATTGGGGTTGGCCGGTGAAACGGTTACACCGATTTTTCCAACAGGGCCTTTGGGCATTCCTGTATTTTTGGTTAGGTCGGTCCAGGTGGCGCCGCCATCTGTAGACTTGTACAATGCAGACGTACCTGTATCTGACCACATTTTATAAGGCGTTCTGTATACTTCCCAGATACTGGCATAAACGGTCTCCGGATTTTTTGGGTCAATCACCAGGTCTTCGGCTCCTGCTTTTTCACCTTTGTATAATACCTTCTTCCAGGTCTTACCGCCATCGGTGGTTTTGAATATACCCCGCTCTTCATTCGGACCAAACGCATGTCCGAGTGCGGCCACATATACTATGTCGGGATTGGTAGGGTGGATGCGTACCCTGGAAATAGACTGGGTATTGGCTAACCCCACATTTTTCCAGGTTTTTCCTCCGTCAACAGATTTATATACCCCATCCCCCTGCATGATATTGCCGCGGAATTCGGTTTCGCCGGTTCCTATATAGATAATATCGGGGTTGGTTTCAGAAACAGCTACGGCGCCTACGGAGGAACTGTTGAGTTGCCCGTCGGTAACAGGCTTCCAGTTTAATCCACCATCGGTGGTTTTCCATAAGCCTCCGCCCACTGCGCCGAAATAGTATTCCAGCTTGCGTTTGGAGCTTCCGGCAATGCCTAGTGAACGTCCTCCTCTGTTGGGGCCGATATTCCGCCAGTTCATTCCTTTCAACAGGGAATCGGAGGATGCTTTTTGTGCAGCGAGGTCAATGGCAGGTAACATCATAGCTGACATGATGATACACAGTAATACCCGGGGATGAGTTTGCATAATCAGTAAGTAGTTGGTTAATGTAACAAGTTACTGAATTTGCTTCATTTACATGGAAGGGATCGGCGGGCCCGGGCAAAAAAAAAGCGAAAACCAACCGGTTCCCGCTTTCCTATAGATGGTTTGATTACTTTATGCATCCGGCGCTCCCGTGTCGTCGCGGAATTCATCCAGACTGTCCTGGTCTACGCCGCCTGAACCGCCCGGCAGGTAGGAATGATCTGTTGCAGCTTCCGCCTGCTTGTAATAAAACTTGGTAGAGGGTTTGATCTCATCCAGTTTTTTCTGGAAGATGCTGATATAGTTGTTTTCTTTATTATTCTTGTTGAACACATCTTTCAGTTGCCCGAAGAGCTCTTTGGAGCTGGAATCGTATACGGATTTTTCCAGGCTGAGCAATTTGATATTTGCTTCCACAAACTGGTTCATTTCGGTATTAATAATGGTACAATGAATGGTTCCTTTCAGGATGGAATCCTTACATAGGTTTACTTTTAATCCGTAGATGGATCCTTCCACTTCCCCCTCCACTTTTATTTCATTACAGACAATCACACCTTTCACCATACCTGTTTGCGTAATGTGAATGGTTTTTCTGCTGTAAAGAACCCCGTTGAAATTCCCATCTAAAACAATGTCATTGTCAGATTCCAGGATACCGGAAATGTCTGTGGATCTGGTAATAAAAAGTTTTTTGTCGTCTGTTGCGGGCATGCCTCCAAAATTTGTGGCAGGTTCATTGAGAAGCTGGTCCCTGAATTTGTTCATTTTTCGAATTTCGTTTAAGAAGTTAGATGGGGGATTTATTGGCCTAAGATAATAAAAAAAGCTACCATTAAACAGTATAGATATTAATTTTTAAACTATTTATACAGGTTATACTACATGTTGGGGGTATTTTACCGGACTTTAATAACTTTTTGCTGATCAGCCGTTTGTGCAGGTGAGATTGTTCCATCCTTATTTTCCTGCGTTGAAATGGATCATCAGGTAACCTGCAATACAGAGGAGCAGGATGGCTAATATGGCAACGATCAGCCATTGCTGATCTGCGATACCGCGCTTTTTTTTGCGCTTTGTTCTTTTGGAGGTTTCCTTTTGCAGTTGCCTGTTGAGCTGGTCTTTCAGTGCCTGTAGTTTTTCGGGGCTGCCCAATTGCTGTAAGCCTTCCACTGCATCATTCACAAAAGCAGAACCTGCCATTTGTTTCTCAATGGCAAAACGCGCTTCTTCCGAAGGATTTCCCCCGAGATACTTCATGAGTTCCTGCTCATTCAGCGGTTCTTCGTCATTTAATATATCATTCCAGTCGGCCATTCAACTTTTGCTTTTTTTTCTCCATGATCATTTTCAGGTTCCTTTTGCCATTTTGAATATGGCTTTTTACCTGTAACAACGAATATCCCGTATGGTTACAGATATCCTGGTAACTCTTTTTCCGGAGATAGAATAAAGTTATACAAGTTTGTTGCTCGGGATTTAATTCGGCCAGGCTTTCCTCTAATAAGTTCAGGTTTATCTCTCTTGCCCGTACCTCGCTGGTATCAGGCTGTTCTTCATTCAGTCCGGCCGTGTCTGAGATGGGTACATTGATCCTGGCATTACGCAGTTTCATCAGGCAATGATTGCAGGCTACTTTATAAAGCCAGCTTTTAGGATAAGTAACCGGATATTTTTCGAGTTCACTCAATGCTTTCAGAAAGATCTGCTGAACCGCGTCCTTCGCTTCTTCTTCGTTTTTGAGGTATTTCATACATACCCCCAGCAACAACAATGTATACCGTTCCAGCAAAATACCCAGCCACTGTTTATCGTGGTCGGCGTGATAGCGGTTAAGCAGGTCCAAATCGCTGATATATTGGTATTCATTTCTCTGCACGCTTCAATTTAAGCATTTGTGGTAAGATGCGGTACACGTAAATTTCCATACCTTTCAATAAATTTTTTTCATGGGTTATGTTGTTGGATATACTGCTGCCGCACCCTTAAGAGCAGAAGCGGCACACAGAAGTGAAATGGTGAGCCAGTTGCTGTTTGGAGAAACGGCCGAAATACTTGATACGACCAAAGATTTCATAAAGCTCCGTTGCAGCTACGATGGCTATGATGGATGGTGCCAGCGCACGCAACTGGTGGAAATTCCGGATGAGCAAGCCACTGCAGCCGGAAGAAATCTTGCTGCAGGGTACACCAATCCGCTGGAGTTGAACGGAAGCCCCATGCAGATTCCCATGGGTGCTTCGTTGGGTTTGTTCAATAACAATACGGCCCGGATAGGGCCCTTTCATTTTGCGTACCTGGGGGCGGTTGCCAACCCCGATACCGCCCGTTTTGAACCCGATCAAATCCGCCGGATTGCAGCAGCCTACCTGCACACGCCGTATCTCTGGGGTGGCAGGTCGGTGTTTGGGATAGATTGCAGCGGGTATGCTCAGCAGGTGTATCGGTTTTTTAATAAGGCCCTTCCCAGGGATGCATATCAACAGGCTGAACTGGGTGAGGTCGTTGGTTTTTTACAGGAAGCGGTGACCGGCGACCTGGCATTTTTCGACAATGATGAGGGCAGGATTACCCATGTGGGCATTCTGCTGGATTCAGAAACCATTATCCATTCATCCGGTAAAGTGCGGATTGATAAAATAGACAATATGGGCATCATCAGTTCCGATACAGGGGAACGTACCCATCGCCTGCGATTGATGAAGACCTATCGCTGATCATTTAGGCATTTTAAATAATACTGGCCGGACTTGCAGGATAAACATAGGGCACAACGCAAATAAAAATCCCCCCGGATGGCCGGAGGGATTTTCTATATCCAAGTTGGTTGCAGACTACATGATATCCATGGCCTTCGCAAAATAAGTAACTGTACCGGGCAGCGCCAGCCAGAAAAACTCGCGATATACTACCAGCAGCGTAATCAATACCGCTAACCAGAAAAAGCATAATGCCCAATATTTACCTGAAGATTGTTTTGCTTCCATGAAAATTAATTTTTGCAAATATAAGCCCGTGATTTCAATCAACCATCTATTGGATGGCAGTTTGTTGATTTTTTGTTGAATCCTCCGTTTTGGCCGGTTTTGGCCGGTCAAAAAACAGCATTTTGATCGCTATCAGCATCATAATAATGGCAAAAGTCTTCTTCATTTTTGCATCGCTGAGCCCCAAAGCGAGCTTGCTGCCCAGGAATCCCCCCAAAACAAATGCGGCTGCCACTATCAATACATAGTTCACGTTCATATATCCCTGTTTGTAATACTGGATTACGGCCAGAATACCCACCGGTAGCAGCAGGATACCCAGGGAGGTTCCCTGTGCTTCTTTCTGCGTAAATCCGAGAAATAATACCAGTGCAGGAACAATGATGACTCCTCCACCGATCCCAATTAACCCGCTGAGGAAACCGGCTACCAGGCCAACAACGACCAATAGTAAAATGGTGGTGAAGTCCATATGTTTATTTTTTAAAGTTGGTTGTATAAAATTCGATGGCTTCTTCTATAATCAGGAGCGCCTTGGCTTTGTCGCCAAATTCTTCCACCACCACTGTTTTGTTCTCCAGCCTTTTATATTCTTCAAAGAAGTGGCGTAATTCATCAAAGAAATGCTTGGGCAATTCTTCAATATTGTTGTAATGGTTTACACCAGGGTCATTGGCCGCAACAGCAATGATTTTATCATCAGGATCTCCCTGGTCTATCATCTGCATTACGCCAATTACTTTTGCTTCCATCAGTGTAAGCGGTTGTACAGGAAGGGAGGTAATTACCAGGATATCCAGCGGATCCTTATCTCCTCCATAAGACTGTGGTATAAAACCATAGTTTACCGGGTAGTGGAAAGAAGAAAAGATAACCCTGTCCAGCTTCAGTAAACCGGTTTCCTTATCGATCTCATACTTACAACGGGATCCTTGCGGAATTTCAATGATGGCATTAACTTCACGAGGTGCATTTTCTCCATGATGAACACCATGCCAGGGATGTTTTACTGTTTGTGATTCCATATTAGATTGCTTGATTTATTTATTTGGTAAGCCAGTAGCCAATGGCTACCGCTATGAGTGATAAAATTAATGTGCCGCCCGCATAGATACAAAAATGCATATACCGTTGCTGATTCAGCATCTGTAAATTTTCCCAGGCAAATGCAGAAAAAGTGGTAAAGCCGCCGCAGATGCCCGTTGCCAGCAACAACCGCCAGAACTCGCTCTGGGGCTGCTTTGCAGCCCATCCCATGATGAGCCCGATCAGGAAAGATCCCAATATATTAACGCTTAAAGTAGCCAGCGGAAAGTTGACCGGTTTAATCCAGACCGAGGCGAGGTACCTGAGTACGGATCCGAACATGCCTCCAATGCCTACCAGCAATATATTCCTCATGGAGCCTTACTATTGAAATGTTTTTTTATAATCTACCATCCACTGATTGTTCCGGCGGATTATGGATAGTTTTTTAGACCGGGTATCAACCGAGTTGCTGTATTGCATCAGCACGGTGGAATCGGTTGGCTCGTCCACAGATTGAATGTTGATGGATGCAGTCCTCAATTGCTCTCTTTCTTCTTTATCTTTTTTGCGAAATGCTGCTTCGGTATTTTTCAGGTATCCTTCGTTGCTGTTGTCCGGCAACATATAAAATGCCGCCCTGCTGAAATCGCCTTTGTTGCAGGCTTCCAGGAATTCACGACCCGCATCCAGGCCGCTTTCGGCAGGATGCATTGTTTTATCTTCCGTTTTACACCCTGCAATCAGCAGGATGACGCCGAGTATTAATGTCTTAAAATAATTCACCATGCGAAGGTAATCAATTAGAATGGTAAGTAATAGGGGGTAAGCAGTTTACGGAAACCGTTTGTATAACCGGGGCCTTCCTTGATTGCGAGGTCTTCCGTAATGCATTCGGCCGACTCCTTGCCAAAAATCAGCATGGACCTGAAAAACCCGTGGCCGGTGGTCTGTCTTACCCGAACTTCCCCGAAGGGATAAAAACCCGATTTCTCGGCTTCCGCTTTAAAATAAGCACTCCTGGAAAAAGGAATCAGTACGGCAAAACGACCTCCCGGGTGAAGCAATTGTTCTATCCCGCCAATCAGTTGGTTCAACCTCAATGCCTTGCTGTGCAGGGCAAGGTTCCGGTTTTCCTGTCCGCTTTGCAGATCGTTTTCAAAAAATGGGGGATTGCTGATGATGAAATCGTACAGGGTAGGGGATGCAGCAGCAAAGTCCTGGATGGAACAATGGCTTACCTGCAGCCGGGCACTCCAGGGTGATGCTGAAAAATTACCTGCAGCCTGTACCGCTGCAGCTTCATCGATCTCCACTGCACCTACCAATGCAGGGAGTTGCTGCGCCAGCATCAATGCCAGTAAACCGGTACCGGTTCCAATGTCGAGTATGTTTTTGACATTGGGTTGCTGTTGTTGCAGGTAATCTGCAACCCATGCACCAAAAAGACAGGAGTCGGTACACACTTTCATGGCGCAGGCATCCTGGTAAATGGTGAACGCTTTGAAATGAAAATAAGGGTTGGGCATGGCTTCTGCTATTCCTGAATACCTTCCAGCGCAAAGAGGAAGGCATCATTCAATGCAATATCTTTTAAATAATCAAATCTGCCGGATGCGCCGCCATGCCCAAAATCCATGTTGGTATGCAACAGCAATACGTTCTGGCCGTTTTTTACCGCGCGGAGCCTGGCCACCCATTTGGCGGGTTCAAAATACTGTACCTGGCTGTCGTGCAGGCCGGTGGTCACCAGCAGGTGCGGATATTTTTTTGCTTCAACGTTTTCATATGGGGAATAAATTTTCATGTATTGGTAGGCTTCCTGTTTTTGAGGATTTCCCCATTCATCAAATTCATTGGTGGTGAGTGGAATGGATTCATCCAGCATGGTATTCACCACATCAACAAAAGGTACCTGTGCAATGGCGCCATGCCAGAGATCAGGCGCCATGTTCAGTACCGCGCCGATCAGCAATCCTCCTGCACTGCCGCCCTGGGCATAGAGATGTTCTTTCGAAGTGTATTGATGCTGAACCAGGTATTGACCACAGTCAATAAAATCGGTAAACGTGTTGAGCTTCTTCATCAGTTTCCCATCTTCGTACCACTGCCGTCCCAGGTCCTGCCCGCCGCGAATATGGGCAACGGCAAATGCAAATCCCCTGTTCAGCAAACTGAGCCGGGTACTGTTGAAGCCAACATCCATACTGATTCCATAAGCGCCGTAGGCGTACAGCAGGAGCGGGGCATTACCGTCTTTCACAAAGCCATTCTTATAAACAATGGAGACCGGAATTTTTGTTCCATCCTGTGCGGTTGCATACACTCTTTCAGTGGTATAATCCTTTGGTTGGTATCCACCAAGCACTTCCTGCTGTTTCAGTAATTTCCGCTCTTTCGAAATCATGTTGTACGCATAAATGGAAGCCGGCGTGATGAGGGAAGTGTACCCGTAGCGCAGCGTGTTGCTGTTGTATTCCGGGTTGGTGTTGAATGAGGCCGTGTATGCAGCTTCTCCAAAATCAATATAGTGCTCCTGGCCGGTAGTGAGTTGACGCACGCGCAATCTTACCAACCCGTTCTTTCTTTCATTGATCACAATAAATTCACGAAACTCTTCCAGGCCCTGCAATAATACCTCACTACGGTGCGGAATGATTTCTTTCCAGTGATCCGCCGTTGTTTGATCAAGCGGGGTTTCCATCAACCTGAAGTTGAGCGCTTTCTGGTTGGTCGTAATCAGGAAACGGTCTTCCAGTGCGTATACATTGTACAACACTTCCTTTATCCTCGGCTGGAATGAACGGAATGCAGCATCTGGGGTATCTGCGCTGATATAAAAGGTTTCCGACGAAACGGTAGCCTGCGATACGATGAAGATATACCGGTCATTCTTAGATTTCTCCACGCCGATATAATTACTCTTGTCGGTTTCCTCATACACCACCACATCTTCGCGGGCATCTGTACCCAGCCGGTGCTTTTTAATTTTCTCTGATAGAAGCAATACCGGGTTATTGGCAGTATAGAACAGGGTGGTGTTGTCTCCGGCCCAAACCGGGTCGCCTGCCGTACCCATAATGCGCTCCGGATAAATTGTGCCTGTGACCAGGTTCCTGATCTCAATGGTGTATTGCCTGCGGGATAATTCATCCACCCCGTATGCCAGTAGTTCGTTGTTCTCGCTTACAGTAATGCCGGAAAGACTGTAATAGGCTTTACTCCCGGCCATTGCATCCACATCCAGCAACAACTCTTCGGGTGCGTCCAGGCTTCCTTTTTTCCGGCAGTATTTATAGTATTGTTTTCCTTCCTCTGTTCTGGTATAATAATAATACCCGTTTTTGAATACCGGGACACTCTCGTCTTTTTCCCTGATTCTTGCCTTCATTTCGTTGAACAGGGTTTCCTGAAAGGATTTGGTGCCGTTCAGCATCGCATCGGTATAGGCATTCTCTGCATGGAGATAATCAATCACTTTGTTGCTGTCGGGCCCTTTTTTAAAATAGTCGATCATCCAGTAATAGTTATCCGTTACGGATTCTCCGTGCAGGGTTCTTACCACAGGTTTGATTTCAGCAACAGGGGCCTTCACTGCGGGCCATTGATAAGGTTCTTTCTTCATAATTTCCGGTGAACAAAAAAAGCCATTGAAACTTCAATGGCTTTCCTTTGATGTTGTTCAATTTATTTTTCAGCGGTGAGGCTGGCTCTTAAGTATTCGTGGTTCAGGCGTGCAATATTGCTGATAGAAATTTCCTTGGGACAGGTAGCTTCGCACGCGCCGGTATTGGTACAGGCGCCGAATCCTTCCTTATCCATCTGTGCTACCATGTTCATTACACGGGATTTGCGTTCTGGCTCACCCTGTGGCAGTAAAGCCAGGTGAGCTACTTTTGCGCTCAGGAACAGCATAGCAGAACTGTTCTTACAGGCTGCCACACATGCACCGCAACCAATACACATGGCGGCTGCAAAGGAAGCATCTGCCGCATCCTTATTGATCGGAAGAGAATTCCCGTCTACTGCGTTACCAGTGTTGACACTGATAAAACCTCCTGCCTGTACAATACGGTCAAATGCAGAACGGTCTACCATCAGATCCTTGATTACCGGGAATGCTGCAGATCTCCAGGGTTCCACCACAATAGTGTCTCCGTCTTTGAATGCACGCATGTGCAACTGGCAGGTGGTGTTGGCCTGCCAGGGTCCGTGCGGCTTGCCATTGATATACATGGAACATTGTCCGCAAATACCCTCGCGGCAGTCATGGTCAAATGCTATTGGTTCTTTTCCTTCCACAATCAATTCTTCGTTCAACACATCGATCATTTCGAGGAAGGACATTTCGGAAGAAATATTCTTCACGGAATAGTTTTCGAAATTGCCCTGCGCCCTGCTGTTTTTTTGTCTCCAGACTTTTACAGTCAGATTCATATTGTAGTGTTCCATTCTAAAAGATTTGTCGTTTACGATAGATTATTTATATGAACGTTGTGTAGGTTTAACAACATCGTACACCAATGGTTCCTTATGCAGGGTCCATTCATGCTCTCCTTTGTATTCCCAGGCTGCCACATACATGTAGTTGGAATCGTCGCGCAATGCTTCTCCGTCCGGTGTCTGGAAATCTTCTCTGAAATGCCCGCCACAGCTTTCGTTCCTGTTATACGCATCCTGGCACATCAGTTCGCCCAGTTCCAGGAAGTCGGCGACACGATTGGCCTTATCCAGCTCAGGATTCATTTCATCGATACTTCCGGGGATTCTCACATCGTTCCAGAATTCTTTTTTCAATTCCTGGATTTCCCGGATGGCTTGCTGCAGGCCTTCTTTGTTACGGGCCATACCGCATTTCTCCCACATGATTTTGCCCAGGCGTTTGTGGAAGCTTTCCACAGACTGTTTACCCCGGACACCCATCAGTTTTTCAATCCTGGAAGCAACTTCTTTTTCAGCAGCTTCAAAAGCAGGGTGGGAGGTTTCTATCGCCTTGCTGTAAATTTCTTCTGCCAGGTTGTTTCCCAGTGTATAAGGAATGACAAAGTAACCATCGGCCAGGCCCTGCATCAGCGCGGAAGCGCCCAAACGGTTGGCTCCGTGATCGCTGAAGTTGGCTTCACCCAAAGCATATAATCCGGGAACGCTTGTTTGTAATTCATAGTCTACCCATAAGCCACCCATGGTATAGTGTACCGCAGGATAAATACGCATGGGTACTTCATAAGGGTTTTCGCCGGTGATCTTTTCATACATATCGAAGAGGTTACCGTATTTCTCTTTCACCACTTCCTTACCCAGTACAATGATCTCTTCCATGCTCATATCCGGCTTGCCTTCCTTGCCGGCTTCAATCTTACCGTACCGAACAATTGCATCGGCAAAATCCAGGTATACCGCCTGTTTGCTGGTACCTACACCGTATCCTTCATCACATCTTTCTTTGGCAGCTCTCGATGCCACATCGCGCGGTACCAGGTTACCAAATGCAGGGTATCTTCTTTCGAGGTAGTAATCTCTTTCTTCTTCCGGAATATCAGTTGCTTTCCTGGTTTCTCCCTTCTTCTTTGGAACCCAGATCCGTCCGTCATTTCTCAATGACTCGGACATCAGGGTCAGTTTAGACTGGTGATCTCCGCTCACCGGAATACAGGTTGGGTGAATCTGTGTAAAGCAGGGGTTGGCAAACGCCGCACCGTTCTTATGCGCCTTCCATGCTGCTGTAACGTTACTGCCCATGGCGTTGGTAGACAGGTAGAATACGTTACCATAACCACCGGTGCAAAGTAATACTGCATGTCCGAAATGTCTTTCCAGTTTACCATTCACCAGGTCGCGGGCAATGATTCCCCTTGCTTTGCCGTCGATCTTTACAACCTCGAGCATTTCATGACGGGAATACATTTTTACATTACCCAGCGCTACCTGGCGCTCCAGTGCCTGGTAAGCGCCGATCAATAATTGCTGGCCGGTCTGGCCCGCAGCATAGAATGTTCTTTGAACCTGGGTGCCGCCGAATGAACGGTTGCTTAATAAGCCGCCGTATTCGCGTGCAAAAGGAACCCCTTGAGCAACACACTGATCAATGATATTACCACTTACTTCGGATAAACGGTGAACGTTGGCTTCGCGTGCACGGTAGTCGCCGCCTTTGATGGTATCATAAAATAAACGGAAAACGCTGTCGCCATCGTTCTGGTAATTTTTGGCAGCATTGATTCCGCCCTGTGCCGCAATGGAGTGCGCACGACGCGGAGAATCCTGAAAACAGAACGCTTTTACTTTATAGCCCAGTTCGCCCAGTGTGGCGGCTGCAGAAGCGCCGGCTAATCCTGTTCCCACCACAATTACTTCCAGCTTTCTTTTATTGGCCGGGTTTACCAGTTTGCAGTGTCCCTTGTATTCGGTCCATTTGATATCCAATGGTCCTGAAGGAATTTTAGCATCTAACATATCCGATGGTTTATTATGAGTAGAATTTTATTCGTGTGTTATCCATGGTCTCCGCCCATGGTCTGCGGTTGCTGCTTACCCGACCCAGCCTAATACAAAGCTCAGCGGCATCAGGATGAATACAATGGTGATTACGGCCGAAAAGCCATAACCCAGGCTGCTCAGCATGGCATTGTATCTTTTGTTGTGAACGCCCAGTGTTTTGAATGCACTTTGAAATCCGTGTGCCAGGTGATAGTAGAGGGAAAGGCATCCCAATGCGTATACGATTACAACCCACCATTCGGAAAAGGTTGCTTTCATCAGGCCAAACATATTGTGCATTTCCACCCCGTTATAGGTTACCGGTTCCAGTCCCCTGCCGGTAAAACGGGCGGAAGCCCAGAAGTGGTAAAGGTGAAGCACCAGGAACAACAGGATCAATGTGCCGAGGAGGCCCATGCTTCTGCTGTACCATTTACTACCTGCTGTGTAGGGAACTGCATATCCGACGTTGCGGCGCTTTTTGTTTTCTGCAGTCAGTAACAGTCCCTGTACAATGTGCAGAATAATTCCTGCAAACAGCCCGATTTCGGTAATTCTGATCAACACGGTGGAACCCATGAAATGGGCGGCCTTATTAAACATTTCACCGTTTTCGCCGGGGTCGGCCAGGTCGGCAAATACACAGGCGTTGATTCCTGCATGCACAATTAAAAACAAAACGAGGGAGATTCCGGTTAAGCCCATAATCAGCTTTTTACCGACAGACGAGGTGAAGACTTGTTTCCAGGTCATAAAGCAAGAATATTTGATTAAATCTGCGCAAATTTAACGGATCGAGTAATGCCATTCTCGAAAAAATTGTTTTTCGAGTAATTTTCTAACCAATTAAGACTGAATTGGTTCTGAAAATGTTGATAATATCGGCTTTGTGGAAATTGTTATTATCATTTATATCCATAGGTTGAACAGCCCAATCAACCGCTTACATAAAATAAAGTTCAGATAAAGCGCGGGCTTATTACATTTGAGTATGCTTAAACTGTTGAGTATTTTATGGAACAGCTTCCGGATGGCCCTGCAGGAGCTGAAAGTAAATAAACTGCGAACTTTTCTTTCCCTGTTTGGAATTACCATTGGTATTTTCTGCATTATCGGGGTGCTCGCAACAGTAGACAGCCTGGAACGCAAGGTGCAGAACGACCTTAAATCGCTTGGTACCAATACCATCTATGTCGATAAATGGAACTATGGCGGCGGACCGGACTATCCGTGGTGGAAATATATAAAGCGTCCGGCCATGAAATATGATGAGGTCCGGTTCATCAAAAACAAGAGTCAACTGGCTGCTTATGCGGCATTTTTCGTAAGCACCAATATTAACCTGAACTATGCCGACAATATCCTCAGCAATGTAGGACTCTATGGCGTTTCCAATGAATTCAGCAATATCCAGACGATAGAAGTGGATCATGGCCGTTACCTGAACGAATCCGATTTCAGCCGGGGAACCAGTGTGGGCGTGATCGGTTATAAAATAGCCGATGAATTGTTCGGAAGCGCCGAAAAAGCGGTGGGGAAGGAAGTGTCTTTTGGTGGAAGAAGAATTTACGTGGCAGGGGTTGTTAAAAAGCAGGGGCAAAGTTTTGTGGGAGGATATGATTACGATAACAGTGTGATAGTAGCCTATCGTTATTTTGCCGGCATCTTTAATCCGGACAACAACAATCCGAGCATCATTGTGCAGGGTAAATCAGGGATTGCTTCTTCCGCTTTAGCGGATGAACTGAACGGGGTCATGCGCCAGTTGCGGAAACTGAGCCCCACGCAGGAAGATAATTTTTCCTGCAATGATGTGGCCATGTTCAGTGACCAGGTAAAAGGATTCTTTGGCCAGGTCAGTACCGGTGGATGGGCTATTGCCGGATTGAGCCTGATTGTGGGCGCATTTGGGGTAGCCAATATTATGTTTGTTACCGTTCGCGAAAGAACCAGCCAGATTGGTCTTAAGAAAGCTATTGGCGCCAAGCGCAGCACCATACTCACAGAGTTCCTGATTGAGAGCGCCTTCCTCTGTATTATTGGCGGATTGGTAGGGTTGGCCCTGGTATGGCTCCTCTCTGTTGTACTCAGTACGGTATTGCCGTTCCCTATTTATATAGCGCCTGATATTATCGGACTTGCCCTGGGTATTTGTATTGCGCTCGGTATCCTCGCCGGGATCATCCCTGCTTCCATTGCAGCTAAAATGGATCCGGTTGTAGCGATCAGAACAAAATAGGCTGCTGCATACTCCAACATCTTTGGTTAGTTTTGCAACCTTAATTGAAGCAGTAAACTTGAAGCCTGTTACTATTTTAGCCATTGAATCGTCCTGCGATGAAACCGCAGCATCCGTTTGCGTGAACGGAGGCATACGGAGTAATGTTATTGCCAGCCAGGCTGTGCACGAACAGTATGGCGGAGTGGTTCCTGAACTTGCCAGCCGTGCACATATGCAAAATATTGTTCCGGTAGTGGACCAGGCGCTGAAAGCCGCTTTCTCCGATCCAACAGCCGGACTCGCACAGATCGATGCCATCGCTTTTACGCAGGCGCCCGGGCTGATTGGCAGCCTGCTGGTAGGGGCGCAGTTTGCCAAATCACTGGCCATCGCTTTGAACAAGCCTTTGATTGCCGTGCATCATATGCAGGCGCACGTACTGGCCAACCTGATTCCCGTGAGCCGCCCGTCATTTCCCTTTTTGTGCCTAACCGTAAGTGGCGGCCATACACAGATTGTGCTGGCTAAATCGCCGCTGGAGCTGCAAGTGATTGGCGAAACCATCGATGACGCGGCGGGAGAGGCATTTGATAAAACGGCCAAGTTGCTGGGACTGCCTTACCCGGGTGGTCCATTAATAGATAAGTATGCCGGGGATGGGGATCCGCTGCGGTTTAAGTTTGCCGAGCCACAGATCCCGGAGCTGAATTTTTCTTTCAGCGGACTGAAAACATCTGTATTGTATTTTCTGCAAAAACAAACACCGGAATTTATCCTGGAAAACAGGAGTGACCTCTGCGCTTCCGTTCAACATACCATTGTACAGATCCTGCTGAAGAAAATTAAAAAAGCAGTGGTGCAGACAGGCATTAAACAGGTTTGCCTGGCGGGGGGCGTAAGCGCCAACAGCGGGTTGCGCAATGGTATTGAGACCCTTGGCGCTAAGCATGGATGGAAAACCTTTGTACCTTCTTTCGACTATTGTACCGACAATGCAGCCATGATTGCCATTACCGGGTATTATAAATACCAGGCAGCGCAATTCAGCCCGCTCGAAACAGGTCCTTCTGCCAGAGCCGAATGGTAATTAATATTTTAATTCGTTGAGTTTATCTACGGGGTTCATCATATAGGTGATCAGTGTACCATCTTTCAGTAATTCAACTACCCTGAATCCCTTGTAGGCGGTACCCCAGTTACCACCGATATGTGAATCGAAGAGGAACGGAATGGTTCCCTGCATTTTTACACCGTCCTGGTCGTGTTCATGTCCGTGGAATACTGCCTTAATATTACTGTACCTGCCAATCAGTTCAAAAAGTGCGGGAGTGTCAATGGCGTGTTTGGTCCATTTGGCCTGTGGTATATGCAGGAAGAGCAGTACCTGTTTTTTGTTTTTGTGCGCCTCCAGCCTGGATTCCAGCCATTGCAGATCGGGAGAAACATATCCTCCCTTACCATCGGAAGTATCGCCCAAAATGATGCCGGTATTGTTTACCGTTACATCATGGTTCAACGGCATATTCCATACCTGTTGCCAGTGTTCCGGCGTAACCATATCGTGGTTGCCCCTTGTTACATAATAAGGCATGGTCAATGCATCCAGTTTTTGTTTGGCCGGTTCAAGGAATTTTTTGTCGTCGTGAATAATGTCTCCGTTGATTACGCAGAAATCCAGTTTACTGCTGTTATGGAACTGGTTGACCACGCCGGTCATTTTTTCGATCATTTCATCAAACAAAGTGTTGGGCTGACCGTAGTGCGAATCGGAAGCCACCACAAAACGCAGTTTTACCTTGCTGCGGAGCTCAAATACTTCTGCCGCAGACAGGTTGGCGACTTTACCGGTAAGCAGTACCGCGGAGGCCAGGGAAATATTGCGGATAAACGATCTTCTGCTTAAGTTTTGTGGCGCTTTGGGAGACATTTTTAGCTGATTTGGGGCAAACTTATCAAAATCAGGCACTTGCGGGCGCTTTGCATCAAAGCATAACATAAAAATTACACGGAAATCTCCTTCCGGGAATACGCCCGTAAAATCGTAATTTTGCACCCTTAAAAACAGCATACGTAATGATCAGTGCAAGAAATATCACCCTGGCTTATGGAAAGAGGGTATTGTTTGATGAAGTGAATATCAATTTCGTAAAGGGAAATTGTTATGGAGTGATTGGTGCAAATGGCGCCGGTAAATCTACTTTCCTGAAGATTTTGAGCGGGGAAATTGAGCCCAATAAGGGCACCGTGGAAATTACGCCCGGTGAGCGTATGGCTGTGTTGAAGCAGAACCAGTTTGAATTTGATCATTGCACCGTGCTGAATACGGTACTCATGGGGCATAAGCGGTTATGGGATGTGATGCATGAGCGGGATGCCATCTATGCCAAGGCGGATTTTACCGAAGAAGATGGTATGAAGGCCGGGGAACTGGAAGCAGAGTTTGGCGAAATGGGCGGATACGAAGCGGAGAGCAATGCAGCCAGTTTCCTCAACAGTTTAGGGGTGAAGGATGAACTGCACCAGAGCCTGATGAGCGAGATCCCCAGTAACTTTAAAGTGCGGGTATTATTGGCGCAGGCCCTGTTTGGCAATCCGGATATCCTGTTATTGGATGAGCCTACCAACGGTCTGGATATTGAAACCATCGGCTGGCTGGAAAACTTCCTGGCCGATTACGAAAACATTGTATTGGTAGTGAGTCACGACCGTCACTTCCTCGATACGGTGTGTACGCATGTTGCCGATGTGGACCGCGCCAAGATCAAAGTGTTCACCGGTAACTATACTTTCTGGTATGAGAGCAGCCAGTTGATGAGCCGGCAGATCAGTGATAAGAATAAGAAGAATGAAGAGAAGCGTCAGGCTTTGTTAGACTTCATTGCCCGATTCTCTGCCAATGCTTCCAAGAGCAAGCAGGCAACTTCCAGGAAGAAAGCCCTGGAAAAACTGACGATCGAAGAAATTGAACCTTCCAACAGAAAATATCCCGGTATTATCTTCCAGCCATTGCGCGAAGTGGGCAACCAGATTCTGAATGTAGAGCATCTTTCCAAATCGGTAGATGGCAGAAAGCTGTTCGATAAAGTAAATTTCAGTGTAAACAAAGGAGAGAAAATTGCCTTCCTGAGCAAGGATCCGCTTGCGGTTACGACTTTCTTTGAAATCATTTTCGGGAATGCCAAGGCTGATGCAGGAAAATACGAATGGGGTACTACCATCACCAAAGCATACCTGCCACAGGAGAACAGCGAATTCTTTACGGAAGGACTGAGCCTGATGGAGTGGCTGCGTCAATATGTTCCACCACATGTAACAGATGCGGATGAGCCTTTCCTGCGCGGATTCCTGGGCAAAATGCTGTTCAGCGGAGATGATATCCAGAAGAAAACGAATGTACTCAGCGGGGGAGAAAAAGTACGTTGTATGGTAAGTCGTATGATGTTGCAGAACCCCAACCTGATCATACTGGATCAACCTACCAACCACCTCGACCTGGAAAGTATCCAGAGTTTCAACGAAGGTTGTCAGACATTTCCGGGAATCGTGTTCATCACCTCTCATGACCATACCTTCATGCAAACCGTTGCCAACCGCATCATTGAACTGACCCCCAAAGGAATCATTGACCGCCTGATGACCTTTGATGAATACATGGAAGATGCAAGGGTAAAAGAACTGCGCGGAGAGTTGTACAGTTAACCGGCAGGAATCGCCCCAACAGGGATCGTCCCGACAGGGAATAGGTGAAATCGGGTAACCCGGACAGCAAATTCTTTGCTTTTTTGTTACCTTCCCATACCTAAATAACGATTCATGAGAAAATTATTACTGTTGGCATTGTTCTGTTCAACAAGTGTCCTGTTATTTGCGCAGGATCTTTCTTACTACCTCCCCAAAAATGTTCGCTACAATCCTGCCATCCCAACGCCCCCTTCGGTGATCGGGCACCAGGTAGGTGAGTGGCATGTTACGCATGACCGTTTGGTGAATTACATGAAAGCCATTGACGCGGCTTCCGACAGGGTTACCCTCCGGCCATTGGGTGTTACCTATGAAGGCCGCCCGCAACTGGCATTGATCATTACCTCGCCAAAGAACCACCAAAACCTGGAATCCATTCGCCAGCAACACCTGCAACTGACCGAGCCCGGTAAGTCTGCGGGGTTGAATATCGCCGACATGCCCGTGGTGGTATGGATGGGATACAGCATTCATGGCAATGAGAGCAGTGGTGCCAATGCTTCGCTGTTGTCTGCCTATTACCTGGCAGCCGCAGAAGGGCCGGAAGTGGATGCCATGCTGAACAATACGGTAATCCTGCTTGATCCTTCTTTCAATCCCGACGGGCTCAACCGCTTTGCCAGTTGGGTGAACATGCACAAGAGCCAGACAATGGTATCTGACCCCAATGCAAGGGAATACAATGAAGTATGGCCGGGCGGAAGATTCAACCACTACTGGTTTGATCTGAACCGCGACTGGCTGCCGGCGCAACACCAGGAAAGCCAGAACAGGCTGGCGCTTTTTCATCAGTGGAAACCCAATATCTTAACGGATCACCACGAAATGGGATCCAATTCCAGTTTCTTTTTTCAGCCCGGAGTTCCTTCCCGTGTAAATCCCAATACGCCTTTAAAGAACCAGGAGTTAACAGGCGCCATTGGTAACTATCATGCTAAATTCTTAGACAGTATCGGTTCATTGTATTTTACCAAAGAAGGCTATGATGATTTTTATTATGGAAAAGGATCCACCTACCCGGATATCAATGGCGGCGTAGGTATCCTGTTTGAGCAGGCCAGCAGCCGCGGGCATGTTCAGGAAACCGATAATGGTCTGCTCACCTTCGCATTTACCATCCGCAACCAGTTTACTGCAGCGCTTTCCACAGTGGCGGCTGCCAATGGATTGAGAAAGGAGATGCTGAATTACCAACGCGATTTCTTTAAAGAGGTGGCCAAAGAAGCAGATGCATTTCCAACAAAAGCATTTGTATTTGGAGATGCCAATGATAAGGCAAAGACCAATATCTTCATCCAGATGTTGCTGAGACATCAGGTGGATATCTATGCATTGAAGCAGGATCTTACGGCAGATGGCAAAACATTCAAAGCAGCTTCTGCGTATGTGATTCCTTCCAGCCAGAAACAATTTAAGATCATTAAAACAGTGTTTGAAAAAACACTGGAATACAAAGACAGCCTGTTCTATGATGTTACTTCCTGGACCATGCCGCTGGCATTCGGACTGCCTTATGCTGAGCTGAAAAATGCTGCAGGGATTACCGGTGATAAAATTGAACAACTGAAGCCGCTGGGCCTGAATACCCATCATGCCGGTAACGCCTATGCCTATGCATTCCGCTGGAGTGAATACTACACGCCTCAGTTGCTCTATAAGTTACAGTCGAAGGGTGTGGTGGCCAAAGTGGCTACCAAGCAGTTTAAAATGCAGCTCAATGGAAAGGACGAATTATTTGATTACGGAACCATTGTAATTCCGATCGGCCTGCAGGGCGCCGGCCAGAGAGGCGAAGTACTGGCCAACCTGATAGACGACTGTGTAGGTAACAGCGGGGTGGAAGTATTTGCGCTCCCTACCGGACTGGCTTCCGGTGGAATTGATCTGGGCAGTAACAGCTTTGTTCCGGTGAAACTACCTCGCATTATGATGTTTGGCGGTGCAGGAACCAGCCCCAATGATGTAGGTGAGATTTGGCATATGCTGGATGTGCGTTTCAAAATTCCGGTGAGCATTGTGGATGTGGAGCGTTTCGGTAATATCAACCCATCCCGTTACAATGTGATCATCATGCCTTCGGGCGCTTATGGAACCCTGGATAAGGGTGCGCAGGAAAAGTTAAGAACCTGGATTGCCGGTGGCGGAACCCTGATTGCTACGGAAGACGCTACCAAATGGCTGGCTAATAACAATTTCACCAAAGTCCTTTTCCGTTCAACGGAAATAAAAAAAGATACCACGCTGCAACTGCCTTACTTCCTCCGTTCCGATGAAACCCGCGCAAAAGACATGACGGGTTCCCTGTTCGAAGCGAAAGTGGATTTAACGCATCCTTTGGGTTACGGTTACAGCAGCCCCTACCTGTCCATTTTTAAATCCAATAACCTGTTCATGGATAAAAACAATGGTACTTATGACGCTCCCGTACTGTATACGGAGAACCCATTACAAAGTGGTTATATATATAGGGGCTATAAAAACATGGTAAAGAATACGGCAGTTGTTAATATTGACAATATTGGCAGGGGCCGTGTCGTTTCTATGGTGGATAATCTTAATTTTAGGGCATTCTGGCTGGGTACTTCCAAGCTGTTTATGAATGCAGTGTATTTTGGAGACCTGATCCGATAGAACGAGCATGATTAAAAAATGGATTACATATTGCGCGGGTACATTGCTTTGCATAACGGCAACAGCACAGTCTTCTTTTCTGAATAATCAGCGGAACTACCCAAGGGTAGCTGCTGCGCTCAGGCAAAAAGAAGATGGATTGAAAAAGCAGTTTGAAGAAGCTGGGTTATCCTGGCCGGCAAAGCAATTGTACCTGCGTAGTTTTAAATACGACAGCCAGATGGAAGTCTGGGTGCGTAACAGCAGCCAGGAACAATTCCGTTTACTGAAAACCTATAAGGTTTGCGCCTTGTCCGGTTCGCTCGGGCCCAAGCGCATGGAAGGGGATTACCAGGTTCCTGAGGGGTTTTATTATATCAATGAACTTAACCCCAACAGCAAGTATCATTTATCGCTGGGATTGAATTACCCCAATATGGCCGACAGAGTGCACAGCGACCCTACCAATCCGGGCGGTGAAATATTTATTCATGGTTCCTGCTCCACCATTGGCTGTATCCCTATTCAGAACGACCAGGTAGAAGAGTTGTATATTCTTTCTGCGTATGCATTGGAACAGGGGCAACAATTTATTCCGGTACATATTTTCCCCGTTCGGTTCAATAACCAGAAAAACAGTGTGGTACTGAAAAAAGCCATTGACGGAACACCCGGCTATCAGGAACTGGTGGACGGGCTTAAAGAAGCTTTCGATTATTTTGAATCCAACCGGAAGTTACCGCTGATTTCCATCAACAAGAAAGGACAGTATACCATACTGAGCCGTTAAAATTTCAACTGCCTTCTACAGGTTATTTCCCCTCAACACATACTGGATGGTTTCCGGTGTCTGTTGCCTTAATATCATCTGCTGCCCTGCAGTGAGCTGATCCAGTACCGATTTGTTGTAATGCCGGATGGTGAGCAGGCTGAGTTGTTTTTCTATCTGTACATCAAATAATACACTGGCTTCCTGTGCCAGCAGGTCAATTTTTTCCGGATGATTGTCCATGCAGAGCTGCAGGCTTACTGCTCCTGTCTGAATTAGGTTGGGCCTGATTTTCAGCTTGCCAAAGAGTTGATATAAACGGCTCATAGGTTCTTCTCCCACAAAAGAAAAGTCCTGTGTTTTTAAATGAATCAGTACCTGGTTGTATTTAACCACCACAATCGGCGGCAGGCTTTTGGCGCTTTTCCGGTGAATGATGGTGCCGGGCAGGGAGGGGTCCAGAAAACATTTTACCAGCAGCGGAATAAGCTTATTCTGTAATGGTTTGATGGTTTTGGGATGGATTACCTGTGCGCCATAGTAAGCCATCTCGATCACCTCTGTATAGCTAAGCTCATCAATCAGCTCTGCATCCGGAAACAGTTTAGGGTCTGCATTCATAATGCCTTCCACATCTTTCCAGATGGTTACGCTTTCTGCATGGAGTATATTGGCAAATACAGCGGCTGTGTAATCACTTCCTTCGCGTCCAAGCGTGGTGCTTTCATTGTCAGCGGTGGCGCCGATAAATCCCTGTGTGATGGTAACAGGATGTTTGGCGTTGCGGATGGCTTCCGGAATTCTTGCGCTGCTGTATGCCCAGTCAATGGCAGCGTCGCGGAAATTATTGTCGGTGTGCAGCAGGTCTCTTACATCCATCCAGTTATTGGGAATACCTTCTTCCGTTAAATGATGGCTGATGATGCAGGTACTGAATAGTTCACCGGCACATACAATCTGGTCGTAATAGTAATCGTAGTTGCGCACGGGTTTATCGTGCAGCAGCCATTCCACTTCTGTAAAAAAATCGGCCAGTTGAAGATAACATTCATTGTATTGTTTTACCAGCAGGTATTTGGCATTGGTAAGGTGCTGCTGTTTCACCACTTCAAACAGGTTGAGCGCGTCTTCTTTTCTTCCGGCATAAAAAGCTTCGGCTACTTTTTCCAACCCGTTGGTGGTTTTACCCATGGCCGATACAATAATGACCAGGGGCTCATTGCGGTAATCCGCAACAATGGATTTCAGGTTTTTAATTCTGTCTACACTGTTAACGCTTGCTCCGCCGAATTTAAATAGCTTCATAGGTAAGAATAAGGTATAATCCGTAAAGGTAAAGCACAAATATACACCCAACACACTGGCCAAAAAATTGGCCTGTTTTAATATCCCCTTACTATCTTTATACAAACGAAGATTGCCAATATGAATGTAAACAGAGCCGTCCTTACACTCGACGAATTTACTTTACAACAGCTCCGCCAATTCCCTACGGCCACAGGGGAACTGAGCCGGTTGTTGAGAGACCTGGCCCTTGCTGCCAAAAGAGTGAATGTAGAAGTGAATAAAGCAGGTTTAGTGGATATCCTGGGAGATGACGGAAGTATCAATGTGCAGGGCGAAGATGTGAAGAAGCTGGATGTATTTGCCAACAACCAGTTTGTTGGGGTGCTGAAACACGGAATCAGTTGTGCAGGAATCGGAAGTGAGGAACTGGACGATTTCGTGGTATTTGATGATGAAATCAGCAATAACAGTAAATATGTAGTGCATTTTGATCCGTTGGATGGAAGCGGCAACATAGATGTGAATGTATCGATCGGAACCATTTTTGGCGTGTATCGCAGGGTCAGTGAACTGGGTAAGCCCTGTACCAGGGAAGATTTTCTGCAACCGGGTAATAAACAGGTTGCAGCCGGTTATGTGATTTATGGTTCAAGCACCATGTTTGTATATGCTACCAGGAGAGGGGTGAACGGATTTACGCTGGATCCTTCGATCGGAGAATTTTCTTTGAGTCATCCGGATATCAAATGCCCGCCAACGGGTAAATTTTATTCGGTGAACCACGGTAATTTTTTCCAGTATAATGAAGGGGTAAGAAAATACATTGATGGTTGCCAGCGGAAGACCAAAGAAAACGGAGGGCCATATACCCAGCGATACATAGGAAGTATGGTGGCCGATGTTCACCGTAACCTCATTAAGGGGGGCATCTTTATGTATCCGGGCACAACCGATAAACCGAATGGCAAATTAAGGTTGCTTTACGAAGCAAATCCTTTCGCATTTATTCTGGAAGTGGCCGGAGGATGCGCAACAGACGGAACGCAAAGGATCCTGGATATACAACCGGAGAGCCTGCATCAGCGTACACCGCTGTTCATAGGAAGCAAAGAGATGATGGATGAACTGAAAGAAGTATCTGGTTTAAAATAATAGAATGAAGAAAACTGGTTTATTAACAGGACTGTTGCTGGCATTCGCATTCAATTGCACCGCCCAGCAACGGCTGAATAAAAGCGGAATGACTTACCTGGTTGGTCCCAAGCCCAACAATATTGTGTACAACGATAGTGTATTCAGGGGAAGCAATGAATTCAAGCATTTGTTTTTCAGAACGGGAAACAGCCAGCTGATCGGGTATTATGAAAAACACCAGGCCAATAAAATTGCAGCCCAGGTATGCGGCTTTGCCGGTGCATTGGGGATCCTGATCGGGATCAACCAACTCTCCGGCTCAGACAAGGGATTGGGATGGGCATTGATCGGAGGGGGCTTTGCGGCTTCTGTTACCGGAGGTTATTTTACCATGACTTCGCAAAAACATTTATTAATGGCGGTAACTTTGTTCAATAAACAATATAACCATTCATCTGCCGGAATTGGGGTAGGCCGGCAATCAGCGGGGCTGGTGTATAATTTTTAGCTATGCGTAAGGTGATTATCAGTGTTAAGAATCTGCACAAGCGATACGGGAATTTTCATGCAGTAAAAGGAATCAGTTTTGATGTGCTGGAAGGGGAAATTTTTGGATTGCTTGGCCCAAATGGTGCCGGGAAATCCACTACCCTGGAAATCATTGAAACCCTGCGGGAGAAAACCAGCGGGGAAATATGGGTGGATGGGATGAACCTCGATGAATCTCCCAATGAAATCAAAAAAATCATAGGTGTACAGTTGCAGACCTCCGGATACTATCCTGCGCTGAATCTTACCGAACTCATCGCCTTGTTTGCAGGACTCTATAACCAGAAAACGGATCCGCTGCAACTGCTCGATAAAGTGAACCTGAGAGACAAGGCAAAAGCGAAATACAAGGAAATGAGCGGCGGACAGAAACAACGGTTTTCTATTGCCACCACCCTGATCAACCAGCCTAAGATTATATTTCTGGATGAGCCCACCACCGGACTGGATCCCCAGGCAAGGAGAAATCTCTGGGACCTGATCCGTGCTATTCGCAACAACGGCACAACGGTGATCATTACCACCCATTATATGGATGAGGCAGAAGTGCTCTGCGACAGGGTGGCGATTATAGACAGTGGGAAGATCATTGGGTTGAATTCTCCCGACAAACTGATTGATGAACTGGTGGCTTCCGGTTTTGAGAGACCCAAAGAAGTAAAAAAAGCCAATCTCGAAGATGTGTTCATTCACATGACCGGCCATGAACTGAGAGAAGAAAAATGATGACAACAGATCCCAAATACCCCATCGGAAAATATGCGCCGCAACCATTTTCTGAAGAACAGAAAAATAAATGGCTGCTCGATATTCATTTCCTGCCCGAAGAGCTGGAACGGGCTGTGATGAACCTGGATGAAGTGCAGTTGCATACGCCTTACAGGGAAGGAGGCTGGACCGTGCACCAACTGGTTCACCATGTGGCAGACAGCCATATCAATGCCTATTGCAGGTGCAAGCTGGCGCTTACCGAAGACAATCCGGTGATTAAGCCATACGAAGAAACTGCCTGGGCATTGCTGGATGATGTAAAGGAACTGCCCGTTAATATTTCTCTCACTTTGCTGCATGCATTGCACAAGCGCTGGTATGCAACCCTGAAGAATTGTACACCGGCTCAATGGGAGCGGAAAGTATTTCACCCCGAAAATAAAAAAGAAATGAGCCTCTGGTTCCTGCTCGGACTCTATGCCTGGCATGGTAAACACCATACGGCCCATATAACAGCATTACGCGAACAAAAAAACTGGTCATGAGCGATCAAAGAAAATGGAAACTGGTGCAATCGGAACAACTGGTGAAAGACCGTTGGGCGGATGTACGGAAGAATGTGTATGAAAAGCCCGACGGATCATTGATAGAGCCTTTCTATGTATATGGATTTCCCGACTACGCTACGGCGCTGGCCATTACCCGCGAAGGGAAAGTAATTGTAGAAAAAGTATATCGTCCGGGGCTGGATGTGTTAGCGCTCGAATTGCCCGGAGGCTGCGTGGATGCCTCGGATCCCAGCCTGGAAGCTGCCATGCAGCGGGAGTTGCTGGAGGAAACCGGCTATCGCTTTGATCGGGTGGAATACCTGGGAGCCGTGTCGCCTAACCCTACCACCAATACCAATGTAATGCGCATGTTTCTGGCAACAGGGGGGGAGTTTGACCCCACTGCCGAGTTGGATGCGGATGAAGATATTACCGTGGAGTTACTGGAATGGGAAGACTTTATTGAGCAATTCAGGACCAACCAGTTTGTACAATCCATGCAAACCTGTACTATTCTTTATGCGTTGATGAAACTCAATAAGCTCGTTGTATCATAAAATCAATTGCATGACAAAGCCCTGGGAACTCCTGTCTTCTGAAATTGTTTACGAAAAGAAATGGCTGAAAGTAAAGGAAGAAGCCTGCCGTTTGCCGGATGGGAGAATCCTGTCTCCTTACCTGGTAGTGGATGTTCCCGGTTTTTGCAACGTATTCATCGTAACAGAAAAGGATGAAGTGGTATTGGTAAAACAGTACAGGCATGCCGGAGGTGTTGTGTCTATTGAAATGCCCGGCGGTATGGTGGATCCGGGAGAAGATCCTGCAGAAACCGTGTTACGGGAAATGCGGGAGGAAACCGGTTATTCATCCGACCAGGTGGAACTTTTATATACAGTGCATCCCAATCCTCCGCTCGAGCGCAACAGGGCCTGGTTCTACCTGGCCAGAAATGCAAAACCCGATCAGGTGATTGCGCCGGACCCGTTCGAAGATATTGAGCTGCTGTTGGTTTCAAAAGAGGAGTTCATGCGCATGTTGCTGAGTCATACATTCACGCATGGAATCCAAACAGGGGGCATGTATGCCGCTGCCATAAAACTTGGCTGGTTAGTTCCGGAATAAAGCGGTGTTTACCTCACCCACCAGGAATACGCTTCCGCAAACCAGGATCAGGTCTTCCGGGGCTGCATGATTCAGCGCATCCTGAATGGCTTCGTTCACTTCAATATAACTTTTGCCCTTCAAACCAAACTCCTGTGCAGTTTGCTGCAGTGATAATTCATCGAGGGCGCGGGGAATACCGGCCTTGGTGAAATAATATTGCGCATGTGCAGGAAGCAGTTGAAGCACACCCGTAATATCCTTGTCTTTCACCATGCCCAGCACAATATGTAAATGCCGGAAATTCATCAGCTCCAGTTGCTCGTTGATGGCGCTGATTCCATCCACATTATGTCCTACATCCATTATGATCCATGGGTATTGGCGGATGATTTCCCATCTGCCATGCAGGCCGGTTAGTTTTTTGGTTTGCTGCAGGGCTTTGTGAATGATGCTGTGATCGATTTTCCATCCCAGCCTTTTCAATTGGTCACAGGCAGCCAATACGGTCAGCAGATTTTTGGTCTGGTAAAAACCGGGAAGGTCCAGCAGGTAGGATTCATATTCGTTCTTCTCTTTTTCTACTACGGTAACCTGCAGGTGATGATCCCGGAACAGCCAGTCGCTCACATATCTTTTTTCGCCCGCATAGCAAATGAGGTTACTGGTGGCAGCAGCGTCAAATACCGGCCTGGTTTGGGGCGTTGCGGCTCCGATAACCACCGGCACAAATGGCTTGATGATGCCCGCTTTTTCACCGGCAATGGCCTCCAGCGTATTGCCCAGCAGATTCATGTGATCCCATCCGATATTGGTAATGATGCTCAGTTCGGGTGTAATTACATTGGTACTGTCGAGCCGGCCGCCCAGTCCTACTTCAATTACAGCAATATCCACTTCCTGCTGTGCAAAATAATCGAAGGCCATGGCCACTGTGATTTCAAAAAAAGAGGGATTGATCTCTTCAATCAGGGATTGTACTTTTTGGGTGAATGATACTACAAAATCTTCTCCGCAGGGTACTCCGTTGAGTTTGATTCTTTCCCTGAAATCGTGGAGATGGGGAGAGGTATACAATCCCGTTTTATATCCCGCTGTTTGCAGGATGGCAGCCAGCATATGGCTGGTAGAACCTTTTCCATTGGTGCCGGCTACATGAATGGTTCTGAATTTTTTATGCGGATTGCCCAGCGCTTCGCAGAGCCGGATGGTATTGGTCAGATCCTTTTTGTAAGCAGATTCGCCCTGCCTGCTAAACATGGGCAGTTTTTCAAATAAATAACAGATTGTTTCGGAGTAGTTCATAGCCCCACAAAGATGCAATAAAATTTAACTACGGAGTTTAAAATTGAAGATCAATGTGCCGGTTTGTTCATCGGTATTGCCACTGTTAAGCTTCAGCGTTCTTGCTTTGCGGAGGGCGATGTTACGGATGCCTGCATTGGTGGTGGTGGTGCCTCTTGGATTGATGATAGCGGCAATCACATTACCGGCTTTATCTACTGTAATGTCTACAGCCACTTTTGCATTTTCATTGAAATCGTCTTCAAAAGAAGGCAGCCGGGTGATCCTTCTTCCGTCGAGCCCGCTTCTGATAGAAACGCCACCTGTACCACTTTTGCCACTGGATGCGTTGCCGGTATAGCTGTCTGAATTCGGATTCCCGTTAGGATTGCCCTGGTCGCCACCGCCGCCTGCAATACCCTGGTTACGCACGCCGTTATAACTATCCGCATTATTGCCCCCGGTTCCGGCAGTGGTACCGCCTTTAAAAATAGCCTTGGGTTTGGGCGGGGCAGGAGCCGGTTTTACCACAGGAGCAGTTGCTTCTGTTTTCCTGACCGGTTTAGGACTGTTGTTCACAGCAATATCTTCCGCAGTTTCGTGAGTGGCAGGCGCAATTGGATCGGCTTGATGCTGAACAGCAGGCCTGGATGTAGGTTCGGCCTGTTCTGCAAAGCTACCCGGCGCTTCCGGGGCAATATCCCCTGAACCTGTTTCGCTGTTTCCCAGGTTCACTTCAATTCCCTCCCCAACAGGGGGCGGTGGCGCAACCGGCTTTGTATAGCGGACATAAAAGAAAATACTGAACAGCACAATGGTGATCGCTGCTGTCAGGACTGTTGCCTTCAGGTTTTTTTCTTTTTCGAAACTCAGGTCCATAGTAGTATTAAACGCTGTAAAAATACAGGTATTGTGGTTTCATGACCTGAAGGAAAGGTTAATATTGCCCCGTTGCCAGGGCAATATTGTGTAAACCATCCCAAATCAAAGATGCAAAGCGATCAATCTCTTTACCAGAGTGGCTTGCCCTGGTAGAAATCCAGTATCTTATTACGGAAAATATAGTCGAATCGGGCGGCAATCAGGTTGGCGCTTGCCCGATCAAGATTATTCTTAGCCAGCATATAGTCAATGGAGGTATTCACACCGGCATTGAACTTTACTTCAGCAGCGCTAAAAGAAAGGGCGAAATCGGCCACCTGTTTTTCCAGCGTTTGTAAACGTTCCAGCGCCGTCTGCATGTTTACATATGCCTGATCGATCGATTGTTTTACCTGTGTTTGCGTAGCGGTTAATTCAAAATCGGCTCTTTTTTCTGCGATAACCGCCTGCCGCACCCTGTTCCTGGAAATCATGCGGTTCAGCAGCGGGATCTGCAGGCTGATGCTGACAGAGGAATTGAAATTATTTTTCCACTGCTCGCCATAGCTGATCTTTTGGCTGGCATAATTGTTCTGCGGAACAAATACATTGAGCTTGTCTGTATTCACCATTACATATTGCGGGGTAGCCACATCGGTAGTGCCGATCAACTGCTGTGTACTGGCAACACTGGAATAATTGGTGCCCAGTCCGCCGTTCAGACTCAATGTGGGGAATAATTGCGCCCGGGCGCTTTGTATCCCTTTTTTTGCGCCGGACAACCGAAGCCCTGCAGCTTTAATCATGGCCAGTTGTTGCAGCGCCACCTGGTAAATCATTTCAGTGCTTTTTTCGTAGAGTACAGGCAGGGTGTTAACGGGTATGCTCTCTACATCCATTGCCGGGCTGTATGAGATATTCATAAGCTGGGCCAGGGAAATTTTTGCGGTTTCAAGGGTGTTCTTCAGGGTCAGTACATTTAATTCATCACTGCTGAGCTGGCCTTTTAAATCATAGAGTGTTGCAGGTGCAATGGCCCCGCTGGCATGCAATATCTGCAATCGCTCTACCTGCGCCCTGGTAACTGCAGCCTGTTTTTGGGCAATCCTCCACTGTTCTTTATTGCTCAGGATCTGCAGGTAGGTCAGTATCACATTGAGGGTGGTATTGTCCTTTGCTTGTTGCCAGCTCATTTCGCTGGCCTGGTAATTCAGTTCATTCTGACGGATGCCGTATTGAATGGAAGCGGCATTCCACAAAGTGATGCTGGTATTGATGCTATAATTGGCAAAACCGATTTCCTGGTTGAGATAACTGTTGGTAAAGGGATCAATGCTTCTGCCCTGGTTAATGCCATGAGAAATATTTCCACTGATATTCGGAAGCCTGTTACTCCTGGCCTGGTTGTAATCCACTTTAGATAATTGCGCCTGATAGACGGCCTGCCTTACCTGCAGGTTATTGGCAATGGCGGCTTCAATACATTGTTGCAGGCTCAGCGTTTCGCCTGTTGCAGATTGTGCGCCGGCAACAGTTGAGAAAATCAACTGTGCCAGCAGAAACAATATCAAGCTATTCTTTTTCATACATCAATTCGGTAATACTTGTTATGAATGGCCCGGGCTATTCCGACCGCAGGCTTTTCACCGGATTGGCCGTTGCAGTTTTCAGTGCATTCAGGCTTACAGTAACCATGCAGATAATCAGTGTAAGCAATCCTACCAATATAAATACGCCCGGCCCGATGCTGATCCTGTAGCTGAAGTTGTTCAGCCACTCATGCATAAACCACCATGCTACCGGTATGGCAATCAGGAAGGCGATACCCACCAGTACCAGGAATTCTTTAGACATCAGCAGCAGTAATTGCTGAACGGTGGCTCCCAGAACTTTCCGGATTCCGATTTCCTTTGTTCTTCGTTCAATGGCAAATGACACGAGGCCAAATAAACCAAGGCAGCAAATGAATATGGCCAGGCCTGCGAAAATCAGCGACAAGCTGCTAATCAGGTCCTCGTTGTTGAATTTGTTGTTGAATTCCACATCTGCAAAGCGATACTCAAAAGGATTTTCGGGACTGTATTGCTTAAAAATATTCCCAATCTGCACCAGTGCTTTGCCCATATCAGCTCCGGTTTTTACCCGGATATTGGTACTATTGGACCAATTATTTTCGTATGAAATCATGAGTGGAGAAGGGGGCTCAAAAGGAGAGGTCATGATCATGTTGTCGATCACTCCCACAATTCGCCGGGTGCGGCCTGCCCAGGTTACATCTGTGCCTACCGGATTTTTGATGCCCATTAAGCGGATGGCTTCTTTGTTGAAGATGACCGTATTGGTATCGCCCTGCCGGAAGTCGTGTCCGGAACTCATTTTCGCTTTCATGGTTTTGGCAAAATCATCGTCTGCAAACAGGAAGCCGATAACCAGGTTTGGATCTTTGGGTGCACCCGCCCATCTTATTCCTGATGTGAACCCAAAAATGTTACTGATTGGGGATGATGTACGGTTGACCGATTCTATCAGGCCCGTGTTCAGCAGGTCATTTTTCAATGCAGTATAATTCTGATTGGAATTGGCAGAGGAACCGATCATGATCAGGTTCTTTACATCATAGCCCAACTCCCTGCTTCGCACATATTGCAACTGCTGATAAATGATCATAGTTGCAGAGATCAGTATGATTGATACAATAAACTGAGCGGTGACCAGAATTTTTCTGGGCAGCAGGGCCTGTTTGCCAGGTGTAAATCCACCTTTCAGCACTTTAATGGGTTGGAGGCCCGACAGGTACAGCGCAGGGTAGCTGCCTGCAAAAAAACCGGTAACCAGAATAATGACTCCCGCTGTAATCCAGAGTTCCGGACGGTTCAATGGGATATGAATGGTTTGCTCCAGTAAACGGTTGAACAATGGAAGGATCAGGTATACCAGGCAAACAGACAGCAGAAAGGAAATCAACGCCAATAAAACAGATTCTGTGAGAAACTGGTTCAGCAACTGTTTTCGACCGGCCCCGAGTGTTTTTCTGATTCCTACTTCCCGCGCTCTTTTTTCCGACCGGGCAGTGGAAAGATTCATGAAGTTGATGCAGGCAATAATGAGTATAATGATTGCGATGCCCGTGAACAGATTTACATATTGAATACGTCCGCCCGTGTTCTTTCCGTTTCGGAATTCTTCGTACAATCTCCATTTGCTCATGGGGTGCAGTATGATACTGCCCTTGGTGGTAGGATTCTCGTTGGGTGATTTCTGTTTGATCAGGTTTAATATCTTATTTTCCATGCTGCGGATATCCGCACCTTCTCTGATCTGGAAGAAAACCCGGTTGCCGCAATTGACCCACTCCGTCTCATTCCTTTTTACTTCTTCCGGAATGAGGTTAAAGGAAAGGATACCTTCGAACTGAATGGTGGATGCAGGAGCAGGATCTTTTACTACGGCGCTTACGAGAACCGTTTTATTTTGTGGCAACCGGATGGCTTTTCCCATCACATCTGTGCTGTTGAACAGCGCTTTTGCCGTACTTTCTGTTAATACAATACCGGTTGGATTTTTGGCAGATGCAATATTACCCTGTATGAACTCGTAATTGAACATGTCGAAGAAGTCATCTGTTACGGCAATGGTTTGCCGGTTCATGTTTTTATCGCCAACGGTCATGAGCATGGTTTCTCCAAAAGAAACAACAGCACCCTTCACTATTTCGGGAAATACCTGTTTGGCTGTTTGCGGAAGCGGGAACATCATGTCCGGGCCAGTACTGATTTCTCCGTTAAAATTACGGTTGGCATAGGCATGATAAATTTCCTTGTAATTTTTTTGTGTACGATTCCAGGACCTTTCATTGTATACCCACAAAAGGATGAGGATGGTGCAGGTCATTCCAATTGCAAGGCCGGATATGTTGAGCAGGGAGAATATTTTGTTTTTAAAAATATTCCGCCAGGCAATATTGATATAATTACGTATCATTTGATTCTTTTTGGGGTTGCTTATGCCAGAATATTTTCTGTAACTGTTTGGCCATCCAGCATGCGGATGATCCTGTGACTGTACCTTGCATCGTGCTCTGAGTGGGTTACCATAACAATGGTAGTGCCCTGCTCATTCAACTGTGTCAACAGCTCCATAACTTCATTGCCATTAGACGAATCGAGATTACCCGTAGGTTCATCGGCTAAAATCAGTTTAGGATGGTTTACCACTGCACGTGCAACAGCAACCCGTTGTTGTTGTCCCCCGGACAATTGCTGCGGGTAATGATTCCTGCGGTGCATGATCTGTACTTTTTCCAATACGTCTTCCACACGCTTCTTTCTTTCTGAAGGCTTTACCCCTGTATAGATCATGGGCAACTCTGCGTTTTCGAAAACCGTGAGTTCATCTATCAGGTTGAAACTCTGAAACACAAAACCGATATTTTGTTTGCGCAGATCTGCGCGCTTTCTTTCACTATATCCTGCAATTTCCGTTCCGTTAAACCGGAAGCTTCCTCCATTGGGGTTATCCAGTAACCCCAGAATATTCAGCAGGGTAGATTTTCCGCAGCCCGATGGCCCCATGATGGCTACAAATTCTCCTTCTTTGATTTCAAGTGAAATTTTATTGAGGGCAATGGTTTCTACCTCTTCTGTCCGGTAAATTTTTTCGAGATTGGTTATTTTGATCATGATGATAGATTTTATGAATTATTTTTTAAGAATGATTTCCTGTATACTGCCGTAGTGGTCATAGCTGGAGGTAATGACTTTTTCGCCCGGTTTTAATCCCTGCACTACTTCATAATAATCGGGGTTTTGCCGGTTGAGCTGAATGTCTGTGCGATAAGCTTTGTTTCCATCTGCGGTCAGTTTGAAGATCCAGTTGCCGCCTGTTTGCTGAAAAAAGCCGCCTTTCGGAATCAGTATGGCCTGGGTTTCATCGCTGAGTGCAAGCCCAATCTGCAGGGTTTGTCCCCTTCGGATCCCCTTGGGAACCTCCCCCTCAAATTGAAGATCTACCTGGAATCTTCCGGCAGTTACCTGCGTGTATATTTTGGTAATTTTCAACAGATAGCGTTTGTTGGCAAAACTGAAGTTGCCCTTCAGGCCAATGAAAACCCTGGAAATATAATGTTCATCAATATCCGCCCTTACTTTAAAACCGTTTAGTACATCAATCTGTCCCAGTCTTTCTCCCTGTCTTTTGTTCTGGCCAATTTCAGCATCCATGGAGGTGAGCTGTCCGTTGATCGGAGCCCGAACAATCAGGTCGCCTACTTTTTTCCGGGTCAGTTCCAGCGCGTTGCGGGAACCCTCAAACAACTGTTGGGCCTGCTCAATACCCTGCCTGGTAGAAACGGAATCCTGTTTGATGATCTGTTGCGCGAGCCTTTTCTTTTCCAACTGGTAGTTGTAAGTATTTTCCGACTGTTTGAATTCCTGCAGTCCGATGGCTTTCTGTTCGTAGAGGTGTTTGTTCAACTCATAAATTCTTTTGGCTTCCTTCAACTGGTTGTCTACATCCGTAACCTGGTTGAGCCTGTTTACGGTGTTTTGCTCTGCGGCATTCCTGGCAATCTGCATCTGGGTAAGCAGGTTGTATACCTGTGTTTCCTGCGTAACCAGGCTTAAGGCGAGATCTGTATTAGACAAGCGCATAATCGGTTGCCCTTTTTTCATCACGGCGCCGTCTTCCACAAATTTTTCTTCTACCCGTCCGCCTTCCAGTGCATCGAGGTAAATAGTGGTGAGGGGTAACACAATTCCGTTCACAGGAATGTATTCCCTGAAAGGACCTTTTGTAACTTCGCTGATACTGATTCTTTCCGGATCAATGTTCAGTTTGGCATTGCCGGAAGTGAAATAAATGCTGCTGCCAATCAGCGCAACGATCAGCACCGCTAAAGCAAGGGGGAGGATCTTTTTAGTACTCCATGAATTTTGTTGAATAGCTCTGTCCACTGTTGAACATTTAGTTGATGCTGAAATAATTGAATGCTGTTCTTAGAATAGAAAGGATGATGCCAATTTGTAAAATGACTGAAAATCAATTGTTTATTTTTTCTTTTGCCGGTTCAACTGTTCGTTTCTGATACAACACTGTCCGGTTTTGATACAGTTTACCGCAGGGCTTTTTAGCTAAAAGCTTATTGCTCAAATCGTTAACTTGCCGGTACATATTTGGTGCCGCTACCTGCAACAACAATCACCAGATTTTTTTTGCCATGCGTTTGAATAAAGCAAGAATATTAGTTATTGATGATGATGCCGATGTGCTTACGGCTGTACGGGTATTGCTGCGCACGGAAGTGAAGGAGGTACTCACAGAGAAAAATCCCGAACAGATTCCTTACCTGTTCATGCATCATGTATTTGACCTTGTACTGCTCGATATGAATTTCAATGCATCCATCAATACCGGCAACGAAGGTATTTACTGGCTGAAGCGGATGCGGGAAATTAAACCCGACATACAGGTAATCATGATTACGGCTTATGGAGACATTGACCTGGCTGTGTGTTCCCTGAAAGAAGGAGCGGCAGATTTTATTGTGAAGCCCTGGCACAATGAAAAGTTGCTTTCAACCATGGAAGCTGTTTTGAGCAATCAGCAGAACCGGGAGGAGAAAACGAAGCGACAGATAACGGCGCCAGGTATCAATATCATTGGCAGGAGCGAAGAGATGGAAGATATATTTATCAAGATCAGTAAGATAGCGCCAACAGAAGCCAATGTGCTGATCCTGGGTGAAAACGGAACGGGGAAGGACCTGATTGCCACCGCCGTGCATGAACAATCATTGCGGAAGAACCATCCCTTTGTGAAGGTAGATGTGGGTGCATTAACAGAGAGTCTTTTTGAAAGTGAATTGTTTGGTCATAAGAAAGGTGCATTCACCGATGCAAGGGAAGATCGTATCGGCCGGTTTGAATCGGCCAACGGGGGAACCTTGTTTCTGGATGAGATCGGTAATATTACCCTGCATCAGCAGGCCCGTTTGCTGAGCGTGCTTCAAAACCGGCAGGTAACCAGGCTGGGAAGCAATGAGCCGGTGCCGGTCAATATCAGGCTGATCTGCGCCACCAATCTTCCGTTGAGTGAACTGGCCAATGAAAACAGGTTCCGCAAAGACCTGATCTACCGGATCAATACCGTTGAAATTATGGTGCCGCCTTTGCGTAAAAGAAAAGCTGATATTCCTTTACTGGCCGAGCATTTTGCCCGGATCTATGCATCCAGGTACCTGAGGCCTGATATTCATTTTCATTCCTCCGCCCTGGAGAAGCTAAAGGACTATCATTATCCCGGTAATGTGCGGGAATTGCAATACACCATAGAGCGGGCGGTGATCATGACCGATGGGGCCGAGATCAGGGCTGCAGATCTGTTGTTCTCCCCATTAGAGTCTGCAACGGTTGAGGATGCGGAAGAAGGGAACACGCAACTGAGCGACATAGAAAAGAAAACCATCCGTAAAGTAGTGGATAAACACAATGGAAATATTACCCGGGCAGCAAAGGAGCTGGGTATTACCAGAACAGCGCTTTATCGCAGACTCAGTAAATATGATATTTAAAACAACATGAAGCCTCAACCCATTCAATGGAGTCTGCTGATCGGTGTGCTATTGTTACTGGCAACAATTACTGTAACGGCTTTTGCCATTACGCTGCAGGCTTATCAATGGTTGTTGCTGCTGCTGCCCTTGATGAGTTACCAGGTGATCCGCTTTTATCGATCCGGAATGCAAGTGCAGGAAGAAGTAAACAATTTTGCAGAAGGAATCCGTTACCGCGACTTTTCCCGGAAATTTAATGTGGAGAGCGGGCGGGCCGGCCTCCGGATGCTTCGGGAAGGGTTCAACAATATCAACGATGCATTCAGACAAATAAGCAGGGAAAAGGAAACGCAGTTTCAGTATTTGCAACAAATGCTGGAACTGGTGGATACGGGGATCCTTTCGTATGAAACGGAATCCGGAGAAGTGGGGTGGATGAATGATTCTTTAAAAAAATTATTGCAGATACCTTACCTGAAATCTATTCATGCACTGACTAAGAGGAATGAACCGCTCTATCGGCAACTCATGCAACTCAAACCGGGTAAAAGTATCGTGGTGGACGTTCGGCAGAGCAACTCTCCGCTGAAAGTGATGGTGTCGGTCACTGCATTTGAAACCGATCATAAAAGATACCAGTTGATTGCTTTCCAGAATGTGCATGCCGCGCTCGATGAAAATGAGTCCATGGCCTGGCAGCGATTGCTCAGTGTGCTGACCCATGAAATCATGAACTCTGTAGCGCCGATATCTTCACTGGCCGATACTTTACAAAGTCGTATGGGGGCTTCCGGGGCAACGCTTCACAATGGGGATGGCTTACTGGAAGACCTGCAGGCAGGTATTGACACCATCCGGAAGCGCAGTGAGGGATTGCTTCGTTTTACCCAGGTATACCGCAACCTCAATAAGATCAGCCAACCCCATATTAAACAGGTTTATATCAGGGACCTGTTCGAAAATATGTATCACCTCATGGCGCCGATGCTGGAGCAGAAAAAGATTGAGCTGGAAATTGTACTGAAGGAGCCGGACCTGGTTCAGGAACTGGACAGCAACCTGGTGGATCAGGTATTGATCAACCTCATTGTTAACGCAGTGGACGCTGTGAAGGAACAGGAGCATCCCCGCATTGTTTTATCCGCAGGCCAACAGCCGGATCAGGTCACCTGGATCAGGGTAACCGACAACGGTTCGGGAATGGATCAGGAAATACTGGACAATATTTTTATCCCCTTCTTTACAACCAAAAAGAATGGAAGCGGCATTGGGTTGAACCTGTGCAAACAGATCATGCGATTACACAATGGAAACATCGCTGTTCATTCGGAGGAGGGTAAGGGAAGCAGTTTTGTGCTCAACTTCTGATTGCATTAGCGGGCCTTTTTTTCCTGCACCTCCTTCAAACGAAACTTCACTATTTTAGTGATCAGTGCCAGGGGTAGTTTTTGGGTGAGTGGAAACTGAATGGCCCCTTTGGAGCTTTTGTATTGCACCAGTTCATCCCGGAATGCCGCAACACCGGAACTGGTAGGATAGAACCCGATGTGATTTTTAAATGCGGCAAAATAAACCAGCACCTTGTGTTGTTTAAAGGCGGGCATGCCGTAACTGATGACTTCTTCCGCGTCGGGTACTGCTTTGCGGATGGTGGTACGGAGCTGCTCCAGGAGGGGCTGTACGGTTCCCGGGCAGGAAGCAATATAAGCATCAATGGAGTCGGTAGTTTTCATGCATCAGTATTTAAGGTAATTGATCAGCCATGTTGCAGAGTTGTTGAATGGTTTTCCAGTTTCGGGTAGTGGCGTCTGTTTTGAATTTGCTTTCCCAGAATCCGTTGTTCAATTTGGTTTTACCATATCCGCCCGGACAATAGAGATACACCACATCGCGGATCACTTCGAACCGGTCTTCTGCATAGTTACCGGTCTGGAGCAATGCAACGGATTTTTTGTCTGGTGCATTTGCCAGGAAACATGCATGCAGGAAGGCCTCCTCTTTGGTATTATCTTTCAAAAAAGGGTTCTGCCGGATGATCTTCTTCCATTCAATATTGGTTTTAACCAATACAGGCACTTCAAACCCAAAATCAGTTGCAATTGCCCGAGTGATATTTCCGGCAATCTTTTCTGTATTTTTTTCGCTGCTGCCGAATATGATATTTCCACTTTGAATATAATGATCAATATTGGAATATCCAAGCGAGGCGTAGCAGGCCTTCAACGCATCCATCGGGATCATCCGGTGTCCGCTCACATTGATGCCTCTTAAAAGGGAGATATAGGTTGTCATGACTTGAAAAATATATCGTATCCAAACCTCAGTAAGGTAGCGGTTATGACAAGTAAAAAGAATACGCGGATAAATTGATTGCCTTTGTGAATGGCCAGTTTCGCGCCCAGTAAACCACCAATGCCATTGCTGATGGCCATGGGAATGGCAACAGACCAAAGGATGGATCCCTTCAGTGTAAAAAGAAAAATGGATCCGAGGTTGGTGGAAAGGTTGATGAGTTTTGCGTGGGCGCCTGCTTTCAAAAAGTCGAAGCCCAATACGCCAATAAAGGCGAGTACCAGGAAGCTTCCCGCACCAGGTCCAATGAATCCGTCGTAGAAGCCAATGACCAGGCTGATGAGCAGCGAATACAGGAATTGGTGTTTGGGATGAATGTCTTTATGCGCATGCTGGCCAAACGACTTTTGTGTATAGGTATACAGGGCAACGCCTATGAGTACTACAAATATAACGGGCTTCATAAACCGGTTGCTCACCTGCGACAATAATTCCGAACCTGCAAACGCGGCCATGAATGCAACCGATCCCATGATGGTCACCTGCTTCCAGTTCACCTGAACCTTTTTAAGGTATTGTTTTGCCGCAAATGCAGTGCCTGTGAAAGCGGGAATCTTTAAGGAACCAATTACGGTGGCAACAGGATATTGCGGTAGCAGGATCAGTCCGGCCGGGGTTTGAATTAATCCGCCTCCCCCCACAATGGCATCCACAAATCCGGCCAGGAATGCAAAGGAACAAAGCAATATAAGGGTTAATACATCCACTATCGATGTGCTTTCAGGTTGGCGATGGTTAATCCGGCGATCACTGCGGCGCTGCTGAAAATATGTGCGGTACTCATTTTTTCTCCCAGAAATAAGACGGCCTCAAAAATACTAAAGACCGGAATCAGGTTGCCGAACAATACGGTTCTGCCTGCTCCCAGGTGGTGGATGGCCATGTTCCAGCATAAAAAAGCAATCACCGAAGTGCCAGCGCCCAGGTAGATAATGGAACCGATCAGGACCGGGTTCCAGTTTGTGGGTGTATCCAGCAATAATTCTTTCAGGAAGAAAGGAAAGAGCATCAAAGTGCCTATGCCAAAAATAACAAAGAGAAAATTCACCGCACTGATGCCCAATGGTTTTTTGCGAACCTGTATATTATAAATCGCAAAGGCAAACGCCCCGGCCAGTATCCAGAGGTCTCCCCTGGAAAAATGAAAAGTAGCCAGTTTGCTGAAGCTTCCGTTGGAGATCAGGAACAGAATGCCGGAAATGCAAATGATCATGCCCGCTATCCGGAATGCATTCAGCTTTTCCTTTAAGAAAATAACCGCCATGATAGTGGCAAAAATGGGAGAGGAGGTAGTGCCGATCAACGCCATGTTAATGGCAGAGGTATAATGACCGGCTACATAAACAAAAGTGTTGAACAGTGCAATGCCGGTGAGAGACACAAGTACCAGGTAGCGGGCATTGGCGGTGACAATCGGTTGTTCCAGCCGGAATTTTTTCCAGACAAATGGCGCTATGATGAGCGTAGCCGTAAGCCACCTGTAAAAAGCCAGGCTAATGGGTTGTATATCATGGCTTACTGCCCTGGAAATCACAAAATTACCCGACCAGAGCAACGTTGCTGCTACCGCCAGTACGATGCCCTGAAGGGTATGATTATTGCGCAGCGCCTGCATAGCTGCTATTGTAGTTACCTTTTATTCTTTCCATTGGCGGGTTGAAATAGCCAAATTTCACATCAGGAAATTCTTCGCGGATCAGTTCCATCAGTTGTTTCACTCCCAGCATTTCACCTGGTTCGGTCATGCCGGTTTTACCCATGTACCAATCCGGATCAATATTGAAATTTCTCCACTGGATCATGTTTATACCGGTTTCCCGGATCAGTTTACGCAGCGCTTCATATTCGGCCTCACTGTCGGTAATGCCCGGGAATACAAAGTAATTGATGCTGCTCCATCCTCCATATTTCCGGACTACTTTCAGGCTCTCCAGGATATCTTCGAACTGGTAGTTGTTCGGCCGGTAGTAAGCCTCGTAAATATGTTTTTGTGCAGAGTTGGTGCTTACACGGATGCTGTTCAGTCCTGCCTTGCAGAGTTCTTCCACTGCATCGGGCTTGGACCCATTGGTATTGATGTTAATGCTTCCTTTATCGGTATGCTTACGGATTTCAATGATCGACTCGCGGATAGTTTCCCACATCAGCAAAGGCTCGCCTTCGCAACCCTGTCCAAAACTAATGATCGGGAAAGGTGCATTCATCAGGTGCGGAACGGTAAATTCTACAATTTCTTCTGCCAGCGGTTTAAAAGTTAAGCGATCCTGTGTAGAAACAATGGTTTCATCGGAAGGCTGAAAAGAGATACAGCCAATACAGTTGGCATTGCAGGCGGGAGAGGTAGGAACAGGGCATTCCCATCTGCCCAGCGCAAAGTTTTTGGCAGCAGGACAATGATAGGTCATACAGCAGTTATCCATCAGGTGCCTGACCAGCCTGTTCTGCGGATAGGCTTTCAGCAGGTGAGCGGTACCGGTGGCAATATCTGCTTCGTTATATCCTGCAGCTTCCTGGCGGATATCTTTTTCAATTCTTACAGCGGGAACATAATTCTTATCGTTTCTCCATCCTACTGCGGTATAACAGAACAGCGGAAGGGTGGGCGCACCCTGCATGGTTTCATAGGCGGCAATGAATAAGCCGGTATGGGCAGGGGGAATAAATGCAGCAACCGCCCAGCCTTTTTCGCACAAGCGCATTTCGCCGGTTTCCACGTCTATACCAATGCCTCTTCTGCCGGGAAGTTCATAGAGATTGCCTCCTTCGGGAAGTTCAATCCAGTCTTCCTGGGGCACTTCAAATGCATCCCATCCTGCACGTCCTGCTGCATAGAGGGAGTCGTCTTCATAAATATTTCCTTCACCATCGGAATAGAGCAGGTAGGGGCGTTGAGACATAATATCTTATTGGGGTAAATGGCTTTTGACAAAATTGTTGAACGCAGTTTCAACCTGGGGACTCACTTCGCTGTCAACTTCTTTCTGTATCAGTTTGTTGTTTTTGAAATCTACTGTGAGCATGCCATCTTTTAAAATCACATTATTGAGTTCTTCCCAGCCGTATTTCTTTTTAGGGAAACTGTTGATCACGATCTCTTCTGCGTCAAAGGCAATCTCCTCCTGGAATTTAGCTTGTTTCTCCAGTACGGATGCAATCAGGTAAACCAGTGAAATCCAGATGCCGTCGGGCTGAAAATACCAGCCAACAGCGGCGAGCAACAATGCAAGCCTGTAAGAAGGGCGTACATTTCTTCTGAGTTGCGTATAGCAAAAAATCCACCATCCAAGTATCAGCAGGGAAATGATCATGGGGATCAGCATATAAGCGGGATACATAACGGAGAAACGAATAAAAGCAATCAGCGATATCAGCAACATCAGCTGGCTGATGCCATCAATTTTCCCGTTGTTCTTTTTCTTAAAAACGATGATATAGTCGTATGTCTTCATTATGATACCATTATGTTGCAGAGGCGCCAAAGAATTCTTGCACCCACATTACTGTCCCAGTCGGTTTGACCAACGCCAATCTCCACCAGGTCAAAACCAATCAGTTCCCGGCCGCTTTCCTTTACTTTCCTGATCAGGTAAATTACTTCCTCACTGTCAAATCCACCGGGCACCGGTGTGCCGGTATTCGGACAGAGCTTTCTGTCCAGCCCGTCTATGTCGAAACTAATATATACTTTTTGTGGCAGGTTGCCAATGATTTCGTCTGTAATATGTTTCCAGGACTGCCCTTCAAATAACCGTTCTTTGATCAGCTTGTCGAAATAAGTAACTACTTTGAAATTGCTGCCGCAGATATAATTCCATTCCTCTTCACTATAATCGCGTATGCCCACCTGCACCAGTTTAGTGAGTGCGGGGATCTCGTTTAACGCATTGTACATGATGGAAGCATGGGAATAAATGAAGTTTTCGTATTGGGCTCTCAGATCGCAATGGGCGTCTATCTGCAAAATGCCGAATTCACCATGCTTTTCGGCAAGCGCTTTCATTAAACCAAGGGGCGTGCTGTGGTCTCCGCCCAGTACCGCCACCAGTTTGTTTTTTTCCAACAGGGCCTTGCTTTGCTCGTACACCCAGTTGTTCATATAGCAACTGCCTTCGTTGATTTCCTTCAGGCTCTTGCACATGAACTTGTTTTTTTCCAGTTCCGCACCCTGCGATATATAATCAATATAGAGTTCAGCCTCTTTGCGGAGGTAGTCGTTTTTGAAGAGGAGTTTTTTGTCGATCTCCTGCATAAAGAACCCCTGTTTCCATCCGGCAGTTCCATCCACATCCAGGATATCCACCTGCAGGCTGGATTTGAAGATATGATCGGCTGCGCGGGCGGTGCCTGCACCATAGCTGACCGTTACTTCCCAGGGTACGGGGAGGATCACCAAACGGGCATCTTCTTCCTGGAAGGGAATTCCGAAAATATTGTTGTTCGGGTTAGAAACCGCGTTGGGGTTAAAACAGGATAAATCTGTCATGACGAGTATGCATTGAAAACAGGGCGCAAGTTAGGCGCATTTTTCGAATTGGGGCTAATATCCCGCCCTCTTTCGGCTAAATTCCCCTTAAAAGTTAAAAAATTATCAGGCAGGTAATAAATGTTGGTTTAGATACGGTTTATGGCCGCTTTAAATTAGCTTTGCCGGATAATAGAACTACATGAAAACGACCCACATAATCATCCTGGTTTTAATAGCCGCTTCCATTGCCGTTCTGGTCCAGTATTCAGGAGACCTGACCACGTATGAAACCATTGCCTCCGCAAGGGAGAAAGAAGGTAAACACGTTAATCTGATCGCCAAAATTGATAAGGGACACCCCATTGAATACGATGCCGCAAAAAATCCGAACTATTTGAGCTTCACCGCTGTTGATACCCTCGGTAATTCCATCAAAGTGGTTTACCACGATGCCAAACCCACCGATATGGAAAAAAGCGAGCGGCTGGTGCTGAAAGGAGCTGTAAAAGACGGTTATTTTGACTGTAAGAATATTCTGCTGAAATGCCCTTCCAAGTATAAGGATGATCCCAATGCTATGAAGAATCAGTTGCAAACTTCCAACTAGAACTATTTTTAAAAGAACAGCCCTTCATGAATTATATCGGTGAACATTTATTGCCCGGACAAATAGGACATTTTTTTGCTGTATTGAGTCTGGTTGCTTCATTGCTGGCAACCATCGCCTTTTTTAAGGCCAGCAGGCTGAACAGCCCGCTGGAGCAACAGCCCTGGATGAAGCTGGCCCGTTGGGCGCATGGTTTTGTAACCATCAGTATCCTGGCCATGTTTGGGATCTTGTATTACATCATCTCCAATCATTTATTCGAATACAAGTACGCGTATACCCACAGCGACAGAAGCCTGCAGGCAGAATACCTGCTGAGCTGTTTCTGGGAAGGACAGGAGGGAAGCTTTATGCTCTGGAGTTTCTGGAACTGTTTGTTGGGATGGATGGTGATCCGGACGGCGGGTAAGTGGGAAGCCGGCGTGATGTCGGTGTTGAGTTTTACCCAGGTTACCCTGGCTACCATGATCCTGGGCGTTTATTTCTTTGATGTTAAAGTAGGAAGTGGTCCTTTTGTACTGCTCCGGAATGAAATGGATGCACCCATTTTCAGCCGGCCCGAATACCTTTCCTTTATTAAAGACGGTACCGGTTTAAATACCCTGCTGCAGAATTACTGGATGGTTATACATCCTCCGATACTGTTCCTGGGATTTGCTTCAACCGTGGTGCCCTTTGCCTATGCCATTGCTGGCCTGATGGGTAAAGACCATGAGTGGACAAAGCCCGCCCTGCCATGGGCCTCTTTTTCCGCCGCTGCTTTAGGACTTGGTATTATGATGGGGGCGGCATGGGCCTATGAAAGTTTATCTTTTGGTGGTTACTGGGCGTGGGACCCGGTAGAGAATGCCTCCCTGGTGCCCTGGTTAACCCTGGTGGCCGGCTTACATACCAACCTGGTGTATAAGAACAGCGGATACTCTCTCAGACCCACCTATTTCTTCTATATCATCAGCTTTATACTGATCCTGTATTCCACTTTCCTGACCAGGAGCGGTGTGCTGGGCGATACCTCTGTGCACGCGTTCACCGATCTGGGAATGAATACACAGTTGTTGTTGTTCCTGCTGGTATTCCTGATTCCGTCGCTGGTACTGTTTTTTATCCGCTACAAATCCATTCCTTCTATTGTAAAGGAAGAAAATACCAATAGCCGCGAATTCTGGATGTTCATTGGTTCCCTGATCCTGTTCCTGGCCGGAGCGGTGATCATTGCCAAAACCTCCACACCTGTATGGAATAAATTATTCGGTACCAATATTGCCCCCCCGGAAGACCCGGAGTTTGCGTATAACCAGATCCAGGTATTTGTGGCGATCCTGATCGGAATGCTCACCGCCGTTACCCAATACTTCAAATACAAGGATACGCCAAAAGCGCATTTCAGGAAGATCCTTGTTCCTACGGTGATTGCACTGGCCATTTCGCTGGCCATCAGTTTCTTTGGCCATATCAGTTATGATAAGAAAGGGATCGGGTTCCTGGGAGCCATACATGTAGCCATTTTTGCAGCAGTATATGCCATAGTAGCCAATTCCGCCTATCTCTGGCTGGGCCTGAAGGGTAAGTTGAAAGCAGCGGGTGCTACGGTAGCGCATATCGGATTTGGAATGGTGTTATTGGGGATACTGATTTCCTCTGCTAAAAAGACTGTATTGAGCTGGAATACCACCGGCGTATCTCCTTTAAGGGTAGAAGAGGGTGGTAAGCCCAATCCTGCCGGAAACCCTGCGGAAAACCTGACCCTGTTTAAAGGGGTAGCCACCGATATGGGCCGTTATATGGTAACCTATGTAAAAGATACCACCAACCCGCTGGATCGTAAGCGATATTTTGAAATAGACTTTACTTCCAAGGCCGGCAATGATCATTTCAGGTTATACCCCGATGTGATCAAGAACAATAAAGGCATGGAAGGCTTTGCTGCTAACCCTGCAGCCCGCCATTACTGGGATAAAGATATTTTTGTATACATCACTTCTTTCCAGGAAAACAGGTCTGCCGATACGGTGACCTTTAAAAACCGGGAAGTGAAAGTGCATGATACCCTGTTTTATGGTAACGGCATGATGATCCTCAACAAGGTTTCTGTTAACCCTAAGGAGAAGAAACATCTTTATGCCGACGATGAAACCTCCCTGTTCCTCGATATGACCGTTATTTCCAAAGAAGGCAGGTTCTATACTGCTAATCCGGGAATTGCATTGAAGGGCCAGGAATTGCGCACGATCACCGATACGGTATTATCCCAGAGTTTGATCCTGAAGTTCAATAAAGTGATCGACCAGGCTTCCGGTAAACTGGAAATTGGCGTGAAGGAAACCGGGAATATTACCGACCTGCTCACCCTGAAAGTATATGAATTCCCTATGATCAATATCCTCTGGCTGGGGATAGTGGTGATGGTGGTGGGACTGATCATGTCCATTGTACAGCGGGTAAAGAAAACAGGCGGAAAAAACACTGCCGCGGTTTAGCAGCGAAGGTTACTTTTTGAGGGTCATAGTATTAATATCAGCCATATGGCTCGTTGATTGGTCTTGACAAAAAAAAGCATACATATCATCTTTTTAGGGCTGATGCTGTTTCTGGCAGCCTCCCTCCGTACAGTTGCCCAAACCGGCATCAACGATACAGTACGGGTAGCTGCGTTTATTACACCGGAAGGAGATACCATTGGACAATCCTACCTTCCGCCGATCCTGGTAAATGCCAAAATGAGTAAGAAGTGGAGGAATTACTGGGAAAACTGGTCCCGGTTGCGCAACGCGGTTTACGTGACCTATCCGTATGCAAAAGCCGCCGGTCGTGTCATGCGGGAAATCAACGCACAGTTGGTGCACGTGACCGATAAAAAGCAGCGCAGGGCCATCATTAAAAAAAGAGAGAAAGACCTGAAGCGCGATTTTGCAGACAGGCTTACCCAACTCTCGGTGTACCAGGGAAAGGTCTTGATGAAACTGATTAACCGCGAAACGGGCAACAACTGCTACGAAATCATCGATGAATACAAGGGCTTTGTTACTGCTGCATTCTGGCAAACCATTGCCGTGGTATTTGGCAGCAATCTTAAACAGTCCTACGAGCCCATGTACAAAGACATGGACATGGAAAAAATTGTACGTGATGTGGAAGTGATGTACGGCTACCGGTCTGCTCCGTAAGTTTTTAACAACTCAATAAAGGTTTTTCTCGGAATCATTTTTGCTCCCAGGCTTTCCAGATGACTGGTATATACCTGGCAATCGATGAGGCGCAGGCCTTCTTTTTTCAACTGCTCCACATAGCAGATAAAGGCGAATTTGCTGGCATTGGAAGCCTTGCTGAACATGCTCTCGCCAAAGAAAACATTCCCCAGCCTGATTCCATAGAGCCCCCCTGCCAGTTCTCCGTTGAGCCAGGCTTCTGCAGCATGCGCATAGCCCATTTGATGCAGTTGGGTATAGGCAGTTTCCACTTCATCGGTGATCCAGGTGCCGTCCTGTCCTTCGCGCGGTTGTGCTTTGCAGGCACGAATCACGCCCGCAAAATCGGAGTTAATGCGAAATTGAAAGCGGTGGTTGCGGATCAGTTGCCGCATACTTTTGCTTACTTTCAGTTGATCGGGAAACAGTACAAAGCGAGGATCGGGACTCCACCATAGCGGAATATCTCCTTCAAACCAGGGAAAAATGCCTTTGCGGTAGGCCAACAGAATTCTTTCGGCGCATAAATCACCACCAATGGCCAGCAGTCCATCGTCTGCAGCATCATCAACAGGGGGAAACCAGATTTTATCTGAAAGCGTATGCATTAATCGGCAATCTCCAGGGTAGCGCCAATACCTCTTTCGGTAATACTATTGCACATGGGTTTTAAGGTGTTGTAATCACCAGACTTTACTGCGTACTTACCCTTGTAATGAATAAATAACGCACATTGTTCCGCCTGTTCCAGCGTATGACCACAAACCTCCATTAAAGTTTCAATTACCCATTCAAAAGTATTTACCTCATCGTTCCACACAACAAGGCTATACGAGGAAGCCAGTGCGGTTTCTGTATCGGATTCAAAAACCTCCCAGGGTTTAGGGGCGGAAGAAGAAAAGGGGAATGACATGTTGCAAATGTAGGTTTTGGCGATACAAAAAAGATTGTTTTAAAAGAATCTGAGAAAAAATCATCTTTTTTTTTGGTAGTTGAAACACAGCCCTTATTTTTGCACTCCCAAACAAACAAAGGGAGCATAGCTCAGTTGGTTTAGAGCATCTGCCTTACAAGCAGAGGGTCCGCGGTTCGAACCCGTGTGCTCCCACAAAGGCTGAAATTAAGTACTACACTTGGTTTCAGCCTTTTCTTCTTTCTCTTGTGATTTTACCCGGTATCCTACTGAAACAATGACATCTAAAGAATAATATTCAATTTCCCGTTTGACGGATCGCTTCCCCTCTTGTCTCTCTGTCCAATTCCTTTTCATTATAAATGTTCTTTATGTGTAAGCTCATATTTTGCTTTGTCTGAAGAAACAACTATTGCATCTGGCTTTGGGTTAACCACACCATTTCTTCTTCCGGTTTAACATGGATGGTATATGTTAACTTTATGGTCAAATAAAAATCAAAACAATGATACAGGTAAAAGGTTACGGCGCAGTTAGTAAAGACAGCCGGCTGGCTCCCCTTGGTTTTGAACGCAGGGATGTGGGCGAGGCAGATATTTTAATAGACATTCTGTACTGTGGCGTTTGTCACTCTGATATTCATACTGTCAGAAGTGAATGGGGGGAAGCTTTGTACCCCGTAGTGCCGGGACATGAAATTGTAGGAAAAGTAGTGCAGGTGGGTAGTAAGGTATCCAAATTTAAAGTGGGAGACCTGGCCGGGGTAGGCGTATTTGTGGATTCCTGCCGACATTGTGATTCCTGCAAAAAAGGGCAGGAGCAATATTGCGAAGAGGGGATGTCGCCCACTTATAACGGTTACTACAGAGATAAGGTTACCAAAACATTCGGCGGGTATTCCTCCACCTATGTGGTGGATGAAGATTATGCATTAATCATTCCGCCAACCAATCAATTGGCTGCAATTGCACCATTGCTTTGCGCGGGTATCACCACTTATTCCCCGCTTCGTTATGCGGGCGTGGGAAAAGGACATAAAGTAGCCGTACTGGGATTGGGCGGCCTGGGCCATATGGCGGTGAAATTTGCCGCATCTTTCGGCGCAGAAGTAACGATGCTCAGCACATCTCCTTCCAAGGAAGCGGATGCCAAAAAACTGGGAGCGCATCATTTTGCATTATCCACTGATCCCGAACAAATGAAGCAACTGAAAGGCAAGTTTGATTTTATCCTGAATACTGTTGCTGCAAAACACGATATCAACCGTTTCATCGATCTGTTGAAGGTGGAGGGCAAAATGCTGATTGTGGGTATTCCGCCCGAAGACCATAGCCTGTCTTCCGGTAAACTGATTTCCAAGCGAAGGAGTATTATCGGATCAATGATCGGAGGCATAGCAGAAACACAAGAAATGCTGAACTATTGTGCGGAACACAATATTGTATCCGAGATAGAGCTGATTGCCATCAAAGACATCAATGAAGCCTACGAGCGGGTTATCCGGTCGGATGTGAAATACCGTTTTGTGATCGATATGAAAACCCTCTAAACGGGCTTATTCAACAAACAGCGCTGATATCTGCTTACAAAGTGTTTTGGGATCAGCGCTGTTTCTGTTAGTAAGCACCACTACCATGATTTTTTCTTCCGGAAACAGGTTCAGGTAATTCCTGAAACCAATGGAACTACCGGAATGGTAAGGGTGGGTTCCCTTACTGTATTTTTCTACATGCCATCCCAAACCATAGTCGTTCACCTGCTGGTTATTGAACAGCGTACCGCTCCATGCCTGCTGTTGTACATTCCGGGGTAACAGCCGGTAATTCCACAAGGCGGAAATCCATTTAGCCAGGTCCGGTACATTGGAATAAATACCTCCATCGCCCAGCACCGCACTGGAATTGCTCTGGTCGGTCAATTCCCAGTTGTCCCTGATCAGGCTGTGGCCAAAGGCCCTGTTCTTCACTTTGGAAATACCTTTTTCGTAGGCAACGGTACCCTGCATATTCAACGGTTTGAAAATGGCCGACTCCAGGAAATCAGCAAAGGATTTTCCGCTGACCTTTTCTACAATCAGGGCCAGCAAAGCATAACCGGTATTGCTGTAACGATAGGCGTTCCCGGGCGCAAAATAAAGCGAGTCGGCTTTATGGATCAGTTGAAGGCAGTCGGCATCATGTACCTGCTCCGTTTGTCCATCCGGAATCAGCTCTTCATAATCGGGCAGGCCGGAACTATGGTTCAGTAAATGCCGGATGCGGATAGTGCGGGCATAGGCCGGAAGGCCGGGAAGGTGCATTGTTACAGGATCATTCAGGGTCAGCTTTCCGCTTTGCTGCAGCAGTAAAATGCTTGCTGCGGTAAACTGTTTGGTAACGGAAGCCAGCCTGAAATTGGTAGAAGGATTAATGCGACTCCTTTGATGGACCTGCTTTATACCATATCCTTTTTGGAAAATGATGGTGTCATTTTTCAATACCAGCACACTGGCGCCCGGAG
>JAECQP010000001.1 GCA_015999745.1 Sphingobacteriia bacterium | reverse complement strand
GAGCAGAAAGGAGACGAAAACATCGTTGGTTTCTCCTACCTCAACGTTCCAAAAGTGAGGGCCGAAGAACAAAGAAGTTGTTACATTACTTATACCAATCAGACCGTACACGATTTATTGAAAACCGGTTTCGACAGAAGCCCGATGTACCAGGGAAGAATTGAAGGGGTTGGTCCAAGATACTGTCCGAGTATCGAAGACAAGATCAGCCGCTTTGCAGACAGAGACCGTCATCAATTATTTGTGGAACCCGAGGGCTGGAATACCGTAGAAATTTATGTGAACGGATTTTCTACATCTCTGCCGGAAGAGGTACAAATACAGGCATTGCGCCAGGTAGCCGGTTTCGAAAATGTAAGAATTTTCAGACCCGGCTATGCTATTGAGTACGACTATTTCATGCCGACCCAGTTAACCAATTCACTGGAAACAAAACTCCTCAGCAATTTATTTTTTGCAGGTCAAATCAATGGAACTACCGGTTACGAAGAAGCCGCCTGTCAGGGTTTGATCGCCGGAATTAATGCACACCAGAAAGCAAAACGCCTGGAACCATTTGTATTGAAAAGAAGTGAAGCATACATAGGCGTTCTGGTCGACGACCTCATTAACAAAGGCACAGACGAACCTTACAGAATGTTTACCAGCAGGGCAGAGTTCAGAACACTACTCCGCCAGGACAACGCAGATATCCGCCTTACAGAAAAAAGTTATCGCCTTGGCCTTGCCAAAGAAGATCGCCTGAAACTGGTTCAACAAAAAATAGGGGAAGTAGATCGGGTGAAAGCTGCATTAACAGACCTGAGCATTGAACCACAGGATGTAAATACTTATTTTGGCAACATCAATTCTGCCCCTATAGCAGAAAAACAAAAAGCTACTAAAATCATACTTCGTCCCAATGTAACACTCCAGGCGCTCCAGGTAGTTGTTCCATCACTTAAAGAAAAGCTGGACGGAATAAGTGAAGAAGCCATTCAGCAGGCGGAAATCCAAATCAAGTACGAACGCTATATCGAAAAAGAACAGGCGCTCGTAGATAAAATGAGCGACCTGGAAAACATGAAGATTCCGGATAATTTCGACTATAGCAAATTATCGGCCCTGTCCAATGAAGCCTTGCAGAAACTGAAGCGGATCAGACCTGCCACGTTGGGACAGGCCAGCAGGGTTAGCGGCGTGAATCCGAGCGACGTACAGATACTGATGGTCTATATGGGCAGGTAACTGCAACGACGATGCAAAAAAGCTGTTGGCCCACTCATCACTTTATTTTAGGGGGTATCGTTGGGCAAAGAGGAATTCACTAGCTTTAGAATCCTTTCTAAACCAACTAATTACTTTATGAGAAAAATCAAGCTATTGTTTTCTGGCTTGCTGTTCGCTTCGTTGCTACAGGCCCAGGAAACCTTTCCGGTAAACGGAATAGCAGACCAACGCAACGGTTGCTTTGCGTTTACGAATGCTACCATTGTTAAAGACGGACAAAACACCATCGCCAATGGAACGCTGATCATCCGCGAAGGAAAAATTATTTCTGTAGGCGCGGGTATAGCTATCCCAAAAGATGCAGTCATAATCGACTGTAAGGATAAATATATTTACCCGTCGTTTATAGATATTTACACCGACTACGGCATTCCACAACCACAAAGACAGGCTGGCCCGGGAAGCCCCGCTGATTTTTTCAGAACGCAACAAATTACTTCAAATCAGAAAGGGGCCTTTGGATGGAACCAGGCACTGAAAGCAGACGTGCATGCTATCCGCTTATTTACAGCAGATGATGCAAAAGCAAAACCTTATCGCGAAAGTGGATTTGGTACCGTGCTTACCCATCAGAAAGACGGCATTGTAAGAGGCACCGGCGCAGTAGTAACACTCGCAAATGCAAAAGATAATTTTATAATTGTAAAAGACAAGGCAAGCGCCAACTATTCTTTCAGCAAAGGAACTTCAACACAAAGCTACCCTTCCAGCATTATGGGCACCATCGCTTTATTGCGTCAAACCTATAATGATGCTGCATGGTTTAAGGGCAACCCCGAAGCCGCACAAAAAGAAGGGGTTAACCTTACCCTGAAATATTTCAACGATAATCAGAAGCTGCCACAAATTTTTGACGCACAGGACAGGGGTGTTGATTTATGGAACGTAATGAGGGCAGACCGAATCGGCGATGAGAATGGTGTGCAATATATTATCAAGGCATCGGGTAAAGAATACCAGCGCATTAAAGAAGTGGCTGCAACCAAAGCACCATTAATTGTATCCCTGAATTTTCCACAGGCACAGGATGTGGAAGACCCCAACGACGCAAGGCTGGTTTCCCTGGCAGATATGAAGAACTGGGAACTGGCGCCAACTAATCCTTCTGCAATCGAAAAAGCAGGTATTCCTTTTTGTTTGACTGCGGCAGATCTGCGTGATCCAAAAATGTTCCTGGCGAATCTTCGCAAAGCCATGGAATATGGTTTGTCCGAAAAAGCAGCCATGGAGGCACTGACAAAAAATCCCGCAACATGGTTGGGTGTATATGATCAGGTAGGGAGTATTGAAGCGGGCAAACTCGCCAACTTCGTAATTACTACCGGTCCTGTGTTTGCAGAAAAAACAGCCATTCTTCAAAACTGGATCAAGGGTGAAAAATATGCAGTGAAAGAAGATGCCTGGTACAATATTGCAGGTACTTACACGCTTACAGTAACCAATAACCAAGGAACACAAAATTATACGCTTGATGTAAAATCTGCCAGTGCAGCCAATGTAATTGGAAAAGATACCATGAACGCCAAATTCAGTTTTGACGGAAAAGGAGTGAAGCTTGGTTTTGCAGCAGGTCAAAAAAGCAGAGCTCCAATGGGCGGAAGAGGTGGGTTCCCGGGTATGGGTTCTACCGCATCGCCTGTTACCTTGCCGGCAAATGCAACCAGATTATCCGGTTTCAGCAACGGGAGCAGCTTGAATGGAACCGGTGTGGACTCAACTGGATATCCGGTAACCTGGACCGCCACGCTTGTAAACAATACTATTGCCAAAACGGAGAGTGCACCTGCTAAAGCAGCGCCTAAAGTGGGCGGATCCTTTTATCCATTCACCGCATTTGGTAATGCAGAAAATGAAATACCCAAATCAGAAACCATTCTGTTTAAAAACGCCACCGTTTGGACAAGTGATAAACAAGGCAAAATTGAGGGCGGCGATGTATTGGTGAAAAATGGCAAAATTGCCAAAGTAGGCAAAGGATTATCTGATCCTGCAGCAAGGGTAATTGATGCAACCGGAAAACACCTCACTGCCGGTATCATCGACGAACACTCTCATATTGCATCTGCCTCGACCAACGAAGGCGGACAATCTGTAACATCAGAGGTTCGCATACAGGATAATATAGATCCGGATGATATCAATATTTACCGCCAGTTAAGCGGTGGTGTAACTACCTCTCATATTCTGCATGGTTCTGCCAATACCATTGGCGGGCAAACCCAGCTAATTAAACTTCGCTGGGGAACCGATGATGAAGGAATGAAATTCAAAGGTGCAGATCCTTTCATTAAATTTGCACTGGGTGAAAACGTTAAACGCTCTTCCTCTACCTCCGGAAATACCCGCTTCCCCGATACCAGGATGGGTGTAGAACAAGTACTGGATGATGCATTCAACCGGGCCAAGGCCTATGAAACTGCCATGAAAGAGGCAGAAGCCAACAACAAAAAGAAAGGAGCAACACCAGTTGTATTCAGAAGAGATATTGAGCTGGACGCCCTGGTAGAAATCATGAACAGTAAACGTTTCATTACCTGCCATAGTTATGTAGCCAGTGAAATTCTCACTATGATGCGTGTTGCGGAAAAATATGGTTTCCGTGTAAACACATTTACCCATATTCTGGAAGGTTACAAAGTAGCAGACAGAATGAAAGCACATGGCGCCAATGCTTCCACTTTCTCCGACTGGTGGGCATACAAAAACGAGGTACAGGATGCCATCCCTTACAATGCAACGATTATGACCAAGGTTGGTTTGACTGTTGCCATCAATTCCGACGATGCTGAAATGGCGCGCAGGTTAAACCAGGAAGCTGCTAAAAGTGTAAAATATGGTGGCATGTCTGAAGAAGACGCCCTCAAAATGGTGACCATTAATCCTGCAAAAATGCTCCATGTGGATGACAAAGTGGGTAGCATTAAAGAAGGAAAAGATGCCGATCTGGTTTTATGGAGCGATAATCCTTTAAGTATTTATGCAAAGTCTCTTTACACGGTAGTGGATGGTACCATCTACTTCGACAGGGAAAAAGATGCAGCGATGAGAAAACAGGTTAAAGCGGAACGTACCAGGCTGATCGGCAAAATGGTGGGAGAAAAAAGAGGAGGCGCTCCTGTGGCGCCCTTCACGCCAAGTTATAAATACATCAGCACCTGCTTAGATCATGGCCATAAAATGGGCATGCTCGAAATTGATGCAGATGATGATGAACAAACTCACGCTAACCACTAAAAAGAAAAAGATGAAAAAACTGATTTATATATTCAGCTGTCTTACCCTCATGACGGGTATTTCAGCACAGGATAATGTCTATCCTGCCAAACCACAAAAGGGTTTATTGTTTCTGAAAAACGGTACCGTGCATGTGGGAAATGGTACCGTTATTGAAAACGCAACCATTAAAATAAACAATGGCAAAATTGAAGAAGTAGGTACAAATGTATCTGTTCCAAACAGTGGCGCTGAAGTGGTTGATGTAAACGGTAAACATGTTTACCCCGGTTTGATTCACCCCTCCTCTACCCTGGGTTTACAGGAAATTGGGGGCATCAGGAGCATGCAGGACTTCAATGAAATCGGAGACCTGAATCCAAGTGTCCGTTCCATTGCTGCATACAATGCGGATTCCAAAATCATCAACACCTTGCGCTCCAATGGTATCCTGCTGGCTCATTCTGTTCCGCAGGGTTCATTACTTGGCGGGCAGTCTACCTTAGTTCAGCTAGATGGCTGGAATGCGGATGATGCAGCTTACCGGCTGGATATCGGTATGAATCTGTATATGCCAAGTATGCTCAACCGTGCAACCGGTCGTTTTGCAGCGCTCTTTGCCATGTTCTTTCCACAACAGGGAGATGCAACTAAAGACGCCATTGCAAAAATAGAAAAAATCAAGGAGTTCTTCCGTCAGGCAAAAGTGTATCTCGAAAGCGAACACAAAGAGGTTAACCTGAAATTTGAAGCTACCCGCAAACTCTTCAGCAAACAACAAAAATTATTTGTGCATTGCAACCAGGTAAAACAAATGCTGTTGGCCATTGATTTTGTGAAGGAGTTTGGTTTTGATGTAGTAGTAGTTGGCGCCTCCGAGAGCTGGCAGATTGCCAACCTGCTGAAACAAAACAATGTTAGCGTAATCCTGAGCCAGATGCACGATCTGCCCACGCTGGACGACGATGATGTTGACCAGCCTTACAAAACACCGGCGGTATTACAAAAAGCCGGCGTACTGTTTTGCATCAACGATGATGATCCGCAAAACCGTGGTCGTAACTTGCCTTTCAATGCCGGAACAGCAGTGGCTTACGGTCTTCAGAAAGAAGCCGGCGTAAGCGCTATTACGCTCAATACTGCCAAAATACTGGGAGTGGATGCGGTTACCGGTTCTATCGAAAAGGGAAAAGATGCTAATATTATCGTGAGCAAGGGAGATATCCTCGATATGAAGAGCAGTGTAGTAGAACAGGCCTATATCCAGGGAAGGAAAATGGAACTGACCGATAAACACAAACAACTCTACGAGCGTTACAAACACAAATACAATCTTCAGTAGGATCAGGGATCCGATAGGACCCCTTCATTCAGATTCAACGAAACCTAAAACAGTCCCGGTTGCCTCAGGTAGCCGGGATTTTTTTGTCCAGGCTTTACCGGCCATCTTACGCCCTGTCCGTTCATACAGACCATCGCTAAAAAAGAATACCCCGCCTGTAACATTTTATGTTTTCATACGCTTTAACGAAAAGCATCCAAAACACATTAAAATGAATCTTTTTTCTTTTATACTCGGTTGTTTCCTGTGCACGCTTTGCCAGGGACAGATGAGCTCTTATGCAGCCCGGAAAATTTCGGCGGCCAGAACGACCGATAAAATAGTGGTTGACGGGGAAATAAAGGAGTCTGGCTGGAAAGCTGCACCGGTAGCAACGGATTTTGTGGAATGGCGGCCAACCTACGGACATGTGGAAGATGCAAAAAACAAAACAGAAATCAGGATACTCTACGATAATACGGGCATTTACATTGGAGGGTATGCGCACGAAGCAAGCAAAGACAGCATCAGCAGGGAACTGGTCGGAAGAGATGTGGTGGGTGTAAACGATTTTATTGGCGTCATCTTTGATACTTACCAGGATAAGATCAATGGCTTCGGCTATTATGTTACCTCACTGGGAGAACAATTTGATGCCAAATACTCATCAGACGGAGAAGACGGAAGCTGGAACAGTGTATTTGTAAGTGCAGCAAAAATTGTTGAGGACGGTTGGACATTCGAAATGCATATTCCTTATTCTGCCATTCGCTTTAGCAATAGTAAAGTGCAGGACTGGGGAATCAATATCACCAGAAGAAGGAGTAAAAGTGGCAAACAGCTCATGTGGAATCCGGTAGATCCTGCAGTGGGGGGTAGTTTTCTGGCGCAATTTGGTTCATGGACCGGTATTCAGGATATCAAGCCTCCCGTACGCTTATCCATATCTCCCTATCTATCTACCTATGTCAACAACTATCCCTACAATACGCCGGGCATTAAAAATACCAACACCTCTCTCAATGGGGGTGTGGATATTAAATACGGGATCACACAGGCGTTTACCCTGGACATGACGCTGGTGCCCGATTTCGGTCAGGTACAAAGCGATAACAAAGTATTGAATCTCACCCCTTTTGAGGTTCGATACAATGAAAACAGGAGTTTCTTTACAGAAGGAACGGAATTATTTAGCAAGGGTAACCTTTTTTACAGCAGAAGAATTGGCGGAGAGCCGCTGCATTACTGGGATGTTGAAAGCCAGTTGAACCCCGGGGAAACGCTTGCTAAAAACCCAACAGAAACAAGCCTGCTGAATGCCAGCAAAATCAGTGGCAGAACGGCTTCCGGGTTAGGAATCGGTTTCTTTAATGCCATCACAAGAGCGCAATATGCCACCGTTGAAATGAATGGAAAGGAAACACGAAAAATTGAAACCAGTCCATTGACCAATTATAATATACTCGTGTTAGACCAAACCTTAAAAAACAACTCCAGTATTTCCTTTGTCAATACAAATGTCACCAGGGCCGGAAATGATTATGACGCCAATGTAACTGCGGCAATTTGGGATCTTTATACGAAGGGAAACAAGTGGAATTTTTATGGTAAAATGGCGGCAAGCCAGCAAATTGGGTATAAGGCTGATGGCGGAAATAAGAATGGGTACAGCCACACTCTCATACTTGCAAAATCCAGCGGAAGATTTCAGTTTCAGTTTACCCAGGGATTTGCAGATAATAAATACGACCACAACGATATGGGCTATTTCACCAATAATAACTATCTCGATAATACACTGTGGGCCTCTTACCGCTGGCTCAAACCCAAAAACTGGTACAACAGAATCAACCTCAACTTCAATTTTGGTACTTCCACCATGGTGAACCCATGGAAACACCAGAATATCTGGTTTAATACCAACGCCAATGCGCAACTGAAGAATCTCTGGTCGCTTGGGGCAAGTATTAATATCAATCCTGTACAAAACGATTTTTATGAACCAAGAGTAGCGGGTAAGGTATTTGTAAAACCCGCCAGTTGGGTCATCGGAGGGTGGGTAGAATCCAATAGCGCCAAACAGTATTCGGTTTGGGGACAATTCTACTACCGAAAGTTCAATCAATACGAAACCAACGGACAGGATCTGCGGTTAGGGAATCAGTATCGCTTTAATAAAAGACTGACCGTCAGCGCTGAAACTTATGTAGAGCTGAGGAACAATTATCTCGGCTACGCAACCATGTACAATGCAGACAGCATCGTCTTTGGCAGAAGAAACAGAACTACGGTGGAGAACACATTAACCGCGAAATACAATTTCAACAATAAAATGGGCATCAGCCTTCGGGGCAGACACTATTGGAGCAAGGTAAAATACCAGGAGTTCTATCGCCTGCAGGAAGACGGTGGCTTAAAAACCATCCCCGGTGGTATATCGGACGATGTGAACTATAATGTAAACTATTTCAATATAGACATGGTATACACCTGGCAGTTTGCTAAGGGAAGTTTTATCAATGTTGTTTGGAAAAATGCCATCAGTGCATTTGACACAAACGTGGAAACCGGTTACTTTAAAAACCTCGGAAATACATTAAGCACGGCACAGCAAAACAGCCTTTCGCTCAGGGTCATTTACTTTCTGGATTATTTAAGCTTTAAAAAAAGGGGATGACAGGCGGGCAACGCTGATTTGACGAGGGTATTTCCTACCTTAGCTGCATGGCGAAAAAGCTTTTTCTACTGGATGCGCTGGCGCTGATTTACCGCGCTTATTATGGACTGATCCGAAATCCAAGGATTACTTCAAGGGGTATTAACACCAACGCACAGTTTGGTTTCACCACTACCCTGTTTGATCTGATCAATAAGGAAAAACCAACACATCTCGCAGTATGCTTCGATACCCATGCCCCTACCGAAAGACATACCGACTTTACAGATTATAAAGCCAACCGGCAGGAAGCGCCCGAAGACCTGCTGGCATCCATTCCGGATATTCAGCGAATTATCCGTGGTTTCAATATTCCCGTTGTAGAAATGGATGGCTATGAGGCCGATGATGTGATTGGCACAGTAGCCTGGCAGGCAGCCGATGCTGGCTATGAGGTGTACATGGTTACTCCAGACAAGGATTACGGTCAGCTACTGGTGAAGCCAAATGTATATATCTACAAACCGCCATACATGGGTGGTGCCGAAGAAATACTTACTGCAGAAAAGGTTTGTGCCAAATGGGATATCCGGCGCATTGAGCAGGTAGTAGATATGCTGGGACTGATGGGAGATGCGGTAGACAATATTCCCGGCATTCCGGGAGTGGGTGAAAAAACGGCCGCAAAATTGCTGAAAGAGTTTGATACCCTGGAAGGAGTGATTTCCAATGCAGATACACTGAAGGGCGCCCTGGGAGAAAAAGTAAGGAAAGGAAAGGAAATGGCCATTATGAGTAAAAAGCTGGCCACCATCATCACCAATGTTCCCGTACAATTCCATGAGGAAGATTATCGCCTGAAAGAATGGAACAATGAAGCCCTGATAGAAGTGTTTACCGAGTTGGAGTTTAAAACATTGGGAAAGCGGATACTTGGCGAAACTTTCAATGCATTTCATTCCGCTCCTGAAGCAGTACAAACCGACTTGTTTGGAAACATTGTTGAAACAAAAGCCACAGTTTCAAAGAATCAAAAAGCAGTGGAAGTCAATGTTGCAGCGGAATCTGAAGAACATACTTCTGGTATGATGGCTGTCAAGAACATCGAAAACACTCCGCACGATTATCAACTCATCACCGGAAAAGAACCGATCAGGGCGTTTATTCAATTCATGCAACCTTATACAGAAATTTGCTTTGATACGGAAACAACCGGCACAGAAGCGAATAATGTAGAAATTGTAGGGCTGAGTTTTTCTGTTGAAAATAACAAAGCCTTTTATATCCCCTGCCCGCCGGATCAAAAAGCAACACAGGAAATCCTGGATCAGCTAAAAACGCTTTTCGACAGAACTGATGTAACATGGATTGGTCAGAACATCAAATTTGATTTACTGATTTTAAAATGGTATGGTGTAGAACCAAAAGGAGATTTGTTTGATACCATGCTGGCACACTATGTGATAGACCCGGAAGGCAGGCGTAGTATGGATTTGCTCAGTGTACAATATCTGGGTTATGAACCGGTTTCCATAGAAACCCTGATTGGCAAGAAAGGCAAGAACCAGGGGAATATGCGGGATGTAGATATTGAAAAAGTGAAAGAATATGCGGGAGAAGATGCAGACATCACCCTGCAGTTAAAAAAAGCATTTGTTCCCCTTTTGAAAGAAAAAGATGTTGAACGGGTATTCAGAGAGGTAGAGAATCCGCTGGTACGGGTATTAACCAATATGGAGTTTGAAGGGGTAAAAGTGGATGTGGCATTTCTGAATGAATACAGCAAAGAGCTGGAAAGAGAGGCAGGTAAATGCGAAGAGCAGGTGTATCAGCGGGCGGGCGTCCGGTTCAATCTTGCCTCCCCGAAACAACTGGGAGAGGTCTTGTTCGATAAATTAAAACTGGATCCAAAAGCCAAAAAAACAAAGACCGGTCAGTATGCAACCGGAGAAGATGTTTTATTAAAACTGGCCAACCAGCATACCATCGTAGATGACATTTTGGGGTTCCGTGAATTAACCAAACTGAAATCCACTTATGTAGATGCACTTCCTGAAATGATCAACCCCAGAACGGGCAGGGTTCATACCAGTTATGCACAGGCCATTGCAGTAACAGGCAGGCTGAGCAGCGTGAATCCTAACCTGCAGAATATTCCCATCAGAACAGAACGGGGTCGTGAAATCAGAAAGGCTTTTATTCCAAGAGAAGAAGGTCGTATACTGATGAGTGCAGATTATTCACAGATCGAATTGAGGATTGTGGCAGCCATGAGCGGAGATCCGAATATGTGCGAAGCCTTTCGTTCCGGAAAAGATATTCATACAGCAACTGCAGCCAGGGTATATGGAATTGAGGAGTCGGCTGTTACCAAGGAAATGCGATACAAAGCAAAGAGTGTAAACTTTGGTATTATTTACGGACAGGGTGCATTTGGCCTGGCGGATAATTTGGGAATTACCAGAGCTGAGGCCAAAGAAATCATCGATAACTACAAGAAAGAATTTCCATATATACAAAAGTATATGGACGATCAGATCAATTTTGCCAAAGAGCACGAATATGTGCAAACGCTGATGGGGCGGAAGCGCTGGCTGAAAGATATCAACAGCAGCAATTTCACCGTTCGCGGATATGCCGAAAGAAACGCCATCAATTCTCCTATTCAGGGCAGCGCTGCAGACATGATCAAGATGGCGATGATCCGGATACACCACGAAATGCAGAAGAAACACTGGGAATCAAAAATGATCCTGCAGGTGCACGATGAATTGGTGTTTGACGCAGTGGAGTCGGAAGCTGATGAATTGGAACAACTCATTATCGACGGTATGATACATGCACTGCCTTTGCCGAATGATGTACCGGTTGAAGCAGAAGTTGGTAGAGGTAAAAACTGGTTGGAGGCGCATTAATCAGGAAATGTAATTAATGCATGATACACCAGTTCATCAACTGAATGCCTCCGCTCCCGTTAATGGAAACAGTTTTCTCTCCGGTGGTTGAACCCAGCACAATTTGATTATTGCCTTTTTTCAGGGGAACACGTACGTATTGTATAAAGGCGGGTAGTGATTGCCAGTTCCTGGTATCAGCTTTTTCGGTGGCGGAGTTGAAAATATTCATCAGCAGTCCGGCGGTTAACGCAGCAGCTTCCCCATCCCGTTGCTTTTTCTTTTCATCTTTCTTATCACTGCTTTTGGCAACCGCTTTGGCAGCCTCCGATACCGCGTACTCGCTTGTTTTCTTAACAACCGCGCGGACCAGGGCCTCAGCAATTTCTTTCACCATCCTTTCTTCCAGCACCTGTTTGGCCAATACATTGAACTCCTGGGCCAGTTCCCCTGTGTAGGATTCCCCATTGGCCTGAATAGTGAAAGGATCAACCCGGTATTGTCTCGGTTCATATCCGGGAATTGCCACCCGCAACATTCTGAACTCGTTCAATGGTCTTGGTTTTACCCATCCGGCAGCAGCATAATTGAAGGGTACACCGGTGCGGCCATAAGGTCCATCGAAGAAAAATCCATTGATGCCATCGTTGGTAACGGTAATGGACTGGTCCACTTTAACCGGGGCCATTCCCTTTTCAAAAAAAAGGATCAGTTCCCCACCTTCCGCAACGGGCTTTTGCTCAAACGGGATGCCGGTTTTACTCGCATAAATATCAATCTGTTCAGTAAAACCCATTGCAAATGCAGTCTTGTATAAATCCCGTATCAACTGCCCGGGTAAATGAACGCCGTAGTACGTATGGCTCTGGTTACTCAAAAATAAATCTACTGCATTTCTGTAAGAGATGAAAGCATTGTTGGTTTCCCCGTTCAATTCATAAATCATCCCCTGTACCATAAATGCGAAAGCATCCTGCTTGTATCTGTCCGACCCAACCCGGAACTTGTCTTCCTGTTCGGAGGTGCTGAGGGTAATCCTCCTCGCTTCCACCCTGGCCCCTTCAGGATCATTCAGGTATAGATAATTCAAAGCCTTGTAATAATGAATCATGAACCGTTCAAAATCCTCCCCCAGATAAGTTTGCGTCATTGGGTTCAGGAGATTAGACACAATGAAATCTCCTGCTGTTTTTCTTTTGCTTTCGAGAAATTCATCGGCCTTATTGAAATAGAGATTACTGCTGTCGTATGATTGCATCAGGTGAAATAATTTTCCCCGCTCCATATAATAAAGCAACTTGTTTCTGTCCTGGCTTAAAAAAAGGTTCGCTTTTTTTGCTTCCAGCGCTGCTGCATAGTTCTCCCGACCGATATTACTGTAGTAATCAGACAATTTGGTACGATAACTGGCGCAGGAGATTAAAAAAGGCAGGAGCAGTAAAACTGTTCTTGCCTTCAACACATTTAATCCCGGAAAAACAGAAAGGGACATGCTTAATTCTTTACAAACTTGGCAATCTTCTTATCGCCAATCCAAACTACTTCGTTGGTTTGAATATTGGTCAATTCCAGGTTTACCTGGTAGGTTACCGTTTTCTTCTTTTTATAAGCATCCACAATTGAATTGATGGTGCCCTGCAGAATATAATCAGCGCCTCTTTCCAAACCGAATTTCTTCATGGTGCTTTGAGAAGCATTGGTTTGCTGATCCGCTTTTTCGGCACGCAACTCTTCTCTCTTTTTTCCACTCTGCACCAAACCAACCTTATTGCTCTGAATAAAGCTTCTTTCCAAATCGTTCATGAAAGTTTCTGCTTCAATATGCTCATGGCTCTTATTGGTAATCATTCCCACAATTACAACAGGCTTCTTGCTTAGTTCAGAAACATGGTTCAGTAACCATTTGTCGCCCAAGATCTGTGAGGTCATTTCCTGGGCAGTTAATCTGCTATCGGTTGCATTCCAGCTACCGCTGATGTCAATCTGTTCTGCAGGATCTATACGGGTTACCGTTCTGGGAGAACAAGCTGCAAAAAATAAAATCCCTGCAAAAAAGGGTACACGTAAAACTTGCTTCATATGGATGATTTATAAACTTTTCTGAGAATTAAAATCCGAAAAACCAGTTGCCTGTTCTGAACCCGATAGAAGGCCTGATCCAGGTACGGTAAGATCCGTAACGGTAGGGATCATAAAAATCGTATTGATTCCATCCGTAATTGGCATATCCAAATGGAGTATAATTCCATTGGTACTGTCTTCTGTGTGCGCTGCGGCTGTTCTTTCTGTCCAGCTTATCCTGATACCAGTCAAAGGCCTTATACGTTTGCTGCGCTGTTGCGTTGGAGTAGATCAATAAAGAATCCTTCAGCTTTGTATACTTTTCCTGGCTTTGCAGGTAATTGGGGTTCTGATCCGGTAACAAAACTCCCGTTTGTGCTACGGCACGCTCTGAGGCAAGCAGTAAGCAAAGAATAAGTAGTTTGTACATAATAAATATTTTATTCATTATAATACTACAAAACTAATACCAAAAGGGTTAAAGGATCTTTAATTTAGATCAAAGGGCGGTAAATCCGGTTAATCGGCGGCTAGGCAGGCTTTTTCTTGAAAATCGGAACGGTGCTGCATGGCTCTCCGTACATAATACTCTTTACATACGGCCGGAGCTGAGTTGTAATGGCAACATATGCGGATTCCGGGACAGGAACCTCTCCGCACCCCTTTACAACCACCCGCTGATCGGTATAGTCGGCTGCATTGATCTGGCGGAGATTATTCAGCAAAATCTGCTCTTTCAGCTGCGGTCCAGTCCCAAAGAAAACCGTTTTGGCAACGGGTTGCAGGGAGGAAGCCACCAACATATTGGCCCACATGGGGATAATGGCGTCAGCAGAACAGGTTATGGCAACATGAGCCCCGCTGTATTGATCCCAGTCTATTGCCAGGAGAGCAGCGCGAAAATCCTTTTCTTTCAGGATCAGGCCCATAAAAAGATGGTCTTTCAGATCAAATACCATCACCGGTTCTTTGGGATAGTATTCCTCCAGGTCCAGGCTGATGATGCCGCTTTCCGCAACTTTATTGACGAAGTTTTCCATAATTGAGAATACAAAAATAGGAGAAGCTGCTCAGACCATGGTTTCGATTCTTGTAAAAAGAAAAGGCCCGGATAACCGGGCCTTCACTAAAAACAAAGATCTGTTAATAAAACGTAGACCGGAAATCTTTAATTACCGCGGCTTTTCTAAGCGATTCAATACTTCTGTAAATACCCATTTTCCGGGTTTGGATCAGGCTTTCCTTAATTACCTGAAGATCAGTAGTATTCGCTTTTGCACCCACAGATTCTCCTTTTACGGCAAATACACCTGTTTCACCGGCAATTGGTTCGCTGGCTTTCCCAAGTAATGCCTTATTGAAAGCGGCGCCCACCACTTTGGGTTCGCTGCCAATTCCGGAAACAAAAGAAGCGCTAAAGGAAATACTGTCTGCACGAAGAACAGGTGATCCGGTCGCTTTGGAATAATCTTCCAGGCTGCTACCCTTCATCTTGGTTTCAATAATGTGGCTGGCTTTCTTTTCGTTACGAATAATACCTTCTGTTAGTGGACGGGCTTCGTTTGCGCTCATTAATCCCGGCTTATTGATCGCACTGATCATTGCTACAATATAACGGTCGCCCACTTCCACCGGTTCTGAAATATCACCCAGTTTCTTTTCATATATCCAGCGTACCAGTGTTCTGGAAGAACCAATGGCGTTGATCATAAAATCATTTTCCTTTATTTCGGAAGCTGGTAATACCTGTATACCCTGTTTTGAAGCGTTCTCGTTAAACTGCTTACTGTTTTTACTGCTAACAGTAAACTGAGAAGCCGCTGTACTTGCAGCGCTGATCGTTTCATTGCTGGCAACAATCGGTTTAGCCAGGTAAGCAACTTTGTAGGCCGGGCCCATATTTTTATGTCCCAGTACCTCTATATAATGGTATCCAAAATCAGATTTCACTACACCTTTACTTCCAACAGCATGGTCAAAAGCAAAGTCGTTAAAAGGAACAACCATCTGACCCTGTGGAAAATATTCAATTTCACCTCCCCGGGCCTTACTGCCCTGGTCCTCAGAATATTTGAACGCAAGTGTTGTAAAATCAGCTCCGTTTTTGATGGCATTTTCAATGCTGTCAATCACTCTTTTAGCTAAAGTATCCGGGCGAACCAGCTGACCACTGTTTGGATCAGCCGTAGCAACCAGGATATGACGCACCTTGGCGCTGTCGGGCCATTGTTTGGCAGCAATCATTTTAGCATATACATAGTTACCACCATCCAGGTATGGTCCAAATAAACCACCTACAGGCAAACGTACAATGGAATCTTTCATAGCCATCTGCATTTTAGAACCACTGAAATAACTATCGTAGAAAGGAATTTCAGAACCAACTTTTCCGATAAATGCTTTAGCGTCCGTAGCAGCAACAAAATCTTTTGATAAAGTACTGATCTGTTCCAATGCGGTCGCAGAATCCGCAGAAGAAGGGCCTGCATTGAAACTAACGAAAGATATAGACCTGGTTTCTTCTGCTTTTTCAAACTGATTAGCATGTTTCTTAACATAGGCATTGATATCATCATCTGATACCTTAGCCAGGCTGTCGGAAACAGAAACATAAGGAAAGTATACATAAGAAACAGCAGCAACAGCATTGTTATCAGCAACCTGCTTTTCCACTACCCACTTAGGTAAATAAGCGGATTGTATCAGCAGGTTCTGGTATTTTGTTCGCATACCATTCTGGATGGTAGGCTCCATATATGCAGCATTGATCATTTTAATCTGTTCTGCATTTTTACTCTTCTTGATTTGTGCAAATGCACGCTTTGCGTCGTCTACACGAAATACACCCGTATTGGGATCTGTAAATTCCTGCCGAAGGGGAGAATTTTCACTAAAAAGGACCTCGTTCAGTTCTTTTGCAGTTACTACCAAACCAAGCTTTTCGAATTCCTGATCCAATACCACTCTTTCCACTTCCTGGTTCCACACATTTCCAAGTAACTGGTCCCGTGTAGCACCCTGGGATGCGTACATAGTCTCCTGCATTTTTAGTTTTTCTTCAAACGCACCTCTTTGAATAGCCTTACCATTCACTTTGGTAATTACAGAACTGTTGGAAAAAGCAGTTCCTCCACGCTTCGCACCATCCTGCAGAATAAAAGCAATTAAGGCCAGCGCAATAATTACAAAAACGATCCATGAACCCCTGTCGCGAATACTTTGAATTACAGACATAATAGTTAGATTGATATAATTTCCCCAGATCTTTAGCGGGGAGGCAAAAATAAGGGAAAAACCAGTCATAAATTATCCACAAAAGGCTGTTGGTAAACCCTAAAGGCAGTGGAAAAAAGGATTTTTTTCCCTTTTTAACGTGAAAAACAATAGAATAAGTTCACCTATCAGGTAACAAAAGGAGGGGGAGGGTAAAAATAACCACCTTATTATCCCTGTTAATTAACAGTGGAAAACCGGTGAGTTCATTTAAATCATACATGTGAACGATGTTATCCCTACCTGTGTAAAAAACAGAAAAAATCAATACTGCCTGTAGTTTAACCTGTTAATATAACTGTTAATAACAGGTAATAACCTCAGTCTTATTAACTTTGCTTTTTGTGTGTAATTAAGTTATCACGATATACACACCCATAATAGTAGTAGCTGTTTTTATAAAAATGTATTATTAAATATTATTACCGTGGATATTAACACCGCTAAAGCGCAAATCAACGATAAAGGATTTTTAGATTTGGAAATTGATCCGCAAATCGATCTCTTTGCTGAGATACAAAAACTCAAAAAAGAAAAAAATGCCATACTGCTCGCCCATTACTACCAGGAAACCGATATCCAGGATGTGGCCGATTACATCGGGGATAGTCTTGGACTGGCTCAGCAGGCTGAACAGACTACGGCAGACATGATCGTTTTTGCCGGTGTGCATTTCATGGCAGAAACCGCTAAGATTCTGAACCCCTCCAAAAAGGTAATCCTACCCGATTTAAAAGCAGGCTGCTCCCTGGCAGACAGCGCTCCAACCCCCCTTTTTAAGGCTTTCAGAGAAAAACATCCCGATCATATTGTTATTTCTTATATCAATTGCACAGCAGAAATTAAAGCCCTTAGTGACATCATCTGTACGAGTAGTAATGCAGAAAAAATCATTGATTCCTTACCAAAAGACCAGCCCATTATTTTTGCCCCGGACAGGAATTTAGGCGCATGGCTCAATAAAAGATCCGGAAGAAATATGCTTTTGTGGAATGGCGCCTGTATGGTACACGAAATATTCAGTCTTGAGAAAATAACCAAACTCAAACTCAGGCATCCTAAAGCAAAAGTTTTGGCTCACCCGGAATGCGAAGAGGCAGTATTGAACGTAGCTGATTATATCGGAAGTACCACACAATTATTAAAATACTCCGCTTCGGATAGTGCGGAAGAATTTATTGTAGCAACTGAAACGGGCATCCTTCACCAAATGCAGCTTCAGTCTCCTCAAAAAACATTTATTCCAGCACCTCCTAATAATAATTGTGCCTGTAACGACTGCCCGCATATGAAGCTGAATACTCTCGAAAAAATCTATCTCTGTCTCAGGTATGAACTGCCGGAACTTACCATGGACGAAACACTCCGGCTGGCCGCTAAAAAGCCGATGGATAAAATGATGGAAATAAGCAGGAGTCAGGGAATTATATAGTTTTAAAAAGGATAGTATCACCTTATTCGCGCAAAATAAATGAAACAAACTATCGATCAACTCGTCAGTAAATGGAATATTAAAGCGGTGATTTTTGATCTGGATGGAACAATGATAGATAATAATGCCTATCATCTTGCCGCCTGGCGACAATACCTTACTGATCTTGGAATAAATATTACCGAAGAAGAATACAGGAAGAATATTAACGGCAGAACCAATAAAGACGCCATTGAATATATCTACCGCCGAACGATGACCAAAGAGGAGGCCATGGTCTATGCACTGGAAAAAGAAGCCGTTTACCGGAGAATATACCAACCATTTATACAACCCGTAGAAGGATTAACCGGATTACTGAAATTGCTGGAGGAGAAAAATATACCCATGGGTATTGCTACATCAGGCATTCAGGTTAATATTAATTTTATGTTCGAACATATTCCTGTCCGTAAATTTTTTTCTGCCGTAATAAACTCCGAACATATTACGCACGGAAAGCCCCATCCCGAAATTTTTTTAAAAACAGCGGAAGCGCTGCATGTTTCTCCCGGTTCCTGCCTGGTTTTTGAAGATGCTGCAGTGGGTGTTGAAGCGGCCAAAGCCGCAGGAATGAATGTAGTGGCGCTTACTACTACACAAACAGAAGCTGAATTGGCTGAAGCCGACCTGATTATTAAAGATTTTTCTGATTTGATTCATTTATAAAATAACCATTCGGGGTACCTGCATTTTTTTTAGCTTTAGCTTCAATCAACCAAAACTGTATGAGACCTCTGTTGGGCCTGCTTTTTCTTACCTGTTCCGCCGTGTATGGACAAGATTACCAGAAAATTCACCGAAAAGCGGTATTGGTCGATTCGCACAATGATATTCTGACGGCTTCCCTCGAAAAAAATGTGCAGATAGACCTGGATCTGCAGGGAAAAACACATTCTGATCTGAATCGCTTTAGCAAAGCCGGTATTGATGTTCAACTATTTTCGGTTTGGTGTGATGGGGAAAAACAAAACCCTTTTGCCTGGGCCAATCGGGAAATGGATACCCTCGACGCGGTTATTGCAAGAAACCCGGATAAAATCGTACTCGTTAAAACTCCGGGCCAGCTCAAAAAAGCGATCCGTCGGCATAAACTTGCGGCTATGTACGGTGTGGAAGGCGGCCATATGCTCGAAGACGACATAGACCACCTCAACTATTTTTATAATCGGGGCGCACGTTATATGACACTTACCTGGAATAATTCCACAGCATGGGCCAGCTCTGCAAAAGATGAAAGCGATCAGACACTGCCCCATGCTAAAGCCGGCTTATCTGATTTTGGAAAACAGGTGATACAACGCATGAACCAGTTGGGAATGCTGGTAGACCTGAGTCATGTGGGAGAGCAAACATTTAAAGATGCTATGGCCGTTACTACTAAACCGGTGCTGGTTTCGCATAGCAATGCCTATGCCCTCTGTCCCGTTTCCAGAAATCTGAAGGATGACCAGATCGATGCCATTGGAAAAAACAAAGGCGTGATTCAGTTGAATTTCTATTCCGGGTTTATAGACAGCAATTTTCTTAAAAAGGGCTCGCTCGCAATTCGCCCACCGTTGAGTGCATTACTGGATCACCTCGATTATATTGTTAAACGTATAGGCGTAGATCATGTTGGAATGGGTTCCGATTTTGACGGGATCAGTTCCACTCCGCAGCAACTGGACGATATTACTTCATACCCCCTCATTACAAAATCCCTGCTCGAAAGAGGGTACAGCAAAAAAGCTGTTTATAAAATTATGGGCGGCAATTTTTTAAGGGTACTCAAAGCCAATGAAAATAATTGAATAAATAACTTCACCCTACAACCATTACTGTTATGAGAAAATCCCTGCTTTTTTTTACTGCTGCTTTATTAACAGCAACGGCATTTAGCCAACCCACCCAAAAGCCACCATTGCATGGAAAAAAATGGATGGCCATTACCGGAAAACCCCTTGCTGCTACAGCCGGCTCCATGATATTTCAGCAGGGAGGAAATGCCGTGGATGCTGCATGTGCCATGCTGGCCGCTACCTGCACCATGTGGGATGTGCTGAGTTGGGGTGGAGAAACCCAGGCGCTGATCTACAACCCGAAAACAGGAAAAGTAATTGGCATTAATGCACTGGGGGTAGCGCCAACCGGGGCTACTGCAGCCTTCTTTAAAGGCAAAGGGTACAATTTTCCTCCGGAATATGGCCCGCTGGCCGCAGTAACGCCGGGAACAGTTGGAGGAATCTGCCATATGCTGGCCCAATACGGAACCATGAGTCTACAACAGGTACTGGCTCCGGCCATGCAACTGGCTGCAGGATATCCCATTGAAGCGCAGACCGCTAACAGCATCGAACGCGGAAAGGACCGGATTAAACAATGGCCCTACAGTAAAAAAGTTTTCCTCACCCACCCTGGTGAAAAAAGAGAAGCGCCCGAAGCCGGAGAAATTTTTGTACAAAAAGATCTCTTGAACACACTCACCAAACTGGTGGAAGCGGAGCAGGCTGCATTAAAATCAAAAAAAACACGCAGGCAGGCTATTCAGGCTGCCTATGATCGTTTTTATAAAGGAGATATAGCGGATGAATTTGTAAGAGGCAGCACGGAACAAGGCGGTTTGATTACCAGGGCCGACCTGGCCAATTGGAAAGTAAAGGAAGAAGAGCCGATGAAAATAAACTATAAAGGCGTAGATGTTTACAAATTATCTCAGTGGACCCAGGGGCCTGTGCTGTTGCAGTCGCTCAATATCCTGGAAAATTTCGACCTGAAAAACATGGGATATAATTCTCCTCAATACATCAACACCGTGTACCAGTCTATGAGCCTTGCATTTGCAGACAGGGACTTTTATTATGGAGATCCGGCATATGCCCCCACCAAACAACCCATGAAGGGTTTGCTCAGTAAGGAATATGCAAAGCAACGCGCAAAAGAAATTAATCCGGAAAAAAATGTGGCCGACATAGGCCCGGGCGACCCATATCCTTTTGAAGGCGGTGTGAATCCCTATACCGAACTCCTGAAAAAAAGAAAACCGGAAGAAGACAGTACGGGCAAAAGAAATTTTGTTCCTGCACACGACAGTACGGCAACAGCTATGCTAGAGAAGGAGTTATATATGGACCGTCTCTGGCGGGGAACCACCAGTGTGGAGGCCGCAGATGCCGAGGGATGGGTGGTATCCATTACCCCTAGCGGCGGCTGGTTGCCGGCCTGTATTGCAGGTAATACAGGTGTGGGCATGAGCCAGCGTATGCAAAGCTTTGTACTGGATGCCAGTCTCAACCCCTTTAATGTAGTGGAGCCCGGTAAGCGGCCAAGGGTAACCCTTACTCCCTCCATGGCGCTGAAAGAGGGTAAACCATATTTGTCTTTTGCGGTGCAGGGAGGAGATACACAAGACCAGAACCTGATCCAGTTCTTTTTAAACATGCATGAGTTTGGAATGACGGTTCAGCAGGCCTGCGAAGCAGCCAATATCAATACCAATCAGCTCTGGCTCTCGCTAGGCGGTACCAAAATCAGTGACCGTAAACCCAGACCGGGCAATATTCTGCTATCTACCAAAACACCGGAGCCAGCCAGGGAAGCGCTGAAGAAAATGGGCTATAAGCTCAGTTTCGGCGACCGGACAAGCGGCCCGATTAATGCCATTTTCCTCGATAGAAAACATGGTTCTATCTGGGGCGGGTCTTCCAATAACGGGGAAGATTATGGGATCGGCTGGTAAAAACCGTGAAAAATTTCTCAAAAACAGTGCTAATACGCTGCCATCCCAAATGGCGGCGTATTATTTTTAGTACAATAAAAGCAAAACTAAACCCGTTAGTAAAAAAATACTAAAAAAATTAGTGTTAATTAATAAAAACCCATTAGTTTTACATCACCATTAAATTTGACCACAAAACCTTAATTACATGAGTAACGCAGAAAAACTGAAGGCGCTGAAACTAACGATTGATAAGATCGATAAAGATTATGGAAAGGGCAGCGTGATGCTCATGAATGAAAAAAGTACCGCCCCGATGGAGGTAATCTCTACCGGCTCCATTGGCCTGGACACCGCATTGGGTGTGGGTGGATTACCAAAGGGAAGAATCATTGAAATATATGGACCGGAATCTTCCGGTAAAACCACTATTGCGATCCACGTAATTGCCGAAGCGCAGAAAAAAGGCGGCATGTGCGCCATCATAGATGCTGAACACGCATTTGACAGTGCGTATGCTCAAAAACTGGGCGTGGATGTAGACAATCTGCTGATTTCCCAGCCGGATTATGGAGAACAGGCGCTGGAGATCGCCGACAGGCTGATACTTTCCGGAGCACTGGATGTGGTAGTCATTGATTCTGTAGCAGCCCTCGTTCCAAAAAGCGAACTGGAAGGAGAAATGGGAGACAGTAAAATGGGTCTCCATGCAAGATTAATGAGCCAGGCGCTGCGTAAATTGACTGCAACGATTAATAAAACCAACACGGTTTGCATATTCATCAACCAGCTTCGGGAAAAAATTGGCGTAATGTTCGGTAACCCCGAAACCACCACCGGCGGTAATGCACTGAAATTTTACGCTTCCGTTCGCCTTGATATCAGGAGAATGACCCAGATTAAAGATGGAGATGCAGCCATCGGAAACCATGTAAAGGTAAAAGTGGTTAAAAACAAGGTAGCTCCTCCGTTCCGCGCGGCAGAATTTGACCTCATGTTTGGAGAAGGTATCAGCAAAGTGGGAGAAATCATTGATATGGGTGTTGAACTGGGTATTGTGCAAAAAAGCGGTAGCTGGTTTAGCTACGAAGGTAATAAACTGGGTCAGGGCCGGGATGCGGTGAAAACGCTCCTGCACGATAATCCTGAGCTGGCCAATGAGATTGAAGGGAAAATACGTGCAAAACTGGCCAGTGATACGCAGCCGGCTGCGGCAGCAGAAAAATAAATAGTTTAGATGGGTTAGTAACTATCCGCCCCGACCGAAAGGCCGGGGCTTTTTTATGGGGCTTACTGCCAACCCAAGCAGGAGTCAGCCGCGTTAAATTATTAGCATTCAATATAATATTAATACCACCTTAAACGTTCTACCCATGGTTTTCCGGCACTGATCCGGAAAGAGGTTAATATATCCATCCACATGAATGCAAGGGTACCCGGAGTTTTGCACCTGAGTAGTGTTCTTATGCGCTGCCTCTTACTCATTTTGAGTACAGGAACAGTATGCCTGGCACAGAAAGGCATTACCTATGATATCCGCCCCTTTAAAAAAGAATCCATTTTCCGGAATGACGATAAAGTGGGTTATGATGTAAGATTGAAAAACAACACTGGTGAAAAGATCAGGGGAAGTATGAGGGTGGAAGTCAGGAATTATAAAGGCGAACAGACATTTAACCAGGAAATGGGTTTTACGATAGATGCCAAAAGAGGGTTTGCTACTGATCTTAAATTGGAGAACGACAGAACTGTACCGGGTTTTTACCAACTGTCGATCATTGTTTCTGCCAACAGGTATATAGATACACTGTACTTTGGTTACGGGGTGGATCCGGAGAAAATTTATTCCAATGTGAACCGCCCGGCAGATTTTGATCAATTCTGGGACGATGCCAGAAGAGACCTGATTAATATCGATCCTAAATTCCGGGTTACCCGAAGGGGTGATCAGAGTACCAGGGAGGTGGATGTGTTTATGGTAGAGTTTCAGTCGATCGACATGCAGACCATCAGGGGGTGGCTTTCTGTACCGAAGGAAAGAGGCCGGTTTAAAGTTTTATATGAACTCCCCGGTTACCTGGAAGAGATGCGCCCGGACTCTCTGAGAAAAGACATGGCGGTATTCCGGTTGAATGTAAGAGGACATGGCAACAGCAGAGACAATACAAATGCTGATTATAATACGTTTAATGTAATTGGCCTTAACGATAAAAACAGGTACATCTATCGGGGGGTATACATGGATGCCCTGCGCGGCCTGGATTTTATTTACCGGCATGAACACCTGAAACTGGATACCAGGAAAGTGGTGGTAAAAGGCGAAGGACAGGGCGCCGTGCTGGCAGCAGTGGTTGCTTCGATGGATAGCAGGCCGCAGGGCTGTATCCTGGAAAGGACGGTATACGTGGATATGCGCACCCTCTTTATGATGGCCGAAACCCAAAAGGTTCAGCCCTGGCCGGTCAGAAATTTTCAATCCTATCTTGCCAACCCCCGTAACAGGTTAAATAAAGAGGGTTTGTTCAGAGTCTGGGATTATTTTGATCCGGTGAATTTTGCACCCAATATCAGGTGCAGGGTATTATTTGGACATAACCTTAAAAACACGGTTTGTCCGCCCCAGGCTGCAATAGCATTGTATAACCAGATCCGGATAGACAACCGGGAAATATTTATGAGTCCCGACGCAGAGGGTATGAACTATATCTATTACTCCCTGCAGAATTATTGGATTAAAAAAATTCTCTGATCACCAAACAAAACAACACAATGAAACAGGTCCTTTCACTCCTTCTTTTTGCAATGATTTCCAGTGCCGCTTATGCGGGGTTTCCTATAGGAAGAGGAAAGTATCTGATTGTACCATCTTATAACCTGTACCAGGCAAAAGGTTATTGGAAGGACGACGGTACGTATGTAGACTATGCCAACGGCGGTCGTTTTTCCTCTCATTATTTTGGCTTGTATGGGGGTGTCGGGTTAACAGAAAACCTCGATTTCATTGGTAATATCAACTATACCATCCAGCGCAAGATGGAAACCAATCTTACCGAACAGAATGCCAGCCTGGGCGATGCCAGTTTTGGCCTGCAATATTTGCTCAACAGCTTCGACTACTATAAATTTTTAACGGTATCCGGATCATTGATTGTACCGCTTTACCAGAACAACGCTTCCAAACAACCCTATACCGGTTTTCAACAGGTGGGCGGAGAAATAAAAATGTCTTTTTCCGGAACCAACCGGGAGAGATTGAGAAATACTTACTACGACATCAATGCCGGTGTGAAGCAGTATTTTAGTCCCGAAGGACCAACACAGTTGTTCTTTGATGCGTTATTGGGTGTTCCGGTAGATGAAATGAATAAGTTTACTTTTGCCATGAGTGGCGTAAAATCGAACAGCACCCAATCCATATTCAACTATGGTAACCTTGCTGCGATCAGGTCTTTTTCCTATTTCAGATTAACAGCGGGATATGGAAGAAAGATTGACCAGAATTACCAGTTTTTTATTAACATCTTCACAGATATTTCCGGAAAAAACACCGGTAAGGGTGGCGGTGGTTCCATTTCGATTGTTGCCAAATTATAGCCGAAGAAAAACAGCATATGAAGTCTAATGTATATATCCCGGCCCTAACTGGTGTAAGAGCAATTGCAGCTTTTCTGGTGTTTTTCCATCATTTTAACCAGGCCGAATTTCCTTATCCGCTTTTCAGAATACTGAATGAGTTTCATATTGGTGTTACGCTCTTCTTTGTATTGAGTGGATTTCTGATCTGTTTGAGGTATTTTGATACCTGTGAAATTAATGGCACCTGGTTCCGTAAATATCTTAAAAACAGGATTGCACGGATTTATCCAATGTACCTGATTCTTACAGTGGCCACTTTTGCATTTGCCTGGTGGATCGGAGATCACTCAGTGTATAATAATTTCTTTTCACCCGTTTTGTTGATTTTCCTGAATATATTTTTTATCAGGGGCTTTTTTGATGATCTGAAATTCACCGGCGTAAGCCAGGGCTGGTCGCTTACGGTGGAGGAGTGTTTTTATTTCATGGCACCCTTCTTTTTCCTGTATATTAAAAAAACGAAAAAAGCCCTTTTCTATCTTCCGCTGATATTGCTGGGTATCGGTGTTTTACTGGTATTGATTTTTGGTAACCTGAGTTTCTGGGGATTCTTTGGCAACCTCAAATTCATGTTCCTATATACCTTTTTTGGCCGCTGCGTGGAATTTTTTATTGGTATGGCACTGGCGCTCGTCATCTTAAAAAGCGACAACACTGTTAAAAAACACCCCTTGTTTACATTACTTGGCATTGTAGTAATGGCAGCAAGCGTTGGCATTATGGCTATACAACCAATTGATACTGCAACACCCTATGGACTCTACCAACCAGTTGGTATTTTTTCCAACAATGTTCTTTTACCCATTGGTATTGCGTTGTTCTTTTATGGTTTAATGAAAGAAAAATCGTTGATTCGGTACTGGTTATCGGGTTCGCTTATGCAACTGCTTGGTAAGAGCTCTTATATTTTTTACCTGATCCACATTGGATTCATTTCAAAACTGGCCAGCGATTTCAGCGAAAAAAATACGGATCGTTTTTATGCATGGCTGGATGCCAATGAATACTGGTGGTTATCAGAACATATCAATTACACTGTTGTACTGGTAGGGATGGTATTCATCATATTGAACCTTGTTTCCATTATTCTTTATAAGTTTATAGAAGAACCGGTAAATCTTTATATCAGAAAATCATCCCTGTTGGAGAAAAAAAAGGTTGCCACAGGTAACCAGTCAAAAGAATAGGCCTATGAAATCCGCCGCTATATATAAAATCAACCTGTTTGGCTTTTTGCTGATCGGCTTGTTTTTTATGCCTTTCAGGGGCTCGGCGTTTCAAAAAAGGGGCAACGAAGAAGGGGTGGTGGTTCTTTTGAATGCTGCCAGTAAAAAAGCCAGCTTTAGCGCAAGAAAACCGATACGGTTCAAAGTTTCCATTAAAAACAATTTTACCAACGACCAGGAGGGAACACTGGTGTATACTGTAAAGAACAACAGCGGAGAAACCATTCTTCGAAATTCCCTGGATGTTCGGGTAAATGCCAGAAAAAAAATCGAATCCTCTTTTGAGGTTCCGCTTGATACCGAAGGGGAATATACCCTGAATGCCAACATTGAACTGAATGATCATGCTGAACTGATCACGAGAGAATTCAGTTACAGCGGGCCTCCCCGAAAAGCAAACGACCGGAGGAATATCCCCAATCCTTACGACCAAAACTGGTCCAGAGACAATATAGATCAGTCCGATGCCTCCACCAGGGAAGCGCTGGTGGCGGAGTCTGACAAGGAGGTAGCGACAGAAGAAGCGCATGACGAAGAAGAATCTGAAGAAGAGGGAGAAATCATTACAAAGGTAAAACCCTACAATGCAGACGGCCTGTTTTACAACGGGAAAAACATCCGCTACACTGTTACGCTGATCAATAAGTACAAAGCGAAGCAGGAGGGAACCTTTAAGCTGATTGTAAAAACAGAAGAGGGGAAACCGGTGGGTGAAACGGTGGTAAATATTAAAATGGGGAAAAAGGGCATCAGAAAGTTCACGGTTAAATTACCGGAGATAACCCAGGCCGGCGTTTACAATATTGATGCCGCGCTGAATGTGAGCACTTACGATGATACCACCAAGCATGCATTTGGTTACAGGATCAACAATATTGCAACACCGTACCATCTTGCACCCGACTTTGATGAGTTCTGGAAAACCGCCAGGAACGAACTGGCCGCAATTGACCCGCAATACAGAATTATTCCTGACGAAAGCAAAAGCACGTATTTCCACACCGTTTACAGGGTGGAATTTCAATCGCTGGGGAATGTGCCTGTTTTTGGCTGGCTGAGTATTCCCAAGCCAAAGGGTAAGTATCCTGTACTGATTGGTTTTGGAGGATATAAAATTGAACTCAGCCCGCTTTATTTCGATGACTTTATCAGCTTTACCGTAAACGTTAGGGGTATTGATAAAAAAGTGAAGGAACAGATTAACCCCGAAAACAGGGAACAGCTGCTGGTAAATATAGAAAATAAGGATGACTATATATATCGCGGCATTTATATGGACTGTATAAGAGCGGTGGAGTTTATTCACTCCCATGGAGATATGGGGATGGATCTTCGAAGGGTTGTTGCTTTTGGCGGTAGCCAGGGCGCGTCGCTTTCACTGATTGCCGCCGCCATGATGCCCGATAAAATCAACACTGTGGTAGCCAACAACCCGATCTTTTTCGATTGGGCAAGACATGTTGAAATCACGCAATCCAATCCCAATATTCAATTCCCGATCCGGGATCTGCGCAGATTTCAGGATAAAAACCCGGAAATGACCATCGACAACATGGTTCATACGCTTCAGTATTTTGAAGTACAGAATTTTATGCCTGCGGTTGCCTGCCCCGTTTTATATGCGGTGAGCTTACTGGATGAGTTTGTACCACCCGGAACCGCATTGGCCGCTTACAATAAAATGAGTCCTGAAACAATCGCCAAAAGCGAGCTGTATGTTTTTCCAACATTGGGCCACGAAGTACCCAGAAGTCATGATGCTTTTGTGAGTAAATGGTTTTTGGAGAAAGTAGTTAAAAAAAGAAAATCCATAAGGAATGAATTCGGCAATCAATAAAATAATATGTTCCGCTGCGTTGTTCCTGCTGGCCTTTACCTGCAGGGCCGACTGGCCCGTAGGCAAGGGAAGGACATCCCTGATTGCTTCATATAATTACTTTTATTCGTCGAAGTATTTTGATGCCAATGGAAAACTGGCTTCTTTTAATCCCGGAGATAAATTCCAATCCCATTTTTATGGGCTTACCATGGTACATGGTTTGGGAAGAAGACTGGATGTAGTGGCCAACCTCCCTTTTATTGCACAGGACCAGGTTTCGAATGGTATCCGGAAAACCAACTCGGGCGTTGGAGATATTTCAGTGGGGCTTGCTTACCATTTTCCTTCTGCTGAATTTCAAAAGCACCTTACCATCAAGGCGCAGGTCATTATACCTACGTACGAAAACAATAAAACACCTGAGCTGGGCTATGCTTCCAAGGGTTTGCAGGCAACCGTAAACTATTCGTTTACACCCTTTAAACAATCTTTTGCTGTTATTGAAGGCTCCTATACAAGATTCATTGATTATGCCGAAGGCCCCAATCAATACAGGGGTGCATTTACTTTTGGAAGGTCGCTGAATAAATACAGCCTGGTTACTTTCAATTTTGCGCACCAGGTGTCGGAGAGCGTCAATACTGTATTTAATCCTAATCCACAGGCTACCAGAAATTTCAGCTCAGGTTTATTAACATTTGCATATGGCAGGAAAATCAGCAGAACCCTAACGCCGTATTTGCAGGGCGCCTATACGCTTTATGGAAAGAACATTGGGCTTGGAATGAGCGCAAGTGTTTTTTTGGTAATGAAACTCCCTTAGCATTTTTCATATTTAATTCTGAATATTGACTGTTGTACAAAAGAATAAAAAGAAATTTTCAACCCCTGCGGTATTATTACTGCTTGTAGGATTACTAATCAATAGCCAGCTACTATTTGCCGGGGAAAACCGCTGTTCTGTTGCAGGAGATCCTGTTGAAATCAGAATTCTTCCGGCAAAATCGAAGGCTGTTTTCGGAAAAAAGAACCCGGTGAAGTATCGTGCCAGTTTTAAAAATAACCTGGAAACAGATCAGGAGGGAACATTGTTTTATACAATCAGGAACAATCAGCATGAAATTCATTCAACCGGTTCTTATGCTGTAAAAGTTGCTGCCAAAAAAACATTTGAATCCGCTTTTGTAATCCCCTTCAATGAAAACGGCGCCTTCACTATCCGCTTTGACCTTACGCTCAATGATTTCACGGGAGACCTTACCAGTGAATTTACGTACAAGGATCCGAAATCTTTAAAGCAGGACAAACCAGGAAACCCGTATGAACTCAATAATACCGCAGCAAATTTTGAAAAGATCGCCTCAGCAGAAGATATTCCCGAAGACCCCGATCAGCATACAGAGGGAGAATTGGAGGCGTCCGACGATGAAGGGGAAATTATTACGGTAATTAAGCCAATCAATAGAGATGGTGTATTTTGGGATCCGGATAATATTGGATACCAGGTTCATCTTACCAATAAATATAAAGTTAAACAGGAGGGCACCCTCACGTATATCCTTAAAGCGGATAACGGAGAAACACTTGAAACAAGGGTGGTGGCCATAAAACTGGCCAGAAAAGGAAGCAAACAGTTTAAAATTAAAATTCCGCCGGTATCGTCTCCGGGTGTTTATGGTATTACCGTTGCATTGAATCTTACCACTTACGACGACACCACCAAATATGCTTTTGGATATAAAGTAAGCGGCATTGCCTCACCGTATCATAAACCACCAGATTTTGAAGCCTTTTGGGAAACAGCAAAAGCCGAACTGGCCGCAATTGACCCCAAATACAATATTATACTCGATCAAACCAGAACTACCCGCTTCCATAAAGTATATAAGGTGGAAATGATTTCACTCAACGAGGTAAAAATTTTCGGATGGCTGACAATCCCAAGGCTACCCGGAAAATATCCGGTGATTGTGGGCCTGCAGGGATACAGGGTGGAACTGGAACCTTTATTGTATGAGAACAATATCGGCTTCAACCTCAATACAAGGGGGATTGAAAAAAACTGGAAGCCCTTTAACCCGGAGAATGAACAACCGCTGTTGATTAATATCGCCGATAAAGACAGGTATATGTACAGGGGAATGTACATGGATTGTGTCAGGGCCATCGACTTTATTTATTCACACGAAGAAATGGGATTTGACTTATCGAGGGTTTTGGTTTTTGGTGGAAGCCAGGGTGCTACTTTATCGCTGGTAACTGCAGCATTAACAGGTAATCGCATCAACAGCCTGATTGTAGACAATCCTATTTTCTGTGATTTCCATGAGAGCTATAAATTGCTGGGTAATCCGTTATATGATAATTTTCCCATTAAACATGTAGTGGATTATACAAAAGACAATCCATCGGTTACGATTGAACAACTATTGGATAACCTGAGTTATTTTGAAGTACAAAACTTCATGCCAATGATCAATTGTTCGGTGTTGTATGCCGTGAGTTTGCTGGATCCGTTGGCACCGGCGGCAACGGTGATAGCGGCATTTAATAAATTGAATCCGGCAACCATCGGGAAAAGTGAAATGTATGTGGCCCCCCACCTGGGACACGAAATCACGATGGAACACAGGCATTATCAAATGATCTGGATGAGTGAAAAGTTATTGCGGAAAAGACAAAACATTGGTAAATGAGAAAGGGAATAATCATCCTGGTATTGTTAACGGCATTTTTGCAGAAAGCAAGAGCCGACTGGCCGGTTGGTAAGGGCAGAATCTCATTGCTGCCAGGTTATACGTATTTTTATTCCGCCTCCAATTACGACAGAAGCTGGAAAAGAAACCCTTTTCCTTCCAATAATTATTTTGCCACACATATCGTAAATATGTCGTTGAATCATGGATTGGGCAGAAGTCTTGATCTGCTGATCAATGTTCCGTATATTATCCAAAGAGGAGTAAATCAAGATTCAATCCGGGGTAATTCCGGTTTCGGCGACGTATCTATCGGCCTGGCAAAACATTTTTCTTCCGATGATCAGCACCGGCATTTTACGGCCAAAGCCATATTCATGATTCCGATGTACCAGAAAGACAGTGTGGTTTCACTTGGATATTCTTCCCGGGCCTATGGACTGGAGGTAAACTATTCTTTTGCGGCAGGTAAAGCGGCATTTGCCATAGTGCAGGCGGCATATACCCATTTTTTCGACAATCCCGAGGGTCCCAGGCAGTATACGTATACTGGCACATATGGCAGAAAGTTCAATATGTTCAGCCTTGCTACCATCAGTTTTATGCACCAGGAATCCGTGAGCAGTAATACCAGTTTTAACCCGAACCTTTTTGCTAATACCAGTTTCACCAATGGCCGGCTTACCCTTTCCTATGGCAGAAGGATTACCAGAACCATCATGCCGATGTTCCAGGTTTCCTCCGTGGTTTATGGAAGGAATGCAGGCGGAGGAATAGGGCTGGGCCTGTCGTTAATTACCCGATTACCGTAATTAAGTACCTATTAACTAATCTGAAATAGAAAACAACTAATTATTTACCTGTTTTTGGTTCTTTTAACCCCACCAGCTTGATTTATCAATTATTCAGAAAGTTAATTAAAGCGGCCATTTGGCTGTTTTGTAAAGAATTGATTGTAGTGAACCAGGCAGTCTTTACAACAAAGGGCCCCTTGCTTGTAGTGGCCAATCACCCAAATTCTTTTCTCGATGCCATTCTGATCGGCGCACAGTTTTCCGGGAAAATGCACTTTCTGGCAAGAGGTGACGCGTTTCAGCAAAAGCATCACGGCTTTTTTCTCCGGCTGCTCAATATGATTCCTATTTACCGGTTGAGCGAGGGGAAGGAAAACCTGCACCTGAATGAATATGCATTTACAGAGAGCCGTCGCATTTTGGCCTCAGGGGGTATCGTTTTGATATTTATTGAAGGCATCTGTATCAATAGCCATATACTTCAACCATTTAAGAAAGGAGCTGCCAGAATTGCTTCGGGTCTTGATTTGCAAAAGCCGCTGCTGGTGCTGCCGGTAGCTATTGCATATGATTCCTTAACCCGCTTTGGAAAGAAAGTGCGGATTGCTGCCGCGGAACCTATTCCTGCAAAAAAACTCCTCCCGTTTAAGGAAACGGCAAAGAATCACTCCTTTCTTAATCAGCAAATCAGGTTAAAACTGGGACCGCTGATACAATTTCCCGAAAACAGGGCCAAAAGGCAATACTTGCCGGGGAAACTAATGTCTATACCCGGAAGGATTCTACATTTCCCCCTCTATAAGATCATCAGCGCCATTGTCCGAAATAAAACCAGGGGAACCGTCTTTTACGATTCCGTTTTGTTTGCCGTTCTCTTACTGCTGTATCCTTTTTATTTGTTCCTGATTGGCTGTTTACTCTTTGCAGCGAGTGTTAATCCGGTTCTTATAGCACTTATAATTTTAATACATCCGCTCTTGGCAAGAGCCACTGTTTTATTTACGCACAATGATGTTTGAAAAACCGCCCTCTTCCTGTAACTTGTTCGTTGTTTAAATCAACCAACAGCACATGCGTCAACTATTTTTTTCATTGTGTTTGATCTGCACAATGAACCTTACCGCGCAGGATAGCCTCTCCAAAAACGATATTCTTTCAGCAGCAAAACTGTTTGATCTTTCCTATATACAAAAGGAAACAGATACCATGTATTCCGGTGTTAAAGAAAACCTGCTTTTACTCAAAATGATGCATGCCCAAAAGCTCGGCAATGCCGTTCCAATGAGCCTTTGGCAAAATCCGGTTTTACCGGGCATGGTTTTCCCCGAAAAACAGGAGCCCATTCACTGGAAGCAGTATAAAACATCGTTGCCTGCTGATAAAAATGACCTTGCCTATTTTTCAATTGAAGAACTGGCTTCATTGATCCGAACAAAAAAAATCAGTTCAATGGAACTCACAAGGTTTTTCCTCAACAGGATCCGTAAGTACGGAGACTCTCTGGAATGTATTATTACCATAACCGAAGAACTGGCACTGCAACAGGCAGCTGAAGCGGATGCGGCTATCGAAGCCGGAAATTATAAAGGACCATTGCATGGGATACCTTATGGGTTAAAAGATCTGTTTGCGGTGAAAGGCACGAAAACCACCTGGGGCGCGGCGCCATATAAAGACCAGCGGATTGAGGAAGACGCGTATGTTTATACCAAACTTAAAGACGCGGGTGCTGTGCTGGTTGCCAAATTCACATTAGGGGCACTTGCCATGGGCGACTATTGGTACGGGGGAAGAACAAAGAATCCATGGAACCTTCGGCAGGGTTCTTCCGGGTCTTCTGCAGGCCCTGCTGCTGCAACTGTTGCCGGACTGGTTCCTTTTTCCATTGGTACGGAAACCTGGGGTTCCATCATTTCTCCTGCTTCTACCTGTGGTGCAACAGGCCTTCGCCCCACTTTCGGAAGAATCAGCAGAACCGGCGCTATGGCACTTAGCTGGAGCCTGGATAAGGTTGGTCCTATCTGCAGAACAGCAGAAGACGCTGCCTTGGTATTTGCCTATCTGCATGGTACCGATGGCCTGGATCAGTCGGCCGTATCAAGACCTTTTAATTATAAACCCAACGGTGATATCAAAAAACTGAGAGTGGGCTATGCAAAAAATTATTTTGATAAAATAACCGATACCGCCCGCAATGAGTGGAAAGTGCTGGAAACATTTAAACGGATGGGCGTTGAATTGATTCCGGTTGTGTTTCCGGATAGCGGCGTATACAAATTTAATGTGATGGATGTGGTAATCAGTGCAGAATCCGCTGCTGCGTTTGATGAGTTTACCCGGAATAATGTAGATGATGAAATGACCCGCCAGGGAATAAATGACTGGCCCAATAGTTTCAGGGTGTCCCGGCTGATGCCGGCTGTTGAATATGTGAATGCCAACAGGCATCGTTATCTCCTGATGCAAAAAGTGAATGCAGTGATGCAAACCATTGATGTCCTGATCTGTCCTACCAGGGGAAGCGGTAACCAGTCGGCCATTACCAATCTGACCGGTCATCCTGCAATATGTATACCAACCGGATTTGATAAACGATCTGCATCACCAACCAGTATCAGTTTTCTGGGCAACCTCTATGATGAGGCTTCGATATTGCTGGCGGCAAAAGCTTATCAGCAATCCACCGGCTGGGACGAAATGCATCCACCCAAATTCAAATAAAACCAGCGGTCATTTTTTTAAAAAATACAGATGGATTACCTTAAAAAAGGCAATATAGCAACCGTCGTTTCCTTGCTTTTCTTATGTTTATCTTTTGGGGTATATCAATTTACAAAGGCTCCGGCAAATGTGGTAAAACCGACGTTTTATGTAACACCCGACAGTCCGTATCTTTCTCCGAAAGAAGCGCTTTTAAGAATCCGGGAGCAAAACAGTAGCGGGAAGAATGGTTTTTTTAATCCCGGTTTCAGCAGGAATGCCTGGTGGGTTTTTATACCGGCCCGACATGATCAGAATTCCTGGCTGCAGGTTGCCAATCCGCACATTAATATCATCCGTATTTATAATGTAGTTGCAGACAGCATTGTATTTTCCTATCAATCAGGAGATTATTATCCCTTTCAGCGAAGGCTCGTTAAAGACCCGGATTATTGGTTTCTCATACCTGCAGGCTCTGATGGGTTATTGCTCCAGGTAGATAAAGCAGGAGAATCGCTGTTTGTTCCCTTATCCGTTATTCCCGAAAAAGAAATGATCGGCATGATGGCAGATCAGAAAGCTGTTTATGGTTTTTTTGCCGGATGGTTCCTTTTTCTGATAACGCTGAATATATTTCTGGGTATTTCCTTAAAGGAGAGCATCCATTTTTATTATATACTTTATATCAGCATGTCTGCTATGTGGGTGATTTCGAACTGGGGAATCGGTTTTCAATACCTCTGGCCCGAAAATACCGAACTGGCCAATAAGTCCAGGCCATTGTTTGCCAGTATGAGTTTTATCTTTATGCTGGAGCTTTGTAAAAGATTTTTTACCCGCCCGGATATACCGCCTCTGTATAATAAGCAACTGCGTTTTTTTCAGTTGCTTTTGCTGATCATAACAGGGTGCTTAATATTTGCGGATATTCCCAGGCAGTCGGGAATGGTCCGGAGTCTTTTCCTTACCGGGGTTAGTTTTATCTGGCTGGGGGCCGTTTGTATGATTGTATTTTACATCTATAAAAATTACAGGCAGTTTAAAACCCTGTCTTATTTTTTTGCAGCAGCGCTGAGTGTATTGTTGATTTTTGTTGTGATGAATATTCTTTCTCAATTTAGTGTGGAGGCAGACTGGGTCATTTTCGTTGGAAAGTACGGATCGGCCATAGGAATACTTGCAGAAAGCACCATCCTCTCTTTTGGGTTAAGCAGGCGATACGATCACTATAAAAAACAAAATGAAGCCGCGCAGTATGCACTGGAAACGGAAAAAGCCATGCTGGCCGACAGACTCATTCAGGTTCAGGAAGAGGAGCGGTCAAGGCTTGCAAGGGAGCTGCACGATGGGTTAGGAGGATTACTGGGAAGTATCAGGATAAGCGCATTTCATCAATTGAAAACTGCCGTTGAAACACAAATGTGGATCGATAAACAATTAGCAGATGCTATTGAAGACCTCCGGAATATAGCCCATGATTTAATGCCGGTAAATTTGCAGGAGAAGGGATTAGTACCTATTTTAGAAAAAACAATTTCCAGGTGGAATGCTGCCAACGATTTTGTGGTCCGACTTCATTGTGGCGTAGTGGATCGTTATCCATTATCCGTAGAAGCCGGAATCTACCGGATTGTAACTGAGTTGTTGTATAATGTAAAAAAGCATGCAGCAGCCACAGAGGTTTTTGTGTCGCTCTGGGAAGAAGGAAACAGCATTATACTGATGGTAGAAGACAACGGTAAGGGCTTTGATCCTGCCAATACAGATGGGATGGGATGGAAAAATATCCGAAGCCGTGTTCAATACCTGGAAGGGAAAGTTACTATTGATTCAAATGAAAAAGGAACAACGATTATCATTGAAATAACCAAAAAGAGCTAAGCGCGCATACCCATGAAAACAACCATAGCAATTGCAGATGATCATAAAATATTTGTTGAGGGAATCCGAAGCGTGCTGAAGGAGGTGGACTGGCTCAACTGGAAGGGGGAAGCCTTTACTGCTAAGGAAGCTGTGAGATTGTATAAAGAGAAACAACCGGATGTTTTTCTGCTGGATTATTATTTTCCGGATGGAACAGGCCTGAATGTGGCAACAGAAATTTTGGAAAGTAATCCTGCCGCCACCATTATTATATTGAGTATGGAAAATGATACAGACCTGGTTTACCAGTGCAGGCAGGTGGGGATAAAAGGATATATCATCAAAAACCTTTCTTCGGAAGAATTACTGACTGCCATACAGGAAACGATTCAGGGAAATTCCGTTTTTATGTGGGACTACGAGCCGGTGGTAAATAAACAGCCGCTGGAAAACAATATCAGCAAGCGTGAAATAGAAATTGTGGGGCTGATCAGCAAGGGCCTTACAAGCCAGGAAATTGCGGAAACGCTTCATTTGAGTACCTATACCGTGAATACACACAGAAGAAATATACTCCGGAAACTGGAATTAAAAAACACGGCTATGATGGTGCAGTATGCAAGGTCCAGAAACTGGTAACATGCAGAATCCTATATTTGTTAGCCAATCTTCAAATCTTACTCTCATGTTGTTCAGGCTTGTTTCCGTTTCTCTTGTAACCATTTTCCTGCTTTCCTGCACCAGTTCAAGGATCAGTAAAACCGGGGCCCCTGTACAGATTAGCCGGTTAAAACTGTTGGATCTGTACACCATTCCCCACGCATTGAATTTTAACGGAACCAATGTAGGCGGATTATCCGGCATTGATTATGATGCAGCAAAGGATCAGTACTTCATGATCTGCGACGACAGGTCATCAATTAATCCGGCCAGGTATTATACTGCAAAGATTCCTTTGAGGGATCAGAAAATTGATACCGTTGTTTTTACGGATGTGGTGTTACTGAAAGATGAAAACAATCGGCCTTATCCCGGTAGTAAAACAAATCCGGCACGTACACCGGATCCGGAAGCAATGCGCTATAACCCACTGCAGGGAAATCTGATCTGGAGTAGCGAAGGAGAGAGAATTGTGCGTGCAAAAGATACGGTATTAACCAATCCTTCTATTACACTGATCAGCCCTTCCGGAAACCGGATAGACAGTTTTACGCTGCCTTTAAATCTGAATATGCACGCAACCGAAAAAGGCCCCAGACAAAACGGTGTTTTGGAAGGAATGAGCTTTGCCAACAATTATAAAACCCTCTATGTAAATGTAGAAGAGCCGCTTTATGAAGACGGCCCCAGGGCAGAACTTAGCCCCAATAAAGCGTTTGTGCGCATTTACCGGTTTGATGTTGCTGCTAAAAAAAATACTGCCCAGTATGCATATGAGCTTGATCCGGTAGCTTATCCACCCTCCCCTGCCGGCTCATTTAAGGTCAACGGAATCCCCGATCTGCTCAGCCTGGGAAACAACCGGTTGCTGGTGCTGGAACGCTCTTATTCCACCGGAAGAATTCCCTGCACCATTAAAGTATTCATTGCAGACCTGAATACAGCAAGCGATATCAGCAACAATCCTTCCCTGAAAACCAATACCGGATTTACCCCCGTTCAAAAGCAACTACTGTTGAATATGGATGAGCTCAAAGTTTTTACCGACAATATTGAAGGCGTTACTTTTGGGCCAAGATTGCCCAATGGAAACCCAACCCTGCTTTTTGTGGCGGATAATAATTTTTCGCCCTTTCAGCAGTCGCAGATATTTTTATTTGAAATTATTCCATGATGTTTTTCCGGCTACTTTTTAAATATTTGTTTTTGCTGTTGGTGGTTACAACCCTGTTGCCTGCGTGCAGGCGGCCCGCATCAGCCAACGGCAACCCGGTGGTGGTAATCGAAACCGCATTTGGCGATATTGAAGTGGAATTATTTGCTGACAAAGCTCCGTTAACCAGCGCGGCATTCCTGGGTTATATAGACTCCGGCTGGTACGACCGGTCTGATTTTTACCGCGTACTGCATATTGATAATCAACCATCCGACGCTCCCAAATCGGAGTTAATTCAGGGAGGAATCTGGAAAAGCAATAACAAACTGGCTGTTTCCGTGAAAGGAATTCCGCACGAAAGCACCCGCCAAACGGGTATCCGGCACAAGACCGGTGTTATTTCACTGGCAAGGGCAGCGCCAGGCACCGCCGGAACCGAGTTCTTTATTTGCCTGGATGATGAACCCGGGCTGGATTATGGCGGGGAAAATGTTGCGGACAAGCAAGGCTATTCTGCCTTTGGTAAGGTCGTAAAAGGCATGGATGTGGTCAGAAAAATCTACCGCCAGCGGGAACGAAATCAATACTTTGACCCATTGATCACTATCTTCTCCATCGATAGAAAATAACCGCGCAGACATAATAATGAGTAACTTTGAGTACCCCGTATATAGTGCCAATTGATCTGGCATGAGAATTGGCTCTGTTTAAAGGATTGTATTAATCAATTTAAAAGCCAGTATATGAAAAAGTTCATTTTAGCAGGACTCGTAACAACCTCCCTTTTATTGCTAGGCTGTTCGCAAAAGGCATTTGTACAAAAAGACAATTCAGTAGATTTTTCTACCATTAAAACCTATGCCTGGACAGAGGGTGATTCAGACAAGGACTCCACCACCAGGCGCCCGGATATTAACAGTTTACGTGACCAGAAAATTCATGAATCCGTAGAAAAATACCTGAAGGAACTGGGATGGTCAGAAACCCAAACCAATCCCGATGTATTCCTGGTTTTTGATGTGGTAATTGAAAAGGAAGTCAGGGATCTGAGTACCCCTGTATACAGCCAGCCGATGACTCGGTGGTATTATAATCCAAGAGGCAGAAGATGGGTTCCTATTTATTATCCGTCCACTTTCTGGGGTTATGATACAAGGTCACAAATAGTTCGGGAAGGAACGCTTACCCTTACCATGATGAATCCGCAAACAGATAAATCCATCTGGCAGGGCTGGACCACTTCAGAAATCTACGGAAAGAAAATCTCTGAGAAACAGATTGATGCAAGTGTAAAAGCAATTATCGACAAACTGAAAAAGCCCTGATATTTGTAGCATGCCGTTCAAATTATATTCCTCCTATACACCCGCAGGCGATCAGCCATCAGCCATTCAGCAGTTAACAGACGGGATTAATGATGGCGAACAGTTTCAGACACTATTGGGTGTAACGGGAAGCGGTAAGACCTTTACCATTGCCAATGTAATACAGAACGTGCAGCGCCCTACCCTGGTGCTGACCCACAACAAAACACTGGTGGCGCAGCTTTATGGTGAGTTCAAGCAGTTTTTCCCCGAAAACGCCGTGGGTTATTTTGTGAGCTATTACGATTATTACCAGCCCGAAGCATATATGCCCGTAACCGGCGTGTACATCGAAAAAGATTTGAGCATCAACGAGGAGCTGGATAAGCTGCGTTTGCAGGCAACATCGCAATTACTGAGCGGAAGAAGGGATATTATTGTTGTGGCCAGTGTGAGCTGCATTTATGGCATGGGTAACCCTACCGAATATGAAAACGGCATCATTCGGATAGAGAAAGGACAGGTGCTTTCCCGCCAGGGATTTCTGCATGCACTTGTTAATTCTTTGTATAACCGGTCGCAGGGAGATTTTACCAGGGGAACATTCCGTGTAAAGGGTGATACCGTTGATATTAATCTTCCTTATGTGGATTTTGGATACAGGATCACTTTCTTCGGAGACGAGATAGAAGAGATTGAAAGCATAGACACGGCTACCAGCAAGCGGATTGGCCTGATGGACAATGCGGCTGTTTTCCCGGCCAATCTTTACCTGGCGCCTAAGGATATGATTACGGAAGTGATGCACGAGATCCAGGATGAAATGATGCAACAGGTAGAATACTTTAAAGCATCCGGAAAATTCATAGAAGCCTCCCGGCTAAAAGAACGGGTGGAGTATGACCTGGAAATGATCCGCGAACTGGGTTACTGTAATGGCATTGAAAACTATTCCCGTTTTTTTGACAGAAGAAAACCAGGAACAAGACCTTTCTGCCTGCTCGATTATTTCCCAAAGGATTTTTTATGTGTGATTGATGAAAGCCACCAGACTGTTCCGCAGGTAGCGGGAATGTATGGCGGAGACCGGAGCAGAAAAATGGTATTGGTGGATTATGGGTTTCGTTTACCCAGCGCCATGGACAACCGCCCGCTCAATTTTTATGAGTTTGAAAGTATGATCGGACAGACGGTTTTTGTAAGCGCCACTCCCGGCGAATATGAACTGGAGAAAACCGGCGGTGTGGTGGTAGAACAGGTAGTACGCCCTACCGGCCTGCTGGACCCGCCCATTGAAATCCGCCCCAGTGTAAACCAGATAGATGATTTACTGGATGCAATTGATGAACGGGTAAAACGGGGAGACCGTGTGCTGGTAACCACCCTTACCAAGCGAATGGCAGAAGAAATGGACAAGTACCTGGGCAGGATTAACATCAAATCCAAATACATACACAGCGATGTAGACACGCTTGAACGCGTGGAAATCCTCCGCGATCTTCGCCTGGGGGTTATTGACGTACTGGTGGGTGTAAACCTGTTGAGAGAAGGGCTTGATTTGCCGGAAGTATCATTGGTGGCCATACTGGACGCCGATAAGGAAGGATTCCTCCGTAATGAACGATCCCTGACGCAAACAGCCGGAAGGGCGGCAAGAAATGTAAACGGCCTGGTCATTTTTTATGCCGATAAAATGACGGAGAGCATGCAACGCACTATCGATGAAACCAACCGGAGAAGAGAAAAACAAATTGCCTATAACCTGGAACACCATATAATACCAACTACCATTTCCAAGAGCAAAGAGCAGGTTTTTGCACAAACGGCTGTACTGGATATCAAGGGATACGACCCCTCTAATCCATATGCAATGCAGCAGGACCAGGACCTGGTTGCGCCTAAAGTGGCAGAGGAACAGGAAGAATACAAGACCATTCCACAAGTGGAGAAAGCCATTCAGCGCACCAAAAAAGAGATGGAAAAAGCGGCCAGAGACCTTGATTTTATTGAAGCCGCCCGCCTCCGTGATGAAATGTTCAAACTGCAGAAAGAGCTGGATGCCATGAAATAACCGTGTACGGTAATTTGAACAAAATGATTAATTTAGATTGATGAACAGAGTGCTATTATGGATTGCCCTGCTGATACAAATCAGATCGTACTCACAGCAACCCTATTACCAGGAGCGCTACCGCCCGCAGTTCCATTATTCCTCTCAGAAGAACTGGATCAACGACCCCAATGGATTGATTTATACCAATGGAGAATATCACTTGTTTTACCAGCATAATCCCTATGGAAATACCTGGGGACATATGAGCTGGGGACATGCCGTAAGCACTGACCTGGTCAACTGGAAACAACTGCCGGTTGCATTGAGGGAAGAAAATGAGGTAATGGTATTTTCAGGATCAGTTGTAACGGATCCCAAAAACAAAACCGGCTTCGGACAGAAAAAAGGAGATATGCCCATGGTGGCCGTTTATACCGGCCACGACAGTTTACTGCAAACACAGAACCTGGCGTACAGCCTCGACAACGGGAAATCCTGGAGCCGGTATTCTGCCAACCCTGTGCTGGACCTGCAAATGAAAGATTTTCGCGACCCCAATGTGTTCTGGCATGAACCCACCAAAAGATGGATCATGGCAGTGGCCATGCCCAATGAAAAAATGATTTCCTTTTACAGTTCCTTCAGTTTAAAGCAGTGGGCATTTGAAAGTGATTTTGGTCCTTATGCAGATACATCGGGTGTATGGGAATGCCCTGATTTGGTAGAACTGCCTGTTGTGGGTGAACCCAACAAGAAAAAATGGGTGCTGATGGTTTCACAGAATGCCGCTATGCAATATTTTGTTGGTGAGTTTGACGGATCAAAATTTTACAATGAAAATCCGCAGAATAAAATCATGCGCCCGGATTATGGCGCGGATTATTATGCGGCGGTTACCTATAAAACCACACCGGATAAACAACCCACCAGCATTGGCTGGGTGAATAACTGGGGGTATGCCAATGAAATTCCTACCAGCCCATGGAAAGGAGCGATGGCGCTACCCCGAAAACTGGCGGTAAAAAAAGCCGGCAGCGAATGGGTGCTGGTACAGGAACCTATTAAAGCATTGCGCAGCCTGCGTTCCACCGCACAGGTATTGAAGAACAGTGTTCCTGTTAAATACAGGCATGTGCTGCCCTTCAAGGGGAATTGTTTTGAAATGGAATTTGACCTCCGCCCTTCAACTACCAGCGTGAGCGGATTAAAAATAGCCGTTGGCGGCAACCGCTATTTTACCATCGGATATGATGCTACGCTGGAGCAGTTGTACATCGACAGAACCAATACCCCTTCCGGATTCAGTAAACAGTATCCTTATTACAACACCAAGCAGGCTTACCTCAAAACAGTGAACGACCTGGTACACTTGCGGGTTTTCTTTGATAAGAGTATTGTGGAAGTATATGCCAACAACGGGGAGCTGGTATTTACCACACAGGTATTTCCGGAAGAGAAAGACACAGGAATTGAGTTTTTCAGCGACGGGAATATAGCTGTCTTCGAAAATGTTTGGTTCTGGCCAATGAAATCTATCTGGAAATAAGTTGCATCTTTGCACTTGAAAATCAGACCTATGAGCTTTAGGAATTTTAAGATGGTAAGCTACGTGGTATATGGCCGCGGAAGTTTTAATCAGTTAGACGAAATTTTAGCGCCGCAGCGCAAGGGCGATGCACCCATGATATTTTTAGTGGATCATTTTTTTGAAGGGAAACCACTGTTGTCGCGTATTCCATTGCGCGGGAAAGACAAAGTGATCCTGGCGGATGTTACTTACGAGCCCAAAACCACCCAGGTGGACGCACTGGCAAAATCACTGAAAGAAGAATTCGGCGTCATCAGCGGTGTAATAGGGATCGGCGGCGGGTCTACTATGGACCTGGCCAAAGCGGTTTCCCTGATGATGACCAATCCCGGTTCTTCAGCCGACTACCAGGGATGGGATCTTGTGAAGAACCCCGGCGTGTACAAGGCCGGTATTCCGACACTCAGCGGAACAGGCGCCGAAGTAAGCAGAACCACCGTATTAACCGGGCCAACGCGCAAACTGGGAATGAACAGCGATTTTACCCCTTTTGACCAGATAGTACTGGATCCGGAATTAACCAAAGACGCCCCTGTGAACCAGCGTTTTTATACAGGAATGGATTGTTATATCCATTGTATCGAAAGCCTGGAAGGAACCTACCTCAATGAGTTCAGCAAAAGCTATGGCGAAAAAGCATTGCAGCTCTGCCAGAAAGTATTTGTGGAGAAAGACCATTGGGACGCTGTGTGTGATGATCAGTTGATGATGGCTTCCTATGCAGGCGGTATGAGCATTGCATATTCCCAGGTGGGGGTTGCCCATGCAGTGAGCTATGGATTAAGCTATTTACTGGGTACCAAACACGGTATCGGAAACTGTATCGTCATGGATCACCTGGAAGAATACTATCCTGCAGGCGTGAAGGAATTCAAATACATGGTAGAGAAGAACAAAATAGAAATTCCACGGGGCATCTGCAAAGGCCTTACCGATGAACAGTTCGAAACCATGATCGGCGTATCCATGGGTATGAAACCCCTATGGGAAAACGCTTTGGGAAAGGATTGGGAAAAAATCATGACCCGCGAAAAACTGCGCGCCCTGTTCGAGAAATTATAACAACTTAGCTGCTTTAACCAGGTCTTCCGGTGTATCAATTTCGACACCCATATAATGGGTAAGGACCATTTTTAATGGAATACCATATTCCAGGTAACGCAGGCATTCAATTTTTTCAGCGGCTTCCAGCGGAGTCATTGGCCACCTGCTGAAATTGAGCAGGGCCTGTTTGCGGAAGGCGTATACGCCAATATGTTCGTAATAGGTGATGGCAATATCCTTGCTTCTGGGGTAAGGAATGACACTGCGCGAAAAGAATAATGCATTCCAGTTTCGGTCCACTGCAACTTTTACATAGTTGGGGTCTTCGATCAGTTCGGGATCTTTCAGCTCCTGCATCAGGGAAGCCACCTGAATCTTTTCTTCCTGAAAAACCGAAAGCAGTTTTTCCAAAGGCGCTTTTTGTACAAATGGTTCATCTCCCTGAACATTCACAATAAGGTCTACATCCAGCTCTTCCGCGGCTTCGGCAATCCGGTCGCTTCCACTCTCATGGTTCTTTTTGCTCATGATGGCTTTGCCGCCATGGGCGGTGATTTCATTGAAGATGATAGCACTGTCGGTCACCACAACCACCTCATCAAACAGCCCGGTTGCTTTTGTATTATCATAGGTATGCAGAATAACAGATTTGTTACCCAGTACCTGCATCAGTTTGGCAGGAAAGCGACTGGCGGCATAGCGCGCGGGAATCATTGCAACAGTCTTCATACAAAAGCTTTAAACAAAGATACAATACTACACGTCAAACAGCAGGCAGATCGGAAGAACAGGGAGCCGGCAGGCTTTAATAGTTGGTCTTAATGGTTTGATCGAATGGGATTTTTAATTGGTAACCCAGTTGCTCGTCGGTACGATCGTCCAGTACGTCCAATCCATAGCGGATCTCCCCGATCGGGGTGTAATTAAATGTTCCGAAAATACGGTCCCAGATGGAAAAGATATTGCCGTAATTGCTGTCGGTTTGGGGTTGTTTATAATGATGATGTACTTTATGCATATTGGGAGAAACGATCAGCCAACTGATGGCATTATCGAGCCAAAGGGGCAGACGCATATTGGCATGATTGAACTGAGACAGCACGGCGCTCATACTCTGGTAAAACATCACCAGCCACATGGGAGCACCGCAGATGGCCACGCCTATAATGGTGAAAACCGCGCGGAACACACTTTCACCGGGATGGTGGCGGTTGGCGGTGGTAGTATCAACATGCGTATCGGCATGATGCACCATATGAAACTTCCACATCCACTTAACCTTGTGTTCAATGAAATGAATAAAATAGGCGCCCACCAGGTCCAGCAGCATCAGCCCGCCGATCAGCATTACCCAGGTAGGCAGTTCCACCAACTGTAAAATGCCGAAATGGTGCTCAATGGCCCAATCACTGGTTTTGACCATCAGCAACGCAAAGGCAAAATTGATGACAATGGTAGTGAGGGTGAAAAAGATATTGATGGCCGCGTGTTTCCATTTATCATATTTGAAACGGAACAAGGGAACAGCCCCTTCAATTATCCAGAAAAAACTAATCCCACCGGCAAGGATCAGGGCACGATGCAGGCTGGGAATGGTGTTGAAATAATCAACAATCGATTGGATCATGGCAGCAAAAGATTATAGGGTCAATTTACAGGAAAAAGCCCATTTACAGCACGGCCAGCCCGCTTTTCATTGCAAATTTGAGCAGTTCTTCCCTGGAGCTGAATTTTAAAGGAAGGGTATCTGGCTTTGATTATTTTACTGATATCTAAACCATTTAAAACGGGGATGTAGCAATCGGGCAGAACAATATCCGGCAAGTTCGCTGTTTTTTATAAATTAAACACTATTCAATAACTTGTGTTGAACCTCGTTTTCAGTTAATATGCAGGATAACAAAACAGGAATATTTATTTTTATTTTTCTATTCATAGTCGGTTGCCGGAGTTTGGATGATCAAACTTCTGATATAGTGGTAGTGCCCTTGCAGTATCAGGATACAGACACACTAATAGAAGGAGGGGTATTTAAATTTTTCCGGAACAGAAAAATTGACACAATAATAGAATACCCGGGAGAAAAAATTAAAGGCACAATAGGACTATTGCATATCCAGGATATCATTGAGGAAGTAAAACGACCTAATCCCGGAATCTTAGCATTTAAAGCATTACACAAGGGTAAGTATATTATGATCTTTGATACAAATGGAAATAATAGTCTATCAGATGAAAAGCCATACGAATGTGACAAAAACAAAAAAGTGAAAATTGATCGCATTAAATTATTGGACGGCAATAACATTATAATCACAAGCCTGTATTTTAACCCGTCAAAATCAAGCTTGATTTTTAAAACAAACAGTGAGGATAAGCTATCCGATTATGGAGTGAGTATTGTAAATAAATATAAATATGGTTATCTAACTGATCAGGCAAAGAAATATCCAATTATTGTTGGCAACTATTTTAATAATATATATAGAAAGGATAATACAAATATCTACGTATTGAAATCATTAATAATGAAAAAAGGTTTCAGAATATGGGAATTACCTCAATATCATGTTGGAGATACAATTTATACGTCAAACAGTGTTTTTAAGTTTGTTTCACTTGATTCAATGGGTAATAGTATTTCGTTCAGAAAAATTCACCTTTCAAAAGAAGGTAATGGAATTGAAGCCGGATTTAAAGCAATCCGGGTTAATATGATTTCTATAACAGATAAAACAACTGTGAATTTTTCAAAAACCGGCTATACATTACTCGATTTCTGGGGCACATGGTGTACACCTTGCAGAGAACTTGAACCGGAACTAATGGCTCTTTATAAAAAATATAAGCCTGATAACCTAAAAATAATAGGAATAGCCAACGATGATTATAAATCTGTTTCCGAATATATCAAGGGTCAGAATATTCCCTGGATAAATGTATTAGATCCTTTTGAAACTGCGCCAATCTGCAGAACCTATAAGATCAGCTCCTTCCCCACTTATATCCTGATTAATGCAGAAGGAGAGATCGTATATAGAGGGTCGGGGAGATCTGCTTTGGATAAAATAAAATTGATCCTTCAGTAGGCCAGGTAATAATTTGTTTTAATGTCTAATTATAATGAGAACAACTCTTTTGATAATATTAATTTTATACGCAATAGGCTCACCTGTATTTTCTCAGCCTAAAAATTATGGGAAGCCGGTCATCAGGCCTTCCGCTATTGTGAAAGATGTAATGAGTTGGTTGGTATATGAAAGAGATTATATGAATTGGTCTGCTGACTATATTCCACTTGATACATCTTTGCACCTGATTACTAAAAAACAATTCCTGGAAAGCCTTACAACGGGACAATATTTGCCTGTTAGAATTGAATCTGATGATTCATCGATATGTTATCAATTAGTTAAACTGGATAGATCTGTAGATAATGAGATTAAGATGGTTATTAAAAATAAATCTCTGACAGAGCACCAATATTACAATATGGAGGGGACACCATTGCCCAACTTTAATTTTATTTGCTTAAATGATAGTGTTTACAACACAAACACGGCTAAAAATAAAATCGTTGTGTTGAATTGTTGGTTTATTCACTGTGCTGCTTGTGTTGCTGAAATACCTGAACTTAATAAACTGGTTAGTCGTTATAAAGAAAGAACCGACATCCTTTTTTTAGCACTGGCATTTGATCCCGCTAAAGATCTCAAAGCATTTTTAAAGAAAACCACTTTTAAGTATCAAGTTGTTGCCGATAAAACCGATTATTTAATGAATGAATTAAAGATTGCTGGTTATCCAACGCACCTGATAGTTAATAGAGAGGGTAAAATAATAAAAGTTACAAATAATTTCAATGAAGTAATTTCTGGCTTAAATAAAGAAATATCAAAGTAATATTTTTTTAGAATCTTGATTACATATCCTAAGACTGTGAAGACGGTTATATTATAGATTTTAGGTGAAAGAATGATAGATTGTCTTTTCAAGGAAATAGCTCAGATTTTTCCTTGAATAAGTAGCGAGAATGCTAGCCTTGGCAACGTTTCGATAGAAGTTTGTGTACTTATAAATTGATTATAGACCATCCCATTATATAAATTTAATGCATACTAAAGTCGTGATAATCATATGTTGGTTTGGTGATTTCCCTTGGTATTTTCCATATTTTTTGCATTCATGTGGCTATAACCCTACTATAGATTTTCAAATTGTTACAAATAACTTAACTGATGGTCATTTGTTACCCCAAAATGTAAAAGTCATAAGGAGAGAACTAAAACAAATCATACAGTCTGGCTTTTGAACTATAGATTCCTGTTTACCACACAGACGAACCCGGCAATGCAGGTCATAGTCGGTAACAAGAAGATGCCATTGGTTTTCAGCGAAAAACTGCACCAGACTTTTCCAGATATGATCTGATGAATCAGGTAGTCAGTCTTCGCAACGGTAAACAGGTTCGTCTAAATTCTCTGGCACCGGTAAATGCCAGGGAAGCTGTACATAATATCCGGCGCATAGATAGAGCGTATGTTCGCAACATTGGCTTTGAATTTATCGGAACATCGGAAATCAGCCGGGCTGCGGTAGAGGAGTTGGTAACAGATTTTCAAAGTACGCTTCCCGTAGGCTTCTCCGCAGAATCTACGCAAGGCACCGCAACCAAAGACAATACATCTTTACATTACCTTGCTATTGTTTGCTGCCTGCTTGCTGTTATTTATGGGCTATGCGCAATATATTTTGAAAGCCTATTACTGCCTTTTTATATCGTCGCTATGACACCTGTATCCTTCATTGGATTATTCCTCGCCTTTGGCATGGGCAGGTTTTATTTTGACCAGGGAGGCTGGGCAGCACTCATCATACTAAGTGCCTTGGCAGCAAATTCCGGGTTGCTACTTATTAATGGCTATCAGAATTATCTTAAAAAAGGAAAAGATTCTAAGGAGGCAGTATATATGGCCTTACTACAGCATGGTAAAACGATATTACTCGTAACTGCTACTACTATCTGCAGCCTTTTTCCATTTCTTTTAGGAAGTACGAACCAGGTATTTTGGTTTGGCCTCGCAGTCGGAACAATAGGTGGAATGATTGTTTGTTTGGTTGCTGTTTTTACCTTGCTACCCGCCTTTCTGATGCGCAGTCAAAATCGTTTTAGGAAAATATTATAAACTTTTTATATAAATTACAGGCAAATTATAGGTATGAGGTACTTCCTTATGTTTTTCCTTCTTCCTGCTGTGGGTATGACGCAGGAGAAGGTTGAAATTGGTGTCCGGCTCGATGGAGTACCTGACAACATAATTTATTTCTTGAGGGATGATAACGGTGTTTTCGTGGATTCGTCGATTACAAAAAATCAACAATTACATTTCAAATATAAAGGTCAGGTTACACAACCGGTCTCCTTGATACTGGCGAACCGAAGCAGATCGGATGTGTACGCGATATGGTTGGATAACCAAATGCCTGTTAATCTGTGGGGCCAATTCAATAAAAGGATACCACTTGAAGCAAGGGGTTCTCAACTCCAAAATGATTATAAAGAATACATGAACCATGTGCAACCACTGGACGATTCCGCAAGAAAACTGCGGAACATGATTCCAGGTCTACGGAATACTTCAAAAGCGGCGGCTGATTCATTAGACGCAGCAGTACTGATTCTAAAAAAAACACTCACCGATAAACAATTTGCTTTCATCTCTAATCACTCGAAATCCATGTGGAGTGCATTTGTAATTAGAATGGAAGCTGCCAAGAAAAATTTCACAAAAGAACAAGCAGCTTTTGCTTTTAGACAATTGCACACAGATATTCAGAATTCGTCGTGGGGAAGTGATGTGGTAAATATATTGCAAGCGCAGCAGAAGTTGGTGTTGGGAGAACAGGCTCCTGTTTTTACAGCAGTGGATAACAGGGGTAAAGAAATAAAGTTATCTGATTATAAAGGTAAAAATATTCTTTTAATCTTTTGGGCTTCGTGGTGTGGGCCGTGCCGCGCGGAGATTCCAAGCATCCGCAAAGCGTACCAGCAGGCGTCCAAAGAAGATTTTACTTTTCTTAGCGTTTCTGTAGATGAAAAACAGGAGGATTGGAAAGCCGCCGATAGAAAGGAGAAATTAGAATGGACCAGCGCGTGGCATCCCGGCGGATGGATGAGCAGTCCCGCAATCGCATATGGCGTTACCGGTATTCCGAGGATTTTTCTCATTGACAAAGAGGGCAAACTTGTTGAGAATGATCCTAATCTGGTAAAGATCATTTCAAAATAAGATTCGCAAAAAAAATGTAGGCAAGCTCGTATTCCTGTGGCCGGCACAGGGAACATTTGTAATTCAATCTTTCTCAATCTAAAATGTCTATTTCGTGACAAAGGAACCAAATTTCGCCAAGATCCTTTTGCAGAAGCGAGTATGACCCCGCTTTTGTTATTAATTTTTCAAGGTTCCTGTGGTAAACCAGGTTTAATTGCTTAACCGTATTTTCAATGACATCTTCTAGCCACTTATCGTGTTCATCATGCTTCCTGTTACTATAAACGAGAGTTATTTTCAACCCTACGATGGCTCAGTTGATTGTGTTAAATAATTACTTACTTTGCAAAAAGTAACCAAAATGGTTACTTTTTCTTATCTTTGTAAAACCAAGTATTCCATGAACATTTATAACCGTAGCTCCATTATCGCTTTTTACGCAAAGCATCCTGATTGTAAAGAGACCCTGGAGAAATGGTATAATGATGTGGCGGCCAAAAACTGGAAGAGACCCGGGGATGTAACGAGGGATTTTAATACAGCCAGAACGGTTAAAAACAACCGGGCAATATTTAAAATCAATGAGAATGACTACCGGTTGATCGCTGAGATCAATTATCAGAAAGGCTGGGTATTTATCAAATTCATCGGCACGCATGCTGTTTACGACAAAGTAGATGCAGCAACCGTAAACTTATTTTAAAGAAAAGCAATTCGTATGACACTCAAAATCATCCATTCAAAAAAAGACTATATGACAGCGTTACAGCGATTTGAACAAGTCTTTCAGGCAAAAACGGGTACGCCCGAAAGCGACGAGGCGGATGTGCTTGCTCTGCTGATCAAAAATTATGAGGACGCTCAATTCCCAATAGAAGCGCCTGATCCACTAACAGCTATTCAATATCGTATGGAGCAGCAAGGTTTAAGTAAACAGGAACTGGCAGGTATACTTGGATATAAAAGCAGGGTAACCGATCTCTTCAACGGGCATCGAAAACTGAATCTGAGTATGATTCGAAAATTACATGCCCACCTGAATATCTCCTACGATACCCTGGTGAAGGAATATTGATAAGGGAAGCATTTCCCTCCAATAAAAAACCGCCTCCACAATCATATGGAGACGGCTTCTTTATTTGAATATAGTATGCGCTTAGTTATTCAGCATCAACGGCATTACCAGCATTAACAGGTCTTCGCCTTCTGCCTGCTCGGTTGGTTTTATCAAACCAGCCTTGGTGGATGTAGACAGTTCCATCTTTATATCATCCGTATCTGCTGCGTTCAGCATTTCGATGAGGAAACGGGCGTTGAATGCGATCTGCAGGTCTTCTCCATCGTACTGACAGCTCATGCGCTCATTACCTTCGAAGCTGAAGTCCACATCCTGTGCGGCCATCTGTAATTCGCTTCCGGTGATATTCAGGGCTACCTGGTTGGTGCTCTTATTGGAGAACACGTTCACCCGGCGCAAGGCATTCTGGAAATCGGCTTTGTTCACCACCAGTTTATAAGGATTGTCTGCTGGTATCACTACTTTGTAATCCGGGAAACGCGCATCGATCAAACGACAGATCATCTGCGTGGAACCGTGTTGCACAAAGAGGTGATTGCTGTTGTAGCTGATGTTCAGCTCGTCTTCATTATCGGGCAGTGCGTTCTTTAATAAGTTCAATGGCTTTTTAGGAACAATAAATGAATCCGCTTTGGTGGCATGGGTGTCGGTTCTTTTGTAGCGAACCAGCCTGTGCGCATCGGTTGCCACAAACTGTACACCATCCTTACCCAGTTCAAAAAACACTCCGGTCATGGCAGGACGAAGATCATCTCCGCTCACCGCAAACAGGGTTTTGTTGATGGCCGTCAGCAAAGCGCTGCTGGTCATGGTAAATCCGGTGGTATCATCTGCTGATGGTTCTTTCGGGAAATTGTCGGGATTCTCGCCCATGACTTTGTACTTACCGTTGTCGCTGGTGATCTCCACGGCAAAATTCTTATCGATGGTAAATGTCAGCGGCTGATCGGCAATATTCTTAAGTGAATCCATCAGGATTTTTGCCGGAATACACACTTTACCGTTGGCCTTGCTTTCCACATCCATCTGTACACGCATCACGGTTTCAAGGTCGGTTGCCACTACATTCAGCTTTTTGTCTTCAATCTCGAACAAAAAGTCTTCCAGGATAGGTAATACCGTATTGGCATTGATTACACCGCTGATCTGTTGCAGGTGTTTTAATAACGAAGAAGAAGAAACGATGAATTTCATAAACACGATTTAGAATGTGACAAACCTACTGTAAAATGTTAAGATTCAGTCACCAAAATAATCCCCACAATCAGAATGTATAAAACTTTTGGGAAACGGTGAATTGGCTAATCCAATACGTTGTTCAGCCGTTCTATCAACTGTTGGTACTTAATCCGGTTGATGGGCTTTATAATATAGTCGGTAACCGTGGTAAATTCCTTTGATTTCTGGATATCACAATCGTCTACAGAGGAGCTGACCACATAGATGGTAATGGATTTCCGGAAGTTGCCGGTGATTTTATGGTATTCTTCCAGGAACTGCCAGCCATTCATAACCGGCATATTGATGTCCAGGAAAATCACATCGGGAAGCAGCTCCTGGTCTCCATTTCCGGATTCCTTCAAAAACCCAATGGCTTCACTTCCGTTGTAAAAAGAAAGGATATTCTTTGCCAAACCGGTCGATTCCAATATTTTTCGGGCGGTAAACTGGTAAATCTTATCGTCGTCAATTAAACAAACATTGTGTTTAGGTACAGACATAATCGTGATTGTGTGGGTAGCCGAAGAATAACGATATTGCAACCTGGTTATTATGGCCTATTAACAAATATAACTACTTTACCGAAAAAAACGACCTGTTGAACCGGAAAACCACCGCTACGCCTGAACAGGCTTTCATGAAATTGAAGCACTATTGCGGCTACCAGGAACGTTGTCACAGCGAGGTTAAGGAAAAGCTGTACAGCCTGGGCTTGCGGAAAACAGACGTGGAACTGCTGATTTCAAAGCTGATTGAAGAAGGGTACCTGAATGAAGAACGTTTTGCCCGTCAATTTGCGGGCGGTTATTTCCGGCAGAAAAAATGGGGGATTAATAAAATTGTGTATGCCCTCCGGCAAAAGAAGGTAAGCGAGTACAATATCAAAAAAGGATTGGAGGAAATTGATCAGGAGGAATATGCAGCAACAGCCGAAAAACTGATCAGGGCCAAATGGCAGTCGTTGAAAGAGGAGCAATACATTAACAGGGAGGTCAAAACCAGGACCTCCCTGATGCAAAAAGGATATGAACCGGGGCTGATTCAATCCATCCTTCAAACAATCAGGTCCTTATCCAATTAATAATATGCATTATAAAATCATCCTTATTCGCTGTGCCCTGATGGCCTTTTTATGGGGTCTTGGCTTTGACGCCAGCTCCCAAATCCAATCCGGAGACGCTTTTACCCGGGAGTTTTCCTTTAAAACGGAAAACGATGCCTACCTGTTTAAACTGGACGACGCCTACTATACCAATGGCATCCTGCTGAACTACGGGTTTGTAACAACCAGGAAGGGCCGGAAAAAAATCCATTCGTTGGAACTGGGTCAGAAAATCTTTACTCCCCTGATTCGCAGAACCGTAACCCCGGCGGATATTGACCGGCCTTATTGCGGGTATACCTACCTCAATTACACCCAAACGGTTTTTTTAAAGCATGATGCTCTTTTTCAGTGGAACGGATCCCTGGGCTTATTGGGTCCTGCCTCTGGCGGCGAAGCGATGCAGAACACATATCACCGCTGGCTGAACTATGCACGGTTTACCGGATGGCAGTACCAGATTGAAAACGCGTTGAGTGTTGACCTGGGAGCCGGCTTTGCCAAAACCATTCTCCGTTCGGATCTGTTTAAAATGGTGCCGGTAGTACAGGCTAACCTGGGTGCCACGTATACCCAGGCCAGGCTGGGCGCCCTGCTGGTGCTGGGTGCGTTTGAGCAAAACAATGAAAGCGCTTTATGGAATGCCCGCTTGTCTGAAAAAGCCGGAACCAAAAAAAGAAACCATGAGTTCTTTCTGTACTGGTACCCCCAGGGAGTCTTACAGGGCTATAATGGCACACTGCAGGGGGGATTGTTCAGTAAAGGAACCACGGCAGTAACCCGCGAACCGGCTACTTTTGTGTTTCAGCAAACCATCGGTGCCTGTTATGCCGAAGGCCGCTGGACCGGTAAACTGGAATGGGTGTACCAGTCTAAAGAAACACCGGCACAAACCAGGGCGCATCGCTATGGCGGAATACAACTGGCTTACCGGATCCATTAATTTGAACGAGATTGTATGAATACACTTTCTGTAACACTGATCCAGTCGAATCTGCACTGGGAAAATAAAATAGCTAATCTTCAGCAGTTTGAAGAAAAAATCGCCTCCCTTCAGCAGCCTGCCGGGGTGGTGGTGCTCCCGGAAATGTTCTCTACCGGATTCAGCATGAAGCCGGCCGAACTGGCCGAAACCATGGATGGCCCGTCTGTGCAATGGATGAAACGGATCGCGGCGGCGCATAAGATCATTTTAACCGGATCGCTGATCATTGAAGCGGATCAACAATATTACAACCGTCTGCTCTGGGTATTGCCCAATGGAACCGTGGGCGTATATGATAAACGACACCGCTTTGCTTTTGCTGGGGAAGATCGGTTTTATACCGCAGGGAATAAAAGGCTGATCACCAGCGTAAACGGATGGAAGTTTAATCTGCAAATCTGTTACGACCTTCGCTTTCCGGTGTGGGCAAGGCAACAATCTGAAGATACCCCGGAATTTGATGTGCTGTTGTATGTGGCCAACTGGCCCGAACGCAGAAGTCATGCCTGGAAATCGTTATTGATCGCAAGGGCCATCGAAAACCAGTGTTATGTGATTGGTGTGAACAGGGTGGGTAAAGATGGCAATGGTATTGAACACAGCGGAGACAGTATGCTGGTTGACCCGTTGGGCGAGGTCCTGTTTACGGAAGCCGGCAAGGAGGTCATCAGCACCCGGTTGCTGGATAAAGATAAACTGGCCGAAGTCCGCAGCCGTTTTCCTTTCTGGAAAGACGCGGATCATTTTAATATTCAACATTAGTAACCTACCGAATGAAGGAACCACGTTATTATTCTGCACAAAAATTATTTACCGGAAAACAGTGGCACGAAAATGCCACACTGGTTGTTGAGGAGGGTCTTGTAAAAGAAATTATTCCTACCGTAAAGCTGGCCAGCTCTCCTGCACAGGTTCATCCGGTGATTGCACCGGCCCTGATTGACCTCCAGATTTATGGTGCAGGCGGAAAACTGCTGAGCATGTTTCCTGATACCCACTCACTGGAGTTGCTTTATCAGTATTGTAAAGCCGGGGGCGCACACTGGTTTCAGCCAACGCTGGCCACCAACAGCAGGGATGTGATTTTTGCCTGTATTGATGCCGTGCGAAGTTACCGGGAGCAGGGCGGCCTGGGCTGTATTGGGTTGCATATTGAAGGGCCCTGGATCAATGAGGTTAAAAAAGGCGCGCACCTGGCCTCCCTCATCCATGCTCCTTCCCTGGAAGAAGCAAAGGAAGTGTTGGAGTATGGTAAGGGGATCATCACCATGATTACCGTTGCACCCGAAGTATGCAGCAGGGAGGTCATTGATCTGATCCGTTCTTATGGAGTGGTGGTATCTGCCGGGCACACCAATGCCACGTATGAAGAAGCCACGATAGCCTTTGATGAAGGAATACCTGCCGCCACGCATTTATACAACGCAATGAGCCCCTTGCAGCACAGAGCCCCCGGTATGGTAGGCGCTGTGTTTAACCACTCAACGGTGCGCAGCAGCATTGTACCGGATGGATACCATGTTGATTTTGCTGCGATTAAAATTGCCAAAAAGCAATTGGGCGAAAGACTGTTTGCCATCACCGATGCCGTTACAGAAGCAACCGGCGGCCCCTATCAGCACCGGTTGAATGGCGACAGGTACGAGGCAAATGGTGTGCTGAGCGGGTCTGCCCTTACCATGCTGAAGTGTGTGCAAAATTTTATACAGCAGGTTGGCATTGAACCCGGAGAGGCCCTGCGCATGTGTAGCCTTTACCCCGCACAACTGATACAGAAACCAGGCATTACCGGGTTGCTGGAACCCGGCCATGCCGCTGATATAATAGCGCTGGATGAGCGATTTGGAATACCTATATCTTTGTAGAAATTAAACAAGAAGCACATGAAAAAATTCTTCGTATTGGCCCTTGCTGCCATCTTTTCCGTTGCCGCAATAGCACAACAAGCCGAGTGGAAACAAATGCATGATTTCCACGCTGTAATGAGCAAAACATTCCATCCTGCTGAAGAGGGTAACCTGAAACCTGCGCGTGCAAATGCTGCTGAATTGGTTGCAAAGGCAAAAACCTGGCAATCTTCTGTTGCTCCTGCAGGATATGATGCCAAAGTTGCTCAACCTATCTTAAAGAAACTGGTTATAGCCTGCACCGATCTGGAAGCCGGAGTTAAAGCAAAGAAGTCTGATAAAGAATTAACCACCTTAATCACCGCGACCCATGAAGTGTTTCATGAACTGACAGAGAAATGCAGGCCCGGCGCAGAAAAACATTAATGCTGCCCATCTTTTTTTGAAGCCTTCCCGATTTAGCGGGAGGGCTTTTTTGTTGTGATCAGGGAGAGTACCGTGTCTATTTTCAAATCAATACCTGCCTTGATGGCTGCTGAAGAGGGTGGTACAAGAATATCAGGAATGATCCCCCTTCCCCGGGCCCTGTTTTTATCCATGACCAGTTTGTAGAGCGGCAGGCTTACGCTCAACCGGCTTTCGGGCAGGGTAATATTGGGAATATGCATGGCCGAATTTCCATAGTATCCGCCGCCGCTTTCTTCCCCGATCACCGTAACGTTTTCCTGGTCTTTCAAAGCGGCAATAAACATGGTTGCTGCGGAAAAGGTATACCCACCCTGGAGCAGGTAAATACTTCCATCGAAATGATGCCTGGTTTTGGGCGAATAATAATGTTGTTCGTATCTGCGATAATGGATGGCGCCGTCGGCCGCTTTCACTGCGCCAAAATTCATGGCCAGCCAGAACGGAACAACGGGTTGTATATAACGGCTGTAGCGAAACTTTCTGCTGATGGCCGCTACCGTATCCCCTATTTTGAATGGTTGTTTGCGGAGGTATTTGGTCAGTGTCGTGCTGTTGCTCACTCTTCCCCCGCTGTTGTTTCTTAAATCAATCACCAGGTGCTCAATCTGCAAGGACTTCATTTTCCGGAAACTCTTCCTGAAAAAGGATTTCAAGGAACCCCTGCTGAACGTGTTCAACCGCATGAATGCGGAACGTTGCAGCGTATCAATGGTCAATGACCTGCGCGATAACCGGCGCATTTGTCTTTTGCCGATCTCCGGCGATTTTACTACCGCAAGGCTGTCGCTTTGTTTTTGCTGCGCTACCCGTTCTGCCGGTGAAAACGGTCTGATAGTGGTTGTTCCTGTTTTACCCGAAGCGTTTATATACTCGATCCTGTAAATGGAATCTGTTCCAAAATGCAGGGCATGCCAAAAGGGAAATGAATTACTCACTACCTGGTTCCGGTGGTTAACCGCATCCCCATCGGTAGAAATGGTACTGAATATCCGATCCGTTATTGCTTTAGTATCATACCCGTTAATAGACCGCAGAATGGTTCCTCTTGTTAACGCCGTATCTCTCCTATGTTGATTGCCGAGTACTACCATGCTATCTCCCCACACTTTTACCTGCAAAGGAAACATCGCTACTTTGTTCTGTTGAAATTGCCGGGAGATTTTTTTTGGGAGCCTTACAACAGTATGCCCGCACTTGATTTGGCTGATCCATTCGGCTACCCTGTTTCTGAATTCAATCGTGGTGAGCGAATCGGTCAGCCCTTTTTCCAGCGTTTCGAAGGAGCTGTCTATCTCAGCCTTACTGGTATACCAGTAAAGACTGGGGTGATTGGCTTCCAGTATTTTTTTCAGCAGCACCAGGTCCGACCTCATTTGTGCGGGTGCAATCCTTTGCATCAATACAGAAGTTTGCTGCGCCCTTACTTGTAGCCGGCTACCAAAGAATCCTACAATAATCAGCAAAATGATCCTCATGCAGCAGCGGATTGTTGGTCTTATGATGGCTGAAAAGCATTCCAGCCCTGTGCGGTAATATTGAAACGGTTCCCCCCCTTGGTGTAAAGTTTAACACCTTCTTCCGGGTCGGTGGTATAGCCGATTACACTGATTTCTTCATTGAGTACGATCTTTTCATGATCTTCCTGCTTCAGGGTAAAGATCAGTTCATAATCTTCTCCTCCGTTTAATGCGCAAACAGTGGGATCCAGCCCAAACTTATATGCTGCCTTCCTGCTGTCTTCGGAAACAGGCAGTTTCTCTTCATAGATAACCGCACCCAGGTTAGACTGTTTGCAGATATGCAGTACCTCACTGCTGATACCATCACTTACATCCATCATGGCTGTAGGCACAATATCATTCTTTTCAAAAAATGCTATGATGTCTTTTCTCGGTTCCGGTTTCAGCAGTCTTCCAATGATATAACTTTCGTCTTCCAGATCCGGCTGAATCTGCGGATTTTCCTGGAAGATTCTTTTTTCTCTTTCCATCAGGGTAAGCCCCAGGTAGGCCCCGCCCAGATCGCCGCTTACGCAAATCAGGTCTCCTTTCTGTGCAGTACTTCTTTTAACAAATTTATTGGGAGCCACTTCTCCTATGGCTGTAACGGAAATAACAAATCCTTTTGCTGAACTGGTGGTATCTCCGCCTACCAGGTCTACCCCGTATTTTTCGCAGGCAAAATAAACGCCTTCATAAAACTCATTCAACGCCTCCACACTGAACCGGTTGCTGATACCGATGCTCATGGTAATATGCGTTGGTGTGGCATTCATGGCATACACATCACTGAGGTTTACGGCCACCGCCTTAAATCCCAGGTGCTTTAGCGGGGTGTACATCAGGTCAAAATGTACCCCTTCCAGTAAAAGATCGGTGGTTATAACGGTCTGTTTGCCAAAATGGTCGATCACGGCCGCGTCATCACCTACGCCCAGGATGGTGGATGCGTGCTGAAGTTCTATATTCTTTGTAAGATGATCAATCAGCCCGAATTCACCCAAGCTGGCAATCTCTGTTCTTTCTTCCATAATATGTTTCTTTAAAAAATCCCCCCGTTAATAATCCGCAGCAGCTCATCGTGTATTTTTCCGTTGGTTGCCAGCAAATGGGGTTGGTAAGGAGAATAATAGTCTCCGTTGAAATCAGTTACTTTTCCTCCGGCTTCTTCCACCATCAGAAATCCTGCCGCACTATCCCATGCCTGCAGTTTATGCTCATAGAAACCGTCGAATCTTCCGGCTGCTACCCAGCACAAATCTATGGCAGCGCTTCCCAGTCTTCTTACCGGCACTCCCTTACGGATCAGTTTTTCAAATACCTGGATTGGCCCGTTGGGTTCATCAAGATAGGTGTATGGGAACCCTGTTACCAGGCAGCTCTTAATCACTTCGGATTTTTCGCTGACATGTATACGCTTGTTGTTCAATGTGGCGCCAAATCCTTTCTGTGCAAAGAACAGTTCTTTCATGATTGGATTATATACCGTGCCCATCAGCATTTTACCGGCACGCTCCAGCCCGATGCTTACACAACAAATGGGTATACCATTGGCAAAATTCACCGTTCCGTCTATCGGATCGATGATCCACTTATAAGATGAGTCCTGAATGTGTTCCCCGGATTCTTCACTCAGTATATAATGGTCGGGATAGTCTGCCTGAATCACGCTCATGATGGCTTTTTCAGCAGCATGATCGGCTTCTGTGACCAGGTTATTGATGCCCTCTTTGTTGCTTACGGCAAAACTTCCGTTAAAAAAACGCAGCAGTTCTGCGGCACCTGCTTCGGCGGCTTTTAATAATGTATGTTTCAGCATGCTGCAAAAGTAACCCCGATTCATTTGATTTGGTAATTTTTGGTACAGATTCAGCATCTTTGACAGCATAATTTATCCTAATTGCTGTTATCGGTCATCATTGTGAATTACCGGGTTTACCCTTATCTGGCGGATTGTATTCAATCCGTTCAGCAGGCCCTTTCCGGTATTGAATCGGAGGTTATTGTGGTAGACAATGAAGCGGAACACACTGCCATCCAGGCTGTTCAAACCAGGTTCCCGGATGTTATGGTCATCGTTAATTTGACCAATAACGGCTATTCCAGGGCCAATAACCAGGGTTTAGCCGTTTGCAAAGGGGAATTTGTGTTGTTCCTGAACCCCGACACCCTGGTACCCCCGGATGCCCTCCGGCAATGTGTGGACTATCTCCGGGCAAATGTTCATGTTGGTGGAGTAGGAGTAAGAATGGTGAACCAGGCAGGTACTTTTTTGCCCGAAAGTAAAAGGGCTTTCCCCACTCCGCTTACGGCTTTTTTTAAACTAAGCGGATTGTCGGCCCTTTTTCCCCGCTCGGCTGTTTTTAACCGCTATGCCATGGGCAACCTGGACGACAGGGATAACCACCGGGTAGATGTGCTGGCCGGCGCCTTTTTTATGACCCGGAAAACTATTCTGGACCGCCTGAAGGGTTTTGACGAAAGATTCTTTATGTATGGCGAAGACGTGGATCTGAGCAGAAGAATTGTGGAGCTGGGTTACGAAAACCATTACCTGGGCAGCGTGACCATTTTACATTACAAGGGCGCCAGCACAGACAGGCAGAGCCGGTTGTACAACCATTATTTTTATGATTCCATGAAATTGTTTGTAGAAAAATACTACCCGGAAAGCAATCAATGGGCCAGCAGATTACTGCTTAACTGCGGTATCTATCTGGCTAAAAAGGGGGCAAGGATTAAAAACAGGCTTTTCTGAAAAGACTATTGGTTCTGTACCAGTTGAACATCAGCTTTTTTTGGCGGCCTGGCTCTCCATTTTGCCAGATGACCCGGTAAGGCTGGAATAGGCCATCATCGCTAATACAAAAAGAATGAAGATTCCCATCATTTACTAGGAGCTTTCAATCTCTCCCTGGCGCTCGTAGTTGTTTAGGACCTCCATGGTGCTGAATTTTTATCAAAATTAGAACTCATCTACCCGGGAATATGATGATAATTCGTTGTTTATTGTAAAAAATTCGTCATCTCTGTGCTGTTCCACCTACATCCTTCTTAAATGCCAGCGGCGATTTACCGTATTCCTTTTTGAAGCAGGCACAGAAATAGGGTTCGGAGTTAAACCCGGTGGTATAAGCTATATCCTTGATGGAGCCCAGGTTTTGACGGAGCATCATTTCTGCCTTCATTAACCGGGAACGGATGATGTATTTCTGCGGGGTAATATTATAAAACCGGATCACCCATCTTTCGAGTGTGGAAATACTCATCGACAATTTTTCGGCCAGGTCCTGAACAGTGAGCGTATTGTTATCGAACAGTTCATCCACCGCCGAACTGAAGTTCTTTTTAAAGGTCATCTCAAAACTGGGCAGGTCGTTATCTTCATCTTTCAATACAGTTTTTTTCTCCATCTGGTTAATAATCTCCTTTTTAATTCCTACCAGGTTCTTCACTTTTAGCAGCAATTCATTGATCTTCAGGGGTTTTACCAGGTAGTCGTTGGCGCCCAGTTCCAGGCCCATGTTAATTTTATCGTCGCTGTTCAGCGCCGACATCAGGATCACCGGTATGGCTGAAAGCTTGGGATCATTCTTTAATATGCGGAGAATGGAAAAACCATCCAGTGGGAAGGGCAGCATGATATCCAGCAGAATCAGGTCCGGAATTTGTTTTTTTAAGGTTTCCAGGCAATCTATTCCATTGGATACAGCGATTACGTTTGTTGTAAATGAAAGACTTTCTTCCAGTGATTCTCGTAACTCTTTATGGTCTTCAACCAATAAAATGGATGTTTCCTTCATAGTAAAAATTTATTCAACCGGTGAATCAATGTTGTTTTTAAAATTCAGGTAAAATATGGTACCCTTTCCGTGGGTACTTCTCAACTGAATGGTTCCGTTATTGAGCCCCATAAAATATTTTACAATCATCAGCCCCACACCCGTTCCTATAATATCCCCCACATTGGACCCCCGGATAAATGCATTGAACATTTTTTCGCGATCTTCCGTTGGTATTCCAATTCCCTGATCGGCAATCAATATGGACCAGCTCTCTGTTCTCAGCGTTACTTTAACTTTCGGGGCCGCTTTTTCCTCAGAATACTTAAAAGCATTATCGATCAGGTTGGTCAGAATATGTTTCAGCTGAATGGGATCAATCCAAACCGGCTCATTGTTGCCGCTGAACCTGTAAACCAGCCTGCGTCCGTCTTTCCAGGGAGAATAGAATTCTTTGAACAGGTGTTCCAGCATTTTCCGAACATCCACTTTTTCGGGCTTCGACCGGATACTTTTTGATTCAATTTTTCCAACTACCAAAAAGTCGTTCAGCATCTTGGTCATATTGTCTATCTGATCTGCAATTCTTTTGGTATACTTTTTTGTGAAAGGGGTTTCTCCCAGCCCCTGCCGTTCTGCAGACTGGTTAATCAGATCATTGTTGGATTGAATCACAGCCAATGGCGTTCTTAACTCGTGCGATACCAGGCTTACGAAACTGCTTTTCAACTGATTCAGTTTATACTCTTTTTCCAGGATCTTTTTGAGCTCCTCTTCAATCCGGATATGTTCGGTGATATCTGTAAAAAACACGGCCCAGCTTTTCTGTTCCGTATCGGTATAAAAAAAGGGAACTATACTGAACGCCATAATCAGGCGATTGCCGGAATGGGATTCCATGATCACTTTCAGGTCCTTTGCAGGATCAGGTTCCTGATCGTTGATGACTGCAGCGAAAGCCTCCAGAAAGCCCTTTTCTCCTTCCAGGAAATATTGGGTGAGCTGATAGGTCTTCACGCCAATTTCATCCAGCCATTTTTTGTTGGCAAAAGAAATGGTCAGGTCTTTGTGAACAATAACAACCAACTGGTTCATACTGTTAACCAGGCGGCGGAACAAACCGGCTCTATTTTGCATTTCCTGCTCCCTATGCCGCAGGTCTGTTATATCTATGCCATAACTGATGATTTTATCTACAGCATGACCTCCGTTTAAAACGGGGAAATATCTCCTTAAATAATATATATTGTTTCCGTCAGGCGTTTCGGTGACTTCCTCAAACTCCACCATTTTTTGTTCTTTCAAGGCAGCACTAAAATATTTTCTGCGCTGTTCCGCAATGTTTTTTGGGGAATCATTGAGTTCCTGGTATTCATAATCGGTTTTCCCGATTACCCATTCCCTGATATACTGCCCGGGGAAGGCCCTGGTATTTACAAATTCATAGCGGTGTTCTGTATTGAATATGGCAAAATCGGCCGGCACATTGTTCAGGAGACTTTCATAATAATCTTTCTGCTCTTGTAAGATTTTTTTAAAAGCATCCATTTTATAAAATATTCATCATTTAGTGATCGTGTAACGAATAATTGACAAAAAACGGCCGATTTCTTATTGGGTTGCCTCCCGTTATGTCTCCCTAAATGTAGTAATTAAAAATTATCTGACATACTAGAAATGCGATAAACAGGGCATTTCAAACGAAATGGCCCGGCCCGAAAGCCCTATTTATTATAAAAAATTGAATGACTAATAATTAATATACTCTGCGAACTGGCAGCACCCCCCGGATTTATTCGAAGGAGCTTTGTGGTATAAAAATCAGGGTCATGAAAACTTCTATACTTAAACCCGTTCCCGCCTCCCGTTCAACTGAGGGTTACTTACAACCTTGGTTTTGGCGGTGGTTCCAGCTACAGAAGATGGAGGCCTTAAAGGGTATTTCCGATAGTTTGACTAAATATTGGGCATTTGTTTTAGCTTCGTTGATTCTAAATGAGCTTAGCTAACGATGTCCATCATTGATCTGAAACTTCCTAATTCAATCCTCAAGGCACTTCGTTTGCCCCAGAATAACCTGAGGCGGGATCAGCTTCGGGTACTGAAGAAGCTGCTGAAAAAAGCAAGATTCACCGCTTTTGGCCAGCAATACCGCTTCGACGAAATTTTAGTCAGCAAGCATCCGGGTAAAAAATTCCAGGAAATCGTACCCACGTTTAATTACAATAAGATTTACAATGAGTGGTGGCATAAAACCCTTGAAGGTCAGTCTGATATCTGCTGGCCCGGCAAAATCAAGTATTATGCCCTGAGCAGCGGCACCAGCGAAGCCGCCAGTAAATACATTCCCATTACCAACGACATTCTAAAGGGCAATAAGATCGTTATGATCAAGCAGCTTTTGAGCCTGCGCTCTTATGAAAATATTCCCTATGCCTCCCTCAGTAAAGGATGGCTTACATTGGGAGGAACTACCGAATTGCAGAAAGGCGCCGGTTACTATGCCGGCGACCTGAGCGGTATCACGGTAAAAAAAGCGCCGTTCTGGTTTCAGCCGTTTTATAAGCCCGGTAAGAAAATAGCCAAACAGAAAGACTGGAATAAGAAAATTGATGAGATTGTGGAGAAAGCGCCCGAATGGGATATCGGTTTCCTGGTAGGAGTGCCTGCCTGGATCCAGATGTGTGTTGAGCGGATTGTTGAGCGTTATCAACTTAAAAACATCCATGAACTATGGCCCAATCTTGCATTCTTTGTTCATGGTGGTGTAAGTTTTGAGCCCTATAAAAAAGGGTTTGAAAAAATGTTGGGCAAACCCATCACTTATATAGAAACCTATTTGGCAAGTGAAGGATTTATTGCTTACCAGGACCGGCAGAATGCACCGGGTATGCGCCTGGTGACCAATGAACATATTTTCATGGAGTTTGTGCCTTTCGACGATGTAAACTTTACTCCCGATGGAGACATGAAAGAAAAACCACAGGCGCTGATGCTGCACGAAGTGGAAGAAGGGAAAGACTATGCACTGCTGATCAGTACGACCGCCGGTACCTGGCGGTACCTGATTGGTGATACGATCCGCTTTGTTGATAAGGAAAGATCTGAGATCATCATCACCGGAAGGACCAAACATTTTCTGAGCCTTGTAGGAGAACACCTGAGCGTGGACAATATGAACAGGGCGGTACAGATGGCGGGTGAAAAATTTAATATTTGTATTCCCGAATTCACCGTGGCGGGAGTGCCTTCGGGAAATTTCTTTGCGCACCAATGGTATGTTGCCTGCAATGACGCGGTTGATCCGCATCAACTGGGTAACAGCATTGATGAGTTCCTGAAAGAACTGAACGACGATTATGCCGTTGAAAGAAAAAGCGCACTCCGCGAAGTAAAACTAAAAGTACTGAGCGAGCAGCATTTTATGGATTTCATGAAAATGAAAGGTAAGATCGGAGGGCAGCATAAATTCCCCAGGGTGTTGAAAGGAAAAACCCTGGAAGAATGGCAGCAGTTTTTAGATACAGCAACAGTTGCTAAAAAGCAATTTGAAAAATCCACGCTTTAACCGATTATTGCACCTATGCTCGCACCTATTTTAAAAGGGTTGGTTTTAGGGTTGTTCTTAAGTATTTCTGTAGGGCCGGTCATTTTTGCGATCATCAAGCAAAGTGTAAATAACGGGCATAAAGCAGGATATGCTTTTGTAGCGGGCGTTTCTGCCAGCGATATTACCCTGGTGCTGATCTGTAATTTTTTTACTTCCCTCTTTACTGCTGCATTGAACCACAGCACGGCCATTGCTGTGAGCGGTAGTGTTTTCCTGATAGCGGTAGGGGTCTATACCTTATTTTTCAAGAAAGTGGTTACGGATGAGGAGAATAAACTGGTTCCAAAAAAATTCAGGAAAAGAGACCTCGCCGGAATTTTTGTGGCCGGCTATTTTATGAATATCCTGAATCCAGGTGTTTTTCTGTTCTGGTTTGCCTGGACCGCTGCCATCATTGGAGATGCGGCTTCAACGCCCAATCCGGTTCAATACAAATTCATCGTTTTTGTTACCTGCCTTGTTTTTGTATTACTGAGTGATATACTGAAAGTGGCGCTGGCCGGTAAACTTCGCAGTAGGCTCACCCCCAAAAATCTTCACTACATTAATATTATTTCAGGAATCATCCTCATTGGTTTTGGTGTTGCATTGTGCTGGGGTGTACTGAATTTTGGTCATATCATCAATAACAAACCCGCCTGACTGCTCTATGAAAAAAAAACCTGCAGGGCGCTTCGGCAAGATCTGGCGCCGGATCAAGCGTATTACATTGATCTTATTTTGTTCCTCCCTGCTCTATATCATTTTCACCAGATGGGTAATGCCTCCGGTTACCGTAACCCAAATTTCCAATGCATTCGGTTATGGTCTGAAGCGTGATTATGTAAGCTGGAATGAGATCAATTATGCCGTTAAACTGGCCGCTATTGCCAGCGAAGACCAGGCCTTTACCGATCATGGCGGCTTTGACTGGGATGCGATTGAAAAAAGCCTGAAACCCAAAAAGAAGGGTAAGAAAACCAGGATACCCCTGGGCGGCGGCGCCAGCACCATTACCCAACAAACCGCTAAGAATGTTTTTCTGTGGCAGGGAGGAAGCGTCACCAAATTTATCCGTAAAGTACCTGAGCTCTATTTTACCAAAATGATCGAATGGATCTGGGGAAAACAAAGAATCCTGGAAGTATACCTGAATGTGATAGAAATGGGTCCCGGTATTTTTGGTATTGAAGCCGCCGCACAACATTATTTTAAAAAACCTGCTAAAAAGCTTACCAGGGCCGAAGCTGCCATGATCATAGCCTGCCTGCCCAACCCCAAAAAGTTCTCTGTAAAACCCATGAGCAGGAGGGTTTCCTGGCGCTATCCGCAGATCCTCCAGCAGATGCGCAATATTGAAGACGATGAAGACATCAGGGCTTTATTAAAACAATAGTTTTATGGATCAGCTTAGCTGATCCACCGCTTTAATAGCAGTAGCGAGTCTTTCCTCATAGTTGCCACTGATCAATACCCAGGGGGTCTGCTGATTAATGAGCAGGTCTTTATAGATTCCGAATAATTCCTGCCTTGGTTTTTCATCGGGGTATTCCCTTAGTTCGTCTTTCACCCAGGGTAAATCAATATTGCAAAGCAGGTAGAGATCGTATTTTCTTTTTACAATGGCATCCAGGATAAAGAAATCGCAATCTCCAAAAACATATTCACTCCATACTTTCGCTACATACATATCCGTATCTATAAAGAGCACTGGCGACACAACTGAGGGCTGTAACTGTACTTTATTGCTGATTTCATCCTCCAGCGCCAGTTGCCCTTTCGCAATCAACAGCAAATCATCTTTTGTGTAGCCGGTACCGTTTGTGAGCAGGTATTCGCGCGCAAACTCACCGCACCATTCCGTTTGATAATGCTGTGCCAGTAATTCACACAATGTACTTTTTCCCGTAGATTCAGGACCTATGATTACAATCTTTTTAACTGGACGCATGGTTTGCTTTTTTTTGCCAGCTGATTAAACCGGCAATAGCCAAAAGGAGCAGCACCACAAATTGTACGCTGGTGAATACATAGCCTTTGATGAAGTATAACGGTATAGAGGCAATATTTGTTGCTATCCACCAAATCCAGCTCTCTGCTTTTTTTCGGGCCATCAGCCACATGCCTGTATAGGCGGTTGCACTGGCAAATGCATCGGCCCATGGTATGGCTTCCGGCGCAAATGATTGTTTGAGCCAGGTAAGCGCGGCAAAAATTACAAGGTAAAAACCGGTAAAGAACAGGAGTTGCTGCATCCATTCCTTTGTATTACTGCGGGTAACCTGTAACAGGGGCCTGTGTTTTTCCTGATCCTTTTTAGACCAGATAATCCAACCATAAACACTTACCACAGTGTAGTATACATTCACGCTGGCTTCTCCGAATAAATGCCCCTTCATACTCAGGTAGATATAAATAGTGGTATTAATCAGGCCAACAGGATACACCAGGATATTTTCTTTTCGGCTGAACCACACGCTGGCTATGCCCGACAGTACAGCAATGAATTCCAGCCATCCGGTTTGCCGTAAGCCTTGTATAAACTGATCAAAAACTGAAGATAATTCCATCTTTAAATTGCCAGGAGGCTTTTATTGGATAATGCTGTTGTATATATTCCAGACCAATCAGGTCGGGGTTGTCCCCATAAAAAAACCAAACCAGGAAAAAGGATTTGTTTTGCCGGAAAGCCCTGATTTCTCCCGGGATGTCTTTGTGTGGGAGCGGAAAAGCCTTAATGCCGGATAAAAAAAACAGGGCATCATTAGCATTGGAGAAAATTGGTCCGCTGAATAATGCCTTCCTTTTTCTCATGTGATCGATCAGCGGTGATTTTTTCCACTGGTCCTCAGTATATCCTGGCATTCCCGCATAAGATACACCTTCCCAGGTATGGCTGTTGTTGTTATAATGGTGATACTGTGTATATCCGTATGTACTCAGTAGCAATAGTGTTATGGCTATTTTCAGGAATCTGTTGTTCCTGCGCACGAGGTAGACCGATCCGGCTGCCAGCAGGAGTAGTATTGGAATATATACCGGGGACAGCAGCCTGCTGCTCAGTGTTTCAAACCTGGATACACTGGATATCGTTAACATGAATGCTGCATATACAAGTATAAAAAGCGCAATACTGTGTTCGGTTGCAGAGAAGTATTGTTGCTGCAACAGACTGTGCAGTACAAACAATAATGCAATCAGCAGTATCAGCGAACCCGCAACCATGGTCCAGGCGGGAACGGATTCCGTCAGCGGAAACCAATACCGCAGCACTTCTCCGATATCCTGCAGATTCTCCGCAACGGTTCTGGTAGCCTTCTGGCGCACGCCGGTGAATGTACCGGATATCAGGTTGTTGCGTACCAGGTTCCAGGCAGCAAGCGCAATACCCACCGTACCAAATACCATAAGGTGTTGTAGTTTCTTTTTACCGGTCAGCCGGCCATTGAGCAGGATCAGTAAACATCCTGTAATAATACAGGTAATGCCTGCATAGCGAACAACAAAAACCAGGGAAACAACCATTGCTGCCATCAGCAGATCGCGCCGCTTCAAGCTATGCAGGTACCGGTTAAACACAATGAAAAAAAGCAGTACCAAAAAAAGAAACAGGGTTTCTGACCAGAGCATGGAATAGACTTCCAGTAAAGCAGAACTGGTTGCCAGCAGCAGCAACAGGAGCAACCTTACTGCCGGATGGTAAAACCGCATCTGCCGGAATAAATAACTACTCATGAAGAGCAGACCGGAAAAAAGCAGGCCATTGAGGGTGGGTGCGGTATGAATCAGCGTGTCCGGGCTGAACAATTGCACCATGGCCAGAAATACCGGATAACCCAGCGGAAATAGTACAAAGGGGATGCCATTATAATCTGTAAAAGAAAATCCATTAACAATATTATCTGCAGCGCTCAGGTAGGCTACTGAATCGGGGGAAATGCCGATTCCTCCGTGGCGGGCATAGTGTAATATCCAAACAAATACAATGGATGATGCAAGAATAGCATCCCAGTACCGGTAAATAAAATAAGTGAATGGTTGTTTCATGCTGTTACACGGGCTGAAAATTAAGCATTTCGTGCTTATTCCGCCTCGGCAACAACTTCTTTAACTTCCGGGATCATGCGTTTCATCATGCCTTCAATACCTGCTTTGAGGGTAATCATGGAAGAAGGACAACCACTGCAGCTACCCTGTAACATCAGGTTAACAATACCATCATTGTAGCTTTTGAACTGAATGGCGCCTCCATCCATTTCCACAGCGGGCTTTACGTAGTTTTCCAACAGCTCTTTCACTCTTTTTACAATATCGTCGTCGTCTGCGCTAACGGTGTTGCTGGCTTCCTGTTTTACCTTGGCTACTTCCTCGTCGTTTACCACCACACCACCGTTTTCGAGGTATTGTTTCAGGAATTCCTTAATAGTGGGGATTACATCCTGCCAGTCGTCGGTATCACCGGTTTTGGTCAGCGTGATAAAATTACTGGCTATGAATACGCTTCTTATAAAAGGAAAACTGAATATTTCTTTGGCCAAAGGGGAAGGTCCCGCATAAGACTCATCGGCAAAATCTATGCTCTTGCCCGGATACAACAGCTTATTGGCCACAAACTTCATGGTTTCTGGATTTGGGGTCATTTCAGTATAAATGCTGATTACCGGGTTGCCTGTTTGTATCATATGATTTGTTTTAAAGCGAATGTTCAAATGCTATAATGTACAAAAATAAACAAAACATAGGCAAGGAGTGTTCAAATCACCGGAGGAAGTCTTTTGGATGGCTTATTTTTCGGATATCGAAAGTTCATCCAATAATACGCCCTAAAATACGTTATATAACATACGTTCTGAATGTAATGTGTATATGCGTACTTATCTGCTGCTTATACTTCTAGTGCTGATCAACATCTCCGGCAAGGCCCAGGGTACGGCTTTCTCATTGGGAATCAACCTCTGCGGAGGCGAATTTGGAGAGCAAAATATCCCCGGTAGCCTGAACCAGGACTACGTTTATCCCACAGAGGAAGAAGTGAATTATTTCCACAAAAAGGGCTTTAAAACAGTTACGATCCCGTTTCGTTGGGAAAGAGTCCAGAAAAACCTGGGTGGTGACCTGGATTACCAGGAAATAGGGGAAATCAAGAAAGTGGTTGGCTGGTGTTCCAACAAGGGCCTGAATGTAATCCTGAGCATGCATAACGGAGGCCGCTACCGTAAAAACGGCATTGAATACATTGTCGGGAGCTATTCGGTAAGCCGGAACGATTTTGCCGATGTATGGAACAGGCTGGCGAATGCTTTTTCGGGATACCAGCATTTATATGGTTATGAAATCATGACCGAACCGCACGAAATGCAGGGATTTGACTGGTTCACCACCGCACAGCAGGCCATTAACGCCATCCGGCAGGCAGACAGCAGGAATGCCATCATCATTGCCGGCGAAAACTATGCGGCCGCCGAGAGCTGGTACCTGTACAGCGATCACCTGAAAAACCTGAAAGACCCCTCCGATAAAATCATCTATAACGCACATTGCTTTTTTGATATAGACTTCACCGGTAAGTACGTCTATTCGTACGACCAGAACCAGGCGGAGGAATATACCGGCGTTAAAAGAGCGGAACCTTTTGTAAACTGGCTGAAAGAGAACAATAAGCGGGGCATGATCGGTGAGTTTACGGTTCCCGATACCGATCCCCGCTGGCTGAATGTAATGGAGCGCTTCCTGAAATACCTGAGCGACCATCAGGTAATGGCTGTTTACTGGGCTTCCGGAAAAAAATGGGGCGGACATCCGCTTTCTGTTTACCCGCTGGCCCAGAATGACCGGCCACAAATGAGTGTGTTGCAGAAATTTGTAACAGGTGCAGCTGCTTACGAGGAGAAAGCAGTGATGGCCGCAACACCTGCGGCACCGGTTGCCGGCCCTGTAGCAGCTCCTGAAAACAATGCTGCTGTAGCCAAACCGGAAGAAGCCCCCGAAAGTTTTTTGTTCCTTCCCGGTACTTTATTGTTACCCCAGCCCAATGGCGGTTTATACAAACCCGCTGTATCAAAAACACGCATCACTGCCGATAAGGGTGTGCGGCTTGCCAAATACAGATAGTGTTTATGGTACGATCCTGAGTTTGGCATAATTGAGCATGATCTTTTTTTCCCCGTTTTTCTCAAACTGAATGGTAGCAACTGGATTGTGTGCAGATCCTTCGATACTGGTAACGTTACCAAATCCGAATTTCTGGTGTTCTACCCGTTGACCTGCTTCAAGAGATGAAGTGTCGCTCGGTGTAAAATCTGCAGAAGGAACATGCACCGTAACTTTAGGGGTTGGCGGAATTACCGGAAGGTATTCAGGTTTACTGCCCGCCGCCTTTTTGGAAGGCGCTGGTCCGTATTTTTTTTCTGCGCCAGCAGCTGCATCCCTGGGGGTAAATCCTCTGTGCATTCTTTCATAGGCTCCCCCCCAATTGTCGGAATTATTTCTGGAATTACCCCCTGCAAAGCTTTTGTCGATATATTGTTCGGGCATTTCCTCAATGAAGCGGCTGGGTTCGTTCTGCACCAGTTGCCCAAAGCGATAGCGTGAATTGGAATAGGTCAGCCACAACCTTTGCTTGGCCCTGGTAACAGCTACATAAAAAAGCCTGCGTTCTTCCTCCAGTTCTTCGCGGGTATTGATGCTCATGGCGCTGGGGAACAGGGTTTCTTCCACGCCACCTACGAATACACACCCAAACTCCAATCCCTTTGCGGCGTGTATGGTCATGAGTTTTACAACATCGTTGTTTTCTTTATCATCATCCGCATCGGTTAACAGGGTAATCTGTTGCAGGTAGGCGCCAAGACTTTTTTCACCTACTTCTCCGTCTTCGTTGCCGGGGCTTTCTGTCCACTCTTTAATGGAGTTCAGCAACTCCTGGATATTTTCATAACGGGCAAGACCCTCTGTGGTTTTATCGTTGAATAGTTCCTTTACCAGGTTGGTATGTTTACCGACCTGTACTGCTACGTCATAAGCGTTTTTATCGGTCAGCATGCTTTGAAAGTAGCGGATCATGGTAACGAAATTCTGCAACGCTTCAAGCGTACCTGCCTTGAATCCGAACTCTGCAGCACGGCTCACTACTTCGAACATGGAGATCTTGTGCTCATTGGCAAAGATCACACATTTTTCCATGGTGGTTTTTCCAATACCCCTTACCGGATAGTTGATGATTCTTTTCAGGGCCTCTTCGTCCTGCGTGTTTACAATCACCCTTAAGTAGGCCAGCAAATCCTTGATTTCCTTGCGCTGGTAGAAGCTGGTACCTCCGTAAATCCTGTACGGGATGCCCATTCTGCGAAGGTTTTCCTCAAAGGAACGGCTTTGTGCATTGGTCCGGTAGAGGATGGCAAAATCGCGGTTGAAATAATGATTCCGCAGTTTTTGTTCCTGGATGGTATCTGCTACAAATTTTCCTTCTTCATTATCGGTCATGGTGCGCACCAGGCTGATCTTTTCGCCGGGCGCATTATCGGTCCATAAATTTTTAGGAATCTGTCCTTTGTTATTTTTGATGACCTCATTGGCAACATGAATAATATGCTGGCTGCTCCGGTAATTCTGCTCCAGCTTCACTACTTTCACATCATCATAATCCTTTTGAAACTGCAAAATATTTTCGATGGTAGCACCGCGAAAACTGTAGATACTCTGTGCATCATCTCCTACCACACAAATATTTTCATGTGCCGCCGCCAGTAATTTCGTGATCTGGTACTGTACCGTATTGGTATCCTGGTACTCATCAATCATGATGTATTTGAACTTATGCTGGTATTTGTGCAGGGCTTCGGGAAAGTTTTTCAGCAGTTCATACATTTTCAACAGCAGGTCATCAAAATCCATGGCCCCGTTCTTAAAGCAACGGTTGGCATAAGCTGCATAAATCTGCGCGATTGCCGGCCGGTTGGCGCGCAGATCTTCCTGCTGTATATAATAATCATTTGCGTATTCGGCTGGTCCCACCAGTGCATTCTTGGCAGAAGAAATCCTGTTGCCGACCACATTGGGTTTATAGTGTTTATCGTCGAGGTTGAGCTCATTGATGACGGTTTTAATCACAGACCGGCTGTCGTCCGTATCATAAATGGTAAAATTGCCCGGATAACCCAGCCGGTGCGCTTCTCCTCTCAGAATTCTTGCAAAAACACTATGAAATGTTCCGATATACAGGTTCCTTGCTTCTGAATTCCCCAGGATTTTTTCTATACGCTCTTTCATTTCAGCGGCCGCCTTGTTGGTAAACGTAAGCGCGAGAATATTGAACGCATCTACCTTATTGGCCATAAGATGGGCAATCCGGGTAGTTAATACCTTTGTTTTTCCACTTCCTGCACCTGCCACAATCATCAGCGGCCCTTTGATATGGGTTACCGCTTCTCTCTGTGGCTCATTCAATCCTTTCAAATAATCCTGCATACTGTTGTTTACTTTCGCCTGCAAGTTAGGTGCTTGTTTCTAAGATTCAAGGTGGGTGTATAAATTCGGGTGAATCAAATGGCTAATAACGGTGTATACCGGTATAATGCAGAATTATTTTAAATAGCTCCCTGGGAGAAAATGGCTTTACGATAATATCGTCCATGCCTTCGTATTTAACATTTTCTTCCACTTCTTTCGGCAAACTGGCTGTAAGCGCAATAATAGGTACATGGATTCCCCTGCTTCTGATGATACGGGTGGCTTCATAGCCATCCATCACCGGCATATGCATATCCATCAATACCAGTTTATGTTTTTCCGGGTTGAGCATATCCACTGCCTGTTGTCCGTTGATTGCGACATCCACCTCTGCCCCCCATTTGGATAAAAAGGTTTTGGCAACCAGAATATTCACTTCATTGTCTTCGACCAGTAATATATGTATGTTGGCCAGCGGCTTACTGTCTTCTGCAGGAAGTGAATCCGCTACCTGTTGAACCGGAACTACTGCTTTTGGAACAACAGGCAGGTTCAGGGTGAAATAAAATACAGAACCCTTCCCTGGCTCACTTTCCAGATCCAGTTGGGAACCCTGCAGATCCAATAATTTTTTACAGATCGCCAGTCCAAGCCCGGTACCACCAAAATTTCTGGAAGTGGAGGCATCTGCCTGGGTAAACTGTTCGAAGATGAGTTTTTGTTTTTCCTGAGCAATACCGATGCCCGTATCTTCTATTCTCACCAGGAGGCTCAGTCTCTTATCTGTTTTTTGAGTGACTTTCAACTCCAGTAATACATGCCCTCGCCGCGTAAACTTAATGGCATTGTGCACCAGGTTACCAATGATTTGGCTGGTTCTGGTAGGGTCGCCCAGTACATTGCAATCCAGGGCCGGATCAATATTGAGTTTCAGGGCAATATTTTTATCTTCGGCGGCACTTCTTAGTCCGCTGATAATATTTCTTGCAATGGCCGGAAGGTCCATCTCAATCGATTCAAAGTTCACCTTGCCCGCTTCAATTTTGTTGTAGTCAAGGATATCGTTTACGATGGCAAGCAGGTTATTGGCCGAGAAGAGCAATACGTTCAGTTGCTCTTTTTGTTCTTCGGAAGGCTTGTCGCGCAACATCAGGTGTGTCATACCCAAAATAGAATTGAGGGGGGTCCTGATTTCATGAGACATGGTCGACAAGAATTCATTCTTGGCCACCAGCCCCAATTCGGCCTGCTTTTTTGCCGTGTTAAGGGTAGAGGCAAAGCGGAAAGAGAGGATCAGTGATTGTAAAAAGAAAAACAGAATATACCCCAGGAACAGGATAATTCTGGGTGGATGAACGATTCCGAAATACTCTAAGTTGATAATAATGAAAACCACCAGGATCACTCCGGTACTCCACAATGCATATTTTGCCCCAAGGCGTTTATTCCTGAATGCCCGGACATAAACATAAAATGCATGAGAGATCACAATGAACATCACCAGCAAAAAAGGAATGATCAACCGGGTGAATACAACCGGAGGGAACAGGATAACGATCAAAGCAATCAGACTGCTTGAGCCAACCACACTATAAAAAACATATTTGTTGTTCTCCTTTGGGAAAAGATAGTTGGAGTAAAGCGAGAAAAAAACCACACTCACAAAAAGTGTCAGGTATTCCAAATGAACCCCAAAATACCAGGGTAAATCAGGAAAAACCGTATGAAGGGCATAGCCCTTGGCACCAATAATCCGGTAGCTGTAGGTAATACAGAAAAGAGAGAAAAACAAAATAACCTTATCATGCTTCCCGAACAGATATAGCCCGAGAAAAAAGAGCCCTCCCATGAACAGGCACCCTGTAAGCAGAAAATCAAAAGCCAGTTCGGCGTTTCTCTGGTTGAATAGTTGTTCCTTGTCCCCGATAGTGATCTGTTTATAAGGCCCTCCTTTAAAATGACTGTAATTGGCTACCTGAAGCAGCAGGTCCAGGGTGTCGGACACGGGCAGCACTTCCGTTTTATTCAACCATTTGGGAACGGTTGTTTCTCTGCTGGTGCCCGGATTTCCTGAAACGGCCAGCAAACTTCCGTTCACATACAACTTATAGGAACAGTAGGTGTCGGGCATATTAATGGCCAGTTTCCGTTCAGGATTCTGTTTAAGCAAGACCCTTAACCGGTACGTGGCGTAGCCTTGGGAGGGTAGTTGGCGGCCATTGAGCATGGTTTTATTCCAGAGCGCCGGAAAGAGTGTGTATGCCGTGCGTAAACCACTTGTATCCGAAGGAGTCAGTAATTGCTCCCAATAAATTTCCCAGGACCCGTTGAGGGGAACGGAAGTTTCGTTGAGTGGAATATTCCGGAGATCAATAACACCATTCTGTGCATGTGGAAGGTTTATGTTTTTTGCCTCACCGGGAAAACAGCAGCATAAAATACATGCCAGAATACAGCTAAGTTGAACCAGATATTTTTTTGGAGGCTTGCACATAGGTATTGCACGGAAATACTAACTCAAATTAGGCCAAATGTGTGCACTAAAAAAATTGAATGTTTAAATGACGGGCATAAAAAAAGCGGGGTAAAACCCCGCCTTGTATTATTTTTCTGTCCGGATTATTGCTTGCGCTCCAGCAGTTTGAAGAACTGATCCAGTTGAGGTAAGATCACGATCCTGGTTCTGCGGTTGGCAGCACGTCCATCTGCAGTGCCATTGTCGGCTACAGGAATGTATTCGCTTCTTCCGGCAGCGGTCATTCTCTTAGGATCCAGACCGTAGGTATCCTGTAATAATCTTACGATAGTAGTAGCACGTTTAACACTGAGATCCCAGTTATCTACCAGTGCACCGCCTTTGATAGGCACAGTATCAGTATGACCTTCAACCTGGAACTCGATGTCTGGCTGCGCTTTCAGCACTTTAGCCACCTTGCCCAGTACTTCTTTAGCACGCTCGTTTACATCATAACTTCCGCTTTTGAACAGCAGTTTATCGGAGATATCTACATAAACGACTCCTTTTTCTACTTTAATGTTGATGTCTTTGTCGTCCAGGTTGCCAATTGCTCCTTTCAGATTCATGACCAGGGCCATATTCAGGGAATCCTTACGGGCAATGGATCCCTGCAGGTCCTTGATATAAATGTCTTTTGCACCAATATTCTCTAAAGATTTTCTGATGCTCTCGGCCTGAGAACCGGTTACCACAGACAGGTCTTTTAACTGGTTCAGCACTGTATTGTTGTTCTGTTTCAGGTATTCCAGCTGATTGTTCAGGCCGGCTATCTGAGACTCCAGCGCGGCTTTTTGAGTAGCCAGCTTGTCTTTATCATTATTAGACTTGTTCATCTCGTCCTGCAGTGCTCTGTATTTACCCTGCAGTTCGGCATAAGCGCCATTTAATTCGGCATATTTTGCTTCAGATTGTCTGAGTTGTTTAGGGCTAACGCAGGAAAATAATGCAAAAGATGCAATTGCGGCAAAAGTGTACAATTTAATATTCATCGTATAACGGTTTGTTACAAAGTTCTATAAGGAACGTTTTTTAAGCCAATTAATTGTGTTCCAAACGGTAAAGTTCAAAACTTATGCCAAGAAATACAAATAAAATGTCAGGGGGTTATATAAAAGCAACAGGATGCTGCAGGTTATACCAGGCGGTGTAATATTCCTGAAAAAGGGCATCTATTGCTTTGCGCTTGATTTTAAGTGTTGGAGTTAATATTCCATTGTCGATCGTCCACTCCTCCCGCATAATGATCAGCCTTGCAATCTTTTCATGGTGTTCCAACTGGGTATTTACTTTATTCAGCAGATCCTGGAGATGTTGTAAAACGGAGGGCTTTTCCTGTACGAGGGCTTTTTCGGAGAGTGTACATAGGAGTAGGGGGGCCGGCATGCCTGATCCAACAATGCAGGCCTGTGAAACATATGGATGGGCCAGCACTTTCGACTCAATTTGTGCAGGTATGATGTATTTGCCTTTACTGGTTTTGAACTGGTCTTTGATTCTTCCGGTAATGGTGAGGAATCCTTCCGCATCAATGAATCCTTCATCTCCTGTTTTAAGCCAGTCTCCCTCAAACATGGTTGCAGTTAGTTCGGGCTCTTTGTAATAACCCAGCATGGAAGCCTCGCTTCTTACCAGTACCTCATTGTCTTTGCCCAGTTTCACGTCCACTCCCGGGTAGCTTTGCCCAACAGTACCAAACCTCACATTGGCTCTTCTATTGGAGTGAGATAGTGCAGAGTTCTCGGTCATACCGTAGGCTTCCTGGATAACCAATCCCAGCCGGGCAAACCATTCCAACACAGATGGATTAATGGGGGAAGCGCCGGTATACAAGTATTTGCATCGCCCAAGTCCGAGTTTTTTACGGATGGTTTTTTTAATCAATCCGGAAACCACGGGTATGCGCAATAACCGGCTGAGCCTCGCCTGTGGCATTTTTTTCAGAATTTCTTCCTGTATCTTTTCCCAGATTCGCGGAACCGCCAAAAAGATGGTAGGCTTTGTATGATAGAGGTTTTTAGAAAATGTATCGAGCGACTCTACAAAATGAACGGTGCTGCCTGTGAAGATGGTACCACATTCCACCAGCATTCTTTCAGCAACATGACAGAGCGGTAAATAAGAAAAGAAGACCTCGTTTTCAATTGGCGGATTACTTTTTAAAAAGGAATAAACGGCAAAGGATATTCCATGAAAACTATGCATAACCCCTTTGGGTTGCCCTGTTGTTCCAGATGTGTAAATGATGCAGGAAAGCGCTTTTGCATCTATTTCAGGCACTCCTTCCAGCGGAGTGGCAGATTGCACCAAATCATCCCAGTTCAAACAACCTTCATTAAAATAAAAGGGGAAACTGATCTGTTGTATTTCAACCGGAATGCCCGTTCTGATCGCAAGCGGGTTATCCAGTTTGCCTGCAAATATTAACTTTGCATCGCTGTGAAGCAAAATTTCCCGAATAGCTTCTGCGGTAATATTCGGATAAAGCGGAACAGAAACCATACCCGCCATGGCAATGGCAAGATCCGCCATCATCCAGTGTGCACAGTTTTTACTGAGAATGGCCACTTTATCTCCTTTTCTTAAACCGCTGTTTTGCAGCCACCCTGCCATTGAACGGATTTCTTTCCCGGCCCGGGCCCAGGTGAAATTCCGGTAAACGCCATTCACCGGCTCCGATAAAAAAAGCCGGCTCCCCTTTTCCCGTTCAAATTTACAAAACTGGTCTACGATAGTCGGGTACTGATTCTGCATAGTGGTTGGGGGGATTAAGCAAAAGTTCTTAGTAAATGGGCTAACCCCTGTTCGGGAATTTTTCCTTTAAGGGATGCATAGTGCCCGATAATCATGTTCAGATCCGCATCCATATTACCGGTTGGATAAAATGGAGGGGCAATCGAGATCTCTTTCTTTCCAAAATCAAAGCCGGCCATCACAATGGGTACCCCGGCTTTCACCGCTATATGGTAGAACCCGGTTCTTAACCGGTCTACTTTTTTTCTGGTTCCTTCGGGCGAGAGTGCCAGAACAAATGAGTCGTTTGTGTTAAAGAGGCCCGCCACCTGTTCCACCATATTGTTTTTATGGAACCGGTCTACCGGAAAACCACCGAGTTTGCGGAAGATAAAACCCAAAGGACCCCTGAATAAAGCGTCTTTTCCCATAAAACGGATATGGTATAGCCGGAGCCTGCTCCTTACAGCCAGGCCTATTATAAAGTCCCAGCTGCTGGTGTGCGGCGCAACAATGACCACACATTTTTTAAGCTGATAAGGGAATTCGCCACGTATGGACCACCCCCGCAGCCATAGAAACAGGTTCCAGCATACACGCATAGCAGGCAATTGTTGCTATTAAGATAATGAAAAAGAGGAAAGCAGGTAACATTTAGTTAATAAGCAAACCGCCCGAATGGGCAATTTTCTAATTTGAATGAGCGTTTTTCCATAAAACCTGCCATGAATTCTTTCAGAAGCTTTATTGGTTCGGAGCTGATGTCGATCCGTCAGCATATATCTGCCCTGCGGAATATGATCCCCGGAAACGTTAAGTTGAAACCCGAGCAAAGGAGAAGCATGTTCAAGCTGAATACCAAGCGGCAGACTTTTGTGCAAAAGGCTGTTCAGTTTATGCGGAGGAGCCCCAATACAGTTCCTTCTTTTGTGGATGTGGCCAAATGCAATAACTACCTGCACCTGTATGAGCAATATGCAGAGTTGCTGGGCGAGGTGGAACTGATCAGAACTAAGCTGGAAGATGCCAAATTGCTGATCGGGAATGAAATTCTGCAGCAGTCCAGGGCATATTTTCAGAATTCTAAAAACGCTGCCGCATCCGGAATGGATGAGTTTAAAGTTATTTACGAAGAATTGAAACCACATTATGCCGTGGGCAGGAACAGTAAAAAAACTAATTGAGTTGCTTCTTAAAAGAAACGATAAATACGGAGCCTTTGTTTACTTCGCTCTCTACTTCTATTTTGCCCCCCAAAGCCTGTAACTGGGTTTGTACCATATAGAGACCTACGCCTTTGCTGTCTCGCCCCTGGTGAAAGGTTTGGAACAATTTGAAAATGCGGCCCCTGTTTTTTTCCAGGTCAATCCCCAGGCCATTGTCCTTAACAATCACCTGAATATAATCCGGCGTTTCTTTTGAACTGATGCCTATTTCCGGTTTCCGGTCCGGCGAATAGTATTTGAGTGCATTTCCGATCAGGTTGATAAAAATACTTTCCAGGTATTCCTTGTTGAAATAAATGGTGCCTGCCTTACTGAAGTCTGTCTTTATATTCACCTGTAAGTCTTTCATCTGAGAAGTAAACGACAACAAAGTTTCATTTAAAACTTTTTGCAGTGAAACCGGTTCTGTAAGGATGGCCGTTTGTTCTTTCAGAATCAGCACTTTCAGCAGATCATTAATGGTTGCATTAAGTTGCTCGGTAGATTTTTCAAAAGACCGAAGCAGGACTTTATTTTCCTCGTCCTTTATATCATCCCAGTTCAGGAGTTTGATCAGCGCAAGCAAATTGGTGAGCGGTGCTCTTAAATTATGAGATGTGATATAAGAAAACTGTTTGAGATCTCTGTTGCTCTGTACCAGCTCGTTGATCAGTCTTGTTCTTTCCTTTTCTTCTTTTTTTCTCTCTGTAATATCTTTTTCGATGGCAATCCAGTGGCTGTAGCTACCCATATTGTCCGGAACAGGAACCGCCGTAAAATTGATCCAGTAGGGTTCTCCGTTTTTCTTATAATTGACTACTTCAATTTCGCAGGATTCCCAGTGCTCAATCGCTTTGTACAATTTAGCTATTACCTGTTGATCGGTCTCCGGACCATGAAGAAGCTTAGGCGTTTTACCCAAAATTTCTTCCCTGGTATAACCGGTCATTCTGGTGAAAGCCTCATTAACGTATACTATTTTTGGCCCCGATTCATCTGTAGCGATGGCATCTGTTATCAACACTGCATCTTTGGTATTCGTGATTACTGATTCGAGTAATTTTAGCTGCTGTTCATTCTTAATTTTATCTGAAATATCCCTTCCAATGACATAGCGGAATCCGGAAACCTGGTCAGCAGTAGCAGACCAGGACATGGCAACAATTCTTCCATCCTTTGTTTTATACCTGTTTTCGAAATTGGTTACATCAATTCCGCTTTTTACCTTATTGATGATTTCGATGGTTTTTGCCAGGTCTTCCTCCAGAATGAATTTGGTGTTTTTACTGCCAATCAGCTCTTCTCTTGTATATCCCCATACTCTTTCAGCCGCTTTGTTTATCTGTACATATTCTCCCTCTTTGTTAATGACCCCGATAATATCCAGAGATGTGTCCATGATTTTATTGAACTCACTTACTGCCGTCACCAGCTTTTGCCTGTTTTCTTCCTGTTCGGTGATATCCTGGATGATTCCAAACAAGTGGGTGGGAATGCCATTTTCAAAATGTACTTTTCCCCTGCAATTTACCTGTTTGATATTTCCCTTACCCGTTTTGATCACTACTTTGATATCATAGGGTTTGCCGGTTTGCATTGCAATATCCACTGATCTGGTTAGCAGGGATCTGGATTCCTCTCCATGATAAAAGTCAAACGCTTTTTCCAATGTTGGAATATAGTTTGCAGGAACTTCATGAATCTCCTTGGTAATACTGGTCCAGTAAAGCTGTTTGGATTCAAGATCCAATTCCCACCCACCTACTTTCGCAATTTGCGAGGTCTCCTGTAACAACAAATCTGTTTTATTGATGGCCGTGATGTCTATAATGCTCAATGCCATTACATTCCGGGTCAGTTCGTTGTCGTGGTATTCAAGGAATGTAATCGAAACAGGAAAAAACTCTTTGTTTTTCCTGATCGCCACTGTATTGATGGTGACTTTTTTGCCCGATAAGGGGGTATTCAATAATTCATCTATCCTGTTATCGTAAGGGTCCAGTAAATCTTTAACCGATGCGGAAAGAATTGTTTCGGCATCATATCCAAATACCTCGGCAGCCCGATTATTGCAATGGATGATCTGGCCGTTTTTTTGAATCAGTAAACGTACACAGGGAGAACTTTCATTGAATGCAGCAGTGCTGTTATTACATGATATAACTTCCTGAATTCTCAAAGTGGGCGCAATTTAGGGAGTGACGAATATAAAATTACTCCAAATTAATTGTTTCTTTGCAGCAAAAATTACAATGACCCTTTCCAGTCATAAGCTGATCATCATTACCGCCCCGTCCGGAGCGGGAAAAACATCCATCACCCGATTTCTGCTGAATAAATACCCTAAACTGGCTTTTTCCATCTCTGCTGCCACCCGCAAGCCAAGAGCAGGGGAACTGGATGGAGTACAGTATCATTTTATACCTGAAGAACAGTTTCGTTCAAGAATTGAGGCGGATGAGTTTGTAGAATGGGAGATGGTATACGAAGGCTGTTACTACGGAACCCTTAAAAGCGAATTGCAAAGAATCTGGGATGCGGACAAAGTGCCGGTGCTGGACATAGATGTAAAAGGCGCAATACATATTCAGCAGCAGTTCGGCAATAATTGTTTATCCGTTTTTATTGAACCGCCATCCGTGGAAGAATTGAAAAAAAGACTGGAAAGCCGGGGAACGGAAACCGCCGAAAGCATTTCCACCAGGCTTAGCAAAGCCAGTTATGAAATGTCGTTCAGCCATCATTTTAATAAAACGATTGTTAACCGCGATCTGGATATTGCCTGCCTGGAAACGGAAAAAGTAATAAAAGAATTTCTCGGTTGGTAAATGGCTTTACGTACTTTTATTCTCTAACAATTTGCTTATGTCCCCTTTTCTAAACAGAACCGTTTTTATTACCGGTGCCAGCAGAGGTATTGGTAAAGCCATTGCACTACGCCTGGCCAAAGAAGGCGCCAATATTGTCATTGCCGCAAAAAGTGTTTCGGAAGATCCAAGATTGGGAGGCACCATTTATTCTGCAGCAGAAGAGGTGGAAGCAGCCGGTGGCAAGGCGCTGGCCGTTCAGGTGGATATCAGGCAGGAGGAACAGATTGAAGCAGCTGTGAAGCAGGCCGTGGATCATTTTGGCGGAATTGATGTGGTGATCAACAATGCATCGGCTATTCAGCTAACTCCTACAGAGCAAACAGATGCCAAGCGGTTTGACCTGATGCAGCAAATCAATGTGAGGGGTACTTTTCTGGTAGTAAAACACTGTATTCCTTACCTTAAAAAAGGAATGAACCCCCATATACTTACGCTCTCCCCGCCCATTAACCTCGACCCAAAATGGATGGGTGGACATATTGCCTATACCATCACCAAATATAGTATGAGCATGCTTGCCCTTGGATGGGCCGCCGAATTAAAAGGTGCCGGAGTAGCATCCAATGCCCTCTGGCCCAAAACCACCATTGATACTGCAGCAGTAAGAAATTTACTGGGCGGAGAGGCGCTGGCTAAAATGAGCCGCACTACGGATATCATTGCTGACAGCGTTTATTATATCCTGTCTAAAACCGCTGCTCAGTGCAGTGGAAACACGTTTGTAGACGAAGATGTACTGGCTGCCGAAGGGATCACCGATCTGAATAAATATTCAGTGGTTCCGGGAGCAGAATTGTACAAAGATCTTTTTGTTTAACATATCCCCATTACCAATAGTAACCAGCACATGAGAAAAACAGTACTGCTTGCATTGTGTTCACTGACTTTGTCCGGAATACATGCACAAAAAACAATTCCGGTAGCAGGAATTAAAACAGAAGCTATTCAGCAGCTCGATGGAAAATACGACAGCTATAAGAACCTGGCCCACCAGATCTGGGGTTTTGCAGAAGTTGGCTATAAAGAAGTTAAAAGTACACAGCTCCTGCAACAAACCCTGAAGGATAACGGCTTCAGAGTGGAGGCAGGTGTGGGTGAAATGCCAACGGCATTTGTAGCCAGCTATGGTAGCGGCAAACCAGTGATTGCCATCCTTGCAGAATACGATGCGCTCCCAGGATTATCACAGGATGCCGATCCTGAGAAAAAGCCCGTTGCCGGATTGAATTCGGGCCATGGTTGCGGTCACCATTTATTTGGTACAGCATCTGTTGCCGCCGGAATAGAAATCAAAAAACTGATTGAAGCTAAAAAATTGAAAGGAACCGTTCGTGTATATGGTTGCCCGGCGGAAGAAGGCGGCAGCGGTAAAGTATATATGGTTCGTGCGGGTTTGTTCAAAGATGTGGACGTAGCCGTACATTGGCATCCCGACGATGAAAACAGTGTAACCATGACCAGTGCACTGGCCAACAAGTCTGCCAAGTTCAGGTTCTACGGCTTATCTGCACATGCATCCATGTCACCGGAAAGAGGACGTTCTGCACTGGATGGAGTGGAAGCGATGGATAATATGGTAAATATGATGCGGGAACATGTTCCGCAGGAAACCAGGATACACTATGTGATCACACAGGGCGGAAAAGCGCCGAACGTGGTACCCGATTTTGCTGAAGTGTTTTATTATGTACGCCACCCTAAGAAAGAAGTGGTGGCTTCCATCTTTGAAAGACTGGAGAAAACAGCCAATGGTGCAGCCCTGGGAACAGAAACCAAAGTGGAATTTGAAATTATTGGCGGCACGCACGACCTCCTGATCAATAAAACCCTTGCAGAAGCCATGCAAAAAAACCTTCAGCAGGTGGGCGGGGTAAAATACAGTCCCGCAGAAATTGAGTTTGGCAAAAAACTGCAGTCCTCTTTTACTTATAAAGCGCCTGCTATTGAAAGCGCCTCCCTTGTTGCACCGTTACAGGCTGTGATAGACGCAGGAGGCGGCTCTACCGATGTGGGTGATGTAAGTTATGCCGTACCCACTGTTGGCCTTAGCGCAGCCACCTGGATTCCCGGTACGCCCGCACACAGCTGGCAGGCAGTAGCCTGCGGGGGCACAGAAGTGGGAACAAAAGGCATGATGGTTGCTGCCAAAACTATGGCGCTGACTGCAATTGACCTGTTCACAGATCCAACATTGGTGAATAAAGCCAAAGAAGAGTTTCTACAATCAAAGGGAGATTATCAGTACAAGGCCCTGTTGGGCGAGCGGAAACCTGCACTAAACTACAGGGATTAAGACAACGGCTGAATTTTTGGGTATCTATCACAATAAAAGAGCGCAGTTTTACTGCGCTCTTTTATTGTGATAGAATTAACTCCTATAGCCGCATCTTCCGGTTAATCTTCAAATTTCTCCGGACGCATTTGGGGGAACAGCAGCACATCCTGAATGGATGCCTGGTTGGTCATCATCATGCACAAACGGTCTATGCCAATCCCGATACCGGAAGTTGGCGGCATCCCGTATTCCAGTGCACGCAGGAAATCATAGTCGATAAACATGGCTTCATCATCTCCCCGTTCCATCAGCTTAACCTGTTCTTCAAAACGTTCGCGCTGATCGACCGGGTCGTTCAGTTCGGAATAGGCGTTGGCCAGTTCCTTACCATTGACCATCAGCTCAAAGCGTTCTACCAGTCCTGGTTTACTGCGGTGCTTTTTGGTAAGCGGACTCATTTCAACAGGATAGTCGATAATAAAGGTCGGCTGAATAAAAGTATGTTCGCTGGTTGTACCGAAAATCTCATCAATCAGTTTGCCCTTGCCAATGGTAGGAGGAACATCTATCTTCAGTTGCTTACATACGTCACGGAGACCTGCTTCATCCATCCCGCTTACATCAATACCTGTGTTTTCCTTAATGGCATCGTGAATACTGATCCTTTTGAACGGCGCCTTGAAATTAACAATGGTATTGCCCAGGGTAACTTCTGTGGTCCCGTGCAGGGTAATGGCAATTTTTTCGAACAGTTGTTCGGTTACTTCCATCATCCAGAGATAGTCCTTATAGGCGGTATACCATTCCAGCACGGTAAACTCCGGATTATGCGTACGGTCCATCCCTTCGTTGCGGAAGTTTCTGCTGAACTCATATACCCAGTCAAATCCACCTACAATCAACCGCTTTAGGTACAACTCATTGGCGATCCTTAAATAGAAAGGAACGTCCAGTGCATTATGGTGTGTTACAAACGGACGGGCAGCCGCTCCACCCGGGATCGACTGAAGAACCGGTGTATCTACCTCCAGGGCTCCCTGTTCGTTCAGAAACTCACGGATGGTGTTGATGATTTTGGTCCTTTTCAGGAAAGTATCTTTAACATCCGGGTTGATGATGAGGTCGGCATAACGCTGACGGTAGCGGAACTCCGGGTCAGTTACCGCATCAAAAATATTTCCTTCCTCATCCCTTTTAACCACGGGAAGCGGCTTGAGGGATTTGGTTAACAACGTAATGGTTTGCGCATGTATGGAGGTTTCTCCGGTTTTTGTTACAAACGCATAACCGGTACAGCCAACAATATCCCCGAGATCCAATCCGTGTTTTACCAGGTTGTCGAAATAAGATTTGTCTTCGCCGGGGCATATTTCATCCCGCTTCACATAAAGTTGAATAATGCCCTTGCTGTCTTGTATTTTGATAAAGAAAACTTTTCCCTTATCGTTGATGCTCATGATCCTGCCTGCAACACACAGACCGGTAAACTGATCTTTTGTTTCTTCGGTGTAGTTGTTTTTGATATCTGTAGAAAACCGATTTACCGGATAAAGCGGCGCGGGGAAAGGATCAATACCTGCTGCCTGTAGCTTTGCAAGCTTTTCTCTTCTGATTAATTCCTGTTCGGAAAAATGTACCTGACTCATAATAACTGCTTTGAAAAGTACTAAAACAAAAGTCCCGCAGAAGCGAGACTTTGTATATGGATGGGTTAGTAAGTACTGGGAAACGAATTTCCCTACACAATATTAAAAAGACTTTTAACGAATGCAAAAATTTTTTTAAACAATTTTATTAACATTTTGGCTGCTGATGTGGATTGTGTAGTGAAATTACGAACCTGATTTCCTGCTCGCAGGAAGCATTTTTACAACGATGCATTCAATCGAAAAAAAATACAATCTTCTGTAACATTGATGAACAAAGCGTTTGAGAAGAAGTTATTTTTGTATATCTGCGCGCCGTTCAAAAACCGCATGCCGTTTTTGTGTAAATAAAAAGGGGTTTTTTCTATCCCTTTTCCGGGCTTCCCCCCAAAAAAAAATTTCCCTGAAACCTATGCATACTACCTTTACTGCCGCTAAAATCACACCAAATGAAGTTTCCCGCTCCGGTTTCGGTTCAATGGATCGCCGACATGATTCATGCAGAAGTTGCAGGTAATACCACAACTGCTGTTCTTGGCATCAATGAAATTCACAAAGTAGAAAAAGGGGATCTCGTGTTTGTAGACCACCCCAAGTATTATGATACCTGTTTAAAAAGCGCCGCGGATTTTATCATCATCAATACAAAAGAAGTTACTATACCCGAAGGGAAAACCATTTTAGTGGTATCTGATCCATTTGAAGCATACCTTACCATTGTCCGGCATTTTCGTCCTTTTACCCCGGCGCATCAATCGATCAGTGATGATCTGGTGATTGGCGAGAGCTCTGTTATAATGCCCAATACATTTATCGGCAAACAGGTCAGGATTGGAAAGAACACTGTTATATATCCCAATGTTACCCTGCTGGATTATACAGTGATCGGAGACAATGTAGTGATTCAGTCCGGAACGGTGATTGGCGGTGATGCTTTTTATTACAACACTAAAAAGGATCGCGAACAATGGTTTAAGAAAATGCTGAGTTGTGGCAATGTGGTGATTGAAGACGGCGTGGAGATCGGCGCAGGTTGTATGATCGACAGAGGCGTAACGGCAGAAACCAGGATCGGCAAGGGTACCAAGATGGACAATATGGTACACATCGGCCATGATGTTACCGTTGGAAAAAACTGTTTGTTCGCGGCGCAGGTAGGAATTGCCGGAGGAACTGTTATAGAAGATGGGGTTACCCTTTGGGGGCAGGTTGGCGTAAGTAAAACACTCACCATCGGCGCTAATGCGGTGGTGCTTGCACAGAGTGGGGTGCCTTCATCACTTGCCGGCGGCAAAACCTATTTTGGTTATCCTGCCGAAGATGCGTCCATCAAAAGAAGAGAACTGGTATGGATTAAACGCATACCGGAATTGTGGAAGAAAGTGATGGAGTAATATCAGATCCCGTTTTTTTTCAGCATTTCCGTACAGATCCGGCTGATGGATTGCTCTAAAGGTATGTAACTGAATTCAGGAAATTTCTTCAATAATTTGGTATTGTTGAAGGTTACTTTGGCCTGAGCGGTCCTGGCGGTTTCTTTGGTCAGCAATGGGTTCCTGCCGGTGAATTTTGCTTTCAGCGCTTCGAGCCGCCATACAATCTCAGCCAATAACGGGGTTACTTTTTTATAAGGGGGCTTTTTATTGAATCCCCTGGCAATCATTGTAAACACGTCTCTGTAAGCGTTGTTTGCTCCGCTGATAATGAAACGTTCTCCGCTTACAGGTGATTGCATGATAAGCGTCATGGCGCGTACCAGGTCCTTCACATCCACAAATCCGCTGACCCCTTCTGTATACCAGGGAAACTCGTTGTAAGCCGATTTAAAGATTCCGGAAGATCCTCCATCCCAATTTCCTGCTCCCAGGATGATCACGGGATTTACAATGGCAATATCCAGCCCTTCTCCCATTCCCCTCCATACTTCCAGTTCTGCCATGAATTTGGTTTTACCATATTCACTGTTACTGGTTTCGGGCGTCCAGTTCATGGTTTCATCGATTGGTTGATCTTCCCTGATTCTTCCAAGCGCCGCCACTGAACTCACAAACAACAGTTTTTTCACACCCAGGTTGATGCAGGCATTGACCACATTGGCGGTACCTTCTATATTGGTTTTATTCAGCGCTCTTTTTTGTGATGGATGAAAGGATACAATGGCTGCACAGTGATATACCTGGTCTACCTGTTGCATGGCGTCCTCCAGTGAGCTGGTGTCCAGAATATCTCCCTTCACCCATTCAACCCCTTCCGAACCTGCAATGGATGGAATCGTACTCCTGTATAAGGCGCGCACAGATTTACCCTCCTGAACAAGTTGCTGAATAAGATGTGATCCTACCAATCCGGTAGCGCCCGTTATTAATATCATTTTTCGCAGTTATTACATGTTCCGCTTACTACCAGATCGGTTTGGGCAGCTTTAAATCCTTTTGGCAGTTTTACTTTCGGAACGCCTACATGGTCCAGGCAATACGTGGTGCCACATTCATCGCAAATGAAATGAACATGGTCGTCGTGATGATGCCCTTCTACGCATTCGTCTTTGCAGAGCGCATACCTGATGGAGTTGTCTGCAGTAGGTATGGTGTGAATGATTCCCTTTTCAACAAAGGTCTGCAGGGTTCTGTAAATGGTTACCCGGTCAAATTCGGTACCACTTTTATGTTCAATATCTGCATGTGCCAGGGCATTACCGGACTGCAGAAAGAAAGAAAGGATCTTTTTCCTGGAATCGGTAACACTCAGCTGGTGCTTTTTCAGGGTATCGGTAATTTTGTTATGCATAACCTGTTATCAGGGGTTATTGTTAAAAATACCATTCACAAAATTACCGGTAGAAGATTTTTCTGCAAGCAGGGTCCGGATATCTTTTTTCAGCAGATCAAGTTCCTCCTTTTTCAGGCCATCATAAATCTGGCCCCTCACTTTACCATCTTTATCCACCAGTGCAAAAAATTGGGTATGGATGAACTGGTCTTCTATCTTTTCAAAGCTGTTTTTAGGATCATCCAGTAGGTAAGAGGTTCTTGCCATCTGGTATAAACTGTCCTTTCTTCCGGTTACGAATACCCATTTCTGTGGTTGACCTCCCAATGAATCGGCATATTTTTTCAATACGGGAACAGAATCGGTTTCAGGATTACAGGTATGGGAAAGGATCATGAAATTGGGTTCAGATTGAAACTCCTGGTAAATGGCTTTCATATTAGTGTTCATTTTAGGACAGATCCCCTTACAGGTGGTAAAGAAATATTCCACCACGGTCACTTTCCCCAGCATGTCCCGGTCTGTGAAAGGAAGCCCCTGCTGGGTGGTAAAATGGAAAGGCTTTACATAACTGATAATAGATAGCTTTTTCTTCCACATATCATTATCGCGGAAAAGAAAGTAGTAAAACCCCAGTACCAGTACAATAAAGAAAACCAGGTACCCCAATATTTTTTTACTCATATTCATGATTGAAATGCAAAGGTACAGCCGTTTGTACAATTATTTTGCAACATGGTTGCACTGTTGTACTTTTGCAGGCAGATGAGTTTTAAAATCAATTGGGATGCGTTGGGGATTACTGCTTCTGTGGCTTGTGCCATTCACTGTGCCGTACTCCCGCTTTTTTTGAGCAGTTTGCCGCTGTTTGGGGTAAATATTATCGAAAACCTTCATTTTGAATACTTTATGATTGGTATTGCCTTTTGTATAGGCATTTTTTCTCTCTATCATGGATTGATTAAACACCATCATAGCCTGGTTCCAATGATCCTTTTCAGTTTGGGGATTATCCTGCTGCTGGTAAAAGTGAGCTTTCTGCATGAATGGCGCTACTGGCTGCTGGGCCCTGCGGTATTGTTTATTGTGGCCGGGCATTATCTTAATTACCGTTTATGCCGCAAACACAATCATGCCCACGCAGACGATTGTGACCACTAAAACCAGCCTCTTTTCTTAAAAATAAATACCATGATTACCGGTACGATCAGCATCAGGCATGCGGCAATATAAAACCCGTATTGATGGTGTATATAAGGTAGCTTATCGAAGTTCATCCCAAAAATCCCGCCGATTACTGTTGCCGGAGCCAGCAGGCAGGTTACAATGGCCATTACTTTCATGACCTCGTTCATTTTCAGATTTACATTACTCAAATAGAGATCCTGCAGATTGATCATCATATCCCGGTAATTTTCCGCGAGGTCGCTGGCCTGTACAATATGATCATAGATGTCCTTGAAATATTTGGTGGTTTTGTCTTCCAGCAGATCGCTCTCACTCCGGATAAAGCCGTTGATCAGTTCCCTGACAGGGCTTACATTTCTTTTCAGCACAATCAGTTCTTTACGAAGCGCATTGATTTCGGCCAGGGATCGTTTATTGGTGCTTCGGATAATTCTTTCTTCCAGCCATTCAATTCTTTCTCCGATCTTTTCCATCACCAGGTAATAATTGTCAACAATCATATCCAATAATGCATAGCAGAGATAATCCGCACCACTCGTTCTAAGCTTACTGCCGGCAACCCTTAGTTTTTCCCTAATAGGCGTGAAAACATCCCTGTTGGCGTCTTCCTGAAAAGAAAGCACAAACCCTTTACCAAGCACAATGCTGATCTGTTCTGTTTCTACGGCACCTGTTTGTTCATTGAAATAGAGCATATTCAGCAGGCCAAATAGAACCGGATCCAGGTCATCCATTTTAGGACGCTGGCTTACACTGAGAATATCTTCTGTAATCAGGTAATGAATACCGAAATGGCTACAGGCAGCCTCCACATCTTTTTTGCGGATCCCATCTATATTAATCCAGCTGATTTTATTGTTGTCGCGGAAAGGATAGGTTGCAGCAACATTGTCAAATACTTTTTCTTCCAGCTGTTCTGCATTGTAATCAAATACGGTAATATGGATATGCTCCGCTTCTTCACGCTGCGGAATTACCGTGGGATTGATCTGGAAAATATCCCGGGTTCTTTTTGTATCAAAAAGCGATAATACGTTCAGGTATTTCAGGTATTTGCTTTGCGCCATGCTTTGAAGATAGAAAAAATTGAGTATTCAATACATTTGCAGACAAGTCTGTTTATGCCTGTATTATCTGCACCCGATCTCAACGTACCTTTCTGGCAATTTAATGGTCACATTCAGCGTATCCCGGACCGAAAAAAAAGCGCTGGAATTTGCCCTTACAGTGATCTGATCCAGATGTTGCGATAAGCAACCGGGTTACCCCCATCCATTCCGTGATCCTGTAGTATAATAGGTTCCTTTTCACTATGCGCTTTGTACGCCGGAGCGCCGATCCATTCACTGTTGCCTTTAATAGTTACATTGTTCTGTATCAGTACGCCGTTGTGAAAAACTGTAATTCTTGCAGGTTCCTGTACCTGACCATCCGCATAAAACCTTGGTGCTGTAAACACCACATCATAAGATTGCCATTCGCCTGGTTTTCTGGCGGCATTCACCAGAGGTATAAACTGTTTATAGATACTACCCGCCTGGCCGTTTACATAGGTAGGGTTGTTATAGGCGTCCAGTACCTGTAATTCATATCGACCCATAAAGAAAATTCCACTGTTCCCCCTGGATTGTCCCTTTCCGGCTATTACTGCAGGGCTTTTCCATTCTATATGTAACTGGCAACTGCCAAACCCCTGTTTGGTTTCAATATCTCCCGAACCTTTCACCACATTCAGTGTACCAGGTGCATCAATTCTCCATCCGGGGTTGCCTCCTCCCTTTTTCTGCCACTCATTCAGGTGTTTGCCATTAAAAAGGATGAGGGCATCCGAAGGTGCATCACCGGCCGATTTACCGGGAGTGATTTTTGCCGGAACAGGCTCCCATACTTCCGTGCGGGCCGCTTCTTTAAAGAGGCTGTCTGTATTCAATTGTTGCTGCGCTTTTACAGGCATTATGCAGATGGCTGCTCCCGCAGCCATGATTAATTTGGGTAGTTTCATGAAATTAAATTAGTGATTTATTGAGAAAAATCATTGTTTTAGGAAGTTTACTTATTTTGAAGCGGCTATATGCGAAAAAAATCAGTATAAAGCCTTGATTGTTTGCTGGAATATTTACTGCATTTTGCCTTTTAGAAAACTGCCATTTGAAAAAAGAACATAATTAAATGGAAAATTTTTCTAATGGTAAAGCATAAAATCAACATCCTGATCTCAGATGGCCAAAGTGTATATCGGACAGGATTAAAACATGTATTGGAACAGAAACCCAATATGGGCACTATTACAGAAGCCCGCAATGAAATTGAAATGATCAGTCTGGCCAGGACCGACCTTCCCGATGTAGTCGTCATTTCTATTAATTTCCCTCAATCTGATGGCATTGCCGCTATTAAAGAGTTGTTTGCTGCATTACCCGAAAGCAGGGTAGTTGCATTAGCTTCTTCTCCCCGTGATGAGGGTATCCGGCAAATGGTGGAGTTGGGTGCGCTCGGACATGTCACCAAATTTGCAGATGTGGATGAGATCCATGAAGCCATTAAAGCAGTCTATAAAAGGGAGCCTTATTTCTGTGCGGAGAGCGCCGACCGCTTTTATGAAATGATCACCCGGAAAAACCCTGATCCTTCAACAGTGAAACATCAGTTCAGTACCCGGGAGCTGGATATTATCCGGCTGATTTGTAAGGAACTGACCAGTAAAGAAATTTCGGAGGAGTTGCATTTAAGTAAAAGGACCGTGGAAGGACACCGGACGCGGATCATGAATAAAACCGGCGCTAAAGGCATTGCCGGTATTATTCTCTATGCGGTAGAACACAACATTTATCAGCATTCTAAATAATCAGGCCTGGGAGGGGTTAATTCCAGCCCCCTCCCAAAGCTCTGTATAAATCGATCAGGCGAATGAATACGGTTCTTTTGCTCTTAATAGATTCCAGTTCAGCATCCAGTACACCTCTTTGTGCCGTGATGACCTCCAGGTAAGAAGCATAGCCGGTACGGTACAATTCTTTTGAAGTGCTTACTGCTGCCTGCAGGCTTTTGGTTTCCTCGCTTTTCAGGACGTAAATCTGTTTATAATGTTCTATCCCTTTTAATTGCGTTTGTACTTCCTGGTAGGCATTCAGGATATTTTTTTGGTATTGATAAAACGCTTCCGATTGGGCTGCTGTTGCAAGCTCATAGTTTCCTTTGAGCATGTTTTTGCTTAGCACCGGAGTAACCAACCCCCCGAGAATTCCGTAGGCAAGCGATTTTGGGGATACTAAAAATTGGGGGTTAAAGGAGTTTAATGCTGTGTATGCAGTGATGTTTAATGAGGGCAGAAAAGCTTTTCTGCTGGCTTCCAGTTCCGCTCCGGCAGCAGTTAACAGTAATTCTGCTTCCTGAATATCCGGACGGTTGATCAATAATTGGGTAGGCACTCCTGTATTTACAATGGTTGGCAATTCCAATTCCACAATTTTGTTGTGTCTTTTGATCTGCTGGTTGAATTTCCCGGTTAAGGCACTCAGGGCGTTTTCTGTTTCCACAATGGATTGCCGGATCACATGCAGAAAACTTTTTGTTCCCAGTAACTGTGCATTGAATTGTTGTACCGCCAGCTCTGTGGCTCTTCCTCCCGCTTTCTGCGCAATGACCACCTGTAATGCATTTTCCTGCAGTTCAATATTGTTAAGAATAATCTCTTCTTCTTTATCCAGGGCCAATAATTCGTAATACAATGATGCAACATGCGCTACCAGTTGAGTAGTAGTCCACAGCCTCCCTTTTTCGGAGGAAAGGTAACGTGCATAAGCTGCTTTTTTCTTGTCAGACAGTTTACCCCATATATCTGCTTCCCAACTGCTTCTGAATCCCAGGAACATATCTGGCATGTTCAACGGAATCCGCTGGTCTTTGTTGATATTGGGGGAGAGATTCATATCATAATTACCCAATCCATTCATGGTATAATCCCCAAACTTGTCTACCCCTGCAGACACAACGGCATCCAGTGAGGGCCTGGTTAAACCCCTGCCCATAGTCAGGTAGGCCCTTGATGCAGCTACCCGCTGCAGTACTATCTGCAGATCGGGGTTATTCTTTAACGCTGTATCTATTAAACCCAACAATGTTTCATCATGGAAAAACAATTCCCTCGAAATGGATGCCATATTCAGGCTATCCTTTCCGGGAGAACCGTAGTTCTCAGGCATTTCCTGTAGTACAGGACTGGTTGTTTTTGCAGGTATACTGCAACTGTACAGGATAACTATACAATAGAATAATAAAAAAGAATATGCATTTATTTTTTTCATAGTAATTGCTTCTATCTGTCTGAAAATTCTTCGGGATGCTCGCTGATATGTACAGCCGCAGCCACTGGTTTCTTACGATTGAAAAATTCAGCAATACCGGCAAAAATCACATAGAGACCAGGGATGATGATTACCCCAAAAACAGTTCCGAAGAACATGCCGCCTGCTGAAGCGGTTCCGATGGAACGGTTACCGATTGCGCCGGCACCTGATGCAATACACAGAGGAATTAGGCCTGCAATGAATGCAAAGGAGGTCATTAGGATTGGACGTAACCTGGATACCGCACCTTCCCTGGCAGCCTCAAAAATGCTGAAACCCTGCGCGCGCCGGAGCATGGCAAATTCCACAATCAGGATGGCGTTCTTGCCCAATAATCCGATCAGCATTACAAGCGCTACCTGTGCATAAATATTATTTTCCAGCCCCAGTACTTTCAGTGCCAGGAAAGCGCCAAAAATACCCGTTGGAATGGAAAGAATCACCGCAAAAGGCATGATAAAACTTTCATACTGTGCAGAAAGAATCAGGTAAACGAAAATCAGGCAAATTATAAAAATAGTTGCTGCCTGATCGCCGGATTGTACCTGGTCGCGGGTAATTCCGGACCATTCATAACTATAACCCCTGGGTAGTTTTTCTTTCGCAATTTTTTCGACGGACTGAATAGCTTCACCAGAGCTGAAACCCCGGGCTGCGTCACCATTTACCATGGCAGAGGTATACATATTGTACCTGGTCAGTTGTTCCGGTCCATATACTCTTTCCAGGCGACAGAACGTTGAGTAAGACACCATTTCCCCCCGGTCATTTTTAACATATAGGCTCAGGAGATCGCTTGGTTTACCCCTGTAATTGGGATAGGCCTGTACCATCACTTTATACATCTGTCCAAATCGGATGAAATTGGTAGCATAAAAACTTCCGATCATTGTTTGCAGATCACTCATGGCATTTTCTACAGTCACCCCTTTTTTTGCAGCCATATCATAATCAATATGGATCATGTACTGCGGGAAATTGGGATCAAAGCTGGTATAGGCCGATCCAACCACTCCGCCTTTTTCAATTTCATTGATCAGGTTGTTGGTGACCGCTGCCGTTTTCTGCAAATCGCCGGAACCTGTTTTATCAATCACCCGAAGTTCAAAACCACTGGTATTTCCAAATCCGGGAACCGTTGGCGGTGGCATGAATTCTATGGCGGCATCGGTGATATGCTTTGTTTTTTCCCGGAGCATCGGGATCAGTTCACTCACTGTTTCTTTCCGCTCATCCCATGGCTTCAGGTTAATCATCATCATGCCAAAGGAGGCTCCGGCTGCTTCGGTAATTAAGCTATAACCGGAAAGCGTAGTCAGGTTTTCTACAGATGGAATGGTCTTGATGGATTTTTCCAGTTCCATTAATACTTTTTCTGTTCTTTCAACCGTAGCGCCGGCCGGTGCAGACACATTTACATAAATAATACCCTGATCCTCGGTGGGAATAAAACCGCCGGGTAATATACTGCTTATGCCAACTGTACCAATAAAGAAGGCCACCAGTAATCCCATGGTGATTGCTTTTCTTCCGGCGATCCAGCTTACCAGTTTCATGTACTTGTTTTCGGTTTTTGCATAACCGTTGTTAAATCCGTTGAAGAATTTGCCCAGCAGACCCTTACTCTTCTCCTGATGGGTATGTTTAATCATCAATGCACATAAGGCCGGGGTAAGTGTCAGTGCGTTAACACCGGATATTACAATAGATACGGCCAATGTAAGAGAAAACTGTCTGTAGAATACGCCTGCAGATCCGGAAAGGAATGCTACGGGAATAAATACAGCGGACATCACCAGCGTAATGGCCACAATCGCCCCGCTAATCTCTTTCATGGCAGCCACGGTGGCATCCATGGCCGAGAGATGCTGCTCCGCCATTTTTACATGGACGGCTTCCACCACTACAATGGCATTGTCTACTACAATACCAATGGCCAGTACCAGCGCAAACAGGGTCAGCAGGTTAATGGAGAAGCCCATGACCTGCATAAAGGCCAGGGTTCCCACCAGGGCAACAGGTACGGCAAGGGCGGGAATTAAGGTGGAACGGAAATCCTGCAGGAAGATGAATACAATAATAAATACCAGTATCAACGCTTCAATCAGGGTCTTCACTACTTCATGAATGGATGCATCCAGGAAGCGGGATACGTCATAGGCAAAATTGTATACCATTCCCGGAGGAAAAGAGGTTTCCTTGAGCTCAGCCATCCTGGCTTTCACTTTTTCGATCACTTCTTTTGCATTGGAACCCGGGCGTTGTTTCAGCATGATGGACGCCGATGGCCTTCCATCTGTTTTGGACACCATGCTATAGCTCATGGCACCCAGTTCAATATCGGCAATGTCTTTCAGGTACAGAATGGAGCCATTATTTTCCGCACGGATTACTACATTTTTATATTGGTCAGGATCCGCAAATTTTCCGGTGTAACGAAGAATGTACTGGAGGGATTGCGGGCTTCTTCCGGAACTTTCCCCGGTTTTACCGGGAGCGGCTTCTACGTTCTGGTTTCGCAATGCTGTTACCACATCCTGTGCAGAAACATTATAGGCCAGCATCCTGTCGGGCTTCAGCCATACACGCATGGAGTACTCTTTTTGCCCCATGATCTCTGCAAAACCAACCCCGTCAATTCTTTTCAGCTCCTGCAGAATATTGATATCCGCAAAGTTGTAAATGAATTGTTCATCTGCTGCACTATCCTCACTCATTACATTGAGGTACAACAGCATGCTGTTTACATCTTTTTCTGTCGTCACCCCGGCTTTAATCACCTCTTCGGGTAATTCGTCCAGCACGGTGGTAACCCGGTTCTGTACGTTTACCGCAGCCAGGTCGGGATCTGTTCCTACTTTAAATGCAATGGTAATCAGGGTAACCCCGTTGTTACTGGAAACAGACGACATATAAGTCATACCCGGCACGCCATTGATGGCGCGTTCCAGCGGTGTTGCCACCGCTTTTGCCAGTACTTCGGCATTGGCGCCCGTATATTTAGCGGTTACAGTAACAGAGGGAGGAACGATATCGGGAAACTGGGTAATCGGCAATGTAAACAGGGCCAGCACTCCCAGTAATGTAATAATGATGGAGATAACCAGCGATAAGACCGGTCGTCTGATAAAGGTTTCTAGCATAAAAATGAATTAATACTGTTCAATGGCCGTTTTCATGAGACTGTCTGTATTCAGGAACCGCGGGGTAATCATATCGCCCTGGCGGATGCTTTGCATACCTTCATATACAAACTTTTCCCCGGGTTTTAATCCCTGTTCAACAATGTAAAATTGGGCTACGCGCTGACCCGGCCGGAAGGCTCTCATGGTTACTTTGTTCTTGCCATCTACCACAAATACATAGTTTTTATCCTGGATTTCGAAAGTAGATCGCTGTGGAATCAGGATCGCGTTTTCTACCGCACTGGTAAGGCGCACCTTACCGGTTGCACCGTGTTTAAGAAGCTTATTAGGGTTGGGGAACCTTGCCCGAAACGCGATGGCGCCGGTATTGTCGTTGAATTCGCCATCAATGGTTTCAATCTTTCCAGGGTAAGCATATTCTGATCCGTCTGCCAGTATCAGTTGAAGCGGTTTGTTTTCCTGCGGTCCTTTTGTCAGTGATTTTTTAAAACGCAGGTATTCGTTCTCTGAAATATGGAAATAAGCATAGATCTGGTTGATATCAGAGATCGTTGTTAATAAGGCGCCCGGATCAATCAGGCTGCCTATTTTTAAAGGAATACGATCGATGATTCCGTCAAAAGGAGCGCTGATATAGGTATAAGAGAGCTTTGTTTCAGCGCTTTTCTGCGTAGTGAGCGCTTCTTCAATTTTGGCTTTGGCCGCTTTTAATTTTGCAGACGCCAGTTCATATTCTGTTTTAGAAATGATGTTTTTCTCAACGAGGATACGGGTTCTGTCTACTTCCAGCTCGGCTGCTTTTGCATCAGCCATGGCACTGGACACATTGGCCTTGGCCCTGGCTACTTCAGTCTTCAATTCCTGATCATTTAGCTGAAAAAGCGGCTGGCCCTTTTTAACCTCATTCCCCTCATCTACAAAAATCTTTTCCAGAAAACCGCCCACACGGGCCCTGATTTCTACGTTCTTCAACGCCTGAATATCCGAAACATATTCACTGTTCAGGGTGGTATCTTTTACTACAACCTCAATCACCGGTAATTCCGGTACCGAAGCGGATTCCTCTTTTCCACGCCTGGCAGAACAGGAAAACAGAAACAGTACAGCGGTAGCAACAATCAGTAGGTGAGTGGGTTTAAGTAGCGTTATATGCATGCCTCCAATTTTAGGTTGAAGAACAAATATAATGTTTTAAGCTTTTTTTAATCCCTTAAAAAAAAGCCAAATGCCCGCTTTTTGGCGGGCTAAATGGCATATTAGTATAATATAAATCGCTTAAATGGCTAAAATGGCCTCTTTTTCTGCTAAAAGGGTTAAAATTTCGTCAATGACATTTGGAACAACCGCCTCTATTTCAGGTGTTAACTCAATTCCCTGTTGCTGAATGGTTGCTATACTTACTACAAATAAATCGATTTCCGGCATTTTCCCCAGGATCTGGAGGGCGCTTACCAGGTCTTTCAACCCGATATCGTGTGTGCTCATGGCTGGAGGGAAATCGGTTGCAAATCTCGGTTTGATCTTGCGGATGGTACCCGTAACATGACTATCCAATGTGGCATCTATCAGAATAATATGATCGTAGCGTTCAAAATATTCCAGCAAATGAAAGCCACCGGTTCCTCCATCCAATACACTGACCCCCTCAGGAAGCAGCATAGATTTCTCCAGGCGATTGGCAACATGTATACCAATACCTTCGTCTCCCATTAAATAGTTACCAATACCCATCACCAGTGTGCCTGTATTGCCAATCATGTTCAATTATTTAGTTTTTTCGGGATTAGGGGTCATATGCTTGTCTTTTTCAAACACATCTTCCTCAATGAATTTCCATCCTCCCCCCATGCTGCTGACCTCCCCCCTTCCTTCCACATAATCGTGGTAGAATACCAGGTAAACGTGTACCACCGCAAAGAGAATAAAGAACCACATTGCCCAGTGGTGAATCTGCCTGGTTACAATGTCGCCACCGAGCATTGCAGGGAACCATGCAAACATTTTTGGTAACCACCAGTCAGACATTGATGCATACAGTCCAAAACCGGTTAAACACTGTACCAGGAACACAAGAAAGGTCAGAAAATAAATGAAACCCGCCATTGCATTGTGCCCTACGCTTAAATGGTCCTGTTGCTGTCCATTCTTTTTAAGCATCAGGATGTCGATCTTGAATACAGTCCACATCTCCTTGATAAACCTTTTGGAAACCGGGATGAACTGCCTCCAGTTTGCGTACTTGTTCCCCACAAACCCCCAATAGATACGGAATAAAAAATTAAAGAAGAACAGGTAGGCCGCTATAAAGTGAATATAGCGGAACCATCCCATTGTATATTGATTGGCAGCTTCCCGGTTACTCATGAGTGCCAGCGGATTGGAGATAAAAAATCCCGTTACAATCAGTACGATGATTACGCCGGCATTGAGCCAGTGGTAAAATCTTACCGGCAACTCCCACACATACACTCTGCGAAGCCTGTGAATATGCAAATATTTATTTGCCATAAAATTGATTTAAAGGTTTTAGTCTCCTACAACACTGATTCTGCTGATGGTTGTTCCGTTTTCGTCGTACAGGTGAACACTGCAAGCCATGCATGGATCAAAGCTGTGAATGGTTCTCAGAATTTCCAGTGGCTGTTTTTCATCAGCAACCGGGGTATCGATCAATGCTGCCTCGTAGGCAGACATCTGACCTTTACCATCCCTGGGAGATGCATTCCAGGTTGTTGGAACCACCAGTTGGTAATTGGCTATTTTCTCATCCTCAATATTGATCCAGTGTGCCAGTGCACCTCTTGGCGCTTCAGCGTGCCCTACACCCAGGGCTGTTTTGGGCCATGTAGAAGGATCGAATTTGCTGGAGTCTGCCATTCTTGTATCACCATTCTTAATATTCGATACAAGCTGATCGAAGAACTCCTGACCCCACTGTGCAGCCAGTACACATTCCAGGCCCCGGGCGGCAGTCCTTCCCAAAGTAGAGAACAAGGCTGCAATAGGAACATTCAGGTCTTTCAATGCCTTATCTACCACTTCTTTAAAGTCTTCCCTTCCTTTTGCATATCCTACCAGTACCCTCGCCAATGGTCCTACTTCCATTGCATTGCCCTTCCATCTTGGTGTTTTAAGGTAACTGTACTTTTCATCTGTTTTCAGGTGTTCAAACGGGGGTTTAGGGCCTGTATAGTTGATCTTGCTTTCTCCTTTCCAGGGATGCAAACCTTTAGCGTCTCCTTCCTTGTATTCATACCAGGACCTCGTGATGAATTCCTGTACCTCGTCTTCTTTTTTCAGATCCACTTCGTATACTTTGGTAACATCCTTGTTCAGGATGGCGCCGGAAGGGAATTTGAAACTGGATGCATCTCTGTATCCATTGGTAGGCATATCTCCGTAAACCAGGTAATTACCCAGTCCACCGCCAATAGCCCCCCAGTCTTTATAGAAGGAAGCCACCGTCATCAGATCCGGAATATATACCTGCTCTATAAACTGCTTACCATCTTTCAATAACTGACCTATATAGGCCAGGCGCTCAGCATTCAGACCACTTACATCATCAATACTCACCGCACAGGCCATGCCACCCACCAGGTAGTTGGGGTGAGGGTTTTTACCACCCAGGATGGCCTGGATCTTTACAATTTCCTTTTGCCACTCCAATGCTTCCAGGTAGTGTGCTAATCCGATCAGGTTCACTTCTGCAGGAAGCTTGTAAGCAGGATGACCCCAATATCCATTGGAGAAAATACCCAGTTGTCCGCTGTCTACAAATTTTTTAATTCTTGCCTGCAGGTCGCTAAAATAACCCGGAGAACTCTTGGGCCACTTCGAGATACTCTGTGCCAGTTCAGATGTTTTTTTAGGGTCGGCTTTTAAGGCGTTTACCACGTCTACCCAGTCCATGGCGTGTAAGTGGTAAAAGTGAACCACGTGATCGTGCATATACAACGCACAGTTCATCAGGTTTCTTACCAGTTCCGCATTGGGCGGAACAACGATATCCAGCGCATCTTCTACTGCGCGGACGGAGGTAACGGAATGTATGGATGTACATACTCCGCAAACCCTTCCAACAAATGCCCATGCATCTCTTGGATCTCTGCCGCGAAGAATTTCTTCCAGTAGCCGCACCATGGTACCACTACTATAAGCGTCCTTAATTTTGCCGTTTTCAATATCAGCTTCTATGCGTAAGTGACCTTCGATTCTCGTGATCGGGTCAACAACTATTCTTTTGCTCATATGGCTAGTTGAATGGTGATTTTAATTTAAGATTTCAATTCATGTTCACTCTCTCTTCCTTCTTGCTGATGCTCTTTGATGAATTTAGATTTTCCGATGTTGGTAGCTACGGCATGACCAACCAGTGCGGCTGTAGTAACACCCAGCGCTACTTTACCAAATGTATCGGCATCGGCTTCAATACCAAATCCGGCAAATGAAGAACCTCGTTCATAGAATCTTCCGTTGTCCCAGAAATTCTCCTCACTGCAACCGATACAAGGGTGTCCGGACTGGATCGGGAAACTGGTTCCGTTATTCCATTTCATTACACCACAGGCATTATAGGTAGAAGGCCCTTTACAGCCAACTTTGTATAAACAATATCCTTTTTTGGCATTTGCATCGTCAAAGCTTTCCACAAACAGGCCGGCATCGTAGAAAGGACGACGGTAACAGGTATCGTGTACGCGTTTGCTGTAAAATGCTTTTGGCCTGCCCAGTTTATCCAGCTCAGGGATTCTGCCGAAAGTGAGGTAGTGTACAATGACACCAGCCATCACTTCACCTATTGGAGGGCAACCCGGAACCTTGATGATAGGTTTGTTCTTAATGATCTTATGGATAGGCGTTGCTTTTGTAGGGTTGGGTTTGGCAGACTGAACGCAACCATTGCTGGCACAACTGCCCCAGGCAATAATAGCAGCAGCCCCTTCTGCAGCTTCTTCCAGAATTTGCAGGGAGGTTTTACCACCAATCATACAATAAACACCGTCTGCGGCCAGCGGAACACTTCCCTCTACACAAAGGATATACTGTCCCTTGTATTTGGTCATGGTGTTGTGCAGGGCCTCCTCTGCCTGAAAGCCGGAAGCGGCCATCAGGGTTTCGGTATAATCCAGCGAAATTTTATCGAGTAAAATATCTGCCACAATCGGGTGAGACGAGCGGATGAAGCTCTCACTGCAGCAGGTACATTCCTGAAAGTGTAACCAGATAACAGGAACACGTGGTTTGGTTTCCAAGGCCGTGGTTACCTGACCTATAGCGGATTGTTCCAGGCCGATGAATGCGGTCATCATGCTTACAAACCGGACAAAATCACGGCGGGAATATCCTTTTCTTTGAACCTCCTCGTAATAAGTAGGTTGTTTTGGCAAAACATCGTTAGTCATGCTGATATTTTTAAGGTTAAGAGCTTACCAAAACTAAAATGACTACTTTAATTTTTTTATGCGAAGTGTCATCAGAAAATATGACTTTCATCATAAAAACGAACGGTGATTAGTTTTAATATTGTACTAATAAACTATAAAATATGAAAAAACTTGCTATTTCATTAGGCCTGTTCCTTGTTACAATTGCTCCACTGGTAACCATGGCGCACCCAGGTCACGGAGAATCAGAGGGTTATACTATTATCCACTATTTTACCGAACCCATGCATGCAGTAATTACGCTGGGTAGTTTATTGATGGTCTTTGCCGGTTTAAGGTATTTCCGCAAAAGAGATGCGGGCTCTCAAAAGTAAATAATGCACGAGCTTTCCATAGTAATGAGCATCATTGATATTGCTAAGCAGCAGGCCGACCAGGCATGTGCTGCTGTTATAGATGAGATTGAACTGGACATTGGTACCATGAGCGGTATAGAAATGGACTCCTTTGAATTTGCCTGGAAACAGGCGGTTAAAGGTTCTGTTCTGGAGCAGGCTGCCAGGAAAATCAACCTGATAGAAGCAAAAGCCAGGTGCCTTGATTGCGATGCAGTGTTCAGCATTCAGCATTATTTCGATCCCTGTCCGGTGTGTGGGGAACATTTGCTGGATATACTGAACGGAAAAGAATTGAAGGTAAAATCGCTGGTTGTTTCTTAAATAGATTATCTTATAGAATTAAATATTTTTTATGTGTGCAACTTGTGGTTGTGATTCCGGTGGCAATACTGCCATACATCATCTTGGTGAACATGAGCATACCCATGGCGGGCATTCGCATGATCACGGGCATTCACATGCGACTACCAAAACGATTGTGGACGTGGAACAGGATGTGTTGCACCAGAACAATTTACTGGCCCAGCGGAACAGGGGTTATTTTGATGCCAAAAACATCCTGGCGCTGAACCTGGTAAGTTCTCCCGGTTCAGGAAAAACATCCCTGCTGGAAAGAACGCTGAAAGACCTGAAAGGTGAACTGGAATTTGCAGTGATTGAGGGTGATCAGCAAACCACCAATGATGCCGACCGGATACACGCTACCGGTACAAAGGTAACACAAATCAATACGGGTAAGGGCTGTCACCTCGATGCTCATATGGTATTGCATGCCTTACAGGGAATGAAACCCAGAGACAATTCTGTTTTATTCATTGAGAATGTGGGTAATCTTGTATGCCCGGCCATGTTTGATCTGGGAGAAAATGAAAGGGTGGTAATCATCAGTGTAACTGAGGGCGATGATAAACCGTTGAAGTATCCGGATATGTTTCATTCCTCCACACTGTGTATTGTTAATAAGATAGACCTGCTGCCTTATGTTCCTTTTGATATGGAAAAGGTAAAAGCCAATGCAAAAAAGGTAAACCCCGGGTTAGAAATCATAGAAGTAAGTTGTACTTCCGGTGAAGGTTTGTCTGTTTGGTATAATTGGTTAAAATCCAAAGTAGCAGTTCCGGAACTAATCTGACCGAATGCTTCGGACCTATAATATTCATATCAGGGGCCTGGTACAAGGCGTAGGCTTCAGGCCCTTTGTCTGCAAGCTGGCTAAAAAGATGAACATTAGCGGCTGGGTAAGCAATACCAATGAGGGCGTTATGATAGAATTTACTGCCAACCTGATGGATATGGCGGCTTTCTATCATGCCGTAACCAATACCCCCCCCCGCAATGCACTGATTGCTTATCACGATATTTTCAGTACAGAAACAAAATCATTTGAGGGGTTTACCATTCGGCAAAGTTTTTCAACTACGAGGCCAGACCTGTTACTGACGCCCGATATTGCCATTTGTTCTGAATGCAAAACGGAATTGACAGCCGATACCAACAGAAGAAACGGGTATGCGTTCACTACCTGCCTCAACTGCGGACCCCGTTATTCCATTGTGGATGCTTTGCCTTACGACAGGGAGCATACCACCATGAAACACCTGGTTATGTGTGAAGATTGCCATGCAGAGTACCATGATATTCAGAACCGCAGGCACTACAGTCAAACCAATTCCTGTAAGTCCTGCGCGGTAAAAATGCACCTCTATCAATCACCCACCGATAAGATCAATATTGATCAGTCTGCTATCGTATGTAAAGTTGCGGAAGCTTTACTCAATGGCAAGATCATTGCCGTTAAAGGTATTGGCGGATACCTGCTGATGTGTGATGCAACCAATCCGGAGGCGATTCAAACGCTTCGGATTAAAAAACACAGGCCCTCCAAACCACTGGCTGTTTTATACCCCGATATTCATTCGGCGTCAAAAGATGTGGAACTCCGGCTGATTGAAGAGGATACATTGCTCAGTAATGGAGCTCCGATTGTGTTGTGTAAACTCAGGCCAACTTCCGGAAACAGCATCTGCACCAGTCAGGTTGCGCCCGGACTGACCAGATTGGGTGTAATGATTGCCTACTCCCCTTTATTATACCTCCTTTCCTTACAAGTGGGCCGCCCGCTTATTGCCACCAGCGCCAATATCAGCGGCTCTCCGATTATTTATAAGGATCAGGAAGCATTGGCAGAATTATTTGAAGCAGCCGATTGGGTGCTGACCTACGACAGGGAGATCCTGGTACCGCAGGACGATAGTGTGATGCAGTTTACCGATGTGGGCCAAAGAATTATCCTGAGAAGAGGCAGGGGGCTGGCACCCAATTATTTCCCCAATCCCTTCAGGCAAAATGAACAAACCCTTCTTGCCGCAGGCGGTGAACTAAAAAGCGCTTTTGCAATACTCGACCGTACAAACCTGTATGTTAGCCAGTACCTGGGAGATCAGGGAACCGTTGAATCACAGGAAAGTTATTCCAAGACGCTGCACCATCTGCTGCAGTTGCTCCAAACAGCACCTGCAAAGGTGCTGGTGGATAGCCATCCCGGTTATTTTGTATCACAGTACGGAAAGGAACTAACCAACCAAAACGGGTACCTTCCGGTTGTTGAAATTCAGCATCATAAAGCCCATTTTGCTGCAGTGCTGGCAGAAAACAAATTGTTGCATGCCGAAGAGCCGGTAATGGGCATCATCTGGGACGGAACGGGATACGGTGATGACAAACAAATCTGGGGAAGTGAATGCTTTGTATACCAGCAGCGGGAAATGAAAAGGGTGGCGCATCTGAATTATTTTCCTCAACTGGCCGGAGATAAAATGAGTAAGGAGCCGAGACTCTCCGCCCTGAGTCTGTTAAGCCGTTCCCGAGGGAAAATGGAAATGCTTCGGCCTTATTTTAGTGCAACTGAATGGGCTTATTTTCAGAAATTGCTGAAACAGGAACAACCGGTGCAAACCAGTTCTATGGGAAGATTCCTCGACGGGCTGGCCTGTATGCTGGGAATTAAATCACAACATAGCTACGAAGGAGAGGCTGCCATGCTGATGGAGGCTTCTGCAAGCAATGCTGTTTTAAGATCAGGGGAAACCTATCCTTTGGAAGAGAAGAACGGCGTACTGAACTGGGATCGGTTTTTGGAACAGTTTTTAACAGATATTGCTGCTGAAATTCCTGTTGCGGAAATAGCCTGGAAGGTTTTCCATTCATTGGCGGTGGCAATAGTAAAGCTTTGTGCTGTTCATAAAATTAAAAAAGTAGCATTCAGCGGAGGTGTTTTTCAGAACGCCCTGCTTACTGATCTGGTTGCACAGGCATTATCCGGAAAAATCAATGTATATTTTCATCAGCAATTAAGCCCCAACGATGAATGTATCGGATTCGGACAATTAGCCTGTTTCGAAATCACGCAGCAACGGACGGCTTTTCTTTTAATATCGGGGGCGGAATCAATTCATCAGGAATCTTAAATCTCATCATATGTGTTTAGCCATACCCGGTAAAATTTTAACGATCAACGCCTTGGATGATACTTTCAGAACCGGGAAAGTGTCTTTTGGCGGTATACAGAAAGAGGTGAATCTATGTATGGTTCCCGAAGTGCAGGTAGGCGATTATGTACTGGTACATGTAGGGGTTGCCATTGGGAAAGTAGACGAAGAAGAAGCGCAGAAAGTGTTCAACTATCTCAAAGACATGGGAGAGGTGGAAGAGCTGGAAACGCCACCCAACGAAAAAATTTATTAAAAGTAATCCCCCATTATATGAAATACCTGACCGAATACCGTGACCCTGAGTTGGTGGAAGAATTCATTAAGGAAATACACCGGATTACGACCAAACCGTGGACACTTATGGAAATCTGCGGGGGGCAAACCCATAGCCTGGTAAAGAATGGCATTCTGGATATGCTGCCCGATAAGATTACTATGGTCCATGGACCCGGATGCCCTGTTTGTGTAACAAGTGTGAGTGTTATTGACGAGGCTATATACCTGGCAGAGCAGCCGAATACCATCATGTGTTCCTTTGGAGACATGCTGCGGGTTCCGGGAAGCAAAAAGAGCCTGCTGGAAGTGAAGGCCGAAGGAGCTGATGTGCGGATTCTTTATTCTCCGCTGGAAGCCGTTCAACTGGCCAAACAAAATCCGGACAAACAGGTTGTGTTCTTTGCGGTTGGTTTTGAAACCACTGCTCCCGCCAACGCTTTGAGTGTGGTGCACGCAGATCAGTTGGGACTGGACAATTATAGTATACTGGCCTCTCATGTACTGGTGCCTCCTGCTATGGAAGCTATTTTAAGCGATGAAGAAAACCTGATCGACGCTTTTTTGGCTGCAGGGCATGTTTGTACTATTATGGGCATCAATGAATACCATCCTGTTGCTGAAAAATATGAATGCCCGATTGTGGTTACCGGTTTTGAACCGGTGGATTTATTGCAGGGCATCCTGATGGCCGTTCAACAGCTGGAGAAAGGCGAATACAAAGTAGAGAATCAGTATGCAAGAAGTGTTCAGCGCGAAGGGAATCGCCTTGCACAGGATACCATCCAAAAAGTTTTTGCAGTAAGCGACAGGGTGTGGAGGGGAATAGGCAATATTCCACAAAGCGGCTACGAAGTGAACGACCGCTATAAAAACTACAATGCAAGATTGAAGTTCATGATTGACCTTCCTTTTGCCGAAGAAAACAAAGAGTGTATCAGCGGCGATATCATGAAAGGTTTGAAGAAGCCGAAACAATGCCCGAATTTCGGCACTAAATGCAAACCGGAACATCCTTTAGGTGCACCAATGGTAAGCAGTGAAGGAGCCTGCGCAGCCTATTATCATTATGCCGGGGAGGAATAATATTGAACAATCATGAGATGTTTTTTAGCGGCTTTACTGGCGATAACCTGTACAATGGCAACGGCTCAGAAACCCTTAAAGGGGTATGTAGTTGACGCCAATACACGTCTTTCACTGGAAGGGGTTGTCATTACCCTTATGCCGGATAACAGATCTGTTGTGACAGATATCAGGGGTCATTTTGTTGCACAGCCCACCAGCCATACCGCCTATATTCTTTTTAGTTCCATCGGATATAAAGATGTGATGGTGATGGTGAGTGATTTTAATCCATCGTTTCCTGTTGCAATGAAAACCGGCTCAACACAGCTGGAACAGGTTACGGTCAGATCCCAGGCAGGAGAGGAATATAAAACCATCAGCAAAACAGATATCAGGATGCGGGGAGTCAACAATTCGCAGGAAATCCTGCGGATGGTGCCCGGATTATTTATTGGCCAGCACCAGGGAGGTGGTAAGGCAGAACAGATCTTTATCCGTGGATTTGATTGCGATCATGGAACCGATATCAATATTACTGCGGATGGAATACCGGTAAACCTGGTTTCTCAGGCACATGGACAGGGCTATGCAGATATGCACTTTGTGATACCCGAAACCATTGAACAGGTTGATTTTCAAAAAGGACCTTATGATGCATCCAAAGGAAATTTTACCACTTCTGGTTTTGTAGATATCAGAACCAGGAATGGGCTCAGCAATAACACCATTAAACTGGAAGGTGGTATGTTTGATACATACAGGGCACTGGGTATGTTTAATCTGTTGAATGAAAAAGCAAAGGAAAAACAACAATCGTTCTATGTGGCAACCGAAATGGCTTATTCCAATGGTTATTTTGACTTTCCCCAACATTTTAACCGGTTTAATTTCTTCCTGAAATACAACGGGAAGATTTCCGGGAATACCTATTTAACCCTGAGTGCTTCCTCTTTCAGTAGCAAGTGGGATGCTTCAGGGCAGATTCCGGATCGTGCTGTTGCCGACGGTTCCATTGGCTTTTACGGAGCCGTTGATCATACAGAAGGCGGCAGAACCTCCAGGCAGAACCTGAATGCACAGTTCATCACTACCCTGAAAAACGGAGATTATTTTAAAAACCAGTTCTGGTATTCCCATTATCGGTTCAACCTGCATTCCAATTTTACTTTTTACCTGGATGACCCGGTTAATGGTGATCAGATCAGGCAGAGAGAAAACAGGAATCTGGCTGGCTACAATGGCAGCTTTCATCGTGTTTCTCAATTGGGCTCGGTACAGCTCAGTTCGGCGTCCGGTATCGGATTCAGGCATGATAAGATCAATGACCTGGAACTGTCCCATACCATCGATCGTACTACACTGTTAAACAGAAAAGCATACGGGGATGTTGCAGAAACCAACCTGTATGTTTATCAAAATGAAACAATCCGGTTCACAGACCGTTTTAGCATCAATCTGGGTCTGCGGTATGATCAATTGTTGAATAACTATAAAGATCATCTTCAATCAGACAGTCTCTTCAGAGCAACCGCAGCTATCCTGAGTCCCAAGCTGAGCTTTCATTATCAAAGCAACAAAAATACCCGGTTCTATCTGAATCTGGGCAAAGGATTTCATTCAAATGACACCAGGGTAGCTGTACTGGAGAAAGGAAGAGATGTAATGCCGGCGGCTTATTCAGCCGATTTTGGTGTAATACTTAAACCATCCAAAAACATGTTGTTGCATGGCGCTTTGTGGTACCTTTGGTTAAAGCAGGAATTTGTGTATAGCGGAGACGGAGCCTATGCTGAACCATCAGGAAGAACCCAAAGAACAGGGTTTGATTTTTCCATGAGATATGAACCGTTTACATCGGTGTATATAGATGTGGACCTGAACTATGCGCATGGAAGGATGGTAGATGAGATCAAAGGACAAAACTATATACCGTTGGCCCCCGTTTGGAGCAGCACCGGGGGGATTACTTATAAAAACAAAACCGGTATCAACGGCAGTATCCGTTACCGGTGGCTGGGAAACAGGCCTGCCAATACGGATTATTCAATCACAGCGAAAGGATACTTTGTGAATGATTTGGTGTTAAACTATACGCAACCAAAATATGAGATAGGATTTGCTATCCAGAATATGCTGAATGTAAAATGGAAGGAAACCCAGTTTGCTACGGTAAGCCGTTTAAAAAATGAAGTTACGCCGGTAGAAGAAATTCATTTCACCCCCGGAACAAAACTTGCGGCAAAATTCAGCCTGAGTTTTTTCTTTTAAAAAATGATTATGGCCGATAAAATAAAAATGCAGTTACAGTGCCCGATGCCCAAATTTGATTTTGATGTAATTACGTTAGGGCATGGAAGCGGGGGATTGCTTACCCACCGTCTTTTGCAAAGCGGCGTCTTTGATATTTTTAAAAACGACTTGTTAGACCAGCAACACGATGGCGCTATTTTTGAAATGAATGGTAAAATGGCATTCAGTTCGGACAGTTATGTGATCTCTCCCATCTTTTTCCCCGGTGGTAATATTGGCGACCTGGCAATTAATGGTACAGTGAATGACCTGTCTATGTGCGGGGCAAAACCCAAATACCTTTCGCTGGCATTTATTATAGAAGAAGGCTTTCCTATGACTGAATTCTGGGAAATTCTGGTAAGTATTAAAAATGCGGCAGATAATGCAGGTGTTCAGATAGTAACGGGCGACACCAAGGTAGTGGAAAAAGGGAAAGGAGATAAAATTTACATCAATACATCCGGGGTGGGACTGATTAACCCTAAGGCAAATATCCACCACAAAAACATACAGGATGGTGATGTGATTATTGTGAGCGGCAATATTGCTTCTCATGGAATGGCCATTATGAGTTTGCGCCAGGGCCTGGAGTTTGAAACCAGTATTGTGAGCGATACCGCCAACCTGAATCATACCGTACAAACCCTTGTGGAAGCGTTCGGAACAGATATTCATTTTCTCCGTGATCCTACAAGAGGGGGAATAGCATCTGTATTGAATGAAATTGCGGAGCTTACCCAGCTTGGATTTTACCTGGATCAGAAACTTCTGCCCGTGGATGAACAGGTAGACGGCGCTTGTGAAATGCTGGGGCTTGATCCTTTGTACGTAGCCAATGAAGGGTTGTTTCTTGCTGTAGTAAAAAAGGAAATTGCGGATGCCTTCCTTGCATTGCTTCGTAAGGATTCCAATGGAACCAGCGCAGCCGTCATAGGAGAAGTGACTACGGATCATGGGGGCAAAGTGATGATGAAGAGCCGTGTAGGTGGAAAGCGTATGGTGAATTATCTAACCGGGGAACAGTTGCCGAGGATTTGTTAGCAGAGTTACTTAATTTGGTAGTTAAAATAAACTGTTTTGAAAAAAAGAGAGGGGTATATTTCCTGGGATGAATATTTTATGGGCATTGCTCTCTTATCCGGACACCGCAGTAAGGATCCGAATACACAGGTGGGCGCCTGCATTGTAAATAAAAAGAACAGGATAGTCGGTACGGGTTATAACGGGCTACCTGTGGGTTGCCACGACGATGAATTTCCCTGGGCTAAAACGGGTGCGTTCCTGGAAACCAAATACCCTTTTGTTTGTCATGCAGAATTGAATGCGATCCTGAATAGTATTGGAACGGATCTGCACAACTGCAGAATCTATACGGCCCTCTTTCCCTGTAATGAATGTACCAAGGCCATTATTCAGTCGGGAATCACCGAGGTGATTTATCTTTCTGATAAATATGAAGGAACGGAACCTGCAAGGGCCTCCAGGATGATGCTGAACAAAGCGGGGATTAAATACAGGAAGGTGGAGGTGAATATTTCCAGTTTGTTACTGTCTTTCAATGAAACGGATGTTTAGCATCCGGTTCTTCAATAATTCCGGCCACTGCTCTTTGCTTTGACTTTATTATCCATAAAAAGCAGAACTTTATCATATGCAACTCTGGAAAAATATCATCAGCAGACCTTCCTGAATTTCATTCAATTAAGGGAGTTGCACCCCCTCTTTTAAGACAATTGCGTGAACCTGGTTCATGTAAAAATACGTATACATCATTCTTTGATTAAATCAAAGTAATTGATCTGTAATATCAGCCAAAATAAAACAAATGAAAACGATCATTGAACCGTTTAAAATAAAATCGGTGGAGCCGATTTATTTCACCACAAAAGAACAAAGAGCGGTTATCCTAAAGGATGCTCACTATAATCCATTTCTCATACACGCCAGCGAAGTGTTGATTGATTTGCTCACAGACAGCGGAACAAGCGCCATGAGCAGTAGTCAATGGGCCGGCATTATGCAGGGAGACGAATCCTATGCCGGAAGCAGCAGTTTTTTTCACTTCGAATCTACCATCCAGGAAATCACCGGCATGCCGGTGGTGATTCCAACTCATCAGGGAAGAGCCTCGGAAAAAATCCTGTTCAGCATTGTGGGCGGGAAAGGAAAATACATTGTGAGCAATACGCTGTTCGATACGACAAGGGCCAATATAGAATTTTCCGGTGCAGAAGGAATCGACCTGATTTGTGAGGAAGGGAAATATCCCTCTATTCCGGCTCCTTTTAAGGGCAATATGGATGTTGAAGCATTGAAAAACTGCATTGCTCAGAAAGGAGCTGAAAATATTCCGCTTTGCGTGATTACCATCACCAATAATTCCGGCGGTGGACAGCCGGTGAGTATGCAGAATATCCGCGAAGTAAAAGCGGTTTGCCGGGAGCACGGAATACCACTCTTTATAGATGCCTGCCGGTTTGCGGAGAATGCTTATTTCATCAAGCTCCGCGAAGAGGGGTATTCGCAAAAAGCAATCCCGGAAATTGTATATGAACTTTTCTCCTATGCAGATGGCTGTACCATGAGCGCTAAGAAAGATGCCTTTGCCAATATCGGCGGATTTATTGCTATGCACAACGAACAGCTGGCACAACAATGCCGCAACATGCTGATACTGACGGAGGGGTTTCCTACTTACGGTGGCCTTGCCGGCAGGGATTTGGAAGCCATTGCCATTGGCTTGCGGGAGGTGATGGACGAACATTATCTGCAATACAGGATTCGCAGCATTGAGTATCTCACCGACAAACTGATTACTGCAGGTGTGCCGGTAATGCAACCAGCCGGCGGGCATGCCATTTACCTGAATGCAAAAGCGTTTCTTTCACATATTCCGGTAGAACAATATCCCGGGCAGGCGTTGGTAGGAGCTTTGTATTTGCATGGCGGTATTCGCAGCGTTGAAATTGGTTCGCTGATGTTTGGAAAATATGATGAACGTAAGCAACTGATACCTGCGCAACTGGAGTTGGTTCGGCTGGCCATTCCAAGGAGAGTGTACACACAGAGTCATATTGACTATGTGGCAGAGGTGATCATTGAAGTGTTTCAGGAAAGAGAGAAAATCAAAGGGTTGACCATTGTGGAAGAAGCGCCGATGCTCCGGCATTTTACCGCTAAATTAACCCCTATTGAATCATTAATTTAAAACTGCAAAATGAAAAAGATTAAACAAAGCTGGGCCGAACCCTACAAAATAAAAATGGTGGAGCTGTTAAAAATGACAACAGCAGCGCAACGGAAAAAAGCCCTGAAGGATGCAGGCCATAATACTTTTTTGCTAAAATCAGAAGATGTGTACATAGACCTGCTGACCGACAGTGGAACATCTGCCATGAGCGACCGCCAGTGGGCGGGAATGATGATGGGAGACGAAGCATACGCCGGTAGCAGAAACTTTTATCATCTTGAAGAAGTGGTAAGGGAAGTATATGGCTATAAGTACCTGATTCCTACACACCAGGGAAGAGGGGCGGAAAATATTTTGTCGAAAATTTTGATTAAAAAAGGAGATATTATTCCAGGGAACATGTACTTCACTACTACACGATTGCATCAGGAACTGGCGGGAGGAAGGTTTGAAGATGTGATCATTGATGAAGCGCATGATCCGGAGAATACTTTTCCATTCAAAGGAAATATCGATCTCAGTAAACTGAAAAAACTGATCAAAAAATACGGCGCTCCCAAAATACCCTATATAAGCATGGCCACCAGCGTGAATATGGCTGGAGGTCAACCCATCAGTATGAAGAACCTCAGGGAATTGCGGGCGCTTACCAAAAAACACAATATCAGGATCATACATGATATGACCCGTGTTGCGGAGAACGCTTATTTCATTCAGCAGAAAGAAAAAGGATATGCAGACAGGTCCATCAAATCCATTGTGAAGGAAATCTGTTCGCTCACGGATGGCGCCACTATGAGTGCAAAGAAAGACGCCCTGGTGAATATTGGCGGATTTTTGGCAGTGAACGATTATGACGTATATGAAGAAGCCAGGAATATGGTGGTGGTATATGAGGGATTGCATACATACGGCGGACTTGCGGGGAGAGATATGGAAGCCATGGCAATCGGTATTAAGGAAAGTGTTAGCGATGATCATATCAAGGCAAGAATTGGCCAGGTAATTTATTTAGGAGAAAAGATGATGGAATACGGAGTTCCCATTGTTAAACCCATTGGCGGGCATGGTATTTTTGTGGATGCTAAAAAATTCCTGCCCCATATTCCGCAGGATCAGTTTCCTGCACAAACGCTGGCCGCAGAAATGTACCTGGATTCCGGTGTGAGAACAATGGAGCGCGGGGTGGTATCTGCAGGCAGAAAGACCAACGGGGAGAATTATTATCCAAAGCTGGAACTGGTCCGGTTTACCATTCCGCGCCGGGTATATACACAGGCACATATGGACGTGATTGCAGAATCTGCGGCAAGGGTGTATGAACGCCGTGATTCCATCAAAGGAATGAAAATGGTGTATGAACCCAAATACCTGCGGTTTTTCCAGGCGAGATTTGAAAAACTATAGTATAAACAGAATGGAATTGGAGAAGTAGATAAATTTGTGGTATGATCACTTCATTAGAAAATCCGGTTTGGGAAGCACTGAGTAGTAAACAGCAACATTTTAATAGGGGAACGGAAACTGTAAAGTATTTTCCGGAAGATGTTTCTCCTTTTATCGGAATGAAAAACTGGGATGAGGCAGCCCGGCAGGAAATGCTCCTGCAACTGCCGGAGGGGCGCTCTTTTTCTGTAATGATAGCAAGGGAGGTGCAACTGCCTGCTGAAACTGAGCTAATCTTTTCCATCCCGCTCTACCAAATGTATTGTTCTGAACTGAAACCCGTTGCAGCAAGAGATCTTACGGTGCGTCAATTGGGCTATGCAGATGTTTCGCAAATGCTGGAACTCACCGAATTAACCAAACCCGGCCCCTTTTACAGTAGAACCATTGAATTTGGCAACTACATTGGCTTGTACAAAAACAACCGGCTGATTTCGATGGCGGGTGAGCGGTTAAAAACTGACGGGTATACCGAAATCAGTGCTATTTGTACCAGTCCCGAATACCTGGGCAATGGATATGCATCTTATCTCACGGCCAAAGTAGCGGCAGGAATTTTTCAGGATGGGTCTGTCCCCTTTCTGCATGTGCGAACTGACAATACAACCGCTATTAATGTTTACCGGAAGTTGGGCTTTCAGGTACGGGCAGATGTTTATTTTGCAGTTTTTAAAAAACGAGGCTAAGCTTTTATCGTATACGCTTATTTAATGGGTGTTCCAAGGTTTTGCAATTTAGCCTGCATTTCCGGACTAAGTTGCTTAATGAGCTCCGCATTTACTACTCCTGATGGCATTGGTTCCTGTACAATATTGAATAACTGGTTGGCGGCAACAGCATAGGATCTTGCTTTTGCAACCAATGATCCTTCTTTTGCAATAGGATCCACATCGGTAGCAAAAATGGAAATGGTCTGATCGCTGTTGCGGGTGATCCTGAAACTTCTAAACTGCTGGGGAAATTCCCGCAAAGAAGGGGTTTCCACTTCCCAGAAGCCGAGTTCAGGTCTGGAAGGATCGGGAGATTTCTGAGGGGTAATCACACTCAGGTGCCTGTGCCCCGATACCCACAAAATAAGGTTGGAATAGGTATGCAGTTTTACCAACATTTCATCTTCATTTTTATATGAAGCGGAGCCCCATGTCATGACCTCTCCCATTAATGTATGCTGAAGTACTACCTTAATGGGAATATGAGCAGTAATAATCATGAGTTTGCCTTCGGCCTGCCCTTTATCCAGTTCACTGATCAGCCAATCGTACCGTTCTTTATCGATAAATCCCCTGCCATAACCATCCGTTACAACGCGATCGTCTCTGTTGGTATTATCGAGTACAATTACTTTCAATGGCAGATCTGATTTGGGTTCAAATGTATAATTGGCAAATCCGGAGGCTGCAGTTGCCGGGGTAAAGCCATGACCTTCGGGGGAGCCACTGCTTTTTAAGAACGCATCCATGAATTCATTTCGTGTAACAAAACGCCTGTTCGGATCGCGGGAAACAGTGGGAGGAGTCGTAAAGCTTCCCACAGGTCCTGCGCCTATAATTTCACCATTAGGGGTTTTACCGTTTATCACACCCATATAATAACCCCTGCTGTTAATTCCGGAAGGGTCTTTGAATATATTCCCAAGGTTCAGAATAGTGTTACCGGTCATTTTATCCAGGATATATTGATCCGGAGGAAACATACCCATCCAGAAATGGTCGTGGTTACCAAGTGCCTGATACCACTTAATAGAAGGATCAATACCCTCAGCCTTGAATTCATCCTGGTAGTCGTTGCCGGGTCCGGGGTTGGGGTCATCTTTCTCTCCCGAATCCGGGTTAATAACTTTGCCATCCATTACATCAATAAACCATTTCAGTTCGTTATACTGGGAACTGTTGAGGGCGTCGCCGATGGAAAGTCCAAAATCAAAAGACTTTTTTTTGTGAAGACTGTTGATGGTATGAACTGCGGCATCAAGCATATGGGTGGAGTAAAGCATGGCAGGGGAATAGCCGGAGATAACGCCCCATTTGTAGCCATAATAAATGGCCTGTGCCGGAGATTCTTTATCGGTAATATGAATATCTGAAATGGCAAAGAAGTTGGCCAGAAGCGCCGTATTGGTAACGGAATTACCTGTATAATTCAAAGACATCAGGTCTATTCTTTTTTGATAAGGCGCTCCCGCCCCGTATTGCCAGGCGCCATATCCATATTGCGAAAATAAGGCAACATCGTTGGGGCCAATCAGGTGCGGATAGGTAGAAACCTGGTTGGGAAGAATTGTTTGATCAACAGTTGTTGTAATGGTAGCGCCGGGTGATTCAATCACAGCAATGTTTTTATTGCAGGCGAGCAAGGCAGGTAAAACCAATCCAAATAGGTACAGTGGAAGATATCCGTTTATTGATCTCGTTCTCATGTGGGTTAATTTAAAATATAAAAGAATGGCAGCCGGGGGCAGTAGTGCAAAAGGCACAATACGTATTAAAAATTAGCATAAAGTTACCCCGTATTCTCCCCATGAAAAATGATAAAAATCATGTTTCCTCTTTGTGAAAATTCATCTTCCGGAGCTGACTTTTTAATTTTTAACCAGAATTTAATCTCATCTTTGCGGGCCTTTATAACCCCCAAATAGGATTGACTGAATGATTATTGCTGTATTTCTTTTGTTGCACTGGTACCTTTCCTTGTTTGCACAGACCTTTTATCTTCATCGTTACGCTGCCCATAAAATGTTTACCATGAATCCGTTCTGGGAAAAATTCTGGTACATCTATTCCTGGGTTACACAGGGCACTTCTTACCTGAATGCCAGGGCATATGCCATTCTGCATCGGATGCACCATGCATACAGCGACACAGAAAAAGATCCGCACACGCCTCATTTTTTCAGGGAAGTTTTTTCAATGATGTGGCATACAAAAAAAGTATACCATGGTGTATTGAAAGGTACCCTTGAAATAGAACAAAAATTCGATAAGAACTTTCCGGTATATCCTGCAATCGATAAAATCGCAGACAGTTGGTTTACCCGCTTGTTTTTTGCCGCAGGATATATTTTGTTTTACGCTTTTTTTGCAACAGAGTGGTGGATGTATCTCTTACTGCCCATCCATTTTCTCATTGGCCCGATCCAGGGTGCAGTTGTAAACTGGGCAGGACATAAGTATGGATACAGAAACTTTAATGAGAAGGATCATTCCAAAAACACCCTGATCTTTGATTTTCTGATGCTGGGAGAATTATTCCAGAACAATCACCACCATGCCGGCGCCCGCCCGAATTTTGCAGCAAAGTGGTGGGAGTTTGATCCGGTTTATCCCATCATCCGGCTTTTCAATAAGATCGGGATGATCAAACTGGTGCCCATTAAAGCGGTACAATAAAATTATTTGTTCAGCAACAGGCTGAATCCTATGCCAATGGCTCCCAGACTACCATTGGAAAGACTGGAGTAAAGACCGGTTTGATTGATTTTGTTTACCTCGCCGGAATTGGAATAGGTTGTTCTGCGGTGATTAAAATTCAATGAAGCAATATTGTTGAGTGTTCCATTTACTAAAACCCTTTTATTCAGCCTGTAAGAGATACCGGGAGTAAGGCCGGTAGAAAGCTCATAGCCCCTGTTTTTTTGGTCAACACCTGATTGTACAGTGGTACCGAACTGATAACTTCCGTTGACTGTGAAACGAAGAAAACCATAGAAATTTCTTCCAAAAGACCTGTAATGCGTTGAAAACAGGCCAATCCCTATGCTGTTGTAATTGAGCTTATAAGCGGATGGATCTGATTTTTGATAATTGTGTCCGTAATTAATACTAAATCCCCTGGAAACATTGGAACGGACAAATTTTCCAAGAGAGGCATCCAGGCTAAAACTGGTTTGAGCATTTTTACTGGTGCTGTTGTTAAGGTCAGTTTGGTTGTTGTAATTGTTGAAGTTGATTCCGCCGGAAAAAATTCGCTGACCCGTTTCAAACTGGGCGGTTGATTTTAACACAAAAAACAGAACAGTAGTAAGTAATACAATTGCTTTTTTCATTTTCAGGTTTCTTGCATAGGCAAGCTGCTGAATTATATTGCTGCTTCTGGGTTCCTTATTAACGTGGTTTTACCATATTTGCCAAGGGTTTGTTAACGCCGGGTAGAAAAATAATTTAGATAAAAATTTCCCCTTCCAGGTAAAGCCTGCCTTGCCCGCTGATCTTTACGCGCTCTCCAAGATGCGAACATTTTAAGAAACCGCCTCTTGCAGAGAGTTGTTTTGCAGTAAGTACCTGTTTGTTGAGCATCCTGCTCCAGAATGGAGTAAGGGTGGTATGAGCGGAACCGGTAACAGGATCCTCATTCACACCAGATTGTGGGGCAAAAAACCGGGAAACAAAATCCACATCTTTCCCTCTTGCAGTAACGATAATTCCCCTTGCTTTAATTGCATGAATTGCCGCGAAATCCGGAATGATATTTTTTATCTGATCCTCATGCTCGTATACAAGCATATAATCGGTTTTACCCTTAAATACTTTTCCGGGTAAAATGTTCAGGCCATTGGTCAGGTCTGGTGTTGCGCTAACCTCAGTGATGGTATCCGCAGGAAAATCAAGTGTCAGGAATCCATCTTCCTTCGTAACGGATAATGCGCCACTTCTGGGGGAGTGAAAGTTGATCACCTTCTTACCGTATCCCAACTGATGAAACAATACATAGGCGCTGGCTAATGTGGCATGACCACATAAATCAACTTCTGTAGTTGGGGTAAACCACCTGAGCTGGAACTGGTCACCAGCAGGAACAAAATAGGCGGTCTCAGCCAGGTTGTTTTCCATAGCGATTTTCTGCAACAGATCATCTTCCAGCCAATGATCCAAGGGACAAACTGCAGCCGGGTTGCCTGAGAACAATTGTTCTGCAAAAGCATCTACCTGGTAAATTTTTTGTTTCATGGTTCCTGTTTTTAATTAAATACTCGTTTCATTATCAGATCGGTCTGTTCATCATTGCCCAGTTTGAAAATATGCTTGCCAAAAGCACTGAAGCCGTTTTTTTCATAAAAACGTATCGCCCTGTGGTTTTCTTCCCAAACTCCCAGCCATATATAAGCGGCCTTTCTATTGGTGGCTATTTCTATTGCCTTATCCAATAAAAGCCGACCAACATTTTTGCCCTTGTATTCCTTAAGTACATAGATTCTTTCTACTTCAAATCCATCCGGTTCTTTCAATTCTGTTTGTGCAGCGCCGGTATTAATTTTCAAATAACCTATTACCTGGTTGTTGAGTAAGGCAAAATAAAACACAGAGTCCGGATGATTGAATTCTGTTGCCAGTTGCGCTAATGAGAGACGCTCAGTCAGGTATTTATCCATATCTTCCTTTGTATTTACCTCTGCAAAAGTTTGCACAAAGGTTTCGGTGCTGATACTGTGAAGCAGGTAAATATCCTGAGAATCAGCCTTTCTGATGATTATATTGTTCATTATCTCTATATATTATATATGCCATTGCGAATATAATTCTTGTAGCGCGTAATCCATTAGCGGATACAGTAACTTTATAGCGTAATCCGTTTCACGGATCATTTAAATATTCGTAACGTGCCAAAGCGGTTCTTCACATACAACTTATGGTTGCGAATTGTGATCATACTCATCCTGATAACCCCTTTATTATAATAATTACATATTTTAGTAGGCATGGCAAAAAGCAACCACTACTATATCAGAAAAGCGCATCGCTATCTGGGGCTGTTACTGGGAATCCAGTTTTTCCTCTGGACTATTGGAGGACTCTATTTCAGCTGGAGTAATATGGATGAAATTCACGGAGATTTTGATAAGAAATCTGCTCCTTTATTATCTTCCGACCTGGTAATGGTTTCACCTACCCAGGTGCTTGATGTTATCAGGAAGGTACACAGGATTGACTCACTGGTATCCATACAGCTGATTGAAATTTCCGGAAACCCTTTTTATCAGGTGAGGTGTGTGCGTAACATACATAATCCAAATAAACAGGCACATGAGCGTGCTACCGTGAATCATTTAGCCAATGCAACAACCGGTCAGCTCAGGGCCCCGTTGACCAGGCAGGAGGCTATCAAAGTTGCTCAATCACATTTTAGTGGCGCTCCCGAAGTAAAGGAAGTACAATTGATAACCAGTACCAATAAGCACCACGAATACAGGGGGCAGCCACTGCCAGCTTATGCCATACGTTTTGGTAATTCGGCCAATACCGTGGTTTATGTAGCAACCGAACTGGGTACAATTCAGAAATTCAGAAATGATAAGTGGCGGGTATTTGATTTTCTTTGGATGATGCATACAATGGATTATGAAGGAAGGGATCATTTCGGAAATATTCTGTTAAGAGTTTTTTCTGTGCTTGGACTGGTTACAGTTATTAGCGGGTTTGCGCTTTATTTCGTAAGTTCAAGAAGATTTAAACGCTGATCAACCCCTCAATGAATTGTTATGAAAAAAAGATTGTTCTCTTTTTTAGCATTTACGGCCCTGTTACTGTCTTCTTTCTGTAGTTATAGCCAACCGGAAAAAGCGGAAGCCGGTATACGGGCAATGATGGAACAAACTAAAGTGGTAGGGCTGGCGGTAGCGGTGGTAAAAAACAATAAAATCATTTATACAAACGCTTTCGGAAAGAAAAATCTGGAGAGCAACACGCCGCTTACCAATGATTGCCTGTTCCGGATTGCTTCTATTTCCAAATCTTTTTCTGCAACATCCATCATGCAACTGGCGGAAGCGGGTAAGCTCGGTTTGGAAGATGACATCAGCAAGCTGGTGGGGTTTACCGTGCGGAACCCGAAATATCCCGAAACTGTAATTACGCTCCGGATGGTTCTGTCTCATCGTTCCTCCATCAACGACAGCCAGGGCTATTTTACACTGGATGCCATCAATCCCGATAAAAACAGTAACTGGGCAAAATGCTTTAATGACTATGAACCGGGAAAGGGATATATGTACTGTAACCTGAACTTTAATATGGTGGGAACCATTATTGAAAAGATTTCCGGAGAGCGGTTTGATCAGTACGTAAAACACCATGTGCTTGATCCGCTTGGTTTATACGGTGGTTATTGTGTAGACTCACTCGACCAATCCCGTTTTGCCACTATTTATGAATACAATGGCGATTCTGCTAGGTTTGAAGCATCCCCCGGTGCGTATGCACCCCGCAGTAAAGAGATTGCCAACTATACAATGGGTTATACAACCCCCATTTTTTCTCCAACAGGCGGTATGAAAATTTCAGCTACCGATCTTGCGCAATACATGATCATGCACAGTAAACAGGGGCGTTATAAAGGGAAACGCATTATTTCTAAAAACAGTGCCGCACAAATGCAGACTCCTCTTTCCACAGAGGAAGGATACGGTCTTGCAATCATGACGTCTGAAAAACTGATTCCGGGTAAGACCATGAAAGGGCATACAGGTTCAGCCTATGGCTTATACAGTGCAATGTTTTTTGAACCCAAAGAAAAGTTTGGGTTTGTAGTGATCAGTAATGGTTGTGATCCCCGCTATAGCGATGGATTTAACACAATAATCCGGCAAGCAGTGAATATCCTCTACGAAAGCCTCATTGCAAAATGAGCAGACCGATAGTTGGTTATAACTGATGTTGGAGAAAGAAGTTTTTAGCGGCCTCTTTTTGCTGATCAGTGAGGTCGATCATTTTGTATTTTCTGTCCAATTCATTGTGTAACCCTACCGTTTTCCGGATCCGGTTAAAATCATTCTCGGGGATAGCTGCTATAACGAGTGCTTCCTTTTGCTTCCAGGCTTCTGCATCAATCAGCATATCGGCCTGTCGCCCATTGATCCCTATCTGGTCAATAAGCATTTTCCGGTATTTGCTTTTATAAGCCAGCACTATTTGAGCCCTGGTTAATGAGTCATGAGCATGATTGAAGCTGAGTGTAATTAAAGGGCATCCGCTTATATTGAGCAGGTTATTGAGTGTTTCCAGCCTGCTTCCGGTAATGGAAAGGTTTTTGTATTTTTTGATCACTTCCTGATTCACTTCGCCTGCAGTAGCAAAAGTGTCATTGGTACCCGCCTCCACTTTTTGCTTCTGTAAAGTAGCCCAATAGTTGATTGTTCCGATCTTATCGGCAGTTTCTGCAGAAATGCTTAATCCACTTATAAGGGCAGGCTTGTTACAGTAACCAAAAAGTTCCAGCTGTTCCTCCGGGCTCCATTTGGGAGCACTGATTTGAGCATGGGTTGTTTGGGAGATACTTACCAGCAGTAATGAGGCAAAAATCGTTTTATAAAAGGCAATTGAAAATAATTTCATTGTGCAGGTTTATAGAATGAAGTTAATAAGAATTTAACCAGCCAGTATTACAATTCCACGAAATAGCTTAAATTGTAACAACCCACAATCAACCAAAAGCCATGCCAGGAAAGAAAATCAGCAGAAAGCAATTTATAACCAGGGCAGGATACCTGGGTGGCTATTCCATTTTACTTGGCGGGTGCAACCTGATGAAAGATAATACTGAACAAAGCACCACCGGTACAGTATTCATTCCGGATCCTCTTCCGGATGAAGATATTTTTTCCCATATTCAAAGAATAAAGGGGAAGATGAATATGGACTATTACCGTAAAATAATCGGTGCCGCCAATGAATTCAGGGAGGGGGACCAGATAGCAGGAATAGCCGCCGACGGAGATGTTTCCAGGCAGCATGCAAGAACCCTCCTGGCGAAGACTAAAATTACAGCAATCAACCAACTACCGCTTTTTACAGATGAACTGGTGGAACTTATTAACAGTACAACAGAAGAAACCCCATTGATTGCGGGTTGGACTTTCGCTGATCTTAAAAATTATGTGCTGACTCAGTCAGAAGAGAACATTAAAAATATTATGCCGGCACTTACCAGCGATGTAATTGCCTGCCTGGTAAAGATCATGAGCAATGAAGAACTGGTTGCAGTTGGGCAGAAGGTGTTCAATCCCCTGCCGGATAGTAATATAGGCAGCAAGGGATACCTGGGCGCACGCATTCAGCCAAATTCCCCTACTGATGATACAGAAGATATCATCTGGCAGGTATTTGACGGATGGTCCTATGCAGTGGGAGACCTGGTATTGGGTACCAATCCCGTTTCCAGTGAACCCGCATCGGTTGCTAAAATTGAACAGGCATTGCATGAAATATTGGTTGTGTTTAATCTGCAAAACATATTACCCAATTGTGTGCTTTCTCATATAGATATACAGGCCAAAGTGGAGGAGGTACAACCTGGTACAACAGGGGTCTGGTTTCAGAGTATTGCAGGAACTGTAAATGCCAATCAAACATTTGACCTGAGTATCGAAAAGATGTTTCAACATACAGCCACCCGAACCGGGCAATATGGATTGTATGCTGAAACAGGTCAGGGTGCAGATGGCACCAATGGTCATGGTGAAGGATTTGATATGGTGGTTCACGAAGCCAGAAAATATGGATTTGTTAGAGCCCTTAAAATGAAAATGACTGCAGACAAATCTGCCGCATATGCACCCTGGGTTTTTCTGAATGATGTAGCAGGATTTATTGGACCGGAAGTATTCAGAACCAAAGAACAGTTGGTCCGTTGTTGCCTGGAAGATACCATCATGGGTAAACTGCATGGGTTGACCATTGGCCTTGATATTTGCACCACCCTGCACATGGATGTTTCCCTGGATGATTTGAACTGGTGTATGGATCGGATTATGCCGGCTAACCCGGCCTACCTTATGGCATTGCCTACCAAGAATGATCCGATGCTCAGCTACCTTACCACATCGTTTAGTGATCATTTACGGATCAGGCGCCAGTTTGGATACAAAGTGAATGACCGGATGTGGGATTTTTTTAAAAGGATAGGAGTCATCAATCAGGCCGGAACACCAACCAGTCATTTCGGTGATCCGGTATGGGTGTATTATCAATATTGCCTGGCAAAAGGTGATGAAAGGTCTTATGAAATAATAGCGGCAGAAGGGAAAGCGATCCTTCAACGAATCCGCAAACGCGGCGTTCCCATTGCAGAGGGTTATGGAAAAAATTATTGGGAAATGCAGCCGGTGTTGGATAAAGAAGTGCATGTACTGTACGAAGATGCAAAGAAAAGTCTCTGGACTGAAACACCGCCATCATTGATCCGCTCTGTAAAGGGTTCTGTGGCGCTCACTACTACTGCGGCGAACCGGAAAGATTATGTGTATCACCCGGTGCGTGGTGAAAAGATTAATCAGGATGCAGCAAAGCAACTGCAACAAATCCAAAAAAAATGGGCAGAAGAAGTTCCGGATCTGCAGATCGTTATTTCTGATGGTTTGAATGTTCTGTCGTTAACAGACCCCGGACACCTGGATACCTTTCTTCCATTATTGGAGTTGGGGCTGGCTAATGCGAACTTTAAACCGGCTGTTGAAAAACTGGTGATCACTCATGGCAGGGTCAGGGCCGGGTACCAATGCGGTGAGTTTTTATTTGGCAACAGTCAGCCCGCTTCTCCAAAAAAGAAATACGGAATTTTACATATCATAGGGGAGCGTCCGGGATCAGGCCATCACAGCTTTTCGGTTTATATAACTTTTGCCACTAAAGAAGTATGGCAAAGAAAAGGACAGGTGGACCATAATATTACGCGGGTCGTTTCAGGGATTTCCGATACATCATTGCTTCCTGCCCGGGCGGCAGGTGAAATTATACAGATCTGTAAAGTAATGTCAGCACAGGATTTACAGGGTTAAAACAATTTACCCACATGCCATACCCCCATAAGTTAGCAGACGTACCGGAAGGATTAACGCTCTACGTACCAGACCCGGAACAGGTAAAACCAACTTACGAAAAGCTGCTTGCCAACGATACGTCAACAGCCTTTCCATTTTGGGCAAAGATCTGGCCTGCTGCAAGAGCAATGGCTTCTTTTCTCAAAAGCAATCCCGAATGGGTATTGAATAAACATGTGCTGGAATTGGGAGCGGGTATAGGTTTGCCTTCTTTTTTTGCAGCTTCATTGGCTTCAGGTATCCTTATCAGCGATTACGTACCGGGAGCCATCGCTCTTGCACAGAAAAACATCGAATATCTGGGTCTGATGCATGTACAGGCAAAGCAGATTGACTGGAACCATTTTCCGGATCATATTAGCGGTGACACCATTTTATTAAGCGATATCAATTATGCTCAGGAACAGTTTGCATCTTTGCTGGCATTGATCAGGAAATTTCTGGATCAGGGCGCCACCATCATTCTGTCGACTCCCCAACGCATAACAGCTGGTCCCTTCGTGGCAGCCCTGGAACCATATATAAAGCGTTCTGTTTTGGAAATAGTAGCAGAACAGGATTGCTTGGTAGAAATCCGAATCATTGTTCTTGCCAGGAACCTTATTTAAGCTGGAACAACAAAGGGAAAAGAAAGCTCACTACAGCAGCCCAAATTCCATAAGTAGGAATAAGCAGCGCAATGATGTTTTCTACCTTGTGAATTTCATTTTTACCCCTGATTGCCAGAAATAATTTCTGTGATACAAAAACCAGGTTAATAAATATGAGCAGGTTTCCTCCTAAAACAGCCAGCCTGTTAGGGCTAATTCCATATTCGAAAATTCGGAATAAAATAGCGGAAAGCGCTAATGCGTCCGATAAAACAGTTAATGCAGAAAGTGCGAACAATAAATACAAGCTGAATGAATTTTGACTGTTTTTTGCAGTTTCTGAAATGGAAAAAACAATGATTGCTACTACGCCAATTAATAACCCATTAAAGACCAGTAAAAAATTTCTGTCATTGTACAGGCTTTTGCCGGTAAATAATACGGCAGATAAAAATGAAATGAGCGTAATCAATACCAATGGTGTAAAAATGCGGGCAATTAATGGTGAGATTTTATTAACCAGTTGTGGGTTGGTTTGCACTAAATAGGTTGCTAATATTGGAATGGCGGTAAGTCCCCAGGCAGCAATATTTTCTACATAAAAATCTTTGATATTCATTCCGATCAATTCAAAGAGCGCAACGGTAATTCCGGTAAACAACAGACCCGCCAAAAACAGGATGGCTGTCATTACAACGAAATCACCATTGAAATGCAGGAATTCGGTCTTTTTAAGGGGCGCATTTAAATTTCCTCCGGTAAATGCATAACCCAATATTGCCCATAGAAAAACCGGCATATGAATGGCTGCCAGTACAAAAGTATCGCTATGGTCATTATACGGCAGGCTGTTCATATATACAGCTGTAATAACTGCAGGCACCAACAGCATGATCCATTTATTGAGTGGCAGTTGTTGTTTTCTGGCAAAAAAAACGATTAACGCAGGGAAAACCAGTATGGAGATGTTCCGTGCATAAAAAGTATCTGGCCGGATACCGGTAAATTGAGGTATCTGGGCAATCAGGCCAGTAAGGAAAGCAGCACAGGCAATAAAAATAAGATCAGACTTTTTGCCCCAGTTGATCTCCTCCTGTTGTTGGTTTAACCTTTCGTTCCAGAATTGGGCCACCAGACTTTCTTTTATTTCCGGGTAAAGATTATTAAAGACTTTCTGGAAAGTGATTTTGTTTTTTCTAAATAACATCTCAAGCTGACCGGGATTATCCATATTATCGAGAATCCCGGTTTTTATAGTGTTTAATTCCTCCGAAAGTTGCGTTGTTGCTTTCATGTTAATGTGGTTTGATGTATGCATTGGGCTTATAAATTATTTAATGGCTCGATATATTGATTAACTTTTCAAGTGCGTTAAGATGTTCACTGAAAGCTTTTCTGCCAATATTGGTTGCCGCATAAGACGTATTTGGTTTTTTCCCTATAAATTTTTTACTGACTTGTATATACTCCAATTTTTCCAGTGCAGTTAAATGGCTGGCTAAATTCCCGTCAGTGATTTGCAGTTGTTCTTTAAGCGATGGAAAATCAACAACGTCATTCACCATGAGTATAGACATAATACCCAATCGAACCCTGCTTTCAAATGCCTTATTGATATCTTCAATATAATTTTTCACTTCTCGTATTTAAAGTAGATCATAATGCCATACACCATATGAAGTAGTCCAAATCCAAAAGCCCAAAACAAAAGGCCATAGTCAGAAAAAAAGGATGCTATCAGGCCTGTAGCAATTTCAAGAATACCCAGGTAGCGCATGTCGTTGATCGTATACTTACTTGCATTCAGTAAAGCAAGCCCGTAAAAAATGAGCATAGCCGGAGCAATCAGCGCAATATGCCCATGATAGAGAAGTATCAGGCAATAAATGCCTCCGGCCACCAGCGGAATCACCAGGTTAATAAGCAGGCGTTTAGCAGTAGCGTCCCATGCGGGCAACTCCATTTTTTTTGCTCTTCGCATGGCCATCATCATGCCAGTAAAAAGAGAGGCCATCAGCACTAGTATAAAATCGGCAAACAGCAAAGGAAAGGTTGAAGGGTTGAGATGACCATTTTTTATTATTAATGCAGGGTATCCGGTTTCTTTAAAAGAAAGACCAAGCACGGAATAAGCAACTATGGTACAGGTAATTGCCAATATCCCGATGATGATTCCGGAAAGGCCACTTAGGGGCAAAAAGCGGGACGAACGTTCCATAAGGGTTCGGATATCCCGGATTGCTTCTAACTGTTCTTGTTGATTATCCATTTTGATTGTTTTAAAAGTACTTTGTAATTCAAAGTTATAAATAAAACGGGCACTTCCAAATAAATCTTCTAAATGATGCCTATTTTAACGGGATTTTAAAACAAAATGTTAAATGCTAACTTCATGCAGCAAAATTCAAGTGTATGTCGCTCATCGAAAAAGACCATTGGGAAAAAGTGTTTACCACTAAAGCCGAGACCGAATTCAGTTGGTTTCAGGCTTATCCTGCAACATCAGTAGCATTCCTTGAGTTGTTTAACCTCCCGTTGGATGCTAATATTATTGATATTGGTGGTGGAGATAGTCACCTGGTTGATGTACTTGTTGAGCGGGGTTACCTGAATATATACATTCTTGATATTTCAGAAAAAGCATTAAACAGGGCAAAACTCCGGCTGGGCAAAACTGCGGAAAAGGTACATTGGATTGTTTCTGATGTAGTTGATTTTATTCCGCCGGTCCAATTTGATTTCTGGCACGACAGAGCTGCTTTTCATTTTCTAACAACCCCCGAACGAATTGATAAATACGTGTTTAACGCTGAAAATGGAATTAAACCGGGCGGCTACCTGGTTTTGGGTACTTTCTCAGAGAATGGCCCCCAAAAATGTAGTGGTCTTGAAATAAAACAATATACGGAAGCTTCTATGTCTGACAGATTTGAGAAAAATTTTGACAGAATAAAATGTGTAACAGAGGAGCACAAGACTCCATTTAATACAACACAGAATTTCCTGTTTTGCAGTTTTAAGAAAAATGAATTTAAAACGATAGCGAAAGCGGATTAACTTAATTTAAGTTATACCAATACTATATATCCGGGCCGGTGTAATCTTTAAAAAATGCATTAAATTTATACTGTTAATCACTGGTCCTCAACAACTTTCTTATCGATTTATTTATAATACCCAACACCATGAAATACGCTTTCTTCTATTTACTGGCCTGTATTGTATTTTTAAACAGCGCAGCAGCTCAGGAATTAAAATCCCCCAACGGAAAATTAGCGTTTAGTTTTTCCTTACAAAAAGATGGTACGCCCACCTATGGGTTAAGCTATAAAACTAAGGTAGTTGTAAAGCCCAGTAAATTAGGATTTGAACTGGACAAAGATTCTATTTCATTAGTTAATGGGTTTACTGTAAAAGAAACTAAAACAAGTTCATTCGATGAAACCTGGAAACCAGTTTGGGGTGAAGTTGCCGCTATCCGGAATAAGTATAATGAATTAGCGGTTACCTTACTTCAACCAAAAACCGACCGCCAGGTTATTATCCGATTCCGGTTATTTGATGATGGACTGGGCTTCCGCTATGAATTCCCAACTCAAAAAAACCTGGTTTACTTTACTATTAAAGAAGAGAAAACGCAGTTTGCCATGACGGGCGATCATACTGCGTTTTGGATTCCGGGCGATTATGATACGCAGGAATATGATTATACAACATCTAAGCTGTCAGAAATAAGAGGGCTATTTAAAGGAGCCGTAACGGGTAATGCATCACAAACCTCTTTTTCACCTACAGGTGTACAAACAGCCCTGATGCTTAAAACTGCAGATGGATTATATATCAACTTGCACGAAGCGGCTTTAATCAATTATGCCTGCATGCATCTGAACCTGGATGATAAAAACATGGTATTTGAATCCTGGTTAACACCTAATGCAAATGGCGATAAAGGAAATATGCAAGCCCCCTGCCAAACACCCTGGAGAACCATTATGGTGAGCGATGATGCAAGGAATATTTTGGCTTCTAAAATGACTTTGAACTTAAACGAGCCCTCTAAAATAGCTGACCCTTCCTGGATTAAACCTGTTAAATATGTAGGTGTCTGGTGGGAAATGATTACGGGTAAAAGTAGTTGGTCATATACCGATGAATTCCCCTCCGTGCAACTTGGCGTAACCAATTATGCCATGGCAAAACCGAATGGAACGCATGGTGCAACAACCGCGAACGTGAAAAAATATATTGATTTTGCTGCGAAGCATGGATTTGATGGCGTATTGGTAGAAGGTTGGAATATCGGATGGGAAGATTGGTTTGGTCATGGAAAAGATTATGTATTTGATTTCTTAACTCCCTATCCTGATTTTGATGTGAAAGGAATACATGAATATGCAAAATCAAAAGGGGTTAAAATGATCATGCATCACGAAACATCAGGTGCTGTAAGAAATTATGAGCGTCATATGGATCAGGCCTATCAGTTTATGAAAGACAACGGATATGAGGCTGTAAAAAGCGGGTATGTGGGAAACATTCTTCCAAGAGGCGACTACCATTATTCTCAATGGGTCAATAACCATTATCAATATGCCATCGAAAAAGCCGCTCAATATAAAATTATGGTGAACGCGCATGAGGCGGTACGCCCAACCGGTATCTGCAGAACCTATCCTAATTTAATTGGCAACGAATCTGCCAGGGGAACCGAATACCAGGCTTTTGGCGGATCAAAACCCAATCACGTTACCCTTCTGCCATTTACACGGTTAATAGGAGGCCCCATGGATTATACGCCGGGTATATTTGAGATGGATGTAAGTAAAATAAGCCCCAATAACCATTCCCATGTTAACAGTACTTTAGCCAATCAACTGGCATTGTATGTAACCATGTACAGCCCTTTACAAATGGCAGCTGATTTGCCCGAAAATTACAATCGGTTTCCAGATGCGTTCCAATTTATTAAGGACGTAGCGGTGGACTGGAGTGATAGTAAGTATCTGGAAGCGGAGCCCGGTGAATATATCACTGTAGCCAGAAAAGCTAAAGGAACCCATAACTGGTTTATCGGTAATGTAAATGGAACCACTCCGCGTAATTCGACCATACCATTAGACTTCCTGGATAAAGGTGTTGAGTACGAAGCCACTATTTATGCAGATGCAAAAGATGCACATTATAGAACGAATCCACAAGCGTATACCATCAAAAAAATCAAGGTAAACAGCAGTACAAAACTGAGTCAGTTTTCGGCTCCGGGCGGAGGATATGCAATCAGCATTATCAGGAGATAGACTGGCAGCCGTAAATTGTTTACACGGGTTACAGGTAGGGTAGGCTTAGTCTCAGCCGTTAAGACCTTTTTCGATAGCTTAACACGGCCCAGTAATTAATAACGAGGGCAAAGCCCAGCATAATCAGCATGGGTTGCCTGATATCTTTCAGCCCGCTTCCTTTTAATACCACTCTTCGCATCACCTCAATAAAATAGGCTACAGGATTGAATTTGGTAACCCATTGCGCCCACTCCGGCATACTGTCGATGCTGGTATAAAGCCCGCCCATTAAAACAAAGATCATTAGCAGGAAGAAAGAGATCAGCATAGACTGCTGCTGGTTTTCGGCGTAGGTGGATATGAGGAGACCCAATCCCAGGATTACCAGCAGGTATACTGCTGCAAACAGGTAAATTGTTAGATATGAACCCAATGGAATAATGCCGTATACCAGCCAGGAAATCAAAAAACCGATTGTAATGACTACCAGCCCGAGTATCCAGAAAGGGATCAGTTTACCCAGGATAAAATGAACTTTTTTAATTGGGGTAACATTGATCTGTTCAATGGTTCCGATCTCTTTTTCGCGCACAATATTGATCGCGGATAGGTTAAGAGCGATCATGGTAATTAATAAAACCAGAATGCCGGGTACCATAAAAAAAGTATAGTTCATTTTTGGGTTATACCAGTTTGATGATGTGGTTTCTATAACCGGCAGGTCGTTGAACCGGCCGGGCGTAAGCACAGCTACCCTGAAATCATTATTATAGTTCTGTATAATTGTTCTCAGGTATGTGGCGCCAAGGTTTGCTTTTACTCCGTTGATGGCATTTACGGCCAGGAAAACCCTGGTTTCTTTCCGGGCATACAGGTCTGACTCAAAACCCTGCGGTAGCTCCAGGATCAGATCTGCCTTATCATTATCAACGCCCTGCATAGCCTGATTGAAATTGCTGCTGTAATCGACTAACCTAAAATAGCCGGATGATGTTATTGTATGAACAAGCCTGCCAGAACTGGTGCTGTGGTCCCTGTCTACAATGGCAATATTGATATTCTTGATTTCATAATCGGCAGCCATAGGTAAAACAATCAGCTGAATAATGGGAAGGATGAAGATTACCCGGATAATGGCAGGATCCCGGAAGATCTGTTTGAACTCTTTCTGTAATATGTATTTCAGTGGACTCATGACAACCTGATTTTGAATTTTTTGATGGCCATCGTAAAAAAGAACAGCATCATGCCGGTCAGTATCAGAACTTCTTTCCAGATCACTGCCAGGCCCAACCCTTTGATCATAACCGATTTCACGATAATAAAATACCATTTAGCCGGAATAATATTTGAGATAACCCTTAATGGTAAAGGCATATTCTCGATTGGGAAAATGAAGCCGCTGAACATTACTGTTGGCAGGAACATGACGATCAGTGAAATGAACATGGCGGCTTTTTGCGAACCTGTGACCGAAGAGATCAGTAACCCAAGTGCCAGCGAAACCAGGATAAACAGGATGCTCACCAAAAAAAGCAGGACCAGGCTTCCATTAATAGGCACATCCAGTATAAAATAACTCAGTAATAAAATAGTGATGATATTGATGATGGATAACAACAGGTAAGGTACTGCCTTAGCCAGGATAATGATCAGTGGGTTTACCGGGGATGCCAGCAGGATCTCCATATTACCCAATTCTTTTTCTTTAACCACTGTTAAAGAGGTCATGAGCGTACAAACCAGCAGCAGCACCATTGCCATTACGCCCGGCACAAAGTTGTAAGCACCTTTCAATTGCGGATTATACATCATCCGGGTCTCAACGTCGATTGTGTATGGAATGCTGTTGGGTTGGTTGGTTTCTTTTTGGAACTCGGCCACTATTATTGACAGGTAGGCGGTAAGTGTGGTAGCCACATTAGGATCTGTAGCATCCGAAATGATCTGTAGCCGGGAACTGTTCTGTGCAAGTATGGCTTTGTCAAAATCGGGGGGTATCACCAGCGCTATTTTGATACTTCCTTTTCTGAACATTTTTTCAATATCGGTTGTTTGGGTGCTTTGATTATAGATCTCAAAGTATTTGCTTGATTCTATTTTCTGAACCAGCTTAACAGAAGCAGCGCTATTTGACTGATTAACGATGGTAATATGTGCATTTTTAACCTCATTAGAAAGGGCGAAGCCGAATATGACGATCTGGGCCATTGGCATACCCAATAAGATCAACAGTGTTTTTTGATCCCTGAAAATGTGATAGAACTCTTTGATGATGAAATGATAAAACTGCTTCATATTATTCAGCTCTTTTAGCTTTTCTGGCTATCTGTAGAAAAACATGGTCCATACTTTCTGCCTGGAATAATCGTTTTAAATTTCCCGGCGTGTCCATGGCATCTATCTGTCCGTCTACCATGATCGATACCCTGTCGCAATATTCTGCTTCGTCCATATAGTGTGTGGTTACAAATACTGTAATGCCTTTCGCGGCAGCTTCGTAGATCATATTCCAAAAATCCCTTCTTGTGATGGGATCTACGCCGCCAGTGGGTTCGTCTAAAAAAACGATCTGCGGATCATGAAATATTGCCACGGAAAAAGCCAGTTTCTGTTTCCACCCCAGGGGTAATTGCTTCACCAACATATTGGCTTCTTTTTCAAGACTAAGCTGTTCAATCAGTAGCGCGGTTTTTGTTTTAATAACTTTTGGTTCTATACCATAAATGCCGGCATAGAACCTGATATTCTCTTTTATGGTAAGGTCTTCATACAACGAGAACTTTTGGCTCATATAACCGATATTCTTTTTGATGGATTCATTTTCCCTGTATACATCAAATCCGGCAATAATTGCTTTGCCGCTGGTGGGCATAGACAGCCCGCATAACATTTTCATAGCTGTTGTTTTGCCGGCGCCATTGGCGCCCAGGAAGCCAAAGATCTCTCCCTTCTCCACTTCAAAACTAATCCCGTCGACAGCAGTAAACCCATTGAAGATTTTTGTTAGTTTCTCTACTATGATCACCTTATTGTTCATTGTTTCGCATTAGGTCTATAAATACATCTTCAATACCAGGGTGTATTTTTCCTGCATCAATCCCTGCAGGGAATTGTGGTTCCGGTGAGCCCTGCCTGATCACCACATGGTGATATTCGCCGAAAGGGTACACCTGTTCTGTAAAATCCCAATGCCGGGCTTCCTGTAATAAAGCGTGCATGTTGCCGTTCTTTACCCGGTATATTGTTTTTGCGAAGCTTTGAGTAATATGCTGTGGTGTGTTGATGCCGAGAATCCTGCCCGCCTGTATCAGCGCCACTTTATCACAAAGATTTGCTTCGTCCATATAAGGGGTGGATACAAGGATGGTGATGCCTTCATTTTTCAGCGCTTGAAGCATATCCCAGAATTCTTTCCGTGATACGGCATCAACCCCGGTGGTGGGTTCGTCTAGAAATAGTACAGAGGGGCGATGGATCAATGCACAACTTAACGCCAGTTTCTGTTTCATTCCTCCTGATAATTTTCCGGCTCTCCTGTTTTTAAAAGGCTCAATTTGCGCATAAATGCCTTTTATCAGGTCGTAATTCTCTTCGATTGTGGTTTCAAAAATGCTGGCAAAAAAATTCAGGTTCTCCTGTACGGTCAGGTCAGTGTACAGAGAAAAACGGCCGGGCATATACCCGATCCTTTTCCTGATCTCTTTATAACCGGTTATTACATCAAAGCCGTCTACCCATGCCCGGCCGGTATCGAATAACAACAGGGAGGTTAATATTCTGAATAAAGTTGTTTTACCGGCCCCGTCCGGTCCAATTAATCCAAACAACGAACCTTTCTCTACCTCAAAGCTGATATTGTCCAAAGCTTTCACCACAGTTTTGCCTGTTGTATAGGATTTGCTGACCGATGAAACAATGATCGGGAACTGCTCAGAAACGAACTTCTCCATACATTCCGATTTTAATATCGCCATCATTTTTTACCAGCACTTTTACGGCGTATACAAGGTTGGCCCTTTCGTCTTTTGTCTGGATGGTTTTAGGTGTAAACTCTGCTTTGGCGGCAATGGCCGATATGACGCCGGTGTATTCTTTATATGATTTTTTATCCTTATCAATAAAGACTTTCACTTTCTGCCCGATCTTCACCATTGCCAGTTGGTCGCCTGTTATATACATCCTTAATGTAAGCTCCTGAACATTTGCAATCTTGTACAGGGGTTTCCCTGCGACAGTCATTTCGCCCTCTCTTGCATAGGTGGTCAGTACGGTTCCGTTTACAGGGTTCAATACCCGTGTTTTCCGGATCAGGTCCTCTACCTGGTCAATTTTTTTATGTACGGGATTAAGTTCACTTAAGACTGCTTTGTTCTGGTTGTGTACGTTAGCAACCTGTACATTAATCTGTTGTTGCGTAACTTTTATCTGTTTGCCAACTGATTCGATCTGGAAATTGATATCATCCAGTTGCTTCCTGGTGGCGGCATCACTTTTTAAGAGATTTTCTATCCTTTCTTTTTCAAACAAGAGGTTCTTCAGTTGTGTCTGTTGTACCTGCTCCTGGTTATTCAGTAAAACTACCTGTGGCGATACATCCGTTGTTTTTTCGTTGATAGAGGAAAGTGTTGCATTCAATTGTTCCCTTTGCAGCACATAACCTGCAGAGTCGAGGTAGGCAACCACTTGATCTTTGATCAGGCTATCTCCTTCATTTATAGGAAAGGCCAATAGTTTACCCGGAACTTCTGCAGAAACAATCACTTCTTCCGACTCAAAAACGCCTTGTGCATCAAATTCCGAGTTGGATTTACTGCAGCCGAACAACGCCAACAGCATTACCGGAAGTGTATATTTTTTCATGTATTTAAATTTTCCCTTTTAATAATTGATATACCAGTTTAGACTGAACAAGCTGTATCTGGTGCTGAATCAGCGTTTGCCCGGACTGGTCAAATTCATTTACTTCTTTTAAATAATCGTTGGCGCTGATGACACCGTTGGTGAGTTGAACCAGCGCAGTGTTTTTGATCTGTTCCCTAATGGCTATTATTTCTTTGTCTGAGCTGATCAGGTTCTCCAGTTTGCTGATTTCGTTGAGCTGTTGTTTCAACTGAATATTTGTATTCAGCAGATAGGTGTCTTTTTGATTTTTAATGAGCCCAGTTTGGTTCTGTAAGATGATTTGTTCTTTTTTTGCGGTATAAAAACCACCCAGTGACCATTGCAGCCTGATACCGGCAAGAGAAAACCAGGCAAATTCATTCTTTAGCATATTCAGCCCCGGTTTTCCATAGCCTCCCTGTAAAAAAGTGCCCATTCTTGGTTTTGTTCTGGCGTTGATGAGTCCGGTTTGTCTGTCTATACTGCTGATCTGTGCATCAAACAAAAAAACTTCCGGTCGCATAACCTGGCTGCCTTCATTCGGCAGGTTCAGTTGATCGGGCAACACAAATACTACCGAATCGCTCATTTTTTCTCCGCTTAACATTTCCAGCGCTTCGTATAATGTTTTTTTTGCGGCAAGAATTTCCTCCGTCTTCTGGTTATTCTTTAAGATCTGTGCTTTTACCTGCAGTACATTACTTTTAAAAGCCACCCCATTTTTATAGAGAGCTTCCACTTTCTGTAAACCATTGTTCAGGTCGGTAGTTATAAAGTTTACCTGCTGCAGTAGTGCATCGGTATATAAAACACTGCAATACAACTGTGTTACCCGCTCTTTTAGTTTGTACAGTTCCACTTCGTTTTTCAGTAGATCTATTTCCAGCGACAACTGTGAAAGCTCCCTGGTTTTCTTATTCATTCCTCCGTCGTACAGGGTCTGCTGTATTTCCGCAGTTGCTTTATACTGGTCTTTGGAGAGCGCGTCTATTTTGAAGAGGTTGTTCGGGATAGTTAATCCTGTTACATCTGATTGGTAAGTAGCCTGACCATTAATGGTTATTTGCGGCAGCAACGATGTTTTGATATTTGCTATGTTCAGCGACTCGGAACGTTTTAATAAATTATTCTGGTGTATAAGCGGATAATTGCTGAGGGCCAATTCCCGGATCTTTTCCAGTGTATAGGTTTGGGAAAGTCCCATTTTTGCAACCAGCAGAAAGAACAGAATGATAAATCGCATAACTGGTTTATTTTTTAATTGAGTTGATGATAAATGCGGGGACTTCCTGGATTCGCTGTAGCATCAGATCATTATAGAGATCCTTATTAATTTTCATGCCGTGGACGAACATCGGCTTCAGTAAAAAGGGGAACACGCACATACTCAGGATATTCATGATGAGGTGTGGCGGTAATATCGGCTTTATCGTATCCAGTTCTATTTCCCGTTCTATCTGCTTACTGAATTTCTGGAAATCGGGAAGATTGTTCTGAAACATCCTGTGTATAAATATTTCAGGTTGTTTGTTGATCTCGCTGATTACGAATACAGGTAAAAACGGATTGTTTATAGCCATCCGGATATAGGTTTCACAGAGTTTCTCTATTTTTTCAAACAGCGGCGCATCCGATGCGATTGCGGTTTTCAGGATCGGCGAAAATTTCTGCAGTTCGGCAAAAAATACTTTCTCGAATAACAGGTCCTTGTTCCTGAAATAATAGTGAAGCAAAGCTTTGTTAATACCGGCTTCATCGGCAATCTCCTGCATTGTTGTGCCATCTTTTCCTTTGGCGGAAAAGATTTTTTTGGCCGCCGAAAGGATCAGGTGTTCTGCCGCCCCCTGTTTGTTAACCATTTAGTTTAACTGTTTGGTTAACAAATGTAGGAAGTCAGATCAGAAAATGCAAGAAATTTGGAAAGAAACTTCCACTCAAAGAGGGCGGGTTTAGTCAACCGGGAAATGCAGATAAATGAATAACTTATTTTAGTTATACCTATCTATTTGTATATAAACTAATTATTTAAATAATTCGGCAAAAATGTTGTGCTGTTTAAAGTGTTACTTCCTGCAATAATTTCTGCTTACTATATTTACCAGCATTTTAAGTATCGACTTTCCTGTTTGCTCCCGGTTTAGAAAAACTATAAATAAGGAAATTATACGAAAGCATAACTGTCAGATAGTTAATGAGTAATTTTTTGGGTTAATTAAGATACTTTCATTAGGGTCAATTAACTTCTGATAAGTTTTACTTAATCAAAAACGAAGATGCAATTACTTTATCAATGTCCAATATGTAAATGCAATAAACTAAAACCTTATTCCATGAAATATTGGGTTGGATCCCCACATATAGTGCTTTGAAGCTGAATTAGAAAAGTGGCCACACCGTCTTAAATAGTCAATATTTAGTCGAAATAGATAGAGATAAATAATCCACATAGTGGTATCTTTATAGTAATAATTTTAAACTCAAAAAGTACATATGAAAGCATTAGTTTATCATGGAGACCACAATATCGCTTTGGAAGAAAAACCAAAACCAACTATTTTAAAACCAACGGATGTGATTATCAAGGTTTTAAAAACAACTATTTGCGGTACCGACTTAGGTATTTATAAAGGTAAAAACCCTGAGATTGCCGATGGTCGCATCTTGGGACATGAAGGTGTAGGGCTGGTAGAAGAAGTAGGCGAAAGCGTAACACAGTTTAAGAAAGGCGATAAGGTCTTGATTTCGTGTATTACGTCTTGTGGATCCTGCGAATATTGCAAAAAACAATTGTATTCGCATTGTAAAGATGGTGGATGGATTTTGGGATATATGATTGATGGCGTCCAGGCAGAGTATGCCCGTATTCCACATGCAGATAATAGCCTATATAAAATACCTGCTTCAATTGATGATGAAGTGGCTGTTTTGCTAAGTGATATCTTGCCTACCGGACACGAAATAGGTGTTCAATATGGCCAGGTAAAACCCGGAGATGCAATCGCCATTGTTGGTGCAGGACCTGTTGGTATGTCAGTGTTGCTAACCGCACAATTTTATTCGCCATCAATTATTATTATGATTGATATGGATGAAAACAGATTAGGCCTGGCTAAGGAACTAGGTGCAACCCACACTATTAATTCAGGTACGGAAAATGTTTTGGAAACCATACAAAGTATTGTAGGTGATGGCGTAGATGTAGCTATTGAAGCCGTGGGAATCCCGGCAACCTGGGATATTTGCCAGAAAATAGTAAAACCAGGGGCACATATTGCAAACGTAGGCGTACACGGCGTAAAGGTTGATTTTGAAATAGAAAAACTATGGATCAAGAACCTGACCATTACTACCGGGCTTGTAAATACAAATACTACCCCAATGTTGATTAAAGCAGTATCTGCCAATCGTTTTGATTTGAAAAAGCTGATTACCCACCATTACAAATTGGATGAAATTGAAGAAGCATATCAGATTTTCTTGAATGGGGCAAAAGAAAAGGCTCTGAAAATCATCATTGATAATAACTAAAAGTTACCGAGAATGGTTTCAACCAATAATAAGGATCTTACCTTTTTCAGATATTGAAGGTAAGTAAGAACAAAAGATTGCATGAAACAAGCATTAAGGGCAAAAAGAAACCCTATCAAGGAAAAACGAGGAACGATGCTTTCCCACTAAAAGGTTATGTCATTTGCCCCAATTGCGGTAAGTTGATGACAGGTAGTACATCAAAGGGAAATGGTGGGCATTATAGTTACTATTATTGCCAAAGAAAATACGGTTGTAGTAAATCTTATAAAGCTTATATTGTCAATGATGCTTTTGAGAAAGAGTTAACCCAATTTAATGTTAGAAAGGAGGCCTTAGACCTGTACAACATGATTCTAAGAGATACTTTTAATACTAGTGATACGGAAAGAGATATAAAAAGAAAAAGCCTTGAAGCATCTATAAAACAAGTTAAAGAACAAATTGGTGTTTTAGATGAAAGGTTTGCATCAGGTAATCTACCCGTCGAAAGGTATAACCGTCTTTCTCAGAACTTAGAGGATAGGGAAAATGAGCTTGTAATGGAACATGCCACTTTAGGAAAGGCATCGGCTGATTATGAAAAGTACGTAGCCACAACCAATATCCTTTTATCAGATGTAAGTGGATTCTACTCTAAGGCTAGTTTGATGGGCAAACCAAAGCTGATTGGTTCGATATACCCTGAAAAATTAATTTTCGATGGAGAAAAGTATCGAACCGAAAAAATAAACCAAGTATTCAGCCTATTACTCAATGTAGACAAGGCTTTTAAAAGAAAACAGCCCGACCAAAAAATCGAGCTGTCTAGAGTGGCTCCCCCTTCAGGACTTGAACCTGAGACCCTCTGATTAACAGTCAGATGCTCTAACCAACTGAGCTAAGGAGGAATTTCCCCTTTCGGGGATGCAAAAATAGGGGTTTCCCCTTTCTTACAAAAAAAATACACTAAAAATTAAAAAAAGTAGTTTTTTCGAATCCAATATACACCCCTGCATCCTCGGTTTTTACCAGGTAGGTTTTAAGGTAATAGCCTTCTCCGTTAATGCTTCGGCCGTTTTCCACAGAAAATTTGTACCGGTGGATGGGGCAAACCACATTTCCCATAGCATCCAGAAAGCCATCGGCCATAATACCGCCGGCATGAGGGCATTTCTGGGCAAACGCGTATAGACTGCCCTTGTGCCTGGCCAGCGTAATCATCTTTCCCCCGGCCGGGATAATGCACATATCATTGGGCTGCCAGGAAATTTCTGACAGGCTTTCGGCTACTTTAACCCAGCTGATTTTCTTTTCTGCCATATTATACCAATTAATATAACATTGTCTTGTAGGGGTAACGCACATGGTACATGTCTCTTACTTTCTCCAGAATCAATTCGCGCAGGGCATCCAGGTTTTTTTTCTCCAATGCAGAAATAAATACACAGTTATTGTTGGTGGCCAGTTCCCATTTCTCCTTCAGATCGTGCAGTATCTCCTGCTTTACAGCATCATCCAGCCATTCGTCGAATGTTTTTTCCTCGTAAAGATCCATTTTATTGAAGATGGTAAGAATGGGTTTTTCAAATGCCTTCAGTTCCTGCAGTGTTTTATTTACTACACCGATTTGTTCTTCGTACTGCGGGTGAGATATATCTACCACATGTAACAAAATATCTGCTTCTCTTACCTCATCCAGGGTACTCTTAAAGCTTTCTACCAGGTGGTGGGGTAACTTACGGATGAATCCAACCGTATCGCTTAACAGGAAAGGGGTATTTTCAAATACTACTTTCCGGGTGGTCGTATCCAGTGTTGCAAAGAGTTTGTTTTCGGCAAATACCTCGCTCTTGCTCAATACTGTCATCAGTGTACTCTTACCCACGTTGGTGTATCCTACCAATGCCACCCGAATCAGTTCGCCCCGTTCCTTGCGTTGTGTAAATGCCTGCTTGTCTATTTCGCTCAGGCGTTTGCGTAGTAAGGATATCTTGTCTTTTACAATACGCCTGTCCGTTTCAATCTCTGTTTCACCGGGGCCTCTTGTACCAATACCCCCACCCTGTCTCTCCAGATGTTTCCACATACCTTTTAACCGGGGTAATAAATATTGATATTGCGCCAGTTCTACCTGTACCTTGGCCTGAGCCGTTCTTGCCCTTCTGGCAAAAATATCCAGGATCAGATCACTCCGGTCGATGGTTTTTACGTTCAGTTCCTTTTCAATATTGGAGATTTGCGAACCGGTGAGTTCGTCGTCAAAAATAACCAGGGTAACGTCCTTTCCATTGAGATAGTCCTTAATTTCTTCCAGTTTACCCTTTCCCACAAAAGTTCTGCTGTCGGGATGCGCCAGTTTCTGGGTAAATCGCTTCACTGCAGTTGCTCCTGCAGTTTCAGACAGGAACGCCAGTTCATCCAAATACTCTTCCGCCTGTTCTATGGTTTGATCTTTTAAAATAACTCCCACTAACACTGCTTTTTCTTCCCTGGCGATCAGTTGTTTCTTTTCAATCAAATTGTTCTGTTTTTACAAAGTTAGTCTTTCAGCGGGTCTTATAAACAAGAAAGCCTCTCTGGTTACAAAGAGGCTTTACTGAAAGAAAGATTTTATTATAATCCGCTGATAGCCACGCCAATACTGAATTTATTCATGTTTGGACCTGCACCATCACGCAGTACACTGGTTAGCTGGTAACTTCCGTGAAGGGATAAAAATCCGTAACCAACCCGCCCTGTTAAAGCTACTTCAGTACCATTAAAGAATTTTTTGCTTTGCTCTTTGGCAACATAGGATGTTCCATAAATAGACTGCCCGCTTTTATTCACCAGGTTCTTTCCTTTGGAGAAGGATTTCAGCAGGGTTCCTACTTTCGCACCTAAGGCAAACTTCCATGATTTGTTAGGATTGGCCGGGTTAGTGAAATAACGAAGTTCCACCGGTATTTCCAGGTAAATATTGGTTACTTTAAACTTCTTAAAGTGGTTGATGCTGTCTGCAATGGTAAATGGCAGGGTGGAAGCGGTAGATTTGACATCTACATTCACATTATCAAAAAACATATGGCTATATCCTAAACCAGCTCCAAAACCAACACTCATTTTAGGGTTGTTTTTAAAGGGTTTATCCATCATGAAATAGAGATTGAAGTGTCTGCTGAATCCGCCGGTTCTGACGCTGTCCGGACGGTTGGTCCAGGTATCAGAGCCAAATTGGATCATAAAATGATCTTTGGTACGGTTTGCTAAATCAAATTTCTTGCTATTGCTGGTTTGAGCCATTGCACCCACACTTATCAGCACTGAAAGCAGTAGTAATGTTTTTTTCATTTTCGGTTGTTTGCCGGATTAATACCCTGGCAGGTGGCAAAAATAATAGAATTGAACGCATTATAACGGTTAAAAATTAGTCAAAATAGCTGCTTTTGACCTTTATAATGACTAAATTCGGGCCTTTGGGCATATAATTTTTTATCTTTATGCCTCAACTACCACAAAATATGCATTGATGAACACGGATTTTTTAAAGGGGAAGCGAATATTGATAGCAGAGGACGACTTTGTGAACCAGAAACTGATCACCCATTCGCTGAACACCACCGGCGCCATTTTTGATATTGCAGGAAATGGCCTGGAAGCAATCGAGTTGCTGAAATCCGGTAATTATGACCTGATTCTGATGGACATCAATATGCCTGAAATGGATGGCTTTGAAGCTACCCAGGTGATCCGGAAAGAGATCAGTTCGTCCATTCCCATCATTGCAATGACTGGTTGGAGCAGCCGTACGGAAGGCGATAAATTCACCCAGGTCGGGATGAATGGATGTTTGGCCAAGCCTTTTGGTTTGGATGCTTTGTATAAAACACTGGATGCCATTTTACAGGCCCCCTCGGTTCCACTGGCACTGGCCGAACCCATTGTTGCTGCCGAAGTAGCCTCAACAGGCGAAGATCCGCTGGTTGACCTGGACATGCTGAATGAACTTGCGGAGGGAGACAATGAATACAAGGTGACGATTATGAACATGTTTCTGGAAACCATGCCGGAAACCATGCAAAAAATGGATGAATACCTTGCTGCGGCAGACTGGGAGAACTTTTACAAAACGGCACACTATGCAAAATCCTCTCTGTCTGTTGTAAAGGTGCCGGAAATGCATAAGCTCGCACAGGCCATGGAGCGGAATGCACGGCAGCAAACCAGCCTGGAAACCGTACCTGGCATGATTACCATTTTTAAAAAATATTTTGAACAGGTCAAAACTGCTCTGAATAAGGAAATATCGGCTTTATCCTGATGAGATAAAGTGTACTTTGACAGCAGCGATATCTTCGCTGAATTAATGATTAATTATTTTGAATTTTAGAGAACTAGGATTAGACGAAAGATTACTGGAAGGCATTGATGCCATGGGTTACGAAACAGCGACCCCCGTTCAGGCCCAGGTAATTCAACCCATTTTAGAAGGGAGAGATATTATTGCATCTGCACAAACAGGAACAGGCAAAACAGCCGCCTTCCTCTTGCCGATCATTCATAAGATGCTCACTTCTCCACATCCCGCCAACCATATTAATGCAATGATCATTGTTCCTACGAGGGAGCTGGCTATTCAAATTGCAGAAACGATGGAAGGCCTGGGATACTTTACAGATATCAGTTGTATTGCCGTTTATGGAGGCGGGGATGGTAATTCGTTTGTTACGGAAAAAAAGGCATTGAGCAGCGGGGTAGACATGGTGGTTTGTACGCCAGGCCGGATGATTGCCCACCTTAATATGGGGTATGTTAAAATGAACCAGGTGAACTACCTGGTGCTGGATGAGGCAGATCGTATGCTGGATATGGGTTTTAATGATGATATCATGAAGATCATTTCCTTTCTTCCCAAGAAGCGCCAGAACCTGCTGTTTTCAGCAACCATGCCCCAGAAGATGCGCGACCTCGCCCGTAAGTTATTGCATGATCCGGTAGAAATCAATATTGCCGTATCCAAACCTCCGGAGCAAATTGTACAGGAAGCCTATGTGGTATTTGAACCGCAGAAAATTCCACTGATTAAACATATGCTGAATAGCAAAGCATATACCAGGGTCATTATCTTCTGCTCCAAAAAACAGCATGTAAAACAGCTGGCTTCCGAATTAAAACGCGCCCGTTTCTCCATTGAAGAAATTCACTCTGACCTGTTGCAGGATAAACGGGAACAGGTAATGCAGGATTTCCGCAACAAGAAATTAAAGATCCTGGTTGCAACGGATATTCTCAGCCGTGGAATTGATATTGAAGAAATTGAACTGGTCATCAACTATGATGTACCCAATGACGGAGAAGATTATATTCACCGCATTGGTCGGACAGCCCGCGCAGAAACCAAGGGAACGGCCATTACTTTTATCAGCGAAGCGGAACAAAGAAAGTTTGCCGCTATTGAACAACTATTGGGCAAGCCCGTTACCAAAGTAGCTGTACCGGAAGAATTTGGCCCTGCCCCTGCATATGCGCCAAAGTCTGGTGGCAGAAGCGGCGCCGGAGGAGGCAGGCCCCCAGGCAACAGGCCCGGCGGTAACCGGCCAGGTAGTAACAGACCCGCAGGCAATCGTGGTGCGGGGGGAGGAAACAGAGCCGATGGAAATCGCAGCAGCAGGGAACAGGGTGCTTCAGGAAGTTGATTATTCCGGGATGAACCGGATGCAAACAGGAGCACCTGTCTTAATTCTTTTTCCGGTATCGGTTAATAATCCCGTGGATCGATTGCGTTTAAATACAACGATTTCATCACTCAGGTGATTCCCCGCCAGTAAGAAATTGCCGGAAGGGTCAATACCAAAGTTTCTGGGGGCCTTTCCCAGTGTGGATGCTGTGCCTCTATAATTGAGCTTCCCTTTTGCATTTATGCTATAAATAGTGATCTCATCGAAAGTTCCCCGGTTGGATGCATAGAGAAATTTTCCATCGGGAGAAATATGAATATCCGCGGCTCCGTCATTTCCTGTTACTGCTGCAGCATGCAGGGAAATATCCTGTATTTTTTTGAGTGCTCCTTTTTCAAAAGACAAACCAGTTACTGTTCCATTTAATTCCTGTATCACATAAGCCCATTTCTTATTGGGATGAAATACCAGGTGTCTTGGCCCGCTTCCCGCAACGGTGTTGTAAACGGAAACAGGTGTTACTGCAACAGGGTTGGCCGCTGCAGTAAGGTCGACTGCATAAATAGTGATACGGTCTGTGCCGAGATCCTGCACCAACAGGTATTTTTCGTCGGGAGACAGAACAGTTGAATGTACATGTGCTTTTTCCTGCCTTGCAGTAATACTTTTACCGTTGTGCTGAATGGTTTGAATTACACTGTCCGGCACCCCGTTTTCTTTGATGCGGATTGCGGAGAAACTGCCTCCGGTATAATTGGCAACAAATACATACCGATGCTTACGATCGGTGGTAATATAACAGGGATGATCTCCTCCTGAAGGAACCGTATTCAATAGTGTAATTTCCCCATTGCTATGTTCATAACGGAAAGCGCTTACACTTCCCTTTCCTCCTCCCAATTCATTCACTGCATAAAGAAACCGGTTATTTTTTCCCATTGTTAAAAAAGAAGGATCGGCTGTGGTTGTTTTATTGAGAAAAACAGCACTCCCGTCATTGCCGTTGAAGCGGTAGGTATAGATTCCATCACTCTTACCGCTGTTGGTATAAGTGCCAATCACTAACCGGAATTCATTGGCTGTTTTGTTGTTTACCTGGGCAAAATTGCGGGTAGCAATGAGTTGGGTTATCGGTATCAGTAAAAATGCCAGGCGATTCATCAAATGGAATAATGGTAACATAGATAAGCGTGTATCTGAATGGTGGACTGAATAGTTGGAATCAATTAGACCGGGGACTTTCCCAATCTCCGGTAACAGTGTTGTATTGCTTTAGTAATTTGGCAGGATTGCCCCCTACAATAGTAAATGGCGCCACGTTTTTGGTGACTACGCTACCCGCAGCAACAATGGCGTGTTTGCCAATGGTTACTCCTGAAACAATTACACAGTTGGCGCCAATCCAGCAATCATCTTCCAGTGTAATCATGGCTACGGAACATTTCTGGTTGCGGATGGGTACATGGATGTCTTTATACCCGTGATTTAATCCGGACAGGCACACATGCTGGGCCAGTATGGCATTGTTACCAATACTTACCGGTCCTATCACTATATTCCCTATTCCAATGGTACAATTGTCGCCAATAAAAACATCACCTACCTGGTTGTTTACACAGGCAAAATCCTCTACCACCGTATTCTTTCCGATATTGAATTTCCGCCAGGGAATCACATCCAGCCTGGTACTGCGCCGGATAATGGACCCCTTTCCCCGCTTGTGGATAAAAGGATGCACAAAGAGCACTACCCACCACCTGCATTGTGCGGCGCCCCTGGCCATGATGGTCCACAATACAAATGATTTCAGTTTCTCGTTCGACTTTATTTTTTCTACAATACTCATTGCCTCAATATTTGATCTGAACAGGGTAAATGCTCGGGGATACTTTATTTGATAAATACCTGTATGAATCTTGCGATGGGGTCGCAGAGGTAGCTTTCATATTTGGTATCCCTGAACCTCAGCTTGCCTCCGGTAAACAGCGAATGCAGATATTCTTTAAATGAAACCTGTTTTGCAGACCTCATTTTTGGAATTTCCACCTGCTCTCCCAGGGAAAGTTTAGCGAGAATCAGCGGAAAGTTAACTCCTGCTTTTAAAAAGGATGGAACAACAGAAGCCCAGAACCTGCCATTGATCTCGAGCACGTACACCCTTCTGGTTTGCGCGTCCCTTCTCATATCCACACAGGCAACTCCGTTCCAATGCAGTTCTTTCATCATGCTACTGACCACGCCAATCACCTCTTCGTCATTGTGGTATTCCAGCGTATCATTTGTGCTGAAATTGGAGCCTGTTTTGATGGGGGATTCCTGAATGGTATAACAGATGATTTCGCCATTCCTGCAAATCACATTGCAGGTAACATCGGAACCAATGATAAAGGGCTGGAGTATAAAGTCTCTCAGTTCATTTGGTCTTTCTGCAAAAAAAACCTGGAGAGATTCCGGGTCGTGAAATTTCTGAATCATCCTGCCTGCAGATTGCCTCACCGGTTTTAGCAGTAAAGGGAACCCGGCCAGCTCAATGAGCTTTTCGAGCTGTGCCTTATTGTCGAAAGTGGCAAAGGCAGGGCAGGATATTCCCTTTTCGGTCAGGAATTCTGCCAGCCTCAGTTTGTGAATGCCTATATCAAAATAAGCGGGGTCTGTTCCTAAAAGGCAGGGTGCATATTGGCTCAGAACCTCCTTGTTTTTGGTAACCTCCCTGGTTTCCAGCTCGTCGTAAGGCATAATAAGATCAATCTTATACCGGTCTACAAGGGCAATAATTTTTTCGGTGAGGTTGTCTTTTTCTGCGTGATACAGGAATGATTTTTTGGTAAATCTGGAATATCGTGCGGCATTCCTGGCATTGTGTGAGAGAAGGTAAAAATCGTATCCCAGGGACCGGAGGCAAAAAAGCACTCCAAGCCCGATATTTGAGTCGTAACCTATAAGAAGAATAGATTTTTTTGAATTGTACACCATACAAATGCTGAAGGATTTTGGTCGAATTTTTTAGTGAATAAGTGGGCAAAAAACCAACACTTGAAGTTACCATTTTATCCTAATACATGCAGCAAAATAACCCGAACAGTTTTATAAGATAACCGGTTCTGATTCTTCCTGTTTATTTGGTAACTTCATGCAAATGAGCAACCAAACCAGATTTCAGGCATTTCTTTCCGAAGCAGGCGAACTCTCCCGATTTGCAGCCCGTTTTTTTGCGCAATGTTTCAGGCCGAGATATGAGGTGTCGGAGTTTATAAGGCAATGTTATATTATTGGATACCAGTCCTTGCCACTGGTAGGACTGACCGGTTTTATTATGGGGCTCGTACTCACCTTGCAATTGCGCCCATCCATGGTAGATTATGGTGTGGAATCCCAATTGCCGGCAATCGTTGGCATTGCCATTGTGCGTGAAATAGGGCCTGTCATTACCGCATTGATTTTTGCAGGTAAAATCGGCTCCAGTATTGGTGCAGAATTAGGTTCCATGAAGGTAACCGAACAGATTGACGCCATGGAAGTAAGTGGAACCAATCCCTTTAAATACCTGGTTGTAACCCGGGTAATGGCGGCAGTTTGTATGCTGCCGATCCTGTCGGTGCTGAGCGATGCCATCTCTTTATATGGGGCCTATCTTGGCGTTAATGTAAGAGGCGCTACCAGCTTCCATCTTTTTTGGGTTGAAGTAATAGACAGCCTTGCTTTTAATGATGTGCTACCGGCGTTTATCAAAACTTTTTTCTTTGGATTTGCGGTTGGAATCATTGGATGTTTCAAGGGGTATAACAGTAAAAAGGGAACAGAAGGTGTGGGACACAGCGCCAACTCGGCGGTGGTGCTTTCTTCTGTTGTGATATTTATCCTGGATCTGTTGGCTGTGCAGATCACAGATTTATTAGGATTTAATTAAACCAGTAGTATGACACCGTCTGAATCGGTCATGAAAATATCGCATCTGTATAAATCATTTGGTAACAATCATGTGCTGATTGATTTCAATTTTGAATTATACAAGGGTGAGAATGTGGTGGTGCTGGGTAAGTCCGGCTCGGGAAAATCCGTTTTGATCAAATGCATTATCGGGTTGCTGAAACCAGACGAGGGAACCATCGATGTGTTTGATCAGTGTATCAATGATATGGATGACACAGAGCTGGATAAAATCCGGGCAAAAGTAGGGTTCCTGTTTCAGAGCAATGCTTTATATGATTCCATGACGGTGAGAGAAAACCTTGAATTTCCGCTGCGCAGGCATTGGATTGAAGTTTCGCAGGAGGAGGTGAATAACATGGTGATGGAAGCGCTTGAAGATGTAGGGTTGGCACATACAATAGATATGATGCCGATTGAGTTATCGGGAGGAATGCGAAAAAGGATTGCCTTGGCAAGAACACTTATTTTAAAGCCGGATATTATTTTGTATGATGAGCCCACCACCGGTCTGGATTCGATTACCGGAAGTGAGATCATTAGTTTGATGATAGAAATCAAGAAGAAATACAATACTTCGTCGCTGATCATTTCACACGATATGAATTGTGTGAGAAGGGCCAGCGACCGGGTGGTGGTATTGTACGACGGAACCTGTTATGCAGCGGGAACGTATGCAGAACTGCAACATCATACAGATCCGAAGGTAAAACAGTTTTTTGAACAAGAATTTAAACAGTAAGCATAAATGGCAAAGCAAACTTTCAACAATGTCAGGCTTGGCGCATTCGTATTAGCCGGGTTGACTTTTATTATAGTGTTGTTGTACCTGATAGGGAAAAACCAGCATTTATTTGGATCCTCTTTTGTATTAAAAGTGCAATTGGATAATGTGCAGGGTTTGAAGTCGGGCAACAATGTACGTTACGCGGGCATTGATGTGGGTACGGTTAAAAAAATCAATATCCTGAACGACACGACAATGCAAGTTGAAATGGTGATTGATGAATTGGTTAAACCGGTGATCCGTAAAAATGCCATTGTCTCTATTCGTACTGATGGGCTGGTGGGTAATAAAGTAGTAGAGATCTCCAGCTCAAAAACACCCGCTTCACCCGTGGAAGATGGAGACGTGCTAAGCGCCAGGAAATCGATTGATACCGATGAAATGCTGCGGACACTCAGTAAAACGAATAACGACCTGGCTATTATTACCGAGGGGTTAAAAACAACAATTGGTAAAATAAACAACAGTACTGCTTTGTGGAATCTCCTGAACGAGGAAGGAATCCCCAACCATTTAAAGAAGTCGGCATACAATATACATCAGGCTACCGATAAGGCCAATAGGATGATCGCCGACCTGCAATCGATTGTACTTGGTGTAAAAAATGGGAAAGGATCTTTGGGCGCCATCGTTACAGATACAGCGCTGGGACAAAATCTGAATGCGGCTGTTTTAAAGATCAAAGAAGTTGGCGATCAGGCCGACCGGCTTTCACAACAGATTAGTTCCGCAGTGAAAGGAATACAAAAAGATATTGATCAGGGACCAGGAACTGTAAACGCCTTGCTGAAAGACAGCGCCATGGCTAATAAGTTGAACAGAAGCCTGGAGAATATTCAGAAAGGTACAGATGGTTTCAATCAGAATATGGAAGCGCTAAAGCATAATTTCTTCTTCAGGGGTTATTTTAGAAAATTGGAAAAAGAGAAGAAAAAACAGGCCGAACAAAATCAATAAGGCCAAGAACCGCCTGATGTTTCAATTGATGATTGAACGATAACCTTATTTTGAAACCGGGTATTTCTTGTTTCCTTTTGCATAATACCACAAGATCCTGTTCATGGCATCATCTTTTCCGCCGTCTACTTCATTGAACACTTCGTTTTGAGAAATTAAAGCCATTTTCCTGGTTTTGCCAGTAAGACCTTTTAGCGGTTTGTTCATTTGATCCAAAGGAACATTATTAGGTAGGGAGGTATATGAATCCATATTTTTTTTGAGCTGAAAACAATCTGTCATCAAACGTGCCGTAGCATCAATGATGTTCATTGGAGGAATACCCAGTATCTGCTCAATGGTTCTGAGCATAGATGTCTGATTATAGTTACTTGATACCAGTTTCCCGCTGCTGTAAGGGCTGATGGCAAGCCCGATGGTTCTGTAAGCGGAAATATGATCCCAACCGCTCTGAGAATCATCCTGTGTGATGAATATTACAGTAGAATCCCAAAACCTGCTTTTAGAAATTGTTTCTACAATCCGTCCAACAGCAAGATCATTATCCGCCACCATTGCATTGGGAGTAGGAAAATTAGGAGATGTACCCGCAGTGTGATCATTAGGCAGGGATAGAATCATGAGATGAGGCATGCTGTCCTTTGCTTCAAAATGCTTCCATTCCTTAATAAAGATATCGGCCCTTTGCTGATCACTGAATACCATATTGTCGCAATCAGGAAAGTCCGGAGAAATAACGGGCAGAATCCTGTTGATTGTACTTTTATTATACCAATCCGGTTGAATACCCGCCTGATACCTTTTGTACAACTCTGCCCATTTAAGTTTTCGGTCGTACTCTGTTTCGCAGGCTTCTCCGAATATCCGCACTTTTTTACCATGATCCATGGCATGGTTCCAGATGAAACCGGCTTTGTTGTATACCAGGGCATCTTCCTGCCTGTGCGGATAACTTCTGAACCATGCCCGAACATTTTTTTCAACATAATCTGAAACCATACCGGCATCTGTCCACTGGTGCCCCTCTGCAGAAGATTTACCGGAGGCATAATAATCGTCCATCCATCCAAACTGTTTAGCCAAGGCGTGCATGTTGGGTGTTATTTTTTCTCCAAATACACAGAGCGAAGAGTCACCCTTTCCAATGTTGATATCACCAAAAACCTGGTCGTAGGTTTTATTCTCCTTGATGATATAAACTACGTGTTTAAATACGGATGGTTCTCCGATTCTTTCCGGAACGGGAACAGGAGCCATATTCTGCCTGGCAGGTAACAGTAATTGTTCTGTTCTGTTGATCAAATTCAACTGTGCAACTTCTTTTGTATAGTTAAGCAATACAGCCTGCTCCGGAACCGGAATAATACTTACAGATGCGAGTTGATTGTGGATGGAACGAGCTCCTTTAATTTTGTGGATTACATTGGCGCCATCTGATTCCAGGTTAGCAACAACCAGTTGACCGTTTGAGATCAATAAGCCTGCCGGGTATGCTTCCGTTGGAATATATCCTTTAATATGCGAGGTTAATTTCCCATGAAGGGACGCATTTTTACCCAATTGTATTACTGCAACTGCATTATCCATCCCGTTTGAAACATATAATAGTGAATTATCCTTGTTTAGCAGTAATCCATTAGGAGTACTTCCCTGTGCCCCTCTTTTATCATTTAACAGCCCCACAGGAATGGTTTCGGAAACCCGGTCAGATTTTGTTTGAATCACGGATATATGATCATCTGAGCCATTGGCTACAAATATAAAATGTCCGTCTGAAGAAGCCCTTACCACATTGGGGTGCAGGCCCACTTTTATTTCATGAAGCTTTTTTCCGGATTGCTGATCAAAAACACTTACAGTGCCGTTTGAAGTGGCTCCGGTGCGCGGATCTGTATAGGCCAGTCCCCAGGGAACACCTGCCCTTTCTTTCAAAGAATCAGAAGCCTGTTCGCCTGCCCAGTTGCTTACGTACACTTTATTTGCTGCAAGCGCGAGGCCATATGGAGCCACTGATGTAGGTACGTTCCAAACAATGGAACGTTTATTCCAGTTTAATTTCAGTAATTCGTCATTACCATTCAATACAAGATAAATATATCTTTCTCCATTTTCCACTACACTGACCACCTCATTGGGAATAGCATTTCGGGCGGGCGCTTTTTTGCTGACGGGTATTTCTGAAATATTTGTAAAACCATTGTTCCATTCTGCAATCATAACAGCTGCGCCATTCCCGTTTTTATCTGCCGCGCTCCATATAACCCATGTTTTGTCTTTTTCCCTGAAACACTGAATACCTGAATAGGTACTCATGTAATTTTTATATTGAACAACATCCTGAAAACTCCATCTCGAGCGGATGGTTTTTGTATGAATATCTAAAGCGGCTATCCCATATCGGTCTTCGATGACTACCATACCTTCTTCATCTAAAGAAGCAACATCCAATGCATGATTCTCCAGATCGGGATTTCCAAAACGGACAACATTCCCGGCGGAACGTATTATTCGGTTATAGGGCAATACATGGGTGGTGAGGTTTCTTTTGGTGATATAGTCAGAAAGATCATTAATACGGTCTGTGTTGATGTAATCAACCTTTAATCCAATCATTGCTTCCCACCCTTCCTTGTGATCCGGATTGGTCCAGAATCGAACAGGTTTTTGTAAGGCATGTGCTTTCGTAATTAGTTCATTGATTTTTTTTAACTCTGCTTTATTAAGCGGCCAGTGATCTTTCCAATCTCCGAGATCATTCAGGTTTTCACTCAATAATGCGATTCTTGAAAGTGCTTCAGGGCTATAATGATCTTTAAGCTTTCCGTCAAACCAGATAAAAGAAGGATAGTCTTTATAACGATGCGTATCGGGGCCGTTACCCGATATAATGATGCGCAGAGACGGGTGATTGATTAATGTCGGATATTTTTTCAATAAATCCACCAATGCTTTTAAGGTAGGTTCTGACGCTGATTTAATATCTATCAGTAATTGCAGTTTTCTGCCCGCAAAGTTTACTTCTGTCAGGGGCTGCAGGTACATTTTTTCCAGTGTTCTGTCTATAGTGAGGTCAGTTGAATCATGACCAACCAAAAGCATTCCATTCAGCAAATGTATATCTGCTTCAATGGAACCAAAACCCTCATTGAATGCATGATAAAAAGGCCTGTCCTGCCTGTAGTCGTTATGTGAATGAGCGTTGGACGCAGAATAGATATGGGGTTGAGCCCGGAGAGCAGTAAATGAAAAAGAAAGCAGGCAAACGATTTGCAGCAGAAACTTCATGTTGTTCATATTTAGTCAAACATAAATCTAAGGCTTTGCTCAACATATTATGTTTTTGTTTCTTTTGTGTTATCAAATGTTTACAATTAAATGACAGGCTATTATTGAGCATTCAGGAATATACTTTCGTTGTCAGTAAAATACCACAAAAAGAACTCAATGACTAAATTTAAATCATACAGCATTCGAACTCTCTGTAGATCGTTGTTCTTGTTGCTTCTTACTTTCAATATGGTGCCCACTTATGCAACAGGACTTACAGCATATAGAGATGAGGCGCAGACGGAAGAAGTAATTACCGGAAAAATAACAGACTTTACTACAGGCAGGGCATTGGCGGGGGCAACTGTTACCATTAAAGGAGGAAAAACAACCACATCTGCTGATGCAAATGGTATGTATTCGGTAAAGATCAGTAATGCAGATGTAGTGTTGATCTTTTCTTATATAGGATATGCTTCGCAGGAAATTGCTGTGAATGGCATAAACACATTAAATGTGGAATTAAAAACTACAGTAAGTGATCTTACGCAGGTGGTAGTGGTAGGGTATGGTACACAAAGCAAAAAGGATGTAACCGGTGCCGTTAAATCAATCAAAAGCGAATCATTTAATAAAGGGATTATCAATTCACCTGAACAGTTGTTACAAGGAAAGGTTGCAGGTGTTAATGTAACTGCAGCCAGTGGTGAACCCGGTGGAATATTGTCAATAAGTGTACGTGGGCCTGGTGGGGTGAGAACAGGAAGTACACCTTTGTTTGTGATAGATGGATTGGCCCTTGATAATTCCAGTACAGGCGGCGGAAACCCGCTCAACTTCCTTAATCCGGACGATATTGAGTCTATGGATGTGCTGAAAGACGCTTCTGCTACTGCTATTTATGGTGCGCGTGGTGCAAATGGAGTAATTCTGATTACCACTAAAAAAGGGAAAGCCGGCATCTCAACAATGAGCTATTCAGCAAGTTTTGGTTTATCCAATATAGCAAGAGCACTTCCTGTTTTCTCTGCAGACGAATACAGAAAACAAGTACCTGCAGTAGGCGGCGTGCTGGATGACAAAGGCGGTAACACCGACTGGCAGAAAGAGATCACCAGAACAGCGCTCACACAAAATCATAATCTTACCCTAAGCGGCGGTTCCGATAAGCTAACTTATTATGCTTCATTGGGTTTGCAGAACCAGGAAGGTATTATCAGGTTCAATGATTTTAAAAGGTATTCAGGTCGATTTAATGCAACACAAAAATTACTGGAAGACCGGTTAACAATAGAACTGAATTTAAATGCAACCAGCACTTATAATAAGCGGCCTCCTATAAATGGTGTAATTGGTGATGCTATTTCAAATAACCCAACTTATCCGGCACTCGATGCCAGTGGAAATCCTGCTCAGTACCAGAGTATTTCAAATCCATTATTGTCGTTTAAGCTGGAACAGGATATTGCTAAAATTAATCGGGTAATTGGAAATATTTCAGCTTCTTTTAAAATCACGAAAGGGCTTGTATACAAGCTGAACTTTGGAGTAGATAATTCTACGGGCACAAGAGACATACAGTCTTTACCCAACGCAGTCCCCTTTAGGGAGGGAAGACTGGAAACTTATTATACTACCAACAGAAACACGCTGATTGAAAACTACCTCACTTATACCCTGAACAAAGGCAACCATAATCTGTCTGCCCTTGCAGGTCATTCTTTTCAGAAAATCTTCCTGCAAGGCAGAAATTACAGCATTAACAAATTCCCTATTTCTCCTGTTGAGCCACAGTACAACCCAGGTCTTGGCCAGGACCTGACTCTTGCTAATAATAAGCCCGGTGGATATGCTTTGGAAAATGAGTTGCAATCTTTTTTTGGAAGGGTAAACTATCAATATAAAAACAAATACCTGGCTACTGTAAATGTCAGAGCAGACGGCTCTTCTAAATTTGGTGCCAATAATAAGTATGGTGTTTTCCCGTCTTTCTCACTCGGCTGGAAAATTTCGGAAGAAGATTTTATGAGCAACAGTCCCTTTAGTAACCTGAAGTTAAGAGCAGGTTGGGGTAAAACAGGGAATCAGGAAATCCCTTCAAAAATTACACAGGCGCTCTATACATCTTCAGTATCTGCCACAACAAGTTATCCGCTTTACGCAACAGGAGCATACCCGGCAGGAACCACTTTCTCCCGTTTGGCCAATCCTGATATTCAGTGGGAGGTTTCCACGCAAACAAATGTCGGATTGGATTTTGGCTTCCTGAACGGAAAACTGAATGGATCAATCGACCTGTTTAATAAAGTATCCGACAATATTTTATTAGAAGTGATTCCTGCTGATCCTGTTCAGCCTGCAGGAAGCTTCTGGACGAATGTAAAGGATATGAAAATCACTAACAAAGGGGTGGAATTTGAACTGGAATACAAAGTGCGTACACAAAAGGGGATTAACTATTCCATTGGCGGAAACATTACAGCCATCAGTAACAAAGTGACTAGCTCTCCATACACAGTCATTCCTTCAGGGTCTGCATCCGGTTCCGGATTAACTTCTGCGACTATTAACGGTTACATTAACAATCAGCCTATCGGTACTTTTTACCTGAAAGAGTTTACCGGTTTTGATAATGCAGGATTAAGCACCTACCGCGATACGGATGGTGACGGTATTGTAAGCGATAAGGACCGTATAGCTGCAGGAACGGCCCTGCCAAATCTTCTTTACAATTTCTTCGGGACCATTTCTTATAAAGGGTTTGACTTCGCTGTGAATTTCAATGGCGTTTCCGGAAATAAAGTTTACGACAATACGGCAAATGCAAATTTTTATAAGCTTCGCCTTTCAAAGGGAATTAATACCACGCCTGAAGCCGTGACTAATCCGCAGGAGTCGGTGAATAATGCTGCACCGGTAAGTACCCGTTTTTTAAAGAATGGGGCGTACCTGCGATTGAATAATCTGGCAATCGGTTATAGTCTGAATGTAGATAAGCTGGGGATCAGTAAATGGATTTCCGGAGTTCGTCTGTCTGTAACTGGTCAGAACTTGTTTGTGATTACTAAATACAATGGATATGATCCTGATGTAAATGCAGACAGAACCATTAATGGCGTTTCTTCTTATGGCATTGATTACCAGAGTTATCCAAAAGCAAAATCAATCATTTTCGGCCTGAATATATCCCTTTAATTAAAACGCATGAAAAAATATATAGTTAAACTCTCCATACTTTCGCTGCTGATTCTTTCTGCAAGCGGCTGTAGTAAATTACAGGAGAATGTGCTGGATGAATCTTCTGTAACAGGGTTAACCGAGAAGCAGATTGCTGATGGCCTGATTGCTCCGGTATATGCAAGACTGCCGGACATCTATCGTCATACAACTTATTTTGCCCTGCAGGAAATTTCTACCGATGAAGCAATCCTCCCTTACCGGGGTGGTACCGATTGGGGTGATAACGGGATATATATATCTTTACACAAGCATGAAACAGCCACAACAGATCCCAATGTAAAGGATACCTGGAACCTGATTGCACAGGGACTCTCCAGGTCCATTACCGCTATTAGTTCTTTAAAGGGAAGTACAGATGCCAATGCTGTAGCTTATGCTGCTGAAGCAAGAGGGATGCGTGCATTCTATAACTTACTCAGCCTCGATTTATTCGGAGTTGTATTTGTAAAAGAAGATCCCGGACAAACGTCCGCAATTATTCGAGGAAGCGCGGCTGTTGATTATATTAAGAATGAGTTACTGGCGGTTGAACTCCAGCTGGGTACCACCAATGGACCGGGGAGATTAACCAAAGCTGCAGTCTGGGGCTTATTGGCAAGATTACATCTCAATGCACCGGTATATCGTGATATCTATGCTTCCAGTTTTGATTTCAAAGCTGCGGATATGGATGAGGTTATCAAATATTGTGATAAAATCATTACTTCCGGTCAGTACGCTTTGTCTCCTGATTATTTTGCCATTTTTGGTGATGCTAACAATACTAATAAAGAACTGATCTTTGCAGTTGATCAGCGTGCGGATCTCAACGGCCATAACCGCCTCGCTTATTTCTCTCTTTCCGGCGACCAGTTTCCATTACCTGCATTCCCCGGTGCAAACGGTACGGATGGCCCTGCCATTACTTCCGATTTTTACAGAACATGGGTAAATGCTTATGGTGCAGTAGACCCTGCTAAGGCAGATCCAAGATTTTATAAACAGAATATTTCCATCTACACTAATCCGGGAGATTCATGTGTTGCAGATTTTAATATAGATCGTGGTATTTTGCGCGGGCAGCAATATGGTTTGATCAGAAAGAATGGTGTATTTGTTAAATGCGCCTCCGGAGGTTATAAAGTGGGTCCATTGTACAATGATACAAGGAGTAAACCTACACTGCCGGTAAATTTTACGGAACAGGTTGATTTTACCACAGCAGGAAGTGATTATTCTACCGGATTTCGCGTAGAAAAATATGAATTCAGCAGAAAGTCTTCCAGTGGAAGAAATTTTGGAGAAGCTGATATTTCTATTGTTCGCCTGGCAGATATTTTTTTAATGCGTGCTGAAGCAAAATTGCGCAAAAATGATGCAGCGGGAGCCATTACCGATGTAAATACGGTTCGCCTTTCCAGAACAGCGTATAATGTAAAACCGTCTTCTTTAACAGGTGCACTTACGCTTGATCTACTTTTTAGAGAAAGGGGATTTGAATTGTACTGGGAGATGAATAGAAGAACTGATATGATCCGTTTTGGAAAATATGAAGGCACCTGGACTGAAAAAACTAATACGGATAAAAACAAGCGCCTTTTCCCGATACCGCAAACTGCGATTGATGGTGCAACGAATCTTCCGGGATATCTGAAGCAAAATCCGGGGTATTAAGTATGAATAGGATTGTTTAGGGGGAAGCACTTGCATTGCAGGTGCTTTTTTATTTTAATCAGGTGAATTTCAATTGATCCGGCATTGTCTGAAAATCCAGACATAAGTTCAGGCTCAAATTTATTTGTTGATAATCAATTATTTATGAAAAAAACCTGCCCAAAAAGCAAAGGTTTTAACGATTATTTCAGTCTCCTGAGCCCTTTTGGCATGATATCTGCCTTAGTTTTGCAACCAATTACAGAATACCCCCCGTTATTCCATGAAAAAACAGTTAATACTTATTTTACTGCTCTCGTTCATCACATTGCAGTCCTACACGTATAAGCCAACCCTATCCCCGAAAGCAAGTGAGCCGCTTGCCGTAACCCTGTCCGAAAAGTTGAATATCAACAGCCAGGCAGTTGCCTTTGCCGTAAACGGTTACAACAAACTAAAGGAGCAGGGCAGGTTAACCAACCATCGTTACCTGACCATTGCCGACTTCAGTAAACCCAGCAGTGAGGAGCGTTTATACATCATTGATATGGAGCAGGAGGAAATGGTGCTTCAGACCTTTGTGGCCCATGGCAGGAATTCCGGGACCTTATTTGCAAAACATTTCTCCAACAGAAATTCCTCTAATCAGAGCAGCCTTGGATTTTACATTACCGGCATGCCTTACTCAGGTAAGCACGGGAAATCCCTGATTTTACAGGGTATTGAGCCTGGTATCAACGATCAGGCAAAAGATCGGGCAATTGTATTACATGGCGCAGATTATGTAAGTAATAACGCAATCAGTCAAATGGGTTACCTGGGAAGAAGCCTGGGTTGTCCGGCCGTTCCCAATAATCTGGTAAAGAACATCATTCAAACAATTCAGGGAGAATCCTGTCTGTTCATCTACGCTCCCGATCAGCAATACCTCAGTAATTCTCAGTTGATTAATTAGATTCGGATCACTTTAACCTAGTAGTGCCAGCTCATCGGGAGCTCTGCTAATTTTTTGGTGGCATCAATTTTAAACCAGATAAAGGCACCGGTCAATACAATTATACCAATCAGTAATAAAGGCAGGTAATAGCCATATGAAGCAGCAAGGTATCCAAATACAACCGTACTCAGATAGGCGCCGGCTTCCCCGATCCAAAATAAAAACCTGACCACGAGCAGCATGATAAATCCTGTTGAAAAACCGGTAAGTATGGTAAAAAAGGACCACCATAAAACGACCCTGGTCAATACCTTTTTCCCACCTAATCTAATCTCCCAGCCAGCCTGTTGGAACTTCAAACGCCCCGTAGGCAATGGTAAAGATGCCCAGAATCCATCCCCATTGTACCGTGTTGATCTGCAAGTCGTCCATGATTGATGAACTGGCAGAGGAGAGTGCAATTCTATCCAGAAATGTGATCATCGAAAGGATAGATAAAACGGTAAGATGGGTTAAGCCGGTTGGAAAATGCAATAAAAAAAGCACCATACAAATTCATGCATGGCGCTCCTTTTCTCCTGTTTAAGTTTATAATGAAATATCGATTCTACCAAAGAGGTAGCGACCGTTAAATCCAAATTGCTGGGAACTTCTGGAGTAAATGAAGTTGCCGGAATTGCTATTACCTGCAATAGCAATCTTGTCCGGATAAATATCCAGTAGATTGTTGGCGCCAAGGGTAATGCTGGCAAATTTGCTGAGCTTATATCCAACAGACAGGTCCGTTACCCATTTAGGAGCATAGAATTGCTGGTTGGCAATGGTGTTGGTTGCTTCAATTACACCGCCGAAATAGTTATTCCGGAGGAAGATATTGAATTGATGAATGGTATAGTTTAAAGCAAGATTGGCCTTGGTGTTGGGTACTGCATTTTCAAGATACACTTTGCTGGAGTTGCTGAAGTATGTGCTTTCTTTTCCAATCAGTTTTTCGGAAACATGGATTGGCCCCACCTGGTTGGTTTTGGAAGCATTTCCTGCAAAGTCAGCATTCAACGTTCCTTTACCCAGTTTGAATTTATAGGAGATGATCAGGTCGATACCCCTGGTTTCCGTATTAAGCGCATTGGCAAAAAATGCAGCGCCGGTAGCGTTTGCCAGGGAAAGCAACTGATAAATTTCCTTGTCTACCGGTGATGCACTTGGTGAATTGCTTCCGGTGAACTGGCCTGTATAAATAACCCTGTCATCAATCCTGGTGTAGTAACCATCCAGGGTGACCTTTAGTTTTCCTAAGTTTCCGGTGAATCCAAGGCTTACACTTTTTGATTTTTCCGGACTAAGCTTCGGAATGCCCAGTAATTGTGCAGGGCGGCTGTCGTTAGGGAAAGTACCCACTTCAGCCGGAACACCGCTGGTAAAAACAGTGGATGTGTTTGCATAATAACGCTGTTGCAAAGAAGGCGCACGGAATCCTGTACTTGCTGATGCGCGGATTGTGAATGTTTTATTCAGTTTGTAGCGTGCCGCAATTTTACCATTGGTGGTTGAACCGAAATCGCTGTAGTTCTCATAACGAACGGCTGCATTCACCAGGAAGGATTTGGTAAAATTAAATTCACCATCTGCATAAATACTTGCTGCAGTTCTGTTGGCATTCACTGCATTCTCCGGTCTGAATCCGGGGAACACTTGTGCGCCGCCCGGCCTTGGTGAGCCATCCGGGCCAAATAAAGTATTTACACTACCGGAAAAATCTGGTACAAGAATCGGGTTGCCACTTCCATCTACACCCACCTGACGGGCTAAACCGTAGTTGGCATAGGAATTCTGATCACCAGCGCTCAATTGATAATTTTCATAACGGAATTCACCACCAAAAGCAAGGTTGGCGCCACTTAACCAGTCAAATCCTTTGCTGAAATCAATGTTGGTTGTGTTCTGGGTAAATTTAGGGCCACCGGCGTAGAAGTTGGTGGGGGACGTTTTTCCCAAAGAAGCATTTAAAGAATTTAACACGCTGAAGTCAAACTGGTTTTGTCCATAGGCATTGCTGAAGTCAACATCCCAATCGGCTACTTTACCCCGGATGCCAGTTACAAAAGAGCGATCATATGCATCAGAGCCAATATACGGCAGGAAACCCAGTGGATAGATGTCGAGGATGTTTCTGGATTCATTGGGTAAACGATAAAAACCGCCGGACTTACCTTTTCGGTAACCCAATCCCCCAAAAGAATAAAACGTTGCGGTTTCTGACAGCGGGATAGCGGCATTGAAGGAAAACTGACCGCTTCTGTATTGTGACTGGCCTACCACGAGACTGTAATCTTTTCGGGTAGTATTGGTAGCAACCAGGAAGGAGTCGGTCCTGTCTACACCACCCGGATAGCGTTTGTAGATGGCATCCGTTCTTGCCCCACCTCTGTCGGTTGGTTTGCGGTCATCAAAAGAACCGGAGAAATTGATATAGCCTCCTTTACCGCCAATAGGTAAACCGAAGTTAACAGCCGCCTGAATATTTTGTCCGTCTGTATATTTTTGTCCGTTCGATTTGGAGTTGTGCCCGCCATAGGTTACTGAAGCAGATAATTTATTGACCGTTTTCTTCAATACGATATTGATAACGCCTGCAATGGCATCGCTTCCATATTGTGCAGAAGCGCCGTCTCTCAGAATCTCAATTCTTTCAATGGAAGAAACCGGAATGGCGTTCAAATCTGTACCAACACTGCCTCTGCCGAAGGTTCCGTTTACATTAATCAATGCAGAATTGTACCTTCTCTTGCCATTCACCAAGACCAACACCTGATCCGGTCCCAATCCGCGTAAAGATGCCGGATCTATGTGATCGGTACCATCTCCCAGTGACTGTGTGTTGGAAGTAAATGAAGGAGCCGCAAAGTTCAGGATCTGGTTCAGGATTACCTGCGCACCCACTCCTGCCAGTTTTTTAATATCCAGTACGTCAATTGGAACAGTTGTTTCGAGTTGTGTTCTGGGAGTAGCGCGGCTACCCAATACCACTACCTCATCCAAACTTTCGGACGGCTCAAGATTAAAATCGCTGGTGATGGTTTCACCCGAAGCCAGCTGAATTGTTTTGGATTGCACATTGTATCCTGTATAGGAAACTGTAATGGTGTATCTACCCGGATTCAGGGAGATGCTGAATGTACCCTGCGTATTGGTAGTGGTTCCGGATTTTCCAACGCGTACAGCAGCATCGGAGAGCAAGGTTGTACCGCTTCTTACAGTTCCCTTAATTGTGGCCGACTGAGCGAACACCTGGAGGGAAGCCAGTGTTAAAAAGAGGGTTAAGAGGAGGGTTAAATAGTTTCTTTCTCGCATAAAGAATAGATTTTTCTTCCGTTCGGGAAACGAAGTTGCACTCCGGTCCGGACGGTTAATGGTGTAAAAAATAAGGATTGGTGTAGGGGAGTGTTTAGATCTGCATCAACATCGTACAAAGTGCCGCAAAGAAATCATGATCATCAAATTTTACTTTTGAGGCACAAAAATAGGGGAATTATATAATCCTACCAAATCAATAGACTAATTGTTTCCGGAAGAAGGTATTCCTGCATCTGATCCCGGAGCGGTTCTGTACCAGCGGATTTGTACCCGGGTGAATAAAATGCCATTGATGGATAGCTGGAGGAGCAAAGGGTTGGAGGAAGAAATATGAATCGTTACAAATGAGGGAATTCTTTCCGAAGCTGTATAAATGTATCCCTCAAATCTGTTTTTCTGTGAATTGTATGTCAGTTCACGTAATACTTCAAAGCCTTGAATATCACCGGGTCTTGCCGAAGATTTGATGACAGCATTGTACTTGTTTTCTAACGACCGGTGTATTTCATACTGCCTGGTACCATCTTCCGAATACCATGTTCCAATAAGATTCTGCGCTCCTATGCTGTTAAAGCTGATACAAAAGGCCAGCAGAAAAATCCATTTCATTTTTATGTAAGACTTAGTCGTATTTTCTGAAATTCCTGGTACCATACCATATATCTTTTAAAGTAATTCCTATTGAGTACTGAAAGTAATTTTCACTGATCTGCTTAAGTGATATCTGCCCTCTCCTGCCAATCTCTATACCCGCATTGATACTAATGACAGGGGAGACATTTTTTCCGCCGCCAAGTGTGAAGGCATACTCATTTAAACTATTGTTGTTCAGCCTGATATAGGATTGTTCAAATCGGAAACCACATGCCAGGTAATATTGCTCAAGTGCGTAACCCGAAATCATTGTTCTTTTGCTGTATTCGATTCCTGTGCTCAACCCGAACGCGTTAGATATGGTAGCATTGTTGAGGTTAAGCTGCTGCTTTGGCCATTGGTGATAACTACCCTGGACCTGAAAACCCAAACCGTTTTTGTTGGCAATCCTGTATCCTCCAACAACAGATACCGGCATTCTAAACTGGATTTTTTCGGGCCCCAATGATTTTACAGCAGTATTGTTTTCCAGATAATCGATGGTCCTTTCTCCTTTGAGACTGTTGTATACAGTAGCTGTTAAACCAGCTGATTGTTGCCAGTTTCCTGAGCTTGCAGGATAATATTGAATACCGCCCTGCAACCCGGCCCCGGCATAAAAGTCATATTCCTTCTTTACTACATCCAGCCCGAGCGCATCATTGGAATAAGCAGTACTCCTTTTCAGTGAGCCAAACAACCAGGAAGCGGTAAGCCCAGCAGATAAGCCTTTACTGATTTCACGGGCAATCGAAAAATAAACCTGGTTGATTCCCCCGCTACCATCTATATAACGGGTATAGTCTATGTTCTGATCATTTGCAGAGGAACCTCCTGTATATTGATAGTTAACACTACTGAAAGGCTTTAGTCCGAAAGAAAAAGCAATTTTTGGCGTTACCTTAAAGGAAAGGGCAATTCTTTTGACAACAAAATCTTTTGATGTACTGGTGAAGGTATCTGTTTCGGGTGCTTTAAATTTACTGTTTCTGCCCCTGATCAGTATATCATAATTCACCGATTTATATGGAATAACTGTTAAGGATGCAGGGTTAGAGAAATTATAAAAACCGATCTCTCTTCTTGAAACACCGGTACTTCCGGAGGCGCCGAATCTTCCATTATCTGTGGTTTCAATATCACCGATGCCAATAATTGAATAGGGAGAGGAGACATTCTGCCCGGATGTGCTGAGAGAGATATCCAGCATGATCCAGCACAGCAAAAGATGTTTACATTTCATAACGAGTATTTATAGACCCAACACATACAATTTCAATTGAACCGGCTGCTTATTACTCTGATTATTCAGAATCAGCCGTTCCGTAGCAGCATCAATACTTGTTTGCGTGGAGGTAAGTAACAATGCTGATGTTGAAAACTGTCCTTCAGCCATCTTTGCTGTAATGAAAGAAGTGATATCGTAGCTGTAATTTGTCTCCTCTCCATACAAACCATCTATAAACAAGTTTCCTGTTTGGAGTGTTCCGGTAGCTGTGGCATCCGTTATACCTGCAATTGCCGTATTGGTTTCATCGGTGGAATAAAGGTTCAGGGCGGATGGCAGCTGATAGGGCTTCAATAATGAAACAGGATCCGGTCTCAGTACCAATATGGCTTTGATGATTTTTATATAGGGGTGCAGCTCTTTTAGATTTAATAAAGTGGGGAACGATATTTTTATTTTGGAAGACATTGATGAATGAAAAAAAGCCTGGTTTCCAGAATACCTGCTGTCGATTAACTGAATCTTCTGGTCCTCAAAAGCAGATAGTTTCACATTGGTTTTTCTAAAGCCAATCTGATTAAACTGTTTTGCAATCGTAAAGCTGAAATTCAACGATTTTTTTTCGGTGTATAACCCCTTTTCCTGGTAGTTGAGTCGCAGCAAAACAGAGTCTGAGGGTGCTTTGAAATAAGCGATTGTATTGGTTTGTATGGAATCGGTATTAATATAAATCCCTTTAAAATAATCCAGAAATGCAGCTTCGCTTGCTATATCTGTATGGCCCGACCTGAATTTATTCAGTAATTCCTGCCCCAGTGCATCGGAAAGCTTAATGTGTATTTCTGTTCCTGTTCTTCCGGATAAATTGATTTCTTTCTGACCGATCGGAACCGGATCATGGGCAAAGGAAGAGCTGTTGTAATAATAATCTCCCAGGAAATCATCTTTAATATTTTCTGTGAGCCGGTATACATTTATTTTCATGGTACCTGAGCTGTCTCCATAAAATTGGCCAGTAGGTTTTATAATCAATTCCAGCGAGTCAAATTCCGCATCCACATCTGCAAGTGGGTTCGATACAGGCATATTGATCTGTGCAAAAGAACCTGCCCTGGTTATTCCAAGTTCCGGATCAGTATGATGCCCAATGCTGAATACCTGATGTGAAGAGGTCAGAAATGAATCAGGTTTGTAGGTCGATAATTCCACACTATAATTATCAATATAGGTGAGATTTGGATCTGTGGATGTAGCAGCATCACCAAAACCCACATTTACCTTTTCACATGCACTGAAAATAGTGAATAATAGTACCAGTATCAATAAAAACCGCGGGCGCTTAGTCATCTTAGTTGTCATTGTCGTCTTGTTCTGCAAAAGGCAGGAACTCCCATAAATCGTCAAATCGGTAACTGCTGTTGTGCCCGGTGGTGACATATCCCCTGTTGTTCAATGTAAATGATAAAGCACCTTCTCTTGCAGATCCTTCAAAGCTTGTTTTCTGAATCCATAAATCGGTAGCAATATCATATTCCCAGGTAGTGCCGGTTACACCACTAATGCTCCCTAAAGCCAGATAAGCTTTACCCCCGCTCATTACAAATGCAACCGCATTGCTTCGGGTGATATTTGCACCATAATCATCATCGTAAGAATCATCGCTGACACTGGTGATCTTTCTTTTCTCCGCCCATTCATTTGTAGCGGGATCATACACCCAGAAATCATTCAGGTAACTGCCATTATTAATGCCGGTGAGCACATAGGCTTTGTCATTGTAAACAAAAACAACAGCATCTGTTCTTTTGCTACCTGTTAAGCTTGCTTTCTGTGTCCAACTATTGGATGCGGGCGAATACTCCCATAAGTCCTTCAGGTAATTACCATCATAACCAGTGGATACATACCCATTGTTGCCAATAGAAAAACCTACTGCCCCGTATCTTTCAGTTCCGGCAAAGTCGGCAACCTGTTTCCAGGTATTGGTTTCGGGGTTATACTCCCAGAAGTCTTTTAGTTTTTTGATTCCGTCAAAACCGGTACCTACATATCCTTTTCCGTTGATGGTAAATGCTACCGCACTACTCCTGGCAGTTCCGGGAAAGTCTGCCTTTCTGATCCAGCTTCCGGTAGACTGGTTGAACTCCCAGAAGTCGTTCAATCGGTTGGTGCCATCAAAGCCTCCTCCAATGTAAAGCTTGTCGTTAATCGTAAAAGTGACGGACTCTGTCCTTCCAACCCCTTCAAATTCAGAACCTCTTTTCCAGTTCCCGATGATATCTGTACTACTGCTGTCACTTTTGCTGCAGGACGTAATTCCGGCTATTAACAGGAATAATAAAAGTGATGTACGTAAATGATTGTTGACTTTTTTCATACGCTTTGATTTCGGCACAAATTTTTCCAAAATGGAGCCAAAGGAAATGTTAAAGGGACTGAATGGGGCAAAACAACAGTTGAATTGGACAAAACATGCGCTGAAATAAATACCTGATTTCCGGCTTGTTCAGAGGTGGTTTGTTATACAGCAGATTAACATTTATTATAGTTAAAGCTTGCCGGATTTTTTTATAAAATTAGCTGACTGGTGCAACTTTGCGGCCTACCGGAAACAGCATGACCGAACTGCTTAAAGAACGAAAACTACTTTACAGGCTGATTATAATAGCCCTGATCACTACTCCATTGCTTGGTTTGCTTGGAGGAACCCCATTACTGAGGATTGAATTCTCCAAGCTGCGGTATTTTTTCCCGGTTATTGCTTTTAATCTTTTTACGACTCTTTTTTTCTGGGTTCTTAATATTGCTCTTTTACTAGCCGGGTTTCGTATTCAATTTTTAGGAAAGTTGATTATCCGTTTACTTTTCAGCAGTATACTTTGCCTGGCTTTTTCTTCTCTCTTATTCAGCTATTTCTTTAGAAACCTTCCACCCCCCAGCATACGTTTTTCTGAAAAAGTTATACAAAAAGAGAGCGGCCTCCCGGTGATAACCAGGCATTTTGCAGATACGGCATTTGCAAAGACGCCGCCAGAATTTAAAGAAGGAATGCAACTGATACACAAGCGACCTGAAAAAAGAGGGTTCTTTATACCTCCCCTGGTGAATGCGTTAATGACGAATATTATTATTCTCATTTTATGTGAATTGGTGACACTCTATTTTAAGAAACAAAAAGTAGAAGATGAAAATATTTTATTGAAACAGTCTAACCTGGAAGCAAAGAATAATCAGTTGAAAATGCAGCTTCACCCACATTTCTTATTTAATTCTCTCAACACCTTGCGGTTATTGCTGAAAAAAGACCCGAATCAAGCTGAAGATTACCTGTTGAAACTTTCTGATATCCTGCGCTTTTCCACGAGTATCGCCCTGGATACACTGGTAGATACCGGCGATGAATTAAAGTTATGTATCAGTTACCTGGAAATGCAGAAAGTAAGATTTGGAAATATGATCAGTTTTGGTGTTAATAATGAAAAAATATTTTCCGTTAAAGGGAAGCTTCCCGTTTACGCACTACAAACGCTTGCTGAGAATGCCATTAAGCATAATGCATTTTCAGCAGAAACGCCTTTGCATATTTCTATTGACTATAATGAAACAACTCAATCAATAACTGTTCACAATAGAATAAACCGAAGAAACTTTTCGGAGAGTACGAGTAAGGTTGGATTGAAAAACCTGACTGAACGGTACAGGTTGCTTAGCGAAAAGCGGGTAATTATTTCCAACAGCGGGATTGAATTTTCCGTAACCATTCCGATACTGCCTGGCAATACGATACCTATTGATACGCAACTTGAACCAAAATGATACAAACAACTGTATGAGTCTCAATATAGTGATAATTGAAGATGAGAAAATGACCTCTGATGATCTGGCCGAAATGTTGAAAACAATCGACGGAAACATCAATATTATTAAAACCATCGGTTCCGTTCAGGAAGGGCAGGCCTATTTTAGGAGTAATCATTCCGTACAATTAATTTTCAGTGATATTCAACTCTGCGATGGGTATAGCTTTGAAATATTTACTGCTATCAATGCAACCACACCAGTGATCTATTGTACAGCCTATAACCAACATGCGCTTGAAGCATTTGACAATAACGGAATTGCTTACGTGTTAAAACCTTATAGTATACAACTGATTGCCGAGGCATTGGATAAATACAAAAAATTACAACAATCATTTTCAAACCCATTGAATCACGCCGATCTTCTTGCTTCGATCAGCCAGAATAGCAATGCCAGGCCTCAATCTCTGCTGGTGAATAGTAAAAATAAAATCATACCGGTTAAGATTAGTGCTATTGCATTGTTTTATGTGGAGCAAAAAAGCACTTCTCTGATAACGTTTCAAAATCAAAAATTCAGTCTTAATTATACCCTTGATGAACTGGAAGTCATATGCGGATCCGGTTTTTTCAGGGCCAACCGTCAATACCTTATTAACAGGGAAAGCATTAGGGAGGTGATCCATTACGGATTTCGAAAGCTGTTTGTAAGTCTTGTTCCCGAAGTTCCTGAAGAGATTATTATCAACAAGGTTAAGGCGCCATCCTTCCTGAATTGGTTGAAGGCCTGAGATTTTTTAAAAACTTATCAAAAAACAATATTTTAATTCTCTGCATTGATTGCGTATACCGCAAAACTAGCCAGCCAATGCTCTCCGCCGTAGTGACCGGAAGCAACGGAGGACAGGCTTTGGTTCAAATGCTTTACAGCTGCATTGAGTAACAACGACTTTCTTTTGTCGGCATTGGGCAATTGCCTGGCAATACCAGACATGCACCAGCTTCTGCTGAAGCACAATCCATCCAGGTGAACGATTTGTAAATCGGTTCTGTCCGATACCACTGGTAATACGGTTAAATGCTTTAGGGCGCTAACGGGCAACCAATTGTTGAACCAGTTCAGAAAAGAGGTTTTATGGAGAACCCGCCTCATTAAGTCGGCTTCCATGAGAGCGGGAGAAAAAAAATCGGACCCGTCAGGTTCCCAAACAGCCGGAGCTGCTTTGTCTTTCAGATAGAGCCTTTTTGCAACCTGTATCAATTCTTCTTCAAATAAGTGGTTTTTGGTGGTACGGGCATAGTCGATGGCAAAACTCAACCCGAAAGCTGTATTGCCATGCACGCCGGTTCTGTTTGGATAGGTTTGTTTGGGAAGAAATTTTCTCCAAAGTTGTATCACTGTATCACAAAGCGGTTGTAATGCAGTACGCCATTTTGATGCATCCGGATCATTCCAGGTAATTAATTCTTCCTGGAGTTTAAGGGTCCACGCCCAGCCATAGGTTCGTTCAAAACTTTTGCTGAGCGTACTGCTAAAATACCTTGCTTCCTGGTTGATATTATTTGCCGTAATAGTAGTGGATATCAGTTTCCTGATGGCAGCCTGCTCTTTCAGTTCAGGAAATTGTTTTAATAAACGAATCAGCATCCAATGGCCGTGCACACTGCTGTGCCAGTCGAAGCAACCATAAAAACTGGGGTGCTGTTGTATGGGCGTTAAAACCTGGTCGCTGTCACTGACAGCTGTATGATTGATCTTATTAGGATACTGCTGTAAAATACATTTCATAGGCAGAGAAGCCAGGTGGGATGCTCCCTCTGCTGTTAAAGCAAATCTTGTGCTGTCGGGGCTGACGGTGAAAAAGGAAATTTTCTGGGCCTGGAGAGCAGAGGATATGCATAAGAGCAGAGACAGCAAAAAAATTCTCATGTAGTGGAGGTTTGTATAAAGCTAAAGATAAATAACCGAATATATACACCCAATAGCCAGCACCCCTTTCCTGCTTTTATAAGTATATTTACAGATGACTTGTGCCAATATAATTGCCAGCCTAACAAAACATATTTCTCTCACAAAGGAGGAATCTGAACTGGTTGCTTCCAAATTCAGGATTGTGCAGGTAAAGCGCAAAAAACTGATTATGAAAGAGGGGCAGGCGGCGCGTGACGTTGCTTTCGTTTTGTCTGGTTGTTTGAGATCCTACTCGGTGGACGAAAACGGTTTTGAACACATATTGCAATTTGCACCTGTTGATTGGTGGATTACGGATATGTATAGTTTTATTTCGCAAAAACCCGCTTTCCTGAATGTGGAAGCAATTACCGATAGTGAGGTTGCTTTATTAAGCAGGGCTGATCAGTTGGATTTATTTGATAAGGTCCCAAAGCTGGAAAGATATTTCAGAATATTAACTGAAAATTCTTTAGTAAGCAGCCGCCAAAGATTGATTGATAATATGAGCCTCACCGCTAAACAGCGTTACAGTATTTTTTGCAATACCTATCCCTCCATCATTAATGATATTCCCCAAAAATTAATTGCGGAATATATAGGTGTAACGCCTGAGTTCCTGAGCAAAATGCGCAGTGAATTATTACGGTCCCAAAAATGATACCTGTTATTTATATACCTAAAAATGAATAATTATCATTTAGGCAGGGAAAGGTTATATATTCATATCGGGGAATTAGATCCTTATTTATTATTTCATTTTAACCGGTCTGAGCAGTTGGGAGAAAGTAAGTGACCCCATTTTCCATGTATCATTTTCCTTGATGTATACTTCAGTCACCATAAAAGCATGTGTAACTTCGTTTCCGCCTACTACTGCCAATAGGTCAATGTCGTTTAATAAAATCGCAGTGTTGCCTATGATATTCACGGAAGCTGTGTAGACCCCGGCTTTTTTATACCAGATACCTCCGCTTTTAATGATGCTCAATTCCTGAGTTTTGCCCCAACTGCCACCCATGTGAACAAAGACTGATTTCGTATCGAACAAGGCATTGAGGGCGTCGACATTTTTATCGGCCATCCATACCCATTTTTGTTTGGAGAGCGCGAGTATCTTTTGTTCATCGTTCATAGATTGTGCATTTGCTACATACAATGCCATTGCGAAGAAGCAGAGCCCAAGAATAAATGCTTTCATAAGTTTGTTTTTGGTGTTAGATAATCTATCGATTTGTTGCCTTTTGTAATTGTTCCGGGTAACGAGCACCCTGTACTTCTATTATTGTAAGTGCTGTATTGATTTCCTGTAGATCATCCTGACTTAAATCAATAGTTATTGAGCCGGTATTTTCTTCCAGGCGATGCAATTTTGTTGTACCGGGGATAGGGACGATCCATGGCTTTTGTGCTAACAGCCATGCGAGCGATATTTGTGCAGCGGTAGTATTTCGCTGCTTTGCGATTTTTTCCAATAGTTTTACAAGGTTTTGATTTGCATTACGGTTCTCTTCTGAAAATCTTGGGAGATTGTTTCGGAAATCATTCGCATCAAAACTCGTGGCGGCGTCAATTTTTCCGGTAAGAAAACCGCGACCGAGGGGACTGAAAGGGACAAAACCGATACCGAGTTCCTCCAGGTGCGGAAGTATTTCCTTTTCCGGTTCCCGCCACCAGAGTGAATATTCACTTTGCAGTGCGGCAACCGGTTGAACAGCATGTGCGGTACGGATGGTTTGAACACCTGCTTCCGAAAGTCCAAAATGTTTAATTTTACCTTCTTTAATGAGGTCACTCACTGTTCCCGCAACATCTTCAATAGGAACATTGGGGTCAACGCGATGCTGATAAAACAGGTCAATTACATCCGTTCTCAACCGTTTAAGAGATGCCTCGGCAACTGCTCTAATGTTTGCCGGGCGGCTATCCATCCCTCCGGATGTGAAGGCATCTTTAAAGCCAAATTTGGTAGCAATAACTACTTCTTTGCGAAAGGGTGCCAGTGCTTCACCTAATAATTCTTCATTCGTATATGGGCCATAAACTTCTGCTGTATCGAAGAAGGTTACTCCCAGTTCAAATGCCTTTTGCAATAATGCAATTGCTTCTTTCTTTCCCATTGCCTGTCCATAAGCAAAACTCATCCCCATGCAGCCGAGACCAATTGCCGAAACTTCCAATCCGCTATTTCCTAATATTCGTTTTTTCATAATCATATTTTTTGGGTTCTATACAGCCAGTTTTCTTTCACCTAACCATTTTGCTATTGCAGGATCGCGATGATCGAAAAAGCTGCTGGTTTTGATAGCTATACCAACGGCCTCTTTATTTTGGTAGGAAGCTGCCGTATCAATCATGCGGCAACCAGTAGCAATTGCATCTTTCACAGCATTTTCACACTCATGCTGACCGGCAATCTGAAAAACCCCGAATCCGAGAACCGGCATTTCAATTCCGTTATTCAATAATATCTTTTCCATGTTGTTTTTTATAATTATAAAGCAAAGTTCCTGCCTTAAGCGGCAGGAAAGGGTAGATAAATTGCTGTTTTATCTACCACTATTGCTGATTTGGGCTCCGTATCTATGAAAAGTGGTTGAAAAGGGTAATTTTGTCACCTACAATATTCATTATTATGAAAGAAATGCGGCGGTTTGAAACGATCAATGATTACAATGTTTTTAATAAAAATGAAACCTTGCACCCCCTTGTGAGTGTTGTGGATCTATCCAAAGCCGACCCGCGCCAGGGTTGCAAAATGTATTTTGGATTTTATACGGTCTTTTTGAAGGATGTTGTATGCGGAGACCTAACTTATGGAAGACATACCTATGACTACCAGGAAGGAACGTTGGTATTCTTCTCACCGGGACAAGTGGTTGGAATGAACAGCAACGGTGAAACATATCAGCCGAAAGGATATGCTTTGATTTTTCATTCCGATTTCATACATGGTACAGCACTTGGAAGGCATATTGCAGATTATACCTTTTTCGGTTATCAATCCAACGAATCGCTGCATCTATCTACGAAAGAAAGGGAGATTGTTCTGGATTGCTTTACTAAGATTAAGTACGAATTGGAAGGTGCAATTGATAAGCACAGCAAACGCCTGATCATTGCCAATATTGAACTTTTTTTGAATTATTGCATCCGATTTTACGACCGCCAGTTCCTAACCCGCGACACGCCGCACAAGGGCGTACTGGAACGTTTTGAAGTGTTACTCAAAGATTATTTTCTATCTGATAAGCCCCAGTCATTAGGTTTGCCGTCAGTAAGCTATTGTGCAAATGAACTGAACCTGTCCGCCGGTTATTTTGGCGATCTCATCAAAAAAGAGACCGGTCGCACAGCACAGGAATATGTACAGTCTAAAGTGATTGATCTGGCAAAAGAAAAAGTATTTGATCTCAGTAAATCTGTTGCGCAGATCGCTACAGATTTAGGGTTCAAATATCCTCAACATTTTACCCGGTTGTTTAAGCAGAAGGTTGGGGTTTCACCCAATGAGTACCGTTCACTTAACTAATTTAGGTAGCGATCATTTTGTTAATATTTTTTCCAACGAACAGTAACTGTTAGAACGTATATCCAAATTGGACCTCCCGCGAACCATGAGATGCCTGGAAAAAGATTGTTTAAAGCAACTCGGGTCACCCAGTTCATCATTTGGCACACCGTCCAATTTAGGCAGCCAGTGGGCGAAACCGGCCGGCACCTCTAATTGCCCCGATCTGACCTCTTTTGTTTTCGGATTGTATGCGATAACTGCTTAGGCCCTTACCCCACCTGCGGATGCACCTGCTTTTATAATATTGAGCAAGCCATCCTTGTCATCAATATTACTGCTCAACCCCTTTTTTACCGGCATCATGGATGAGAATTTTAATTATGATACTTTTAGTTGACTTTAATGGTGGTTTAACCACTGCCAATCAAAGAGAATAATAAATTGGCTTAACCTCACTCACAATAAGTAATTGCTTAAGGAGGTTTTTCCGGCAAGAAAAAAGCACCTACCCGGGGAAACCGTGTAAATGCTTGATTTTCAAGTGGGCCCACCAGGGCATGATCCTGGGACCCCCTGATTATGAGTCAGGTGCTCTAACCAACTGAGCTATAGGCCCGAAGAACAGTACTGTTCTTATAAGGGAGGCAAAAATAATGAAATATTGGTTTCCGCCGTGTAAAAAAAGAGGCGGGGTGGTAATCCACTCAGGCGGGGGCGGATAGCTGTCCGGCGTTTTCTTCATCCAAAATTTTGGCCAGATGGCTTTTCTCGGAAATATCACGGATCACGAGGTCCAGCTCTTTGGCGGAAGTAAGGATAATGTCAATCATTTCGCCCCGATCTGTTTCAGTGGCATTTTCCATTTGTAATACCGCAATGGCGCCCATCAGCCGTGCAAGCGGGGCCCTTACTACGTGCGACTGTATCCATCCAATTTCCCTGAACATATTATTTTGTAACTGTATGGCTTTTATATTCCCTTCGAGCCTTTCTTTGGCAATAACCAGTTCCCGGTTCATCTGGCTGAGCGCTGCAGTGCGTTCTGCTACTTTTTCTTCCAGCAGGTGGTTCTGATTCCTGAGTTGATCCATCAGGTATACATTCAGTAATAAGTTTTTGATTCGAAGATCCACTTCGGCCAGGTCAAAAGGCTTGGTCAGAAAATCACTTGCACCTTCGGTTAATGCCTTTTTCTTAGCTTCCGGCGTTGCATCAGCAGTCAGTACCAGTATCGGCATAAGCCGGGTTGCTAAAACATCTTCTTTAAGTTGTTCCATGATATCATAACCGGATAAATGCGGCATCATGAGATCTAATAAAAGCAAATCAGGATTAAAATTTTTTACAATGGGTAATACTTCTCTGGGATCAGTGGTAGCCCAGATATTTTTATATCCTTTAATAAGCAGGAGGTTCTCCAGTATTTCAATATTGGCAGTTTGGTCGTCTACAATTAAAATACGGGCATCTGTTAAATGGATGTTCATGCTTGCAGCAATTTATTTGATATAGCTATCCAGTATGTTAATAAAGGCGCTGACATCAAATGGTTTGGTAAGATAATTTTTGGCTCCGGCCTTTATCAGGGCGTTTAATTGATTGGGCATGGCATCTGCGCTGATTACTACCACCGGTATGGAACCGGTTTCTTCATTTTCCTTCAGCTGTTCCAGTACAGCTGAGCCATGCATATCCGGTAAATTGAGATCCAGGAGGATCAATAAGGGTTTATGCTGTAGGGCAAGTTGAAATGCCTGTTTTCCAAACATGTTGGTGATCAGGCGAATGCCAGGCCTGTTGGTTGAGACGATTTGTTCAACCAGTTCAATGTTAGACACGTTATCTTCAATATATAATATAGAACCCTTTTTCTCAACTTCTTTCTGATACCCGTTCTGAAGATCCCCGTTTTGTTGAACCCTGTCCAGCTCCTTGATGGTTTTGGGTAACTCGATCCAGAAATTGCTTCCTTTTCCGATCTCACTCTCAACTCCCTGTTCCCCTCCCATTAATGCAGTGAGCTGCTTCACTACAGCAAGACCGAGACCTGTACCTTCAATGGCTGTTTTCTCTGCGCCAACCCGTTCAAATGGCGTAAAGATTTTAAGAAGATCATCTGCTGCAATACCCATTCCTCCGTCGGTCACAGAAATTCTGACTGGCACAATTTCCTTTTCGTTCCCCGGCCTGATTTCCAGTTTTAATGATACCCACCCGCCAGGCAGGTTATATTTGATGGCATTATTCACCAGGTTCAGAAGTATCTGTTTCAGGCGCTGGCAGTCGGCACGTACATACAAGGGTTCCATTATAGTTGGCGCTATCTGAATGGTGATTCCATTGGCAGCAGCAGCCGGGCTGAGTGTATCGGAGATTTCCCGCAGGATACTGTTTATTTCCACCGGTTCCACCGAGATGGATATACGACCGGCTTCAATCCTTGCAATATCCAGCACTTCGTTGATCAGATCCAGCAGGTGCTTGCCGCTTCTGAGTATATGGTTCACTGCTTTCTGCTGCGCCGCATTTAACTCGCCCATTTCAAGTAATTGAGCAAAACCGAGAATCGAATTCATTGGTGTCCGGAGTTCATGACTCATTCTCGACAGGAAATCACTTTTAGCGAGGTTGGCCTGCTCTGCCTCCGTTCTTGCTTTCTCGAGAGCAGTATTGGATTTCTCTAATTCTGCTGTGCGGATCAATATTTTCTCCTCAAGATTCTGGTTCAGGTCCTTGATTTCCTGTTCAATTCTTTTTCTTTCGGTGATATCTTCCTTAATAGCCAGGAAGTGCGTAATTTCTCCCCGATCATTGTAGATGGGGCTGATGGCGGAATATTCCCAATAAAGCTCTCCGTTCTTTTTAACGTTATGAAAAGTACCTTTCCATTGTTTTCCTTCAGTAATATTGCTCCATAACTCCGTATACTCTTGAGATGAGGTTTTCCCGGATTTCAATATTCTCGGATTTTTACCGATCAATTCTTCGGGTGTATAACCCGTGGTTCTGAATGTGTTGAGATTGGCATATTCAATATTCCCATTTAGGTTGGTGATTACAATACTTACCGGGCTTTGTTCTACCGCCCTGGATAATTTTCTGACCTGTTCTTCTGCTTTTCGCTGGGCCGTAATATCACGCCAGGTGGTAAAGAGCACCTGGTTGTCGCCTTCATATTCAATAGAGGTGAGATTAACCTGTACCTGTATGGGTGTTCCGTCAAACCGGGTATGTACCCACTCAAAAGAAGTCCTTCCTTTTTTAAAGGTTTCATTGATCACCTCCCTGGCCGCTTCATCAGATCTCCTGCCATCGGGTTGAAGCTCCGGTGAAATAGCTTCAGGCCTTTTCCCCAGGATCATTGATCTGTCGCCGGCCAGTAATAACTCTGCAGCTTTATTACATTCAATAAAAACCCCGTCTTTAATAATCAAGTAACCATCCGGCGAATCATAAAACAAGGTTTTGTATTTCTGCTCGCTACCGGAAAGTTTTACTTCAGCCAGTTTACTGCTGGTAATATCTCTTGTGATAGCAATAAAATCCGTCATTACATCGTCCTCATTGTGATGAGGGTGAATGGTGGTGGAAAACCAGAAACGGTCCCCGTTTTTTTTGAATGCCTGAGCTTCTATTGTCCAGCTATCGTTGCCGGTAAGCTCGTTTTTATCATTTTTTTGTTTGATTTCCTGTTGAAGCTGGTTGATCTGAAGGATAGTTTCGGGAGGGTATAGCTTTGAAAGCGGCATCTTTTTAAACTCTTCAGCATTGTATCCAAATATTTTCACAATAGAAGAACTGCAGAAGGTGGGCTGTAAATTCATATCGGTGGTCCATACCATATCCGACATATTCTCTGTGATTTCCCGGTATTTTGTTTCACTTTTCTGCAAAAGCTCCAATGTACGGTTCCTGCTTGCTACATTCACCAGCATTTCCGCAAAAACCTTGAGCAACATTTGTTCTGGTTCAGAGAAAATATGCTTACTCCTGACAGCGTCAAGCCCAATAAATCCTGTGCAGACCCCATTGTTCATAAGCGGAACGGAGACCATGCTTTTGATTTCCTGTTGTTCCAGAAATACTCGCAATGCGCTTCTTTCAGGTAATTCAGATACATCGGGAATATGCAAGGTTTCCCCTCTGCTGATCAGATCTGCCCATTCCTGAACCCCTTCAATCGGCAGGTTCTGCAATTGATTGATCTGTTGACTTATCTCCCCGGCGCACCATTCATGCGTATTGCTAAACGTATTTTCCCCAGGATTATAATCAAATATATAAAACCGGTCTGCACCTATAAATTCACCCAATTCCGCAAGAGAGGTATTGATGGCCTGATCCAGTTGTTCAATAGAAAGATTGATATAGGTTTTGGAAATCTTCGTTAGCAGGTACTGAAGACCTGTTTGAAAGCGAAGCTCCCTTTCCGCGTTAATCTGATCGGTAATATCTGTAAATGTTGTAAAGACCTGATAGGGCTTTAACTTATTCTCTTTAAACTCGGGTTCAGCATTGATGAGGATCCAGGTATGTGATTTTTTTCCCGGATGGTAAACGCCCATCACTACATTGTGTACCGGTTTGCCTGTGTGAAGAACCTGGATAGAAGGATGCTGCTCAGGCAGGAAAGGGCTCCCGTCCTGATGAATAATATCCCAGTTCTTTTTATTGTCAATAATACCTTGTATCTGGTCTACATCCAGTCCTAACATTTTTTCAGCGGCAGGGTTGGCGGTGATGATTTTGCCCTCTCCATCCTGGCATACAATCCCCTTCGCCATTCTTTTAAAAAGCGTTTTGAATAGTTGTTCGTCTGTAGAAGATTCCCCTGATTTGCTGACTTGTTTATTTGTATGGATACTCATAAACAGTCCTTTTCTTAAAGTTACTCATCATTTGCAGCATTTAACCCCGCAAAGCCGTATTTATTGACACTTGCAGTTTTTTTTACATGGTTTACGCTGAAATTCAGGACCTTAACAAAAGGGCATCAAATCTTGGTATAAAAAAGGTAATCCGGTTAGCTTCCCTGCTTACGAACGTATTTTGTGAGGATCACAATCACCTGGCCTTCAATTTTTCCTTCAATTTGGTCGGTATTGTCGGGTACCAGGCGGATATTTTTTACTACGGTACCCATTTTAGCATTGAGTGTTGATCCTTTTACATCGAGTGATTTGGTCAACACCACCGTATCTCCCTGTTGCAGCATTGCTCCGTTACAATCCTTATGAAGATCTACACTGCCATCACTTTCATGGTCGCCGGTTGCCTTGGCCCAGGCCAGGTTCTCATCGTCCAGGTACAGCATGTCCAGTAAATCCGCTGCCCAGCTTTCTGTACGCAGCCGGTTCAGCATACGCCACGCAACTACCTGAACACCAGTGACTTCGCTCCACATGGATGTTGTTAAACACTTCCAGTGATCCTGGTTCAGTTCTGCTTTTTTTTCAATTTGAGAAAGGCATGTAGCGCAAACAAGGATGTTGTTTTCTGCATTGCTGCTGTCTTGCGGAGGTACTTCATAAACTTTTAACTCACTGGCCGATTCGCAGAGTTCACATTTGTTTTCGCTTCTGTTGCGCAATACCTGTTCTGTTGTCATGGTGTTGATTTTGAAGGCGCAAGGTACGAAACAAAAAAAAGATGTGAAAATTACAACATTTTGTAACCTTTTATTTGCTTATATTGAAACGTAAAATTGTGATGAATGAAACATTTACTGATCCTTTTGCTGACTTGTTTTTCACTAACTGCTTTAGCTGCGCAATCCCTTGGTAAGCCGCCGCTTCAGCCTGAAAAAAACAGCCCGGTATTTATTGCAGAAGTGGGCTGTGGGCAATGCCAGCTGGGCCTCCCGGGTAAAACCTGCGATCTTGCTATCCGCATAAAGGGGAAGGCTTATTTTGTAACAGGAACAGATATAGACTCCCATGGCGATGCGCATGCATCAGACGGTTTCTGTAATGCTGTCCGTAATGCCAGGGTACAGGGTAAGCTGGTGAACAACCGGTTTAAAGCAAGCTATTTTCAGTTAATTACGGAAGGGGCTTCCAAAGAAAAAGCAGAGTAGATTTATCGGTCCTTCTTAGTTTTGCCGGTATGGAACCGGTAAAAAATATCATTTTCGACTTAGGCGGTGTGTTTCTGAACATCGATTATCAATTAACCAGCAAGGCTTTCAGAGACCTTGGGGTGCATCAGTTTGATGCTATGTTTACCCAGCAGCATTCCAATGATCTTTTTGAACTACTGGAAACAGGCCGCCTGTCTCCCGGCGAGTTTTATGATGCTTTCAGGAAAGAAACCGCGCTGGATCTGACAGATGAACAGATCAAAACAGCCTGGAATGCTTTGTTGCTCGATTTTCCGGCGGAACGCATCAACTGGCTGGATGCAATACGGGAGCGGTACCATATTTACCTGTTCTCCAATACCAATCAGATCCATTACGACCAGTTCATTGCTGATTTTGCCCGGACCTTTCCCGATAAGGATTTTAACAGCTATTTCATCCATGCTTATTACTCCCAGACGCTTGGCCTGAGAAAGCCTTATGTTGCATCTTTTCAGCAGATTCTGACGGAGCAACAGCTGAATCCTGCAGAAACGCTTTTTATTGACGATACTTTTAAGAATATTGAAGGCGCTCAACAGGCAGGACTCCGGACGATTCATCTGGAAGCGCCCAAAACCGTGCTGGACCTGGCATTGTAAGGCTTATTTGATTTCCTCGAAATCGATATAATCGTCCCTTCCGGCATCCCTGCCGGGATTACCGGTAGCGCCGCCAGATTGGGGTTGTTGGGTTGTTTGCCCGGAACTTTGACGGGTATACTGTTGTTGAAATGCTTGTTGCTCCTGCATTTCGGCCATTTTCTTTTTTAACTGGCCGGCCGTTCTGCTTACAGGGATTACCAGCTCGAATATAAAGCGGTAGCCCAGGTAAATTAATAAACACCAGAATAGTATCTTAAACATAAGGACATAAAATTACCAAGAAAGCGGTCATCCTTTTGTTAAAATGCCTAAAAATGACAAGGGCGCTAAAAATTTGGAGAATACCCCTCCCGTTTCGTATATTTGCACCATCAAAGAATCAACAGAAGGGAACGACTATCGTTCCCTTCTCCTTTTTTACCATGGCAACAGACCTTAATATTCCGAAGATTGAACAGATGCTAAACAGCATCTTAGCGGAGGAACCTGCTTATTTCCTGGTATCCGTTACGATTAAACCCACCCATAATATCAAGGTTTTTGTAGACGGGGACGAGGGGATCAAAATTGAAAAATGCGTTTCCTTCAACAGGAAGCTTTATAAACTTATTGAAGAATCAGGTTTATATCCCGAAGGGGATTTTTCATTGGAAGTTTCCTCACCGGGAATTGATGAACCGCTGAAACTGCATCGCCAGTATGCCAAAAACATTGGCAGAACAGTGGAAGTAAAGTTCCTGGATGGCACTGAAAAGGAAGGAGTGCTGGAGGCCGTGGCAGAAGCGGATATTATTCTTGCAACAACAACAGGGAAAGGAAAAAAAGCGGTTACCGGACAACTGGTAATCCCATTCAGCAATATAAAATCAACAACCGTTCAAATTAAATTTTAGCAGACACAAAAAACAGCGTTATGGCCAGTATCAATCTAATAGAGGCGTTTCAGGAATTTAAAGACGCAGAAAATATAGATCGTCCCACGATGATGAAAGTGGTTGAAGATGTATTCAAGACCTTGTTGCGCAAGAAATTCGGAAGCGATGAAAACTTCGATGTAATTGTAAACGCAGAGAAGGGTGACCTTGAAATCATCCGCCGTCGTATGATTGTGGAAGATGGAGAAGTAATGGATCCGCTCGCCGAAATTGCCTATACAGATGCAGCTAAAATTGAACCCGATTTTGAAGTAGGGGAAGAACTTTACGAAGAAGTGGATATCCTTGATTTCGGTCGTCGCGCCATCCTGGCTGCCAAACAAACCCTGGCAAGCCGGATCAGCGATCTGAAAAAGAACGTACTGGTGAAGAAATACGGAGATCGTATTGGAGAAATCATCAGTGCCGAGGTTTACCAGGTTTGGAAAAAAGAAGTGTTATTGCTGGATGAAGAAGGCAATGAGCTGATTTTGCCAAAATCTGAGCAAATTCCCCAGGATTACTTTAAAAAAGGAGAGAATATCCGTGCCGTGATTGCGCGCGTGGATATGAAAAATAACTCACCGGTAATCATCCTGTCCAGGACCAGCCCGCTGTTTCTGGCTAAATTGCTTGAAATTGAGGTTCCGGAAATTTTTGACGGACTTATTGCCATTAAGAAAATTGTACGTGATCCGGGAGATCGCGCCAAGGTTGCCGTGGAATCTTATGACGACCGTATTGATCCGGTTGGCGCCTGCGTAGGTATGAAGGGTAGCCGTATTCACGGAATTGTTCGTGAACTGAAGAATGAAAACATTGATGTAATCAACTTTACCACCAATATCCAGTTGTTGATCCAGCGTTCCTTAACGCCGGCCAAAATCAGCTACATGGAGCTGGACAATGAGAAGAAACAAGCCAATGTTTATCTTAAGGCCGACCAGGTTTCCCTGGCCATCGGACGCCGTGGTGTAAACATTAAACTGGCCTGTGAGCTCACCGGTTATGAGATTGATGTTTACCGCGAAGATGAAGAAGTGAGCGATGAGTTTGATATTGACCTGGATGAGTTTAGCGATGAGATTGAACCCTGGATCATTGATGAGTTCAAGAAAATTGGTTGTGATACCGGCCGCAGTATTCTGAAACTTACCGTGGATGAACTGGAAAGAAGAACGGACCTGGAGCGTGAAACGATTGAGGAAGTAAGGAAGGTGTTGCAGGAAGAATTTGATAGAGAAGAATAAGCAGCTAATAAGCACGTATCTTTGTCTTGGAGCGTAACCAGCTTCAAGTCATTGATTGGTGCCATAAGAGATGCCCGTGGACAATAGTCCATAGCCATGGGCAGCAGCGAATGGACCATGGACTTAAAAACAAAGAATGTCAGAACTGAAATTACCCAGACTGTTAGCAGCCGCTAAGGAATTCAACATTGGTCAGGATACCCTGATCGAATTCCTGGTGAAAAGAGGATTTAACCGAGATGACCTGAAACCTACCGCAAAGCTTCAGGAAGACCAGTATCGTGCCCTGCAGGCAGAGTTCCAGAGCGATAAGGTTGCCAAGAACAAGGCGGACCAGGTGGAAATCCCGAAAGTGGCACAGTCCGAAGCGCGTAAGAAGAAGGATGAGGAAGAAATCACCTTCAGGAAAGAGGAGAAAAAAGCGGCTCCTGCACCGGCTAAGGAAGAAGTGAAGGCAGAGGAGCCTGTTGTTGTACCTGTGCCTGCACCAGCACCTATCCCTGCCCCGGTAGTGGTAGAAGCACCCGCTCCGGTTGAGGAGAAACCTGTAGTGGAAGTAAAAGCAGAAGCACCCGCTCCCGTAACACCGCCTCCGGCTCCCGCTGCTGAACCGGAAAAAATCAAAACAGAAACAACCGGCATTGAAGGGCCGCGCGTGATCAATAAAATAGACCTTTCTACCATCGACTCTTCAACCCGTCCTAAGAAAACGGTGAAGAAGGTAGAACCGGCAGCACCGGCAAAACCAGTAGAGCCCGTTGCTCCGGCAGCTCCTCCACAACCTGCTGAACCGGTTGTAAAAGCTCCGGCTCCTGTTGCGGAAGCGCCTAAACCAGTACCTCCTGTAGTAGAAGCGGAACCAACAACTCCAACCATCGAGAATATCCGTGCCGAGAAACTCGAAGGCCCAAAGATTTTAGGGAAAATTGAACTTCCGGTGAACAGCGATACCCGTCCTAAACCGGTTGGAAGGGATGAGAAGCGCAAACGCAAACGTATTCCTGTAGATAAAAAAGGAGATAATACTCCCACTGCACCGGTTGCAAAAGATGCAGAAGGCAGGCCGCTGACCGGACCTAACCGTCCGATTGTTCCGGCCCGCAACAATACCGGCGGCGGTGGTGGGTTCAACCGTGGTGGACAGCAGGGTGGTGGATTTAACAGAGGCGGTCAGGGCGGAAACCGTGGCGGTGGCCGTCACGACAGAAACGCTCCTCGTCATGAAGACAAAGAAATAGATCAGAAAGCTATTCAGGAAAAGATCCGCGAAACGCAGGCCAAGCTTGCCGGAACCGGGGGAAGAGGAAAGAGCCTGAAAGCCAAATACAGAAGAGCCAAGAGAGATGAAGCTGCGGAAGCAATGGGCGAGGAAATGATGGAAGACAACAAACTGCAGGTAACAGAATTTGTTACTGTGAGTGAGCTGGCTAACCTGATGGATGTAAGCTTTGCCGATGTAATCGGTAAGTGTATGAACCTCGGTATCATGGTATCCATCAACCAGCGCCTGGATGCGGAAGTAATTGAACTGGTAGCGGGTGAGTTTGGTTACGAAGTGGAATTCATTGGTGTGGAAGATGCAGATGAAATGGAGGAAGAAGAAGAAGCCGATGATGAAGCCGCCCAGCAGCAGCGTGCGCCGATTGTAACCATCATGGGTCACGTGGATCACGGTAAAACATCTCTGCTCGACTATATCAGAAATGCCAATGTGGTTGCCGGTGAGGCCGGTGGTATTACCCAGCACATTGGCGCCTACGAGGTAACACTTCCGAATGGCAGAGCCATCACATTCCTGGATACACCGGGCCACGAAGCGTTTACCGCCATGCGTGCCCGTGGTGCGAAAATAACCGATATCGCTATTATTGTGGTTGCAGCAGATGATGCAGTAATGCCTCAAACCAGGGAAGCCATCAGCCACGCGCAGGCAGCTGGTGTACCGATGATATTTGCGGTGAACAAAATTGATAAAGACGGAGCCAATCCGCAGAAAATATACGAGCAACTGTCTCAGATGAATATCCTGGTGGAAGCCTGGGGTGGTAAATTCCAGAACCAGGAATTATCTGCCAAACAGGGATTGAATGTAGACCAGTTGCTGGAAAAAGTATTGCTGGAAGCCGATCTGCTGGATCTGAAAGCCAATCCGAACAGGGAGGCAAGCGGAACAATCATTGAAGCATCGCTTGATAAGGGTCGTGGTTATGTAGCCACCATCCTGGTTCAGAACGGCACACTGCGTCAGGGAGACCTGATTGTATCCGGTCAGCATTTTGGACGTGTGAAAGCCATGTTTAACGAAAGGAACCTGCGTATTGATGATGCGCCGCCATCAACCCCGGTAGTGATACTCGGATTGAACGGAGCTCCACAGGCTGGTGAGAAGTTCAAAGTATTCCACGAAGAGGCTGAAGCAAAAGAAGTGGCAACCAAACGTGCACAGATTCTGCGTGAACAGGGTCTTCGTGCAAGAAAACATATTACACTGGATGAGATTGGCCGTCGTTTGGCGCTCGGAAACTTCAAGGAACTTAATATTATCATCAAAGGGGACGTGGATGGTTCTGTAGAGGCCCTTAGTGACTCATTACAAAAACTATCTACCGAAGAGATTGCTGTAAGAGTGGTATTGAAAGGTGTAGGACAAATCTCTGAAAGTGATGTACTGCTGGCTACTGCTTCAGACGCCATTATTATCGGATTTAATGTTCGTCCTTCCATGCAGGCTAACAAGCTGGCGGAAACAGAAGGCGTACAGATCAAGTTATACTCCATCATTTACACCGTAATCGATGAGATTAAGAGTGCGATGGAGGGTATGCTCGAACCTAAATACCAGGAGAAAATCACTGCCAACGTTGAAATCCGTGAAGTGTACAAGTTTGATAAGGCAACCGTTGCAGGATGTTATGTACTGGAGGGAAAGATTGCCCGTAACAGTAAGATCCGGATTATTCGGGATGGTATTGTGGAATATCCTAAAGGAGAAGGCCAGAGTGCAGAACTGGGCAGCCTGAAACGCTTCAAGGACGATGCAAAAGAAGTTGCATCCAATATGGAGTGTGGTCTGACCATCAAAAACTTCAACGATATAAGAGTAGGTGATATAGTGGAAGCATTTGAAGAAGAAGAAGTGAAGCGTACGCTCTAGGAAATTGTTTAACTAAAGCCTCAAGCCTTACGCCTCGTTCTATTCATTACCGGCGGGTGGTTTGAGGCTTTTATGTTTTGTTAAAAGCGGTTTGGGCTGGATAAAACAGGTATTGTTTGTTTATTTTTGATAAATATGAAATTGATGAAGCAACTGGTAATCATAGGCGCCTTACTGGCCTCCGGCACTTTTTCTGCGGTACAGGCGCAAACCAAAAAAGTGGTGGCAGATAAAATTGTGGGACAGGTGGGTGATAAAATTATCCTCCGTTCCGACATACAGAATACCATCGCCGATATCAGGCGTCAGTCGCAGGGTCAGGACAATCCGAATATTCCCAACGAGTGCCAGGTACTGGAAAGCCAGCTGATCAGAAAAGCCCTGTTGTTACAGGCACAGAAAGACTCCATTACTGTTGGCGATGATGAGATTGAGGGAGAACTGGATAACCGGATTCGTCAAACCATACAACAGTACGGTTCAAAAGATATCCTGGAAGAGATTGCCGGCAAAACGGTATACCAGTTAAAGGATGATTTCAGGGAAGCGTTCCGCGAACAAAAGCTGGCCGATCAGATGCAGCGCAAAATAGTGGATGCTATTAAGATTACCCCTACAGAAGTAAAAGTCTACTACAATAAAATCCCCAAAGACAGCCTGCCGTTTTATGAAAGTGAAATTGAAGTAAGCCAGATTGTGGTATACCCCAAGGCCAATAAAGATGTGGAAGACTACGTGTCTAAGCAGATGTATGATTACAAAAAGCAGGCAGAGGCTTTAGGCGCTAAAAAATTTGAACAACTTGCAAAAAATTATTCCGAAGACCCTGCTGTAAAAGAAAATGGCGGACAGTATACATTGAACAGAAATGATAAATTCTGGGACCCTGCATTCCTGGCAGGCGCTTTCCGCTTAAAAGAAGGGCAGATTTCTCCTGTGATCAAATCCAAGTTTGGTTTGCACATCATTATGATGATCAGCCGTTCAGGCGACGAAGCCATTGTGAGACATATCCTGCGCATTCCTCCGGTAACCGATGATGAAGTAAAAGAAGCCAAAGAAAAACTAGACAGTATCCGTACCGATATTAAAACAGGTAAAATCAGTTTTGCGGAGGCGGTTAATAAATACAGCGATGATGAATCCAGTAAATTCAGCGCCGGCGCATTTGCCGGAAGAGACGGATCTACTTTTATTTCTTTGGATATGCTGGATAAGGAAATGATCAAGCCCATCAGCGAAATGAAACCGGGAGATATTTCCGCATCACAGATTTATGTAGACGATCGTAACCGCAAAGTGGTACGGATCATCTACTATAAAACCCGGAAAGAGCCGCACCGTGAAAATCTCAAGGAAGATTATAACCGGATAGCGCAGCGTGCGTTGGAAGAGAAAAAAACCAGTACGCTGGAAAAATGGTTCAAGGATCATATTCCCACTTATTATGTACTGATAGATAAGGATTATTCCAACTGTGCAGGATTGGAAGATTGGCGCAAAGCAGCAGAAAATGCCGCCAAGTCAAGAGAGAATTAAGTAGTTATAAATTTTTAATTTATTTAATATTAATGGTTCATCGGGTTGTTCGCAGCCGATGAGCCATTTTTTATTTGCGGGGCCTGGCAGGAAG
>JAECQP010000018.1:2542-61219 GCA_015999745.1 Sphingobacteriia bacterium | reverse complement strand
GCCCCGGGCAAATTGCCCGGGGCTTCTGTTGAAATACAATCTTAGTATCCGCTGTTTCAGGCTATTTTACGCCGATTACCGGAACCTGTTTTTCGTTGATCAGTTTATTCAGTTGTTTCAGATCCACGTCCAAAATGGTTTTCAGTTTAGACAGTTGCACATCGGCCTGTCCGCCCAGTTCTGCAAAGGCTTCTCTCAGTTGCTTGCTTGGCGGGTTCTGTCCGCTTGAGGCCACACCGTACAATCCGGAAATTTTATCGTTTAAACGGATCGGAAAATTCAACACATCCTGTCCGCTCTTCGATTTGGTTTGATACAATGCTTCCTCAACAACAGTAAGTTGTTTCGCAATGGTATCAGCCAGTTGCTTCAGCTCTTTGTTGGCCTTTGCATCAATTCTGCCGGTCAGGTCTTTGATCTGGTTACGAACTGTCCTGATGCTTCCGATCCCTTTCTGAATTTCGCTGAACTTATCTCTTACCTGCAACAGGAATCCAACCTGTGCATCATAATCGGCTTCTGTCATTTTATATGCAGGATCTGCCTTAATTACAAACGGAACATCTACAGAGTCCTTATTGTAACGAAAACGCGCACTGTATTTTCCAGGCGCAGCCTTTGTAGTACCAATGCTGCCATTCCACAAAATCATGCCATCCGCTTTCTCTGACGGGGGATAATTCATATCCCAGGCAAACTGGTTCAGGCCTTCCGAGAAATCCAGTTTATCGGAAGGATCTTTTGCAGTTGGGCTGAATGTTCTGATTGGGTTACCTGCTTTATCAAAAACGGTAACAGATACTTTGGAACTATCCGTTACATTTTCCAGGTAATAATTCATCAGGGATCCTGGAAGCGGATTGGCTCCTGTATTAGGTTCTGCAGCTGCAACGCCTCTTCTTCTGCGGCCACCGCCACCTTCCAGCCTATAGGCATCATCTACCGGAAATACATGCAGGTTCTTACCGGCAAGTGCAACATCTCTATGCTGAACAACCGTCAGATCATCCAGTATCCAGATACCTCTTCCCTGGGTTACCACAATCAGGTCATTATTCTTAATCGTCATATCGGTAACAGGTACCACAGGCATATTTAACTGGAAAGTTTTCCAGTTAGCTCCACCATCATAACTGATGTACATACCAAACTCGGTACCTGCATACAATAAACCGGGGCGTTTTTTATCCGCACGCATGGCACGGGTAAAATGCATCGGGTTGATGCCATGGGTGATTTTAGTCCAGCTCTTACCATAATCTTCTGTTTTGAAGATATAAGGTGTATAGTCGTCGGACTTATATTTGGTTCCCGCAAAATAAGCAGTGCCTTTTTTAAACGGATCTGTTTCAACACAGTTCCACATCATCCATTTACCTGCTTCGGCCGGTGTAACATTCTCCCAATTTTTGCCGCCGTCCTTACTTACATGAATCAGTCCGTCATCGCTTCCTGTCCACAACAGATCCTGCTCCAGGGCAGATTCAGTTGCGGTGAAAATGGTGGAGTAGTATTCTACGGAAGTATTGTCTTGTGTGATCGGTCCGCCACTGGAAGCCTGCTTACTTTTATCGTTGGTGGTCAGATCCGGGCTGAGTGTTTGCCAGCTCTGCCCGTCGTTCTCTGTTGCAAAGAGGTGGTTACCGCCCGCATATAATTTACGGGGGTTATGCGGAGAAAAGAAGATCGGAAAGTTCCACTGGAAACGGTATTTCTGTACGTCTGCACCTGCGCCCATCGGGTTATCGGGCCATACGTTGATGGCGCGGTTCTCTCCCGTACGGTGATCCAGGCGTGCCAGGAATCCTCCATAGTTACCACCATAAACAACATCATTATTCAGCGGGTCTGCAACTACATAGCCGCTTTCAAAACCGGCAGTTACCTCCCAGTCGCGTTCTGTGATTCCCGCACCGGCAGTTCTGCTCTTGATGCGAACGGTAGAGTTATCCTGCTGGGCAGCCAGGATTCTGTACGGGACTGAATTATCCGTGGATACACGATAAAACTGACCGGTAGGCTGGTTCATCATGGTGCTCCAGTGACTGCCTCCGTCAAAACTTACCTGGGCGCCGCCATCATCGGCGATAATCATCCGGTTTCCATCTTCCGGATCAATCCACAAATCATGGTGGTCGCCATGCGGTGTATTAATAGCCTGGAAAGTTCTTCCGCCGTCCCTGCTGCGCATAAACTCAACATTCAGGCAATAGACCAGGTGCTCATTTTTGGGATCTACAAATACTTTGCTGTAATACCAGGCACGCTGACGGATATTATTGTCGCTGCTGGTGAGCGTCCAGGTTTCCCCTGCATCATTGCTCACAAACATCCCGCCTTCCCTGCTCTCAATGACTGCATACACTTTATCGCTGTTGGAAGGGGCAACCGCCACACCTACTACACCCCAAACGCCTTTTGGCAATCCTTTGTTTTTGGAAATAGGTTTCCAGGTTTCCCCGCCGTCTTCACTTTTATACAGGCCGCTGCCGTCTCCACCGCTCTCCATGCTGTATGGTGTGCGAAGCACCCTCCACATACCGGCATAGAAAACAGAAGGATTCCCCGGCTCCATCACCAGATCGGAGCAACCCGTCTGATCATTTACATACAGGGTCTTTTTCCAGGTTTTACCACCATCAGTAGTTTTGTATACACCGCGCTCCTGGTTAGGTCCGAATAAATGACCAACCACCGCCGCCCAAACGGTATTGGGATCCCTTGGGTGAATTAATATCCGGATAATATGACGGCCGTCTTTTAACCCCAGGTTGCGCCAGGTTCTGCCGGCATCATCGCTTCTCCAGATGCCGCCCAGGCCTTCAGACACATTACCACGCATGGTATTTTCGCCCTCGCCTGCATAGATGATACTTTCATCGCCCGGAGCCACGGCAACTGCACCAATGGATCCTCCAAAATATTTGTCGCTGATATTTTTCCAGTTGCTGCCACCGTCGGTGGATTTCCAGACGCCGCCACCGGTAGCGCCAAAATAGAAGGTAGTTTTGTTTTTATAACTTCCTACAGCCGCCGCACTTCTGCCGCCTCTGTATGGTCCGATTGAACGGTATTTTACTTTGGATAACAACGCTGCATCTGCGTTTTCTTCCTTAGGATTCGAAGGAACAGGTTTACCTTTGTCCTTTCTTTGTGCAGTAACCTGCAATAAACTTCCTGTACAAAGAAGTACAATCAGCAATTTTCTCATGGCAATAATAATTAGAGGAGTAATTTAACGATTGCCGTGCTGAATGCAAAAAAATTATGATGGATATGAAGCAAAACACTTACAACATCAGCGGACAGCTGGTGGATATATTCAAAAAAAAGATCTACCCGGCAGAGGTAGTGGTAGAAAACGGAATCATCCTGTCGGTGAATCCCGTTGCTGAATCGGCGATTAACACCCGTGGATATATACTCCCCGGTTTTATAGACAGTCATGTACACATAGAAAGCAGCATGCTGATACCCAGTGAATTTGCCAAACTGGCCGTGGTTCACGGAACGGTAGGTACCGTCAGCGACCCGCATGAAATTGCCAATGTATGCGGCATGGAAGGCGTTGATTTCATGATTAACAATGGTAACGAGGTTCCATTTAAATTTAATTTCGGCGCCCCAAGTTGTGTGCCGGCCACCATATTTGAAACAGCAGGCGCTGCTTTAAACAGCAACGATATAGAAGTATTGATTAATCGAAAGGAAATCAAATACCTCAGTGAGATGATGAACTTTCCGGGTGTTTTATTTAAAGACCCGGAAGTGATGAAGAAAATTGCAGCTGCGCATAAAGCCGGTAAACCGGTAGACGGGCATGCGCCGGGTTTAAGGGGGGCGCAGGCCAAAGAATACATTGAAGCAGGCATTTCCACCGATCACGAATGTTTTACCATCGAAGAGGCGCTGGATAAGCTGCAGCACGGCATGAAGATCATTATCCGCGAAGGCAGTGCAGCCAAAAATTTTGAAGCATTGATTCCGTTGCTGGAAGATCATCCGGATATGGTATTATTCTGCAGCGACGATAAGCATCCCGACAGCCTGGTAAACGGGCATATTAACCAACTCTGCGCAAGAGCCATTGCAAAAGGCATTGATCTTTTCAACGTGTTGCAGGCAGCCTGTGTAAACCCGGTAAAGCATTACCGACTCGACATTGGTTTATTAAACGCCGGAGACCCCGCAGATTTTATTGTAGTGGAAGACCTCGTACATTTTAAAGTTCACCAGACTTATATCAACGGACAGGCTTTATTAAAAGACGGAAAGTCGCTGATTGAATCGGTTGCAAGTACGGCCATCAATCAGTTCAGCTGCCAGCCGGTAATGCCGGAACAGCTGGCTATTCCGCAAAACAGTTATCCATCCGATCAGGGAAAGATACCGGTGATTGAGGCGCTCGACGGGCAACTCATTACCAATAAAATTTATGTAACAGGAAAAACTGTTGCAGAACAATGGGTAACCGATACGGCCAATGATATTCTGAAAATGGTAGTGGTGAACCGTTACAACCAGGCGCCGGTTGCCAGGTGTTTTATTAAAAATTTCGGATTTACTTCAGGAGCCATTGCCTCCACGGTAGCGCACGACAGTCATAATATTGTGGCCGTAGGCGCCAGCGATGAAGCATTGGCCAGGGCTATCAATCTTGTTATTGAAGCAGAGGGCGGCGTAAGCTGCGTAGACGGCAACAACGAAAAGTTGCTGCCGCTGCCTGTTGCGGGATTGATGAGCGCCAGCGACGGTTATCTTGTAGCAGAACAATATACAGCCATCGATGCAATGGCCAAGTCTTTGGGATCAACACTGTCTGCACCGTTCATGACCCTCAGTTTTATGGCATTGCTGGTCATTCCGCATCTCAAGCTCAGTGATAAAGGACTCTTCGACGGAGACAGCTTTCAGTTTGTGTAAGGGTTAGTCGGCTACTGCTGCCTTCACTACCTGTACGGCAACACTGTCGGTTCCCTTGGGAGCAAAGTATTTTGTTTTGAACCGGATGGTTTGGCCCGGGCCAACCTTTTCGTAAATGGTTTCTGCACCCTCATCCAGTTTAACGGCGGTTTTGCTGTAAAAGCTGAGTTTCAGGGCAACATCCTTATAGGCAGCGATGGTGGCATGGTTGGTAATCGTTCCTTTCACTACCGTTTGTCCGATCAGGTTCTTCCGGTCTGTATTTTTCGCTTCCAGAAACCGGGCAGGGTTCTTCTTTTCTTTGTCGGCAAGGGTTTCCTTCACCACTTCGTAGGTTTTTTCGTCGAACTTTTGTTGCTGACGTTCAGTACAGGCGCCAAGGCCCAGTAACAACGCCGCGGTTAAAAGGGTATTTTTCATATCCTAATGTACTCATTTATTTTACAATCCCGATTCAACATCCCTCATAACGCCCGGAACCCGCGCCGGAAAGGAGGAGACTTGGGTTTTATGCCTTATTTTCGCAGTATTAATATACAACAATGGTCATTAATCTTAGCGAACAACATAGCCTGGTTTCCAACTGGGTAGCCGAACTGAGGAATACGGAAGTACAGGGAGACAGGATGCGTTTCCGCAGAAATCTTGAACGAATCGGCGAAGTGGCTGCTTATGAAATCAGCAAGCAACTGGCCTGGACCACGCAGGAAATACCTACCCCGCTGGGTACCCATGAAAGCAAAGTACTGGAATCACAACCCGTACTGGCCACTATATTACGTGCCGGGCTTCCGTTGCACAATGGCATGCTGAACTATTTCGATAAAGCAGACAATGCCTTCATTTCGGCTTACAGAAAGCATCACCACGACGGAAGCTTCGAGATCAGGATGGAATACATGAGCTGCCCGGTCATCGAAAACAGGGTAGTCATCATCAGCGATCCGATGCTGGCAACAGGTGCTTCTATCGTCAAAACCATTCAGCACATGAAGAATGAAGGAAATCCTGCATCCTTTCATGTGGTGGTAGCCATTGCCTGCACCGTAGGAATAGAAAGCATCATACGCGAATGTGGCGAAGAAATTACCATCTGGTGCGGAGATATTGATGAAGAGCTCACCGCAAAAGGATATATTGTACCAGGACTGGGCGACGCGGGAGATCTTGCCTACGGCTCTAAAATTCAAAATTAAAAAACACCCCCCTGTTCAAAGAAATCATCATAGCGATACAGGCCTATTATCAGGCTCACCAGTTCATCAAGGCCAATAAGCTTTGGAAATGGATCATTATTCCTGGTATCATCTATTGCCTTCTTTTTTTGGGAGGAATATATTATTTCAGCAATACCTCCAGCGAATTCATTGAATGGATCGCCCTGAAGACCGGCCTGAAAAGCTGGCTGGACAAGGAAGACAGCGGTTTGCTTGGATTCCTCTTCACCATGGGTGGTCTGATTGTATGGCTGGTGCTGATGCTGTTCTATTTCTCATTGTTCAAATATTTATTCCTGATTATCGGTTCGCCGCTGTTCAGTTATCTCAGCGAAAAAACCGAATCCATCATAGAGGGTAAAGACTATCCGTTCAGCCTGAGCCAATTGGGTAGAGATATGATAAGGGGTATACGGCTCGCCGGCCGGAACGGGCTTTGGCAAACAGTATACACCATCAGCATTGTTATACTCAGCCTGATTCCTGTTGTGGGGTGGCTCACTCCGGTAATGGCCATTATTATTGAATGTTATTACTATGGATTCTCCATGCTGGACTACAGCATGGAACGTCATAAGAAATCTCCGCCGGAGAGCATCTTCTTCATCAGTAGCCACAAAGGCCTGGCCATCGGGAACGGCGTGGTATTTTATATCATGCACCTGATTCCGGTACTTGGATGGGTCCTGGCCCCTACCTATGCGGTGGTAGCCGCTACTTTAAGCATCTACCCGCTCAAGCAACAGCAACCGGAAGCTAAAGCAGAACCTGTTATATGAGGCCGGGAAAACTATACCTGATCCCCACCGTATTGCAGGAAGATGCACTGGAAACCATCCCCCCCTATATACTGGATGCAATCAAAGATTGTCAGTTGTTTTACGTGGAGAATGAAAAAACCACCCGGCGTTTTTTTAAAAAACTCTGGAAAGAAATGGTGATCGACCATTATGAATGGCATGCGATTCATAAAGCGGAGGAAGCGGTAAAAAAATCATTCATTGATGCCCTGCTGAAGGGAAAGCATATTGGCATTGTGAGCGAAGCGGGATGTCCCGGTATCGCAGATCCCGGGCAACTGCTGATTGAAGCGGCGCAAGCCAAAGGCATACAGATACAACCATTGGTAGGCCCCAGTTCAATCCTGCTGGCGCTCATGGCCAGTGGCATGAACGGACAAGCATTCCAGTTCAACGGCTATTTACCAATAGACGGAATGGAGCGAAAGAAAAAGATCAGGGAACTGGAAGCAGAATCGGAGCGCAAACACGCTACCCAGATTTTTATAGAAACACCTTACCGCAATAACCAGTTGCTGAACGATATACTACAGGTTTGTAAACCAACTACCAGTGTATGTGTAGGCGCTGATATTACCGGACCCGGAGAAATGATCCGTACCAAAAAAGTAAAGGACTGGATCGGGAAATTGCCGGAACTGCATAAAATTCCAACCATCTTCCTGATCCAGGCCTGATATCATTTAGGGCTGATAGTGGTTTCTCCCGCCACACCCCTTACTTCGAGTACACTATCTACAATGTAGGGTTGCATGCCTCTCCATGGCAATGCTCCCAGGTATCTTTTGTAATGCAGGTTCAGCTCTCTTCCGGAGTTTTTCTCCAGGATCAATGCCACTTTTTGATCGGTTACGCTAAAATCAAATTCATTACTCTGCACATTGGCCTTAAACCCGCTCTGGATAATTTTACCCTCGTAAGTTTTAAATACAAAACCTTTCTGCTGAAATGTATTAAGCACACCGGCCTTGGTGCCTTCAGCAAATACAAAATAATATTTCCAGTAAACAAAGACGATACCTGCAATCAGTAAAATGGTTACTGTACTCCAGATGATTTTTTTAGCAGTGGTCATATCAGAGTCCGTATTTATCTATGAGATAGAGTAAAGCGCCCATGTTCACCGCACCCAGGTTTAGTTCCCGCTTGTTTACATTCTCAAATACATCATTGCGTGCGTGGTGAATATCGAAGTAACGCTGGCCATCCGGAACCAGTCCGCCAATTGGCGTGCCGAAGGTTCTGTTCAAAGGGCCGATATCGGCCCCGCCGCCACCCATTGTCAGCGACTCCGTGCCATAAGGCTTCAACAAAGAAAGCCAGGATTGCACTTTCTGCAGTTGCGGTTCACTCATGGTAAAACCAAAACCTCTGGGAGTGAAACCGCCGGCATCACTTTCCAGTGCAAACACATGTTTTTCATTGTTGGCCTTTGCTTCCGTTGCATATTTATTGCCGCCTTTCATGCCGTTCTCTTCATTGGCAAACAACACAAAACGAAGGCTGTGCTTTGGCCTGTATCCCAGGGTCTTTAATGTGCGGAGGATCTCAATGGTTTGAACAATTCCGGCGCCATCATCGTGTGCGCCTTCATTCACATCCCAACTGTCGAGGTGCCCGCCAACCGTAATAAACTGATCGGGGAACTCGGAACCGGTTAACTCTGCTACCACATTATGCCCGATAGCATCCGGCAGAAAATGGCCATTGGTTTTCAATGAAACCTGGAAAGAAGATTGCCGGCTCAGTTTCCAAATATAATCGGCATCATATCCACCCAGCGCCACAGCGGGAATCTTAGGGAAGGAATCATTGTAACTCATAGAGCCGGTATGCGGATTATTATCAGTTGCTTCGGTCAGGGAACGGATCATTACACCTACAGCGCCGTATCTGGCGGCACGACTGGCGCCGTTTCTGCGGTACTGTCCTGCTTCTCCGTAAGACCGGAAGGTTTGGATATTGGTGGGATCAAATTTGTAATTATAATAAACGATCTTCCCTTTTACCTGGTCTTTTTTTGCTTCCAGTTCATCAAAATCAGCCACTGCAATCACGGGAGCGGTAACGATTTTACCATTGGTACCCAGGGAATTGCCCAAGGCCAGTACATCCAGCTTACGCGCTGTTTTTTTCCGGTCAATCCCTACAACGGTAGCTTCATCTTTTCCGCCCCTGTTCCAGTTAGGCATCAAACATTCCTGTAAAAAAACCTTGTCGGCCCCGGCAGTTTTTAAAGCACCCTCCCCCCAGGTAACAGCTTTCCTAAACTGAGGAGAACCCGCCAGCCTGCCACCAATACCTTTGGTTAATTCACGGAGGAGATCATGAGCCTTCCCATTTCGCATGATTTCATCGGAGATTTTTTTGATAAAAACGGAATCCTCATTCGTTTGCGCCTTCAGCAACGCAGGGCAAAGCAATGCCAGCAGTAACAGTTTTTTCATGTGTGTTTATTTTAAGCGAACCCGGCAAAACCAGGCAGGTTATAGCAGGCTCAAGTTAAACAATTGTTCTGTTTATACCGCTAATCCACCAGAAAAGAACAGAATCAGAAATTAGTTGTTAATTGCATATTACTAATGATAAACTGAACTTTATGCGTATTGGAATTGTGTGTTATCCTACATTCGGGGGAAGTGGCGTACTAGCCACCGAACTGGGCAAAGCATTGGCCGATGAAGGTCACCAGGTACATTTTATTACCTACCAGCAGCCTGTAAGACTGAATGTATTCAATACCAATATATTTTATCACGAAGTAAGGGTTCCGACTTACCCGCTCTTCGACTATCCGCCCTATGAAGTGGCGTTGGCAAGCACCATGGTAGATGTGATTATGAACTACGACCTGGACCTGCTGCATGTACATTATGCCATACCACATGCCTCCGCAGCGTATATGGCCCGGCAGATCGTGCAGAAGAAAATAGGCAGACACGTTCCATTTATCACCACCCTCCATGGCACGGATATTACACTGGTAGGAAAGGACAAGACCTATGAACCCGTTGTTACTTTTTCCATCAACGAAAGTGATGCCATTACTGCCGTATCCAGGAATCTGCGGGATGAAACCTACCAATCCTTTTCCATCGAAAAGGAAATAGAAGTCATTCACAATTTTGTGGATGTAGCCCGTTTCAACAAAAAGCCCATTGATGCATTCCGGAAAGTGATTGCGCCAAAGGGAGAAAAAATACTGATGCACGCCTCCAACTTCAGGAAAGTAAAACGGGTAACGGAAGTGATTGAAATCTTTGCCAATGTACTCAAAGCAGTACCTGCCAAATTGCTGATGGTAGGCGATGGCCCTGAACGGCATGCCTGTGAGGAACTGGCCAGGGAACTGGGCGTATATGACGAGGTCCGATTTCTGGGCAAACAGGAGCAGATGGAAGATATCCTGGCCGTGAGCGATGTGTTTGTATTGCCCTCCGAATACGAGAGCTTTGGTTTGGCTGCACTGGAAGCCATGGCGGCAAGATCTGTGGTGATCAGCACCAACGCCGGCGGTCTCAGCGAAATCAATATACACGGACAAACAGGCTATTTGGCCGATGTTGGTGATGTGGCATCCATGAGCTGTTTTGCCATTGAATTGCTGAAAAGTGATGAAAAACTGGAAACCATGAAGAACGCAGCCTACCAGCAGGCATTACAGTTCGATATCAAAAAAATTATTCCGATCTACGAAGCATTGTACGGAAGATTCTGCAGAATGGAGTGCATTAAGCCGGAGTAATTATGCTTCAATGCTCTTCAGCACAATTGCACAAAGCTCACTGAGTTGTTCCGCTGTAGTAATTAATGGCGGAGCTATTCTCAGGCGATCCGGTGCAAACAGGAACCAGTCGGTTACCAGGCCATTCTGCACACAGCGGTGAACAATGGCCTGTGCCCTTTCCGCCGACTCAAACTGCACTGATGCCCAAAGCCCATGATGGTTAACAGATTTGATAGCGGGGTGTTGCAGTTGCTGCAGCAGAAGCTGTTCTTTTTGTTTGGCCTGTTGAATCCAGCCGCCCTGCAGCAAAACTTCAAAAGCCGCTTTACCGGCTGCACAGGAAACAGGATGCCCGCCAAATGTGGTAATATGCCCTAATACAGGGTGATGGGTCAGCAGGTTCATCAATGCAGTGCCGGCAATGAATGCACCCAATGGCATACCGCCTCCCAGGGCTTTCCCCAACAATAATATATCCGGCACAATACCGTACTGTTCAAAAGCCCAGAGGGTTCCGGTTCTCCCAAATCCTGCCTGTATTTCGTCGAGGATCAGCAATACGCCATATTCCGTGCATTTTGCCCGCACAGCCAGCATCCATTCTGCAGAAGGAGGGTTGATGCCACTCTCTGCCTGAACGGTTTCCATGAGCACGCAGGCGGTTGTTGCGTCAATGGCATCCAGCAGTGCGTCGCTGCCATAATCAAGATGCCAGATATCGGGCAGTAAAGGGCGATACGCATTTCTCCAGTACTCATCTCCCATCACACTCAGCGACCCTTGTGTACTTCCATGATAGGCTTTATTACAGGCAATGATTTTGGTACGGCCGGTGGCGCGCTTTGCCAGTTTCATGGCGCCTTCTGTTGCTTCCGAACCACTGTTGGTGAAATACACGCAGTCCAGGGTTTCCGGCAGATGCTGCACGAGCAGGGAAGCATAAGACACCTGCGGTGATTCAATGAATTCTCCATATACAATTACATGCATATAAGCTGCAGCCTGTTCCTGTACCGCTTTAATTACAGCAGGATTTCCATGGCCAATATTGCATACGCTGAATCCGGAAATACCGTCGATGTATTTTTTTCCGGCAGTATCCCACAAATAAATCCCATCCGCCTTCGCCATTTCAATACCAATGGGTTGGGAAGATGTTTGCGCTACATGCGAAAGAAACAATTGACGATTATTCATTGCACCAAAATTAGAATAAGATGGCGGATAATTAATAACTTCGTTCAAACCTATACACAATATGGCTACTATTCTCCCTGTTCTTGGCAAACACCCGCAGATGGGTTCAGACTGTTTTATTGCACCTAACGCTACGATTGTTGGCGATGTAACCATGGGCGATGAATGCAGCATCTGGTTCAATGCCGTCATCAGGGGCGATGTGCATTATATTAAAATGGGGAACAAAGTGAATGTACAGGATGGCGCAGTGATTCACTGTACTTACCAGAAAAACCCAACAGAAATCGGAGACCGTGTTTCCATTGGCCACAATGCCATGGTACATGGCTGCACTATTCACAATGATGTACTGATTGGAATGGGCGCCATCGTAATGGACCGTTGTGTAATTCATTCCAATTCCATCATTGCAGCGGGTGCAGTATTACTGGAAGGCACCGTGGTAGAATCCGGGTGCATCTATGCGGGCGTCCCTGCCAGGAAAGTGAAAGACCTTTCTCCCGATATGATCCACGGCGAAATTGACCGGATTTCCAATAATTATGTGAAATATGCGTCCTGGTTCAGTGATTACAATCACAACTTTATAAAATAGGCTACATTTATTCTACAAATTACTCCATGAAAAAAGTACTGCTCATAGGCTGCTGTTTAACACTGGTACTGTCCTCCTGCAGGTTGCTTGGCCTGGGCGGGGGTTCTCAAAAAGCCGGCTGTCCGTCCAATGGCAAAAATGTGGGCGCAGAAAAACTGCTTTCCGGAGATGGAAAAGTAATCAAGGCCCCTAAATACAAAAAAGGAAAAAGCTTCGGCGGCTAATAGGTTCTGTCTTCCATAGTTTCGAGAATGGATAAATAGCTTACATAACGGTCTTCTGCAACGGAGCCGATCCCCACCTGTTTTTTTACCGCACAACCCGGCTCATTGGTATGCATACAATTGTTGAACTGGCAATTGCCCAGCAAACGAAGCATTTCGGGAAAATAATGCGAAAGTTCCTGTTTGGTAATATCCACGAGCCCAAATTCACGAACGCCCGGTGTGTCAATCACCCGGCTGGTTTCATTGAGGTCGAACATTTCTGCAAAAGTAGTGGTATGCAAACCCTTGCCACTCCAGTCGCTCACGGACTGCGTTTTTAAATTGAACTGCGGAAAGAGTTTGTTGATCAGGGTAGATTTACCCACGCCGCTATGCCCGCTGAGCAAAGTGGTTTTATGCTGCAACAGGGTCCTCACCTGGTCCAGCCCCTGCTCATTTTCCACACTCGTTAAAATAACCGTGTAGCCGATAGCGGTGTACATATCTTTCAATTCTTCGAACCGGGCCATTTCTTTTTTACCATACAGGTCGGCCTTATTGAAAACGATCACTGCAGGAATATGATGCGACTCGCAGGAAACCAAAAAACGGTCGATGAATCCCTGGGAGGTTCTGGGTTCTTTCAATGTGGCAAACAGCATACTCTGGTCGAGGTTGGAGGCAATGATATGGTGTTGTCTTTTGTTGTGCGGGGATACCCTTGCCACATAATTTTTCCGGTCATGAATTTCGGTGATGATGGCCGATTCCTCCTGCACATCTTCAATATCCATTTCCACGATGTCACCAACTGCAATCGGGTTGGTGGAAGTGATTCCATCAACCCTGAAAATACCTTTGGCCCTTGCATTATACATCCGGCCATCCGCCCCCCTGGCAATATACCAGCTACCTGTTGATTTGTAAATTCTTGCTTCCACGCTCTGCGAAGATAGGTCAGTTCCTAATTTTCGCTAAATATTAACCAGTTCCGGGCCCGAATCCTTTAACAGGAGCCCCAAACAGGCGCTAAAATGAATATCTTTGATGTATGGGAAAATTTGCACACGACGAGATAGTGCCTTTCAGGGAAAGCGGGCTCACTAAAAAAGAACAGGTGGCGGATATGTTCAACAACATCGCCTTCAAATACGATTTTTTGAACCGCTTCCTGAGTGTGGGCATTGATATCTGGTGGCGTAAAAAAGCCATTAGTGAGTTGAAATCCCTTCAACCAAAAGTAGTATTGGATGTGGCCACCGGAACAGCCGATGTAGCCATCCTTACCTATAAAATGCTGAACCCCGAAAAGATCATCGGTATTGATATTTCGGACGGCATGCTCGAAATCGGCAGGAAAAAACTGAAGGAAAAAAACCTGGATCAGTATATTACTTTACAGAATGGAGACAGCGCAAGCCTTCCTTTCGAAGACAATACCTTTAATGCCATTACCGTAGCGTTTGGCGTAAGGAATTTTCAGTTGCTGGAGAAAGGACTGAGCGAAATGCTGCGTGTATTAAAACCCGGCGGAAAGCTGGTGGTACTGGAATTTTCCAAACCAACCGCTCCCGTTTTCAGCCAGTTTTACCATCTGTACATGAACATCATTACACCCACCATTGGCAAACTTTTTTCTAAAAACAGGGATGCCTATCAATACCTGAACGATAGTGTTCAGGCCTTCCCCGAAGGGCAATCATTTTTAAAAATCATGAATGGCGCAGGATTTACCCAAACTTATTTGAAAAAGCTTAGTTTCGGAATATGCACTATTTACTGCGGAAGCAAATAGTTCTTCTGGTACTTTCTCTGTTGGGGATCGTACAGCATTCCTATGCCCAAAAACAACAATACAGGATGCACCGGGAGGATCAGTTGTACTATTTTGGCATCACCCTCGGATACAATACATCCAACCTGCAGCTGTCTAAATCACCTGCATTCCTGAACAGTGATACCATCCTGGTTGCCGAACCCGGTTCCAGCGGAGGTATTACCATGGGATTGATGGCCAGCGCAAGACTCAGCAGTCATTTACAGGTAAGGGCCAACCCGCAGTTGATTATTGGCGGGGCAAAATCCATTAAATACACCCTCGGCAAAACATTACCGGGCGAAGGATCAACCCACTTACAGAGCCTGCCTTCCACGCTGGTGAGCTTCCCCTTTCAGTTGAAATTCAATTCGGATCGGATTGGCAATTTCAGAACCTACCTGCTGGGTGGAATTAAATATGATATAGACCTTTCCAGTAATTCCACCGCCCGCAATGCGGAAGATATGGTGAAACTGAAGCAGGGAGATTTTGGATTGGAAGCAGGCATCGGTTTTAATTTTTACCTGCCTTTTGTAACCATTTCACCCGAAATAAAAGTGAGCTACGGCCTCTCCAATATACACCAGGCAGATCCTGCGCTGAAGTATTCCAATGTGCTGGATAAGATCCAGTCGAGAATGGTGGTATTTTCACTGCACCTCGAAGACTAATTGCCGGGTATAATCCTTCATTCCCATCGGAATATAGGCAGACTGGGCAGCAGCCCAAATAGGAAACAGAAAAAACAAGCCGGAGCAAAGAGATTTAATAAATTGCATCATTATCGAATTAAATAACGGTCAACATGAAGCATACCCTGATTAAAGACACATGCATCATCAACGAAGGACAAAGGGTTTATGGTGATCTGTTGATCAAAAGTGGCCGGATCGAAAAGATTGGCGGAAACATTGAAATTAAGGCAAATGCCACAGAAATAAACGGTTCGGACCAATTTTTATTGCCCGGTGTAATAGACGACCAGGTGCATTTCCGTGAACCGGGATTAACCCATAAAGCCACCATTTATTCAGAGGCAAGAGCCGCAGTTGCAGGTGGCACCACTTCCTTCATGGAAATGCCCAATACCAAACCGCCTGCTTTCACACTGGATTTACTGGAACAGAAATACGCACGTGCCGCCGAAAGCTCACTGGCCAACTACTCTTTCTTTATGGGAACGGCCAATGACAACCTCGGGGAAATCTTAAAAGCGAACAAGGAAAAATCCAGGATCTGCGGGTTAAAAATATTCATGGGTTCCTCCACCGGAAACCTGCTGGTAGACAATCCGCTGGTACTGGAAAAAGTATTCGGCAGTTCTGAAATGCTGATTGCCACGCATTGCGAAGATGAGCCCATGTTCCGCCGGAAATTTGAAGAACTGAAAAAGATCAAGCCACACCTGGAGGCCTCCGATCACCCGGTGATCCGGGATGAAGAGGTTTGTTTTGAATCATCCTTCAAAGCCATTCAGTACGCCAAGCGGAACGGCAGCAGATTGCATATCCTCCATATCACTACGGCAAAAGAGTTGCAGTTGTTTACCAATATGATTCCGCTGAAAGACAAGAAGATTACGGCAGAAGTTTGTGTGCATCATTTACATTTTACGGCAAATGATTATGCGAGATTGGGCAACCAGATCAAATGCAACCCGGCCATTAAAGCTGCCTATAACAGAGACGCTTTATGGGAAGCTCTGCTCGACGACCGGCTCGACATCATTGCCACTGATCATGCACCGCATACCTGGGAAGAAAAGCAGGGAGACTACGAGCACACACATGCAGGGCTGCCACTGGTACAGCACTCGCTGCAACTGATGCTGCATTATGTAAATGAAGGAAAGATCAGCCTGGAAAAAATGGTGCAGAAAATGAGCCATTCGGTAGCAGACTGTTTCCAGATCAGGGAACGTGGCTATATCCGCGAAGGATACCATGCAGACCTGGTACTGGTAAACATGAACCGGCCAACGACTATTTCGAAGGAAAATATTCTGTATAAATGTGGCTGGAGCCCGCTGGAAGGGTTCACCGTTCCTGCAAGCATCGAATATACTTTTGTAAACGGTCATGCTGTTTATGGAAAAGGCACCTTCGATGAATCTCAGTGGGGAGAAAGACTGCTTTTTAACCGGGACTAACATGCAAGTAGACAAAATTACCCTGAACGATTTATCCATTTTTCATGGTGATGAGGATCAGTCGGTGTTTAATCACCTGAACCTCACTACCACCAATGAAGGAAGGAACCATCTCCGTTACCTGCTGAGCAATCCGCTGGGTTCTGTAACAGCCATACTGGATACGCAGCAAACGATCCGGCATCTGGGAAATATCCTGGGACAATGGCCGCTGAGTCCTACCAACGGCACTATCATGGTACTGGATAAATTTTATGAAACCGCGGCAGAGCCCTACCCTCACCATGCCGACCTGGTCAGCAGCTTATGGTACCGAATCTTCCACAAGGGCGATTATTCCATGACCCTGTTTACCATTCAGCATACCCTTGATTTTCTGAAGGGAATGGACCGGATCGCAGGACTGATAGCACCTAAAGAGGCTGGCAATCAACTCAATTTGTTAGCAGAACGGATTCGTATGATCCTGCAGAAATCGGTGATACCAGATATGATCACCAAAGAAAAAGACAAACTGACCCCGATAGAAGTGTTGACTTATGCCAACTATATCAGGAATCATTTCAAGTCTTATTCGTTTGAACTGATAGACATTTATGCCAAACTGGACGCTTATATGAGCCTGGCAAAGGCAGGTACAAAATACGGGTTTCATTTCCCGGAACTGTTGGGACAAGATGAGCCCTATATAGATGCGGAAGAGCTGTTTCATTTTATGTTGCCTACTCCGGTAAACTATTCCGTTAACCTCTCCGTACAAAAGAATTTCCTCTTTCTTACAGGAGCCAATATGGCCGGAAAAAGCACCTTTATCAAGGCAGCGGGCCTTGCCGTATACCTGGCACATATCGGCATGGCCGTACCCGCGAAGCGGATGCAACTCAGCTATTTCGACGGATTACTCAGTAATATCCAGGTGGTTGATAATATAGCCAAAGGCGAAAGTTTCTTTTTTAATGAGGTGCAGCGGATCAAGAATACCATCAACCAAATCAGCGACGGCAGGAAGTGGCTGATCCTGATCGATGAACTGTTTAAAGGAACCAATCAACAGGATGCGGTAAAATGCAGCACCACTGTAATAGAAGGGTTGCATCGGATGAAGAACGCACTGTTCATCCTTTCCACCCACCTGTATGAAATTGGAGATTCGCTCAAAAAATACGAGAATATCCAGTTCCGTTATTTTGAAACAGCCGTACAGAACGACCAACTGATTTTCAGCTACCAGTTGAAAGAAGGGATCAGTAACGACAGGTTGGGATACCTCATCCTCAAAAGAGAGGGCGTAGTTGATTTGTTAGAGAAATTATAAGTATCTTAACTACAAATAAACCAAATGAAACTCTTTCTCCGGATTTTCTTAGCACTCCTGCTTGCCATATTGCTCTATAATATTTGGATACTGGCAGGTGTACCTAAGCAGCACAGCATTGTAACCAGGGCCGGAGTGCCTGCCGATGCCGTGGTGAATTTCGGAGCGGACTCAGGGAAAGGCAATATCGTGGGAATCCAACCCCACCTTACTGCATTGAACTATGCTAATATTCCTACCTTCAAAGAAAGCATTAAGATCTACCTGCTGGAAGCCCGGAAAAAAAACCTGCTGAACGAGAAAACAGTAGTGGTATTTCCGGAATACATCGGCACCTGGCTGGTGGCTTACGAGCAGAAAGAAAGCCTGTATCAGAAAGCCAGCATCGAAGATGCCATGAAAGAACTGGTCATGACCAATATTTTCAAATTTACTGCAGAATGGCTCACTGCACCGGATGTAAAAGACAAGACCAAATATGCAGCACTGGCCATGAAGGGCAAACAGGCCGGGCTGATTTACCAGGAAGTGTTCAGTGCACTGGCACAGGAATTTAAAGTAACGATTGCAGCCGGCTCTATTGTATTGCCGGATCCATCCATATCGGCCGAAGGTAAACTGGTTATCAAAAAAGGACCATTGTACAACACCGCTGTTGTATTCAATCCCGATGGAAAAATTGCCAGCCCGCTGGTAAAGAAAATCTATCCGGTTAATGATGAACTTTCATTTACCAACAGCGGGGAAATCTCACAAACTCCGGTGATCAATACCCCCGCAGGCAAAATGGGGTTACTGGTATGCGCAGACAGTTGGTATCCCGGGGCCTATGAAAAAATCACGCCCGACGTAAAAATGCTGGTGGTACCTTCTCTCGGAGGCACCGATTCAATATGGAATGCCCCCTGGAAGGGATACAATGGATTCAAAGCTCCGCCTGATGTGGACACAGCAGATTATGGAAAGATTTCCGAGGGAGATGCCTGGCAGAAATACAGCATGGGGCCCAGAGCAGTGAAGGCAGGAGTCCACTATGGTATGAATGTGTTTTTTTACGGAAAGATCTGGAATATGAAAGCGGAAGGAAGGGTGCTGGTATTAAACAAAGATTCGCTCACCGTTCTACCTCCGGCCACCGGAGGACGGATCGTTAACCTCTGGTTAAACAACTAATGAAAGATTGCATCATCATTGGCGCAGGCTATGCCGGCCTCGCCGCAGCAAGGCAACTGAAAGCAGCCGGGAAAAACATACTCGTTCTGGAAGCCCGTGAAAGAGTGGGCGGAAGAATTCTCACAGAATATTTCGCAGATGGCAATTATGCAGACCTGGGCGGGCAATGGATTGGCCCCGGGCATGAACGGATGTATGCATTGGCCAAAGAATATGGTGTGGAAACATTTGCCACACACGATACAGGCAGGAGCACTTTATTACTGAACGGAAAAACCAGGCATTATAAAGGCATTATACCTCCGCTCCCATTGTTCGCATTGCTGAGCCTGGATGCAGCCATCCGGAAGATCAACCGATTGGCTAAGAAAATCAATTTAAACGAACCCTGGCAAAGCCCCAACGCAGCAGCACAGGACGCTATGAGCCTCCAGGATTGGATGAACCAACAAATGGGCAATGCCACAGCCAGAAAAATGTTTGCAGTAGCAGCCGAAGCAATCTATGCCACCGACTGCCGGGAGATATCATTGCTGCATGCATTGCAATACATCAAAAGCAATCAGGATTTTGAGTTCCTGATGAATATCCGAAACGGTGCGCAGCAACACAGACTCAAGGGCGGCGCACAAACCATTTGTAATAAAATGGCCGGACAATTGAACGAATCCATAGTGTACAACAGTCCTGTAACAAGTATCCACCAGCAGGCAGATCATGTAACGGTCAAGGGCGAAGGGTTTGAATACCGGACCAATCGCATCATAGTAGCCGTACCACCGGCAGTAGCCAGGGAAATTCATTTTGAACAACCATTACCCACGGCTCAATGGCAACTGATGCAGCAATCCTTCATGGGCAGTGTGGTCAAATGCTATGGCATCTATGAAAAGCCATTCTGGAGAGCGAAGGGGCAGAACGGACTCTGTGCAGCGCCGGATGAAATCGTATCGGTGATCTTCGATAATTCGCCCTATGATGGCAACAAAGGCATACTGATGGGATTTGCGCTCGGCAATAAAGCAAAGCAACTGATGCAATTGCCCGAGGCAGAACGAAAACAACAGGTCATTGCGGCATTTACCCGGATGTACGGTCCGGAAGCAGCTCATCCGCAACGATATATCGATAAGAGTTTTACAGAGGAACCCTATACCAAAGGATGCTATGCAGGTATGTTCCCGGTCAACAGCATTACACAATACCCTGCCAGTCTTGCGGCACCTACGGGGCGGATTCACTGGGCGGGAACAGAAACCAGCAGGGAATACAACGGGTACATGGAAGGGGCGGTAAGAAGCGGGGAAAGGGCCGCAGCAGAAATACTCGCACACAATTAACGAGTTGAAAAAAAGACTAGTTTCGCATTGTTTGTAACCTCTCATTTCATCAACACCAAGAGAGGTCATTTATGCTAGTGAAAACATTTGGAAGCGCAGTCTACGGCGTAGACGCCATCACCATCACCATTGAAGTAAACGTAAGTATGGGACAGGGCTACAGCATTGTAGGGCTGCCCGATAGTGCTGTCAGGGAAAGCTTACAGCGAACCGAGAGCGCCATCAAGACCAATGGCCTGCACATGCCAAGGACCAAGGTAGTGGTTAATCTTGCACCCGCCGATATTCGTAAAACAGGATCTGCACTGGATCTTCCGATAGCACTGGCAGTACTTGGCGCCAGCGAACAGCTTGTGCACCCCGAACGGTTGAGTGAATATATCATCATGGGAGAGCTTGGATTAGACGGAACGGTACAACCGATCAAAGGCGCATTGCCCATTGCCATACAGGCGCGCAAAGAAGGATTCAAAGGACTGATTGTACCCAGGGCCAATGTACGCGAAGCAGCAATGGTGAATAACCTGAACGTGTATGGTACCGAACATATAAGAGAAGTCATTCGCTTCTTTGAAGATGAAAACGCTTTACAGCCTGAAGTAGTGCATACACGTGATGAATTCTTCAACACCCTGGATGCATTTGGAATGGATTTTGCCGATGTAAGAGGGCAGGAAAACATCAAACGGGCACTGGAGATCACAGCGGCAGGTGCGCACAATGCCATACTGATTGGCCCGCCCGGTGCAGGCAAGACCATGCTGGCGAAAAGAATGCCCACCATCCTTCCGCCATTGAGCTTGCAGGAAGCGCTGGAAACAACAAAAATTCACAGTGTTGCCGGCAAACTGCCCGCCAACAGTTCACTGATCAGTCACCGTCCATTTCGTTCACCCCACCATACCATTTCGGATATCGCCATGGTGGGCGGAGGCAGTAATCCGCAGCCGGGAGAAATTTCACTGGCACACAATGGCGTACTGTTCCTGGATGAGTTACCGGAATTCAGGCGAACGGTTTTAGAAGTGATGCGGCAACCGATGGAAGAAAGAAAAGTCAGTATTTCCAGAGCCAGAACAGCGCTGGATTTCCCGGCCAGCTTTATGTTGCTTGCTTCCATGAACCCCTGCCCCTGCGGCTATTACAACCACCCAGACAAAGACTGCACCTGTGCACCGGGGATGGTTCAGAAATACCTGAACAAAGTATCCGGCCCCCTGCTGGACCGGATAGACCTGCATGTGGAAGTAACACCGGTCAGTTTCACTTCATTGAACAACGAACAGCCGGGAGAATCTTCTGCAGCAATCAGAAAAAGAGTGATGGAAGCCAGGGCCATTCAGGCAGAACGATTGAACGGGGAAGAAGGTATTTATGCCAATGCGCATATGAGTGCGGGCCTTGCCAGAAAAATTTGTGTACTGAACAAGGTTTCGGAAAACCTCTTAAAGAAAGCCATGGAACGCCTGAATCTAAGCGCCCGTGCTTACGACCGCATCCTCAAAGTAAGCCGCACCATTGCCGACCTGGCCGCCAGTGACGACATCAAACCCGAACATATTGCAGAAGCCATCCAATACCGCAGCCTGGACAGGGAGGGATGGGGAGGGTGAGAATGCGAGATATTAATGAGGTGTGTTGACTTTTTTTATCCAATAAATCTTGAGGATTATTCTGGCTCTGAATTTATTATCTGGAATAGATGGGGAAGCGAAGTTTTTCATTCCTATGGACCTACAAAGGCATCGTATGGATGGAATGGAATTACAGGTAGTACGCCCCAGCCTCAAGGAGTTTATGTTTGGGCTGTAATATTTAGAGGGTGTCCTGCGTGGATAATTGGGTCAAAAGGAGAAGGATACAATACAGGAGATGTGACATTGTTTCGCATAACTTAGGGGTATGCAAGGGCGATTAGTTTTGACAGTGCTAACAATTCTATGTATAACGCATTCGTTTGGCCAATATCAATTCGGCACCCTACCGGAATTCTTTTTTGGGAGAATGCCGAGCGCGAGAGCTGAAGCCATGGCAAAAAGTTATGCAGCTATTGATGGAGATTTGGGGAGTATTCATTTCAATCCCGCAGGAATTGCAACCTGCAATCGAATAGAAATGAATGCTTCATTTACTCCGCCCGGATATTACTCAACCAAAGGATATTACACATTTTACGGAGTAAGCTATAAACCAAATAAATATCTTCAAATTGCACTTTCTCGGTTTCAGTTTAACTACGGCAAAACGCAAGTAATTAACGCGACAAAAACACCGTATAGTGAAAAAAATACAATAACGATCGCCGCCGAACCTATTAAAAATGTACTGGTTGGATTAAATGCAAATTATTTCGTCTGGCAACCCGGGATTGATCGAACATCATCATGTTTATTTTTGGATGTCGGAGCAATAAAAAAAATCCCCATCTATTCTAGTAGAAAGCAGCAGCAACAAATCAATATTGGCGTTAGCGTTAGTAATGTAAATTTTTCGAAAATTAACGCAACGTTTAATACTATAGAACAAACATATCGCTTACCCGTAATAGCTCGATATGGCATTAGCTACATAACTCAATTTGGGAAAAAATCCGGAGCCGATTCAACGCCGCTGTTCAAAATAACTGCCTTATCAGAGTACCAAATGTTGCTGAATTCAGCCTACAGATCCGCGGTAAAATTTGGTGGGGAAATCATGGTTTGCAACTTACTTTCTTTACGTAGTGGATGGTATTCAGAAAAAGTATATGACTACGGACTTCCTTATGACAACAAAAGCAATATTTCAGCACTCACCTATGGCTTGGGGTTACATCTCCCCTCATATTTACTTTTCAAATTACCAATGAGTTTGCACTTTGATTTTACAACCCTTCCCCAAGTAAATACTTCAAAAAATGAATCGAAGTTTAACAATTTCCAGACCTATAGCTTTCGCCTGGCTTATGTGCCAAATAAGTAAACACCAACTGGTAACGCATTCTCGAATCAAATATCGAATACTCCCTCCCGATCACAAACGTCATTCATTGCAATAAATTAAAGATCATACAAAAATGCATTACTTATTTGAAAGGGTATCAGACAGGACCTTTTATAATGGAAACAAAAAAAGGAGGGTGATTGGGCAAAATCTTTCTTAATTTGAGTACAAAGAATACCAAAATGCGTATACTGCTATTCGTTTTCATGCTGTCGTTCGGCAGCCTTCATGCTCAAGACAATGCGCAACGCAGCATGCAGGACCCGGTATGTTACCTTCTTAAAAATGTTTTGCTAAAAAACAGAGATACTGGTGCCTTAGTTCTACTTCCTTTGGATGTGAAGAAGATCATACATCTTGATCCCGGTCGGGAGGCAAGTTATTGGCTCATCCTTCAAAAGTACTTTCCTGAATCACCCAAAGACACATTGAAGGAAAGGGTAAGCTTAGCTCCATGGTTAGATCCATCCCTTTCTTTGAAGGGTTTTAAATTTTATTTTCCTGTAACAAAAGGAAGTGAAATAAAAGACAGATGGATCTTCTACCAAAAAACATATCACTATACCGCAATATATTCGATAAGTAATCCATTTTTTTCGAAAGACGGCAATACGTGCATTATTTATGTGAATGGTTTACAACAAGGTGCCTTCACAGTAGAAATAAAGAAAGATGCTCAGGGGAAATGGACTTCTCATACAATGACTGTGGACTGGATTAGTTAAAGCAGAAAAGGAAATATCTATAAGAATTTACAATAACGGGTATTTTTAGCGTAAATTTATAGCTTATTTCACTGTAGCAAACTCAAAGATAAAGGGTAGGTTACTTTGGAAAATAACTAATGAGAAATTCGAATATGGCAGCTATCATTTTTTAGATTTTTCATCTAATTGCTCCAAATTGTTTTTAACCCTTCTATATTTTTTGGTAAACTTAGTAGCCAACTGTTTAATCACTTTGGACTTGTCCTTTTTAAGCTCAGCACCAAGCTCTTTTCTGTACCCATTTACATTCTTTGAGGCTCCCCACAACGCCATCTCTATGACAACGGAAATGAGACTGATGCCTTCTTCGGTTAGACAATAACCAACCCTAGCTTTTCCAGGGACAGGATATTTCACAATAAACCCTTCTGCTTCCAACATTTTCAGCCGGTCTGTTAATATGTTGGTCGCGATACTTTCGTCTGAACTTAAAAAATCTCCAAACGTATATTTATCATTCAGGACTATATCCCTAATAATGAGTAAAGCCCATTTGTCCCCAAAAAAGTCCAAGCAGTAACTGATCGGACATTCTGAACGTTTTCTTATTTCTTTCATTGTTTTGCATAATGCAAGTGCAAATTTACACTTTTTTAATATCTAAATCAATTAGAAAATAGGATTAGTGTTCACACCCCCATGACAGCTTGAAGCTATTTTTTAGAAGTACAAACCTATGTTTAACCTTCTGAAAATGCGATAATGGCAATATTTTAACTGATGTTAGGCGGTCTATAAAATTTTGTGAATTACTGAATTAATGATTTTTACTTGCATTTTGAAAATATTATTCTATATATTTGCACTTGCAATTTGCAAGTATAAAATTTAAATGAAAATTAGCGTAACAATCAAATCATTAAAATTACAGAAGAATGAATGAACTATTAAAATTTACGATTGAGGCCCACGGAGGTTCCGAAAACTGGAACAAATACGAAAGCATTTCGGCAAGAATTCTTTGCGGTGGTGTAACGTGGGGTATGAAGCAACAAGCCGGTATTTTAGATGACATTTTTGTAACCTCAGATACCAAAAGGGAATTTACCTCCCATTACCCATTTATCAATAAAGATTGGCATACTTCATTCGAGCCCCATCGTGTAGCTATTGAAAACGGCAATAATGAAGTTATTGAGGAATTGCTCGACCCTCGAACCTCTTTTGCAGGGCATACCACTGAAACACCGTGGACACGTCTTCAGTTGGCTTATTTCGCGGGGTATGCTATGTGGACGTATTCCAATGCTCCTTTCAATTTTGCCAACCCTGGTTACAAAGTAGAAGAGCTTGAACCTTGGGAGGAAAACGGAGAAACATACCGCCGTTTACAGGTTACTTTCCCAAAAGAAGTAGCTACTCATGGAGACGTTCAAACCTTTTATATAGATAATGTAGGTCTAATAAAAAGACACGACTACAATGTGGACGTTTTGGGTGGATCCGGCGCAGCACACTATCTCTCTGATTATGTAGAAGTAAAGGGAATTAAAATAGCAACCAAGAGATCAGTATATGTAAGGCTGGATGACAATACCCCACTGCTACCCGATCCTCTATTGGTATCAGTTGACCTTAGCGAAATCTCACTTAAATAAACAATAAATAACATATGTCGAAAACGATTTTAATTACAGGAGCTTCCCGAGGATTTGGGAAATTATGGGCAGAAGCCTTTTTAAAACGTGGTGATAAAGTAATTGCCACTGCAAGAAATACCGATTCTTTAAATGACCTTGTTGAACAATTTGGCGAAAATGTTCTTGCCATACAACTGGATGTAAACAATCGTGAAGATTGTTTTAATGTAGTTAAACAAGCCAATGAGCATTTTGGTAAAATCGATGTACTCATCAACAATGCCGGATACGGATTATTTGGAGCAGTTGAGGAAACTTCTGAGCAGGAAGCGAGAGATCAAATGGAAACCAATTTCTTCGGAACCCTTTGGATGACACAGGCAGTGCTACCTATTATGAGAGAACAGCAAAGAGGTCATATCATACAGGTATCCAGTTATCTGGGACTAGTTACATTACCAGTATTAGGGATTTACAATGCTTCCAAATTTGCGGTGGAGGGATTAAGTGAAACACTAGCTACCGAAGTGAAACATTTAGGTATAAATATTTCATTGATTGAGCCGAATGGTTATGCCACAGATTGGGCAGGAGCTTCAGCAATCCAGACGCAACCTATCGAAACATATAATCCGGTAAAAGAAGCATTTCAAAAAGGTGCAGCACCTGACATTTTCGGCAAGCCTGAAGCTACTGTTGAAGCAGTTATTAAACTAGTCGATTCTCCTAATCCTCCTCTTAGATTATTGTTCGGTAAAATCGCTTACCCAGCGGTGAAGAGTGTTTACGAACAGCGGTTAGCAAGTTTTGAAGAGTGGAAAGAAGTATCGGATGCGGCTCACGGATAATAAAATAATATATAGCTACAACTTTAGCTCATCATTACTGAATTAAGGTTGTTGCCTATTCAAATAAAGATCATGGATCATTAGTGTCCGGTTAAATTAAATTGATTTTCAATTGAATATGATTTTGTTCTTTGACATCTTGGTATATAAGGCTTTCAAAAAGGCTTGGCAAATGAGTTTTATCAAGTAAGGATACACTTATAATCTGTAGTATTTCGTACGGTGATTACTTAAGTTTCAATTTTGCTTTGATGATAGCCACAACTGTATAAGTAATGATGGCTATATAGATTTGAGTTTTTACTGCATTTTCGGAAGCACTCCAAAATGATTTTATTTTCAGATGCTGTTTGATCCATTTAAAAAACAATTCAATCTTCCATCTGTATTCAGGAAAAAAATCAATCCTATGAAAAAAGAAACTCCCCTTCTCCTCCCTATCGCTATCACTTTTCACGATAGCCATCTCCCCCATTACACTTATTCAAAAAAACACCCGAGGCTTACCGAAATCCATCCACAAGAACAATTCTTAAATTTCGGCAATCCGGCAGAAAATCTTCCTTTTAAAATCCGTCGGAACGGTAAATTATACGGCAAAGCGTAGGAAACTGAGGCTGATTGGCTATATTCAATTACCAATCAACTACTTATGAGAATAACAACTGCCATTTGCCTGGGCCTGCTCTGTTCCCTGCCGGGACTTGCCCAAAAACAAAAAAGCGCCGCACCAACGGCTACCCCATCCGTTTCTTACGATGATTTTTTAAAACCCGTTAAGTGGAGAAATATCGGGCCCTTCCGTGGAGGGAGAGCCAATGCCATTTCCGGTGTAAGCGGAAACGATCAACTGTACTATGTTGGATATACCGGAGGCGGTGTATGGAAAACAGAAGATGGCGGCATACGCTGGCAGAATATCAGCGACGGATTTATGAAAGTTGGCTCCATTGGAGACATTGCTGTAAGCGACAGTGATCCCAACGTAATATATGTGGGCACCGGAGAACATGCGGTACGCGGCGTGATGACCAGCTATGGAGATGGTGTTTACAAATCTGTTGATGCCGGTAAAACCTGGAAGCACATGGGCCTGACCAACAGCCGGCATATTGCCGATGTGATTGTGCATCCAACAAATCCTGACCTGGTATATGTTGCCTCTCAGGGAACCGTGCACGGACCCAACAACGAAAGAGGCGTGTACAAGTCCACAGATGGTGGCGTTACATGGAAAAGAACCCTGTACATCAACGACAGTACCGGTGTAAGCAGCCTGTCCATGGACATGAACAACCCGCGTATATTGTATGCAGCAACCTGGCAGCACCAGCGCCTTCCATGGCAGGTGGTGAGCGGCGGTAAGGGTTCTGCTATTTATAAATCAACCGATGGTGGCGACACCTGGAATAAGATCACCGATGGTCTTCCCGCACAGTTGGGTAAAATCGGGGTAAGTGTTTCAAGAGCCAATTCCAATCTGGTATATGCCATTGTAGAAACAGAGAAATCCAAATCGGGTTTGTACCGCAGTGAGGATGGCGGAAAGAAATGGACCATGGTGAGCAACGACCAGAACATCACTTCCAGGGGATGGTATTATATGGAAGTACTGGCCGATCCTAAAAATGAAAATATAGTGTATGTGTTGAATGCCCCGTTAATGAAATCCATTGATGGCGGTAAAACATTTGCCAACGTTAAAGTAGGACACGGTGATACCCACGATCTCTGGATCAACCCGGAAAATGCTTCCAACCTTGCGCTTGCAGACGATGGTGGCGGTGAGATCACTTACAACACTGCTATCACCTGGAGTTCGCAGATGAATCAGCCTACCGCACAGTTTTACCGGGTAAACACAGACAATCGTTTCCCTTACCGGGTATACGGCGGCCAGCAAGACAATACCAGTGTAATGACAGTCAGCCGTACCAATACCGCCGGGATTTCCGAGCGCGACTGGTGGATCAGTGCGGGTTGTGAAAGTTCCACCCTTGCATTCGATCCCAACAATCCCGAGCGGATCTATGGCGGATGTTACCAGGGTTATATTGAAGTGCTGGATCTGAAGACCGGTGAAAAGAAAGATATCCAGGCATACCCTTCCCTTAACCTTGCAGTGGAACCCAAAAACATGAAGTACCGTTTCAACTGGAACGCACCGATTGTTGCTTCCCCGCACGACCCTTCGGTGATTTATCACGGAGGCAATGTGGTATTGAAAACCAGCAATGGCGGATTGAGCTGGACACCGATCAGCCCGGATCTTACCCGCAACGATAAAAGCAAACAGGGCCCCGGCGGCGGACCATTCACCAATGAAGGCGCTGGCGGAGAGAATTACAACACCCTCAACTACATCATCGAATCCAGGCTGGAAAAAGGGACCATCTGGACGGGCAGTGATTGCGGACTGGTTTATGTTACCCAAAACGGAGGACAGAGCTGGGCCAATGTAACTCCCGCATCACTTGCTGAATCCAATATTCAATCCATCGAACTGTCTCCGTTCAACAAGGGAACAGCCTATATCAGCGCTACCCGTTTCCGTTTCAACGACTATGCATCTTATAGTTTTAAAACAACTGATTATGGTAAAACATGGACCGCTATTAATAAAGGCATTGATGCCGATGATTTTATTAAAGTGATCCGCGAAGACCGCAAAGTAAAAGGCCTGTTGTATGCCGGTAGCGAAAGAGGATTTTATGTTTCCTACAATGGCGGTGAGCAGTGGAGCAAGCTGCAATTAAACCTACCGGTGGTTCCTGTTACCGATCTGGCCATTAAAGACAATGACCTGGTGGCCGCTACAGCCGGACGCGCATTCTGGATCCTGGATGATCTCAGCCCTGTTCAGGAGGCAGCCAATGTACTCGCCGGCAAACAACTGAAGATCATCAGCCCCAAACCAACCATTCGTTACAAGGGCGCTGCAATGAGCCAAAGCCAGGAGGATGTATTGGGTAAGAACCCCATGGAAGGAGTGATACTGGACTACTATATCCCATCCAAACCAGATGGAGAAGAAGTAAAACTTTTCATTCAAACAGCAGCCGGTGTTACGGTTAGAACCTACAGCAGCAAAAAGAACGAAGCCTACAAACGCTATGCGGGCGGTCCTCCGCCACCGGTAACATTACCTGCAGCCGAAGGCATGAATCGCTTTGCCTGGGATTTCAGGGGCGAGCATATCCAACCGGATATTAATGGTGTATATGTAAACGGAGATTACAAAAGTTACAGGCTTGCTCCGGGTACTTATAAAGCTGTATTGAGCTTCAAGGGCAACAGTACAGAAACCAGTTTCACGGTTCTTGCCGATCCGAACCTTTCTGTTACAGAGAACGACTGGGATGTGCAGCAGGCTTTCCTGCAGAAACTGGTTGCCAATATCAGCGACATCCATACCCATTTCAATAAGACCAATCAGTTGAAGAAACAGATTGAGCATTACAACAGCCTGCTGAAAGAAGACAACAAAGCATTGATTGATGCCGGCAAAGACCTGATCAAAAAAATCTCCGACTGGCAAAACAATGTGGTGGAAACCCGGCAGAAAAACGGACAGGATGTGATCAACTGGCCCGCTAAGCTGAACTCCGAATTCTTCAACATGAAGAAACTCGCAGACAGTCATGATCCCCGTATCACTGAGGGCCTGAAAGCAAGGATGGCCGACAGCGAAGCCGAGTGGAACAAGTACAAGGCAGAATATGAAACAGTGATCAAAAAGGCAGTTGCTGTTTATAATGAGCAGTTCAAAAAAGCAAACTTCCCGGCTTTGATTTTATAAAATTAAAATTGAACGGGCTCAAACAGATTGTTTCCGTTGCCCCTGAGTGAAAGTGTAACGCTGGTGTTTTTGTTGGTTTTTTACTGATTTCTATCAGTCCGAAATTAACAGGATACACCAGCGTTCCTTTTCCGGGAACAATGAAATTATCCGGGTTAATACTGCCCGGTGCTCAACATCACCAGCGTACAGGCTTCCACAGCTTCAATACCATTTTCTTTGGCCAGCTGTACCAGCTCTTCATTCTCCGTTCCCGGATTGAAAATGATGCGCTTAGGGTGCAGGGATACAATATAGTTGTAGTAGTCTTTCTGAGCAACAGGATTCAGGTACAGGGTAACCGTATCCACCCCCTGCTCATTGGGGGGCGTTGTAATGATGGGAATCCCATTCACTTCACCTGCCTTTCTCCCTACGGCAACCACCGGGTGCGCATGGGCGGTAAGCCGTTGGATAGCCATATTACTGTAACGTTCCGGGTTTTCAGAAGCGCCTAAAACGAGTGTCTTTTTCATACATTGGTATTTGGATCAACGGCATTCAGCGTTTTGTGCGATCCATCGCAAAAAGGCTTTTTGGCAGAAGCACCGCAACCACAGAAAGAGGTTTTCCCTTTGCGGAGTTCTGTTGTACCATCGGGTTTTGTAATCAATAAATCAGCCATTACAACAATTGGTCCATGTGGTTTAGCCAATACTTCAACAGGTTCTTTTTCAGGCAGCGTTTGCTCCATTGCTATTTGTTTAGTACGAAGATAGCAACTGTCTGTCTAAACTTTCGTTGTTCGCCTGGTATTGCCCCCCATCAGGTTTCCTCCTGTTTTATTGAATACTCACCCGAACCCCGAAAAAGAAACGCATTCCCTGATTGGGAGCGTATACGTAATTTGGATCAAACGTAAGGCCATAAGGGTTATCGGGCGTAGCCATCACCTTACCGGAAGCATCGTATTGCACCCTTTTATCAAAAGGATCATCGGCGCGGGCAATCAGGAAGGGATTTCCCTTTGCAGGGGTATAGTTCAGGAAATTTTTAACCCCGGCATAAAACTCCACTGCATGCCAGCGATGAAAACTCAATTGAATATTCTGAATGCTCCACCAGGGTGAATAGGCATTTCGCGGGTCCAGGGGACCCAGCAACGGCAAACGCATGGGACTATATACATTACCCGTATAATCAATATCGAGATGCAATTGTTGCAACTTATACGAAACCGACCAGGTGGCGGTTAGTTTTTCCGTCAGTAACTGCTGTGTTTTCCGGCCGTTTTCCACCAGTGCCACATCCATATAAGTACCGCCGGCAATGAATTTCCAACCACCGGCCACCGTGAAATCAACATTGGCAGACAAGCCTTTGCTAACAGCATGACCCTGCAGATTTTTATAAATGATCTTATTGGGATCGCTGTCAAAATCGCCTACAATGCGATTATTGAACCAGGTGTAAAAGGCGGTAAAATCGAGGTTCAGCTCCGACGAAGCAGAGGTGAACAGCTTATGAATATAATTCAGGTTCACGTTGAATGATTTTTCCGGTTTCAATGCTTCCATAATTTCCACTTTCCGGGCGCCGGTTAATGCAGCATGGTCTTCTGTAAAAAGATTCACTACCCTAAAACCGGTTCCGGCATTCAACCGGAGCATACGCCGGTCGTTCAGCGTCCATTTATACGCCAGCCTTGGTGTGAGAATGTTTCCGTGAGATGAATGATAATCATACCGGGCGCCCAGCAATAATTTATGCTTTGGTGTAAACGTTATTTCATCCTGTATAAAAAAGCCGGGTAGCCAGGTGCGTTGTGGTTGCAGGCCCATTTTAGATGGATCCGGAGAACCGGTTGCAGGTGTATTGTCATTGTAATACGTATAACGTGCAGCAAGGCCAAGGAGCAAATCGTGCCGGCGAATGGTTTTATCCCAGGTAAGCTGCGCAAAGGAAACCCGTTGGTGCGCATTATAGGAGCTGATGCCGTAACGGCTGTCCTGCTGGTGACTGTTAAACGAAAAAGCCAGCAATAATTTTTCAGGTGTAGGTAACTGATAGTGACCAATCAGTTCCCAACGGTTGGTATAAATGCTTTCGGCATAAATACTGTCTCCACCCCGGAAATGCTTGTTCCAGTTCATTTGCCCTCCCCACCTGTCTTCATTAAAATAGCGGGCTGCAATGTTCAATACGCGGTTTGCGGTCCGGTCGAAACTCCATTTCTGAAACACGGATATTCTTTTCTGCAAAGCCATATCTGTAAAACCATCCTTGTTTTGGTCGAATCGCCGGTTGAAATTAAAATGATTGATGCCTGTTAAAACGCTGGCCCTTTCCCCTGCTTTAACTTTGAAACCAAGATCTGCGTTCCACTCACCCCAGGTAGTGCCCATCACATCGGCCGATACACGCGCCGCACCGGAATTTTTTTTAGTGATAATATTGATCAGCCCACCAATGGCTTCACTCCCATACAGCGAAGATGCCGGCCCTTTCACAATCTCCACTCTTTCGATCAGTGCATTGGGAATTCCGGATAAGCCGTACACGGTGGAAAGACTGCTTACGATGGGCATCCCGTCTATCAACACCATGGTGTAGGCGCCAGGCAGGCCATTGATCCGGATGTCACCGGTATTACACACATTGCAGTTGGTCTGAGGCCGCACCCCATTTACCTGTTGCAAGCCGTCAAAAATATTACAGGTGGGATTTTTCCGGAAAAAAGCCGGACTGTACACTTCTACCGGAACAGGGCTCTCCATGCGACGTACCTCTTTAAGCGTGCCGGTTACCACCACTTCATGCAGAATACGGTCGATGGGAGACGCATGCAGGTATAAACTGTCCGACTGCTTTCGCACCGTATCCTGTTGCATTCCCCAACCGCTTGCTGCAAAAAGCAGCACGAACCCTATTGTTAAGCACACTCGCATCTTTTAATGTTATGCTGGTAAAATTATAATTGTTAGGCTTATCTAACAAATTAAGTTTTATAAATATGCCTATATTTGTTCTAATGCTTTCATTTACAGAGGAAAACTACCTGAAATCTCTTTTTCAACTTACTGTTGAAACGGCCCTTAAAGAGGAAGCCGGCACCAATGAACTGGCCGCTCACCTGGGCGTTAAGCCCGCCACGGCCAATGATATGCTGAAGAAACTGAAAGAGAAAAAGCTGATTAAGTACGAAAAATACGGGAAGTCCTCGCTTACCAAAGAGGGAAAGAAGATTGCCATTGATGTGATCCGTAAGCATCGCCTATGGGAAACCTTCCTGTTCGAAAAACTGGAGTTCAGCTGGGATGAAGTGCACGAAGTGGCCGAACAACTGGAACATATACAAAGCAAAAAACTGATTGATAAACTGGATAAATTACTCAATTATCCGGTTTCCGATCCACATGGAGACCCTATTCCCAATGCAAAAGGGGAAATGATGATTCTGCATCAGCAAACGCTGGCGGAAGAATCCGTGGGGCATCAATGCAAAATGACCGGTGTGAAAGACAACAGCTCCGCCTTTTTAAAATATGTAGATCAACTGGGCCTGGCGATCAATAAAACCATCAAAGTCCTTGCCCGTCATGAATACGATGACCTGATAGAGATTGAAGTAAATGGCAAACGAATCAGCGTAAGCCCCAAGTTTGCAGAAAATATTTTCATCTTCTGCACCGCATGCAAAAAGAAAACCAACCGCTGAATTCCCTAATCAATTTCTGCGGCACCTTCCCGCATCAGCCTGACTACCTGTTCAAATTCTGTTGCAGGAAGTTTCCTGGATTTCTTCAACGCAATGGCTTTGTCCTCCCAGGTAATAGCTTCTTCTTTATTTCCGGTTCTGTACAATAACCGCGCATAAGTATCCATGGTTTCTGCAGTTTCATAAAACTCCAGCGCTCGTCTGGCCATCAATAAAGCCTTATTGATATAAAGCGGATTCTTCGAATAAGTATATACTGTCCACGCTCCTTCATTCAATGCAGATGCATAAAATTGTGCTTTCGGTACATAGCTAACCATTCTTGGGACGTACATAGGTTTCTTCTTTATTGCATCAGCCAATATTTTTTGCTGTATACTATCTGGCAATGGCGTTGATTTGGGGCGCTCAGCATCCTGCTTCCGGATATCTTCCGGTTTTACATTCATATAATAGTTATCATAAAAAGAAAACACATGGCGCATATAATTGGCGGTATCATTAATCCCCTTGTAATATTGAAGCATCAGCTGCATATTGGCCTTAGCTCCATCCTCGGGCTTATCCGTATAAGTCCGCTGGCTAAACCCTGCTACCTGGTAGGCATAATTCAGGTTCTTTTCGCCAATTGCTTTCTGCATCGATTTGTTCGAAATTCTTTGATTAATGGCTGCCCGTTCAGACAACGTCATTCTCCACCAGGCCATCATATAGTTGTCCCTGTTTTTTTCTGCATATTGTTGCGCAAAAGACCCCACACCTGGCGCACATCTCAGAACATATTGCAAAAAGAAAATTGAATTGGCCGAATCTGCAGGCGCTTTCCGGGTCAACTCATTAATAATATCCGCCGTTGGCTCCAGCTTTGCACTGATCACTTTATCAATCAACTCCCTGATTACCATAAAATCCCCGAGCTTATTATAGTACTGACGCTTTAACTCACTGAAGCTGGTACCTTGGTTACCTGCCGCCTCCTTTGCTTTTCGGATAGCAGAAATATAGTTATACCCAAGGGAACTGCTGGAATTCATTACGTACAAGATATCCAAAGAGGAATTCAGAAAAACGATCCCAAAGAAATCTTTCGGTACTATGAAAAAAGCATTATCTGCCATAATTGCCGCAGGGAGATGAGGTTGCTGAATCAGAATACAGGTACTGTCGATGGCCGGCTTTGCAGCAGCCAGGCCTACATTGGCCACCTGGTTACATTGTGTACATTTTTCGGAACTGACTACCATCATAACCAGCTTATTTTCCCTGCCTGCTTTTCGGGCAGCTTCTTCAGGGCTCAGGCCGGAATAATTCGGTTGGGCAGTAAGAATGCCCGCTAGCTGAAACAGCAGGGCTGTTAAGAGGATTCGACTCATGTGATGATGATTGATACACAATGTACCGATCAATAATCGATTTCCAAACGCAGTTTCTCCTTTAGTTCACGAAGCAGGGGGAATTGTTCAGCAATGCGCTCATATTTTTGTTTACTGTTCAGTTTCATATGCAGGGGAACATCTTCCCTTTCGCCGGCAGCAACCAAAACAGTGAAGTTAATTGCCCGGTTATTGAAGAGTTTATGAATCTGTTCCAGCAATTCCAGCTTTTCCTGTTCCACAAATTTCTGTGCAGTAACGGCGGAAACAGATACGGTAAAATGAATGTCTGATTCAATTTCCAGGCTGGCGATTTTAAACGTACCTGCGGCAGAATGCTTCAACTGTTTTTCCAGCGCCGTGGCATATTCATCCCAGAATTTTTGCAGTTTATCTATCTCCAGCACTTCTGCTTCTTTCACTTCCTGGATATCATAAGCGGAACCAGCTTTTTCACGCAATGCCTCGAGGAGGTTTTTCTTACCACCCGCGCTGGCAATTGGCCTGGCCTGTACCGCTGCACTGTTCGCTGTTCCGGTATTTCCCGACGTTACTGCCGGGGTCTCCATATAGAGTTTCGCTTCCGGTTTAGCAGGAACACCGGGTTGAGCCACTATTTTAGGAGCGGGGACTGCTACGCCTGCAGGAACCGGAGGAGCCAGGGGCTGAATGGATTTGGTGCGATAAGCTATTGGCCCGTCAATCCGTTTTTTTTTTACAACGGCCCCCTTATCGGTTGCCAGTTCAATGGCCTGCTGCAGAAAGCTGAGTTTAATCAGCGCGAGCTCTACGTGCAGCCGCTTGTTGCGGGCCATTTTAAAATTGATTTCCGCCTCGTTCAATATATTCAATGCACTCACCAGGTAAGAGATGGAAGTTTTCTCAGCTACCGCAACATATTTTGACCGCATACCTTCCACAACTTCCAGTAAGGCTGCAGACTTAGCATCTTTACATACCAGCAGGTTGCGGATAAATTCCGCAAAGCCGTTGAGCACCAGGTCACCTTCAAAACCTTTCCGGTTGATTTCATCATACAATACCATGGCCCCTGCCATATCCTGTTGCTGCATGCAATCCAACAGTTTAAAGAAATAGTCCTCATCCAGGATGTTCAAATGCTCCAATGTATTCTGGTAAGTCAGTTCTCCGTTGGTAAAGCTTACAATCTTATCCAGGATACTTAAGGAGTCGCGCATACAGCCTTCGCTCTTCTGTGCAATCACCTGTAAAGCGGCTTTTTCTGCACGGATATGTTCTTTATCTACAATTTCCTGCAGGTGTTCTACCGTGTCATTGTTGGTAATTCGTTTGAAATCAAAAATCTGGCAGCGGCTCAATATGGTTGGAAGAATCTTGTGTTTTTCAGTGGTAGCCAAAATGAAAATGGCATACGGTGGCGGCTCTTCCAGTGTTTTCAGGAATGCGTTGAATGCGCTTGCACTGAGCATGTGTACCTCATCCACAATGTATACCTTGTATTTACCGGCCTGTGGTGCAAACCGAACCTGTTCCACCAGCGCACGGATATCGTCAACAGAATTGTTACTGGCAGCATCCAGCTCATGGATATTCATGGAAGTTCCGGCATCGAAAGACTGGCAGCTGTTGCATTCATTACAGGCTTCCCCATCGGGTGTTTGGTGGGTACAGTTGATGGTTTTGGCCAGGATCCTGGCACAGGTTGTTTTACCTACCCCTCTCGGGCCGCAGAACAAAAAAGCATGCGCCAGCTGATGGTTTTTGATGGCATTCTTCAGGGTAGTGGTAATATGCTGCTGCCCCACAACCGTATTGAAGTTCTGGGGACGGTATTTTCGTGCTGAAACAATGAAATTCTCCATAGAAACGGCTTGCAATATAACTTATTTATAGTCCATCTCCGGATGTCTTTCAAAAGGATAACGGTCGTTGAATATTTTCCGGAAAGTGATCATCCGCCTGCTCTGCTTACCCCCCAGGCTCCTGTAAATATTCACCATTTTGGGATTCCAGTCTCCTGCCCAACCCATTTCATACTGCAAATACCAGCCCTTGCCCTGCAATAACAGGCTGGCGGCATAAATCAGGTAACTGTCTACCCCCAGTGACTGGTACTTGGGTACCACACCAAAAGCCAGCCCGGTGAGCCGTTTATTGGCGCCCCTGTATTTCATCCACAGGAGTTGCAGTTTCTGGAACCAGCCCAGTTTGCCATTAAAATGTTTAAAATATTGGTTCAGGTCGGGGATATTGATAAACATGGCAATGGGATCCTCTTTATAATAAGCAAACCATACTGCCCGCTCATCCATGATGGGTTTCATTTTACGGAAGAGCTTCATCACCTGTTCTTTCGTAATTTCCTTCGCCTCACCGTGTTGCGCCCATGCGGCATTGTACACGGTAGCAAAATCCGCTGCATACTTATCCAGCTCTCCCAGCTTCACATGCTTTGCCCTGTATCCGGGCTTGGCATTGAACCTGGCATAACGCTCCGGAAATTTTTCGGGCAAGGGATCATCCACGTTCATGTAATAGTAATACTGGTTGTAATAATCCCGGAACCCATACCCTTCAAAAAGTGCCTGGTAATACGGTGGATTATACGACATGCCATACATTGGTTCACTTTCAAATCCTTCTACCATCAAACCCCACCATTTATCCCGGTCGCCGAAATTGATCGGGCCGTCCATAGCTTCCATTCCTTTTTCCTGCAGCCAGTTCTTTGCCGTATCAAATAATACATTAGCAGTGGCCTGGTCGTTAATGCAGTCGAAGAATCCGATACCACCGGTTTTAAATTCAGTGCCTTTATTAATATATTTTTCACTGGTAAAAGCGGCAATCCTCCCCAGCAAAACGCCCTCGTCCGATTGGGCGATCCAGCGTTTGGCTTCCCCGTATTTATGGCTCTTGTTTTTTGCAGGATCAAATACATCGTTCACTTCATGATCCAGCGAACGGATATATGCAGGGTTGCCTGCATTCATGATCGCATTCACTTCCAGGAATTCGCGTACCGTTTCCTGATCTTTTACCTCAATTATCTTCATCCTTTACCTGTTTAATTGTTGAACAGTTTTTTCATCATCTTTTCATCATGCCCATAAAAGTCTTTCCTGAAATTCAGCACACCTTCCTGATCTACCCAGGCTGTAAAATAAACTAAAAATACGGGCAGTGGTTTTTTCAGCACAACCCATTTTTCTTTGCCGAGGTGCATGAGGCTGTCGATCACCTCACTGGTATAAGCAGGTTCATTGCGAAGCAGGTATTCGGCAAATTTCTTAGGCTCTTCTATTCGGATGCATCCATGGCTAAAGCCACGACCTGCCTGATTAAACAGGTGCTTGCCCGGCGTGTCATGCAGGTAAATATTATAGTTATTGGGGAAGAGGAATTTCACCAGACCCAGTGAATTGTGTTCTCCCGGCTTCTGGCGGATCTCCGGAAGGCCATTCACGTAGCCCGTAATCTCCATATGGTTTCTGCTGAGATAATTGCCGTTTCTTCTGATAGCAGGCAATATTTCATTACGGGTAATGCTGGGAGGAACATTCCAGTAAGGACTGAACACAATGTATTGCAACTGTGCAGTGAAAATAACCGTGTTGTGCAGGGCAGAACCAACAATCACTTTCATCTCCAGTTCCTGCGCGCTGTTATTGACCACATGCAGTTTGAATTCCGGAATATTTACCATCACAAAATTAGATCCGCGTTGAACCGGCAGCCACCTTGCACGTTCCATATTCACCAGGATCTGCTGTACCCTTCTTTTCAGCGGCACATTCAGCGCTTCAATTACATGATTGCTGATCAATCCGTCTTCCGCCAGGCCATTGCGGCGCTGATAAGTTTTCACCGCCTGCTCCAGGTCTGCATCATAGAGATTACTGTTATTGGCAAACAATTCATCCTGCAATAAGGCCAGCCGGCTTTTCGCCAGGGGAACCACTGCAGAAGTATCCCCTTTTTTCAACGGCCTCTTTACTTTAGGGATTGTTTCCTTTACTTCTTTTTTCTCCAGCTCAATATAGCGCGCCAGTTCTGCTTCCAGAGACTTGTACAACCGATTGATATGAACATATTGTTCCGGATCGTCCTTTCCGTTATTGATCACTGAATCCAGTAACGCAGTAAGGTCTATTTTTTTGCGGGGGATATACCAGCCCAGTTCTGCCGGGTTAATCTCCGCTCCTTTGTAGAGTTTAGCAGCATACCGGAAAAACTGACCTGTGAGCGTCATCTCCAGTTGCAGCACCCGCTGCTTCTCCGAATCCGGAATGGTCGGATATGCGCTGACGGAATCGTACAACCTGTGCAAAGCATCATTGTAAAGCGCACTGTCTCCTGTTGTGACAATATGATTGTTTTGCAGGTTATAAAAGTTGTGCGCCTGCTCGGTCAGGCCGGTAGAATCGAACCAGGCAAATTCATAGTTTCGGCTGCTGTAAAAATCCCGGTACTGTTTAGTGAACGCTTGGTAATGATGCGGGGACAACAGGAAACTGCTGAGGTACACACTGTCTATAAACAGTTCGTTAAAAGCAGTAGCTGCAGTGATGGTTGTGTCACGTTCAACCGTAGGCATTTTATTGTCTGTACAGGCGCAGGTATACAGCAATACCGTTATACAAACAGGGGCTATAAGGAACTTTCTGAACATGGCACAAAATTACAGATTCTTTACCCGATTAAAGGTTTTGCAACAAAACAGCAGCGGCTATCCCCGCGGTTTCGGTTCTGAGTCTTGTGTTACCCAGGCTAACCGGTTTGAAACCCTGCCGGATTGCGGCAGTAATTTCCCCGGGGCTAAAGTCTCCTTCCGGACCAATCAGAATCATTCGGTTTACAGCATGCTCCATGGAAGCAATACTGTGTTTCACACCCTCTTCGCAGTGTGCGATCAAGGCAAGCCCGGCCATTTTTTGCTGAATCAGCTGACTAAAATCAACCGGCTGATGCAGTTGCATTTTCCAAACCTGCCTGCTCTGCAACATGGCCGAAACAATAATATTTTCCCAACGTTCGGCTTTAAAATGGGTACGTTCTGTGCGGGAAGCAACCAGCGGATAAACAGCCGATACGCCTGTCTCCGTTGCTTTTTCGAGGAACCATTCCATTCGGGCAGGGTTCTTAACAAATGAAATCGCAATGGTGGTAAGCGGTTCGGGCCGCGGACAAAAGACAGGATTGGCCAGCGATACAACGGTTTGCTTCTTATCGGCTGCAAGGATAACGGCGTCGTATTTCAGACCGGCCCCATTGGTTAATACAATCGATTCTCCCTGCTGCATTCTCAAAACCTGAATACAGTGTTTGCTGGTTTCGGGGGAAAGGGGAAAATGCGCCGGGTTTGCAGGTAAATCAGCCTCAAAGAAAAAAGGAATGTCCATACAATGTCAATAGCCGTTAAAAAGGTGCATCCTGGTCGAGGCCCTCGTCGAAATCGCTGCCACTGTTCATTCTGCTGCCTTTCTGAATATAGAGTGCCGCACCGCCATCGCCCACGCCTCCACCGGAAGCAGGAAGATTAGGGGTGATGGGTTTCCAGCTTCCGCCCGGACCACTGTCGCTTTCCCATTCCTCAAATTTTTGTATCTCCAGTTTGGCCCTGAGTTTAATGGTTTCCAGTGAACCGTTTCTGTGCTTGGCAATACGGATATGGGTTTCACCGCTGGTACTCTCGCCCATTTCGTTGTTCATCACTTCGTAGTATTCCGGGCGATAAATGAACATAACCATATCGGCGTCCTGTTCAATGGCACCGGATTCACGGAGATCACTCAATTGAGGCATCTTACTTTCTTTCCTGGTTTCCACCGCACGACTCAACTGGCTCAGCGCAATGATCGGCACTTTCAGTTCCTTTGCCAGGGCTTTGAGGTTACGGGAGATATTACTGATCTCCTGCTCCCGGTTACCGCCTCTGTCGTTGCTTCCGCTCATCAGTTGCAGGTAGTCAATGATGATGATGCCAACTTTGTGCTTGTTCACCATCCTTCTTGCCTTGGCCCTGAATTCAAATATGTTCAATGCCGCAGTGTCGTCGATGTATAAAGGGGCGTTCTCTAATTTTTTAATCCCCTTACTGTGCAGTTGCTGGTACTCATAATCCTCCAGTTTACCCCGGCTGATTTTTTCCATCTTGATTTCGCTCTCTGCACTTAAGATACGCTGTACCAACTGTGCGGCGCTCATTTCAAGCGAGAAGAATCCAACGCCAACCGGTTTGGTGGGGTGCAGCGCTGCGTTGCGTGCAAGGTTCAATGCAAAAGCTGTTTTACCCACGGCAGGACGGGCGGCAAGGATCACCAGATCCGTTGGCTGCCAGCCGTATGTTACCCGGTCGAGAGAAGCGAACCCGCTCGGCACGCCGGAAATCTCATCTGTTTTGGTTCTGAGTTCATCTATACGGGTAATGGCTTCTACCAATACGTTACCGATATCTTCAAAGTTCTTTTTGAGGTAGTTGTTGGTGATGTTGAACATCTTGGTTTCGCTTTCATCGAGCAGATCAAATACATCGGTACTGTCTTCGTAAGCATCGCCGATAATTTCACCGCTGATGCGGATCAGTTCGCGCTGAATGAACTTCTGCAGCACAATTCTTGCGTGTGCATCAATATTGGCAGTAGAAACAACCGAATTAGTCAGTTTGGTAACAAAATAAGGCCCCCCCACTACATCCAGCAATTCCTGCGATTTCAGTTCTTCCACCACAGTGAGGATATCGATCGGCACGCTTTTCTGCTGCAGCGATTGCATGGCTTTGAAAATATGCTGATGGGCATCTACATAAAAACACTCCGGTTTGATAATTTCGGATACCGTATCGAAAGCGCTTTTCTCGAGCATTAATGCACCTAAAATGGCTTCCTCCAATTCTTTGGCCTGTGGGGGTACTTTGCCGTACACCATGGTACTCAGGTCAATAGAAGGTTTTCTTCTTTTGCGGTCTTTATTTAAGCTCGTAATATCCATTGGTCAGTTCGTACTTAATAGGTTAGTAATACCAGTTACCCAAATATTCCGAAAGAATTCTATGTTAAGAAATTGTTTCGTGAATGGTAAAGGGGAGCGAATATAATCGGAACTATCTGCAGGCTGAAATTTTTTACCAATCAATATTATTCCACAGGCAATTAAGGGGTTGTTAACAGCAAGTTCACTCCCATTCACACAATTTACTACGCTTATCCCCCAAATTCAAAAGTTTTACGCTTTTATTTGGCGAAATTCACAAATCGGTGTGAAGAAAGAAATTTTCGGAAGCAGCGGTTCATTTCAGGTTAATTTCTTAACTAGTCCATGACCTATAACCCTTATTTTTGCAGACTTATCAAGCAGCAGCAAGTATGACAATTAGTTACAATTGGTTATGTGAATATTTACCGGAACCCATCGAACCTGCTCAATTATCCAAAATCCTGACCTCAATAGGACTGGAAGTGGAAAGCCTGGAGCAATATGAGAAAATCAGGGGCGGACTGGCCGGACTGGTGATTGGAGAGGTGCTGGAATGCAACCCCCACCCCAATGCAGATAAACTGAAACTCACCCTGGTGAATACCGGCGGAGAAACACCTTTAAAGATCGTGTGCGGGGCTCCCAATGTAGCAAAAGGCCAGAAAGTGGTGGTTGCGCCCGTGGGCACTACCATCTACCCGATCAACGGAGAGCCCTTGACCATGAAACTGGCCAAAATCCGCGGCGAAGAAAGCCAGGGAATGATCTGTGCCGAAGACGAGATCGGTATCGGCGGAAGCCATGCAGGTATTATTGTACTGCCAGGTACGGCTGTTGCAGGCACCCCCGCTGCCAGGTACTTCAACCCGTATTCCGACTGGATTTATGAGATCGGCCTTACGCCCAACAGAATGGATGCAATGAGCCATATGGGCGTTGCCCGGGATGTTTGCGCCTACATTACGCACCACCAGAACGAAGCAAGGGTGAAATCCCCCTTTACCAACAATTTCAAAACAGACAACAGGAATAACCCGGTTGAAGTTATCGTAGAAAATACCAGTGCCTGCCCCCGTTATGCGGGTGTAACCATCAGTGGTGTTACGGTAAAAACTTCACCGGAGTGGCTGGTGAACAAGCTAACGGCAATTGGTCAGCGCAGTATCAACAATATTGTAGACATCACCAATTTCATCCTGCACGAAACCGGCCAGCCACTGCATGCATTTGATGTAGCTGCCATTACCGGAAATAAAATCATTGTCAAAAACCTGCCGGCAGGTACACCCTTCATTACACTGGACGGGAAGGAAAGAAAACTGCACCAGGACGATCTGATGATCTGCAACGCCAGCGAAGGCATGTGTATAGCGGGTGTATTCGGCGGAGCAAAAAGCGGTGTATCCGAAAGCACTACCGCCATTTTTCTGGAGAGCGCCTGCTTTGATTCCATCAGAACCCGTTTAACCTCCCTGCGTCATGGATTAAGAACCGATGCAGCAACCAGGTTTGAAAAAGGAATTGATATATCGAACACGGTTAATGTGCTGAAACGGGCCGCCTTGTTGATAAAAGAAGTAGCCGGCGGAGAAATCAGCAGCGATATTACCGACATTTATCCGGATCCAAAACCCCGTGCTACCGTTACGATCAAGAATCACTATCTCAAAAAATTAAGCGGCAAAAACTACCATGCCGATAAAGTAAAAAGAATCCTGACAGCATTGGGTTTTGATATTGTAAAAGAAGGGCTGGACGAACTGATGGTGGAAGTACCTTACAGCAAACCTGATATCAGCATCCCGGCAGATATTGTGGAAGAAATTCTACGCATCGACGGACTGGACAATGTGGAAATCCCGACTATGATCACCATCAGCCCCGCTGTGGAAAAGATCGGCATCAAGGAAAATCTGCGCGAGAAGATCGCCGGATTCCTGGTGGGCAAAGGATTTACCGAGATCGTTACGAACTCTATTACCAACAGCAAATATTTCGACGAAGCCACTACCGCCTATACTGTAAAGATGATGAACAATCTCAGCGCCGAACTGGACGTACTGAGACCATCCATGCTGGAAAGCGGACTGGAAACCATTGCCTATAACCTCAACAGGAAAAACAACAACCTGCAGTTGTTTGAATTTGGTAAAACCTACCGTACCAGGGAGGATGGATTTATAGAGGAAGAACATTTCTGCTTATTTGCAACCGGCAACAACCACGACCAGGGATGGAGAAGCAAAGGTACACCGCTCGATTTCTTTTCCATGAAAGGGCTGGCCATCGCCATTTTACAATGGTGCGGCCTGGACAATATCCGGTTTGAGGAAAATGCCGGTCAACCCGGAACTGTAGCCTTTTTTGCCGATAACCAATCCATTGGATCCCTGGTAACCGTAAGCGCTGAAAAACTCAATGCATTTGACCTGAAACAACCGGTATTCATGCTGGATCTTCCATTCGGCCAACTGCTGAGTGCAGTGCAGAAAAAGAAGATCGTGTACAGGGAAGTGAACAAGTTCCCTGTAGTAGAGCGGGACCTTGCCCTGGTGGTTGACAAACAGGTTACTTACGCAGCCATTGAAAAGTCGGTTCAATCCGTTAAATTGCCTAAGCTTCAGCAGGTACAGCTGTTTGATATTTTTGAAAGCGAAAAATTGGGTAAGGACAAAAAATCAATGGCTATCAGCTTCACTTTCTCCGATGATACCAAAACATTAACGGATAAGGAGATTGATGGTATGATGAATAAGCTGATCCAGTGTTTTGAGAAGGAAGTACAAGCTGAAATCAGAAAATAATGATTGATATCAACACCAATATGGACCACCTGCAGGAAAAACTACAGCTGCTGATCAAAGAATACAGGCAGTTGCAGAAAGAGAATAGCCGTTTGCAGAAGGATATTGCCGTGTTGCAATCTGAACAGCAGAAAAAGACCGAACAACTGATACAACTGGAACAAAAAGTAGCTGCCGTTCAGCTCACCGGTGGAAACCGCGATGAAGCGGAGAAAGCCCGGTTACAGAAAAAAATAGACACCTATCTCAAAGAAATAGATAAATGCCTGGCATTGCTGCATGCCTGAAACTATGGCTGAACTGATCCCCGTAAATATTGTGATTGCCGACCGGAGTTACCGGTTAAAAATTGAACCTGCCGATGAGGAGATGGTGCGTAAATCTGCGTCCCTGATCAACGATAAAATCACTGAATTTAAAACACAATTTGCCGGAAAAGACATGCAGGATTATATTGCAATGGTACTGATCTGGTTTGTGACTGAACAAAAAGAAGGAGGCTCCCAGCCTGTTCAATGGAATGATACGGTTCAGAAACTCTCCGAACTGAGCAAAATGATCGATAAGGTACTGGCCGAAAATCCGCAATAAGCGGCCCTTTAAAATATATTTTTATTTGTTATACCTCCGGTTGCTCCCAAAGTTCGTCTTCCAATCTTCCCCCAGATTAATTATCTTCGTGGATATCACCATTTATTATCAAAAGATGAGATGTGATAAGATAAATAGGATTGTGAACTTTTTAAACCCTTGCCAACAACATGGATCAAGCAATAATTTCAATACTAATTGGTGCAATATCACTGATTATAGGTGTAGTAGCGGGTAGATTTATTTTCGCTAAGAACACAAAAAAACAGATTGAAGACGCTGAGCATCAGGCGCAAAACATCCTCAAAGAAGCAGAATTAAGGGCCGAAACCGTTAAAAAAGAGAAACAACTAGAGGCCAAGGAGCGTTTTGTACAACTGAAAGCGGAGCACGACAAAGAAATTCTCGAAAAAAATCGCAAAATCGGCGACACAGAGAACCGGATTAAGCAGAAAGAAATCACCATCAATCAAAAAGAAGCTGCTATAGACAAGCAGGTAAAGGAAAATGAGGCGATCAAGGAAAACCTGAACCGCCAGATTGAACTGGTAAACCACAAACGCACCGAGCTGGAGAAACACCAGGAAGAGCATATCCGCAGACTGGAAAAAATTGCAGGATTAAGTGCGGAAGAAGCCAAGAGCCAGTTGATCGAAAGCCTGAAACAGGAGGCCCACACCCAGGCCCTGGCTTTACAGCAGGACATTATTGAAGAAGCCAAGCAAAAGGCCAATAAAGAAGCCCGTAAAATTGTTATCCAGTCTATACAGCGAACTGCTGCCGAGCAGACCATTGAAAATACCGTAACGGTATTTAACCTGGAAACCGACGAAATCAAAGGGCAGATCATTGGTCGTGAGGGCCGTAATATTCGTGCTATTGAGGCTGCAACAGGCGTTGACCTGATCGTGGACGATACGCCTGAAGCCATCATCCTGTCTTCCTTTGATCCGTTGAGAAGAGAGATTGCCCGTTTAAGCCTGCAGCGCCTGGTTGCTGATGGCCGTATCCACCCTGCCCGTATTGAAGAAGTGGTAGAGAAAACCCGCCGCCAGCTGGAAGAACAGGTAATGGAGATTGGAGAGCGTACCGTCATTGAAATGGGTATTCATGGCCTGCACAAGGAACTGATCCGGATTGTAGGTAAAATGCGATTCAGGTCTTCTTATGGCCAGAACCTGCTGATGCACAGCCGCGAAACCGCCAATCTCTGCGGGATCATGGCCGCTGAGCTGGGTATGAACCCCAAACTGGCCAAAAGAGCTGGTCTTTTACACGATATTGGGAAAGTTCCCGATGAGGAAACTGAACTCAGCCACGCCCTTTTAGGCGCTAAACTGGCCGAGAAATACGGGGAAAACCCGGCCGTAGTGAACGCAATCGGCGCCCACCACGACGAAATGGAGATGCTTTATGTTATTTCTCCGATTATTCAGGCCTGCGATGCCATCAGTGGCGCCAGACCCGGAGCCAGAAGGGAAATCATGCAGCAGTACCTGCAAAGAATCAAGGATCTGGAGAACCTCGCACTGGGTTACCAGGGAGTGGAAAAAGCCTATGCAATTCAGGCGGGACGGGAGTTACGCGTGATTGTAGAAGCCGATAAAGTGACCGATGTAGACAGCGATAAACTGAGTTTTGAGATAGCCCAGAAGATCCAGACAGAAATGACTTATCCGGGTCAGATCAAAGTAACCGTAATCAGAGAAAAAAGGGCTGTAAACGTTGCCAGGTAAAAAAAAACAGAATAGGTTTCGGAATTCTGATTTTTTCACTACCTTTGCCGTCCGCAAAAATTAAAAGTTATGAACGCAGCAGTTCAGTTTGTACATTCCCAGTTAACAGCTGGCAAAGAGCATCCTAAGTTTAAAGCAGGTGACAATATCACTGTTAACTATAAAATCGTAGAGGGTGGTAAAGAGCGTATCCAGAGCTTCCGTGGAGATGTAATCAAATTACAGGGAAATGGAGCTACAGCGTCCTTCACTGTACGTAAAATCTCCGATGGAGTAGGTGTAGAACGTTTGTTCCCTATCCTGTCTCCAAACATCGACTCTATCGTACTGAATAAAGTAGGTAAAGTTCGTCGTGCCAAGTTATTCTACCTGCGTGAGCGCAGCGGTAAGAGCGCACGTATCAAAGAAAAACGTTTCTAATACAGAACATATATTAAAAAAGCGTCCTGAGTATATACCAGGGCGCTTTTTTATTTACGGCGACCGATTTAACATTATTTAATTGTAAGGCACGTGTTTTATATTAACTTTACAACCTTAAATCAATCAAAATGGGTAATCTAGGCTTTCAGGAATTACTGATCATTGGTGTCGTAGTCCTGGTTTTATTTGGTGGCAGAAAAATTCCGGAGTTCATGAGAGGTCTCGGTAAGGGAATCCGTGAATTCAACGATGCTAAAAACAACGTAAAGAAAGAACTCGAAGAAGGAATCAAAGAAAAAGACAACACCCCCGCTTAATCATCTCTCAAAAAGTAAAAGCCTTTGTTTCGGTTTCATTCAATCAAAGACTATCATATCGCATTACAGAACGGCCAAACCACCTGTGTGGAGGCCGTTCGTTTTTATATAGATAGGATCAGGGAACAGGTGCACCTGAATGCATACGTGGAACTGTATGAACAGGAAGCGCTGGAACAGGCCGCCTTACTGGATACCCAACGCACCAACGGAGCAGCTATGTCACCCTTACATGGCGTGGTCGTTGGGCTAAAAGATGTGATCTGTTACAAGGACCACCAGGTAACAGCCGCATCCAAAATACTTACCGGATTTACCTCCATTTACAATGCTACTGCCACACAGAAATTACTCGATGCCGGCGCCATTGTCATTGGCCGCCAGAACTGTGATGAATTTGCCATGGGCAGTAGTAATGAGAATTCCTCCTACGGACCGGTGAAAAACGCCAGGGATACCGAAAGGGTGTCCGGAGGCTCATCGGGCGGATCTGCCGTTTCCGTTCAGGCAGGCCTTTGTATGGTAAGCCTGGGCAGCGATACAGGCGGTTCCGTAAGGCAGCCTGCCGACTTCACAGGAATTGTGGGCATTAAGCCAACCTATGGAAGAATATCCCGTTATGGATTGATCGCCTATGCCTCTTCCTTTGATCAGATCGGGATCTTCTCTAATACGGTAGAAGACGCCGCACTGGTACTGGAAACCATTGCAGGTGCGGATGAATTTGACAGCACCGTTTCCGACAGGCCTGTAGATGCCTATACAGCTGCAGTAAACAGCCCCGATAAAAAATACCGTATTGCTTATTTCAAAGAATCCATTGAACATCCTGCGCTCGATACCGATATCCGGAACCAGATCCTTGCCAGGATCGAAGCACTGAAAGCCGCAGGTTATACCGTAGAACCGGTCGGTTTTGATTTACTGGAATACGTTGTACCCACTTATTATGTATTGACCACTGCAGAAGCATCCAGTAACCTTTCCCGTTTCGATGGCGTACGGTACGGACACCGCACTGCAGCAGAAAATATCGACCTCACCACATTGTACAAATCTTCCAGAAGCGAAGGGTTTGGAGAAGAGGTTAAAAGAAGAATTTTACTTGGAACCTTCGTATTAAGTGAAGGCTATTTTGATGCCTATTTCACCAAGGCGCAACAGGTACGACAGTTACTGAAAACCAGGACTGAAGCTATTTTTGCGCAGTACGATGCGATTATTTCACCAACGGTTCCTTCCACTGCATTCAGGATTGGAGAAAAATCGGACGATCCCATCGAAATGTTCCTGGCCGATATTTATACCGTATATCCTAACCTGGTAGGCATTCCTGCTATTTCCGTTCCACTGTTCACCCATTCAAATGGCATGCCTTTTGGCCTCCAGATCATGACCAGGCATTTTGATGAGGCGAATCTGCTAAAGTTATCGCAGCAATTGATGGCCTTTAAATAAGCGCTATGCAAGGTTGTTTCAGGCATATTCATTTACAGCAGTTATTTGCTGTAGCACTTATTGCAGCAGCATGTTGTATGACTGCTCCTGCAACGCTATTGGCCCAGGCGCCCAAAGACAGTACCATCGACAAATACGGATTCAAAACATTGTTTAAGCACCAATTTGATGCTTCCCAGCCTTATGCAACACAACTAAACCCCCGGGCGATTTCTTTTGTACAGGAATATATCCGCAAACAGGGTAAAGAGCTCAACAGGATGAAAGGATGGGGCAAACCCTACTTTGACCTGTTCGATCAGATCCTTTCGCAATATGGTATACCCAGGGAAATGAAATACCTGAGCGTAATTGAAAGCCACCTGAGTTCCGGCCTGGTATCCTGGGCAGGTGCCGTAGGACCCTGGCAAATCATGCCCTACGAGGCAAGGAGGTTCGGATTAACCGTGAACGCCAATCGCGATGAGCGCACCGATTATCACAAGAGCACCCAGGTGGCGGCCAGGCTGATGAAAGAACTCTATGGAGAGTTCAACGACTGGTTGCTGGTCGTAGCAGCTTATAACGGGGGACCGGGCAGGGTAAGGCAGGCCATGAAAAAAGCCAAAAGCAGGGATTTCTGGGACCTGCAATATTTCCTTCCCGAGGAAACCCGCAACCACGTTAAGAAGTTCATCGGTACCCACTATGTGATGGAAGGCGGCGGCGGATGGACCACCATGACCGCAGCAGAAGTGGCCCAACAAAAACATAATATACCTGCAATGCAGAATAGCCTGAGTGCAGAAGAGGAAGCCGGTACTGTTGTAATAGAAATCGGCGGCAGATACAACTCCATCATTGTAGCCAACGGGTTGGTGATGCATATTGCCCAATTCAATAAATGGAATCCGGGATTTGACAAACAACTGGCAGAGGGAAAGAAATTTAAAATGCGTATACCTGCCGAAAAATCATCACTGTTTGAAGCGACAAAGAACCAATTGCTCGCCGTATCGGTGCGTGCATTACTGGAAGGGACCCTTCCACAAAATTAATTCAACGGTCAGTTCACCATTTTATCTGCACAGCTACTGCTGGCAAAGGCTTCCGGCTTGGCTTTAAAGGCAAACCCCATACCGAGGATATAACCCATTGCTTCCCGCAAAGCGTCGTTGCTTTTGAACTGAGGGTTGGTGTTGATGTCCGCATGTACTTCCATCTCCACATTGTACTCAATGAAAAGGTTGCAGAGGTCGTATGCCACTTCTATACTCTTGGCAACTTCCAGTAACATTCTTTCCTTGATGTGGTACCGTTGTTTGGTTTTTTCGTTGTGGATGTACATGAATCCTCCATTGTGTTCCCGAAGGAAAACAATTACTGTTGCAAATTCTGTGTCAGCACCTTTAACCTGGCTGTCTGTTCCGATGCAAACCTTGAGTTTTGTACCGATCTCCGCTTCCCGCTGAATGGCCGCTTCCACGGCATCTTTAATGGGAAGGCTGATGTTTTCGCCATTGAATTTTCTCCAACGCATATGTGTAGGGTTTTTGTAAGTTACAAATGAAATGAGGCCAAAACATCACTGAAACGTGATCTTATTGTTAACAGCAGTGGAAAAACTTATTATTACTCCGTAATTTTACCAATCTATGAAACTATTATTACAATACTTAAAGCCTTATAAATGGTTGATAGTCTTAGCACTTACGCTGGCTGCAATCAACCAGTCCTTCTCCATGCTCGACCCTTTTTTCTTTGGGAAATTGCTCGATAAATATGGCATGCACCCGCTGAACACGGGCTACTTCAACGAAAACAAGCAGTTTGTGGCCACGGGCGAACGCACCCAATCTGAGTTTATCTGGGGGGTGCTGGGTTACCTGGGCATACTGATCAGTGTGGCCATGGTGTCCAGAATTGCCAAAGCATTCCAGGATTATTTCAGCAATGTAATTGTGCAGAAGTTCGGCGCTAAGATTTTCACAGATGGGCTGGAACACTCCATGCAAATGCCCTACCAGGAGTTTGAGGACCAGCGAAGCGGCGAAACATTATCCATTCTTACCAAGGTACGATCCGATACGGAAAAGTTCATCATCGCATTCATCAATGTACTGTTCAGTATCATCGTAGGGATCGTATTTATTTCTGTGTACTCCTTCCGTTTGCACTGGAGCATCATGCCCATCTATGCGGCAGGGATTGTATTCCTGTCGCTGCTTACCAGTTTTTTAAGCAGGCGCATCAAGAGTATTCAGAAAGACATTGTAAAGGAAACCACCATGCTGGCGGGAACCACCACAGAGAGCCTGCGCAATATTGAACTGGTGAAAAGCCTTGGATTAACCAAGCAGGAAATTAACCGGCTCAACAAGAATACGTATAAGATACTCGGGCTGGAACTAAGGAAGGTAAAAAGTATTCGTTCCTTAAGTTTTGTACAGGGAACATTCGTAAACCTGCTTCGTCAGATCATTATGTTTACCCTGCTGTGGCTGGTATTCAACGGAAAGCTGACAGCAGGTGAAGTAATGACGCTTACATTCTATTCCTTCTTCATTTTTGGGCCGTTACAGGAAATTGGGAACATCATCCTCTCCTATCGCGAGGCGGAAGCATCCCTGAACAATTTTCACAACCTGATGATGAAACCATCAGAGCCTAAACCTGTATCGCCGGAACATATCGGTAATATTAACACGCTGGCATTTCAGAACATTATATTCAAACACCAGACTGCACAATACAATGCACTGGACGGAATTTCTTTTAAAGCCAAAAAAGGAGAAACCGTCGCATTCGTAGGGCCATCCGGCGCCGGTAAGAGTACACTCGTAAAATTACTGGTAGGATTGTACAGGCCGCAGGAGGGCGCCATTCTTTACAATGGAGTAAACGGAAATGATATTCATTTTGATGAACTGCGCAACCAGATCGGTTTTGTAACGCAGGATACACAGCTGTTTGCAGGAACCATCAGGGAGAACCTGCTCTTTGTATGCCCCGGCGCCAATGATGAGGAGATCATCACCGCATTGAAAAAAGCCAGTTGCGATAACCTGCTGGAGAAAGCCGATAACGGAATTGATTCCATGATCGGAGAAGGTGGCCTGAAGCTGAGTGGGGGAGAGAAACAAAGGATATCCATTGCACGGGCGTTGATTCGTCATCCGCAACTGCTCATTTTCGACGAAGCGACTTCCGCGCTTGACAGTATTACGGAAGAAGAAATTACCAATACCATCCGGGATATCTCCGCACAGAAAGAACAGATCACCGTTATGATTGCACACCGGTTAAGTACCATCATGCATGCAGAAAGGATTTATGTACTGGAAAAAGGCCAGGTAGTGGAAACCGGAAGTCATCAGCAATTGCTGGAAGAAAAAGGATTGTACTACGCCATGTGGAGACAGCAGATCGGGGAAAGAAAAGCAGTAGCAGCAAAAGCTTAGTTCGGTTGCTATTCTTTCTCAAATTTCTTTTTGATGTATTCAATAACAGAGGGATCTTCCAGTCCTTCAATATCGCTTAACTGCAATTCAAGGGCCTTGGTACTCAGTTGAATCTCCAGTAAAGAAAGTGTGAGAGATGCAGCAAATACCAGCAGGCTGAATGCGAACACCCAGTGAGCCATCACCATCCACTGAATGTAAATAAAGTACATGCATACAATGCTGCTCAGGAAAGTAACTACACCCAGGGCCTGCATGTTCTTGATCAATTTTAAGCGGTAGCGCAGGTTTCTGATCTGTCCGTGAATAATATGGCTCTTTTCCTGCCCCTTTCCCTCGTACTGATCGTGTAAGGCCCTTACCCTGTTGGAAAGCGCCAGAAAACGATTGGTATAGGCCAGCATAATCAAGCTGATCGCCGGAAACAGGAGTGCAGGTGTGTTGATGGTAATGTCCATGTTCATAAATTAGATGCAAGTTACCCCTAATATACAAAAACAAAAGCTCCCGTCCACAGACAGCGAGCTCTGGTTTAGGTTGATTGTCAACTCCCGGACGTCACGGACGGATTCGAACCGTCGTTAAAGGTTTTGCAGACCTCTGCCTTGCCACTCGGCCACGCGACTATATTTTATCAGGTATACGTATACAAAAGCGACACGTATCTGTGCTGAATTGTTTTATAAAAAGCCAGTATCCCGGCAAGCACCAGTAAAACGGTTACCAGCAGGTATACGGATGGTATGATGCTGAATATGAAAATGCCCGCTAAACCCAGGCGTGCAAAGTCCAGGTAGAACACCCAGCGTTTTTGCTCTAGCATGGCGCCAGTGCTGATTACACTGAGAATAATGAACAGCGCAGCAATCACTAATTGAGCAGGCTTGAAATACCATTCGAATAAAATGATGATGAACAACAACGAAAGGGTAAACAGGGTCTGTAGAAAAATAAACTGTTTCAGCCAAAGGGTTTGTTGGGCCTGTTGATTCCTGTTCAGGAGTTTTCTTTCGAGGTATGGCCGAATCCTCGGGTCTATATCATCCGGTTTCCCAAAAAGCACCCGCAGCTTACCGCCCGGCCCTTTAGCGCTGCGGAAGGCCACCATCATCTCCAGGATAAAATGAAAATGCTGCCAAAGAAAACTATGACTGTTCAACGGGGTGGTAAGTCCGTAAACAGGCGCTTCCTGTTCTTCTTTAAACGTCCCGAAAATTTTATCCCAGATGATTAGCACGTCTCCGTAGTTCTTATCGAGATAGGCCGGGTTGCTGCTGTGGTGAACCCGGTGATGTGAAGGCGTCACCAGGATATATTCCAGCCAGCCCAGTTTTCCGATCAGCTGCGTATGGGTGAAGAATGGATAAGCTCCATGAATCAGCAAGAGAATCGTGATCATACCCGGATCAAACCCGATCAGGGGTAATACCGACCAAAACAGACCACGGGCCACCGCCTGAAAAACAGTAATCCTTGCGGAAACTGTGAAATTAAAATCCTCGCTCTGGTGATGCACTACATGCGCACTCCAGAACAGGTTCACTTCATGACCAACCCGATGGTACCAGTACCAGATCAGGTCGGTCAGCAAAAACAATAAAATCCAGGTAAGCAGGGAAGATGGAATGGAAAACAATGCATAATGATGATGCACCCAACTGAACACATAGAAGAAAGCGCCGGTAGTGAGCATATCCGATAAACGTTCGCCAATCCCTACGTTGAGGTTGGCCACCGCTTCATTAAAATGGTATACCGCTTTCTTTTTCTTAACACTCACCCAGTATTCCAGGAGCATGAAGAAAATGAAGAGCGGAACAGCCAGTGCTATGAAGTTCAGTTTCATGGGATCAAAAATAGGGGATTTTTTTATCCTACCAAATTAGTAGACTATTATTTTTTCATTCATCCATCTTTTTGGGTCAGGAAAACAGAATGATTTAACTTGACTGCTTAAACTGATGCTATGAGAAAATTATTCCTGATGCTCTTCCTGCTGCCGGTATTAGCCATGGCGCAGCAATTTGATTCAGCCTGGCTGGCAGCCAATTACACTAAAAAAGAAGTTTTAATACCCATGCGCGACGGGGTAAAGCTCTTTACCTCTCTTTACATTCCCAGGAGCAATTCGGAGCAGCATCCGATCCTGCTTACCAGAACACCCTATTCCTGCGCGCCTTACGGGGCCGACAAGCTGAAAAATTTTCAGCGTGGACATATGAGGGAATACCTGAAAGAAAATTACATCATTGTAACACAGGATGTAAGGGGCCGATGGATGAGTGAAGGAGTATTTATGGATGTACGGCCTTATAATCCATCTAAAAAAACCAATACAGATATTGATGAATCCTCCGACACCTACGACACCATCGACTGGTTGGTGAAAAATATACAAGGAAACAACGGTAATGCGGGTGTATTCGGAATTTCTTACCCCGGCTTCTACTCTACCATGGCCGCGTTGAGCAACCACCCGGCTTTAAAAGCAGTGAGTCCCCAGGCTCCGGTAACCGACTGGTTCATCGGCGATGACTTTCACCACAATGGTGCATTCATGCAACTGGATGCTTTTAACTTTTACAGCAGCTTCGGAAAACCAAGACCCGCTCCTACTACGGTTGGGCCAAAGGGTTTTGATTTTCCTACAAAAGATAATTACGAGTTCTTCCTGCGCAGTGGAAGTTTATCCAAACTCACCGAATTCATGGGAGATAGCATTGCGTTCTGGAAAGACCTGATGAGCCATCCCAATTACGACGAGTGGTGGAAGGCAAGAAACCCCAGAAACTTTGTGCAGCACATCTCTCCTGATATCGCAACATTGGTAGTAGGCGGTCTTTTTGATGCGGAAGATTGTTTTGGAGCATGGCAGATGTACAAGTCTATTGAAGCCAAAGGCAGGAACAACAACAAGATTGTGATGGGACCCTGGTACCACGGACAGTGGGCCAGCGGAAACGGAAAAAACCTGGGCAATGTACAGTTTGAGAGCAATACTGCTGAATGGTATTCTACCAACATAGAAGTCCCCTTCTTCAACTACTATTTAAAAGGCAAGGGCAGTATAGAGAAAATCAATGAAGCCAATATTTTCTTTACCGGAGAAAACCAGTGGTATCAATCCGCCAGTTGGCCATTATCCGGAACAACTTCTTCCAGGCTTTATTTACAGGCTAAAGGTAAATTGTCTTTTACAACTGCTAACACCGGGGTCCCGACTTTTACAGAATATGTAAGCGATCCGGCCAGGCCTGTTCCGTATACCGAAGACGTACACACCGGCAGAACCAGGGAATATATGACAGATGACCAGCGCTTTGCCGCCAGAAGGCCGGATGTGCTGGTATATCAGTCAGATATCCTTACCGAAGACATCACCGTGGGTGGACCTCTAACAGCCGATTTAAAAGTAAGCATCTCTACCACCGATGCCGATTTTGTGGTGAAGCTGATTGATGTATTCCCGGACAAATTCAGTTACCCGGAGAATAATAATTACTTAATGGATGGCTACCAGATGCTGGTAAGAGGTGAGGTATTCCGCGGCAAGTTCAGGAACAGTTTTGAAAAGCCCGAGCCCTTTGTTCCCAACAAAGCCACCAGGGTAAAATATGAACTGCCGGATGTGGCGCATACCTTTAAAAAGGGGCACCGCATCATGGTACAGATTCAGAGTAGCTGGTTCCCGCTGGTAGACAGGAATCCACAGAAATTCACCGACATCTACAAGGCAACGGAAAAGGACTTTCAGAAGGCTACCATCCGTGTATTTGACAATGAATCCAGTATCAGTCTTCCGATTGTAAAACGGAAATAAAAGCTGCAATTCGAACAAAAAAGGGCTCTCGGTAGTAAATACGGAGAGCCCTTTTTATTTCCACAGCCCTAATGAATTAACTTTGTGACCGTTCAGTATCCGTTTTATGCCCCCGATCAGTGTACATAGCGACCCCGGCCATGTTACCTGGAAGCAATTTCTGGTGCTGGGAAGTTTATTGCTGCTGAACGGTTTGAACGGGTTCACGCAAACAGTGGAGCCCTTTATCCTGAATGCTTCCGGCGGAAATTATGTAAACAGGGGAAGCTACAACCTGGCCAACTTTTCCTTTGTATGGAGTGTGGGAGAAGCTACCCTGATAGAGACCTATACCACTACGGACAACTCCGTAATCCTCACCAACGGCGTACTACAGCCGATCACCGATAAAGATTTACAAACCATACCCATTCAGGGTTGGACCAGGGAAGAGATTAAGCTTTACCCAGTACCAGTGAATACCTTACTGCAATTTGATTTATACAGCAACGATACGGGCAGGGTAGAAATTCAGTTATACGACCTGTTGGGCAGAACATTGGGATTAAGGGAGTTCCAGTACAACACACTTCCCGTGAATCAGAAAATTGATTTTTCCAAATACGCTTCCGGCCCCTATTTCCTCAGGGTATCTTTATACAGCAAAGGCTTTCTGAAGAAAAGCGGCGTATTTAAAATACTCAAACTCCGATAACGATACAATCGAATGGTATGATGAAAAAAATATTATTACTGCTGCTGTTATTAACCGGCAGCTTTACCCTGGTTCAGGCCCAGCTCCTGAACTATCAGGGCATTGCCAGGAACGCCAATGGCGTGGCACTCTCTTTTCAGAATATCAGTATCCGCTTGAGTATCCGGGATGGCTCCGCAAACGGTACTACCCTGTATTCAGAAACCAGGGAAGTACGAACCAACCAGTTTGGTTTGATTACATTGGTCATCGGAAGCCCGGGAGCAGTAAGCAGTTTCGGCAATATCAGTACCATCAACTGGGCGGCCAGTAGTAAATTTTTACAGGTAGAGATTGATCCGCAAGGGGGCAGTAATTTCCTGCATGCAGGCACATCTCAATTGCAATCGGTCCCTTATGCTTTCTTTGCCAATGCAGCCTACCCGGTAGGAAATGCAGGCGGAGACCTGGCAGGCTCCACTTATCCCAATCCCCTGGTTGCGCCACTTGCCATCAATAACAGCAAACTCTCCATAGATGCAGTGACCAACGAAAAGATTAAAGACGGTACGATTGAAAACATCAAACTGGTGAATAGCTCCATTGGGCTGAACGGCCTGCCCCTGTCATTGGGCGGAGGGCAGAGTTTTGCAGTGGGAGCCACGGGCACCAATGTGAATATAGTTTCTTCCGGCACTATACATACATTCAATTTCCCCAATGCATCAGCAACCAACAGGGGCGTTTTAACTTCTGCAGACTGGAGTAGCTTTAATAATAAGTTGAGCGCAGGTGATACTGCGGCGATGTTGAATAAGTATCTCCGCGCAACAGATACCGCTTTTATGATGAGCCACTACCTCAGAAAAACAGACACTGCTATAATGCTTAACAACCGGCTTCGCATCAGCGATACCAGCTTTATGATGAGCCGCTACCTGAGAAAAA
>JAECQP010000018.1:0-2442 GCA_015999745.1 Sphingobacteriia bacterium | reverse complement strand
GAGAAAAACAGATACCGCAACCATGCTCGCTTCTTTTGTACAATACAGTGATACCACTGATCAGATGAGTGGTTACCAACGAAAGAATACTGCTTTGTTGATTCAGGATACTGCCGCAATGTTCAACAACAGGCTCCTCATCAGTGACACCAGCTTTATGATGAGCCGCTACCTGAGAAAAACAGATACAGCAACCATGCTCGCTCCTTTTGTACAATACAGTGATACCACTGATCAGATGAGTGGTTACCAACGAAAGAATACTGCTTTGCTGATTCAGGATACTGCCGCAATGCTCAACAACAGGCTTCGTATCAGCGATACCACATATATGCTGGGCAATCTGCTCAAGATTAGTGACACCTCCTACATGCTAAGTAACCGGCTACTGATCAGTGACACCACCACCATGCTGAGTGGCAAATGGAGTATAATCGGAAACGCCTTACCAACTGTAGGTAACACCCATTTTCTCGGATCAACAAATAATCAACCGCTACGTTTTAAAGTAAACAACATATGGGCAGGGGAGTTAAATCCGGGAAGCAGCAATACCAGTTTTGGCGTATATGCCGGAGAAAATAACAGTTCTCCAGTCGGCAACAATTCTGCATTTGGCGTTGGCGCATTAAATAAAACCACAACAGGCACAGACAATACAGCTGTTGGATTCGGAGCATTAAACCAAAATATTGTGGGGACTAATAATACTGCTGTTGGGCAAAATGCCCTCCAAAATAATACAGCAGGAAGCAATACCGCTGTTGGACAGGAAGCACTAAAAAATAATACCACAGGAAAAAACAATACGGCTATTGGATATAATGCTTTACTCAACAACGTTACCACAGATAACAATACTGCCATTGGGTACAATGCCGGAGTGAGTATAGATGGATTAACCAATTCCACCGCAATTGGCTATAACGCTTCCGTCACGGCCTCTAATACCATACAACTTGGGAATACTGGTATCTCGGACGTAAAAACCTCCGGAGCAATAACTACAACCAATTCCGTAAATGCAGCTAAACTGATCGGTAACAGTGGAACACCTTCAATTGCAACATTTAGTACTACAGCCATTGGGAATGCCACATCACCTATTATTACAGGAAATGATTTATCTGGCTATATAACATTTACAACAGGTGTTCCTACTACTACAGGTGATATCATGACAATTAATTTTAACTCACCCTATATTACAAATCCTCCAGTTGTTATTATACAGGCTGCAATTAATTCCGGAATAAAGGGAATCTCAACCAGTATATATGTGTTACCAAGCTCAACTTTACTAAACAGCTTTACCATCTCAACCGGAACTATTTTATCCAGCACAACTAATTACGAAATTGCCTACCACGTCCTGGGTCGCTAAAGAATCTGAATAACTCCAAATACACCTACCCGGCGCATGCGAAAGCAATGCGCCGGCATTACCTGATTTTCCCTGCTGCTTTTCTGTTTCCCCCCACCCATACCGTGAGGAGGGTATTACCTGCGGTTTCGCATTCTCTACTTTTATTGTCTGGACCCCAACAATAATACAACATGAAAAAAATTACACTCCTCAGCATCCTGCTTGTTTTTGTAACGGTATTACAGGCACAGGTTAAAGACAAATCGGGCAACAGTTACAAAACAGTGGCGATTGGCGCACAAACATGGATAACGCAGAACCTGAATACAAGTCATTTCAGGAATGGTGATGCTATTCCGGAAGCCAGGACAGATGCAGAATGGGAAAAAGCCGGTGCAGAAGGTAAGCCCGCCTGGTGTTACTATGAATACAATGCCGAAAACGGCCCACAGTTTGGCAAACTATACAACTGGTTCGCTGTGAATGATTCACGCGGGCTGGCACCGGTGGGATGGCATATTCCTACAAATGCCGAGTGGGATCTGCTGGCCAAACATTTGGGTGGATTTGCTGCGGCCACCCGGAAATTAAAAAGCGCCACCGGATGGAGTAATGAATTGAATGGAAGCAATGAAAGCGGGTTCAGCGGCTTACCCGGCGGTATGCTCAACGGGGATATCCTGTTTGACGAACTGGGTTATTACGGCTACTGGTGGAGCAGTACGGAAGAAGATAAAGATGTGGCTTTTAACAGGAACCTTGCAGGAGATCAGTTCGCTTTTGAAAAAGCATCTGTCTTTAAAAAGAACGGCCTTTCCGTTCGTTGCATCAGGAATTAAAAAATGATGGCCCCTTCGAGCAGGGGCCATCTTCATAAACCAACACAGAAAAAAGCAAAGACTGCTGTAAGCCCTGCAGTAGGTTATTTCACTTTAAAATTTAAAGGAACATTTATTTTAATGTTGAAGTTTCGGCCCATATTAAATACACCCATTCTGCCTGTTACATTATTAACCGCTGCGTATTTAAGACGGCTCAGATGATTCTGGTAAGCCACATCTGTTATGTTATTCAGC
>JAECQP010000055.1 GCA_015999745.1 Sphingobacteriia bacterium | reverse complement strand
GTTTCGGGAGTACCTCTACCAGAACAAAGAAACGCAGGCTAAAAAATACCTGGACTCTGCCGTTTCCATTGCTGCAAAATTACCCCGGAAAGATATCCTGGCCAGGATGTACGAACGGATCGGTATTACCTACCATGGAAGGGGGGATTACCTGAATGCGCTGCACTATTATGATCTGGCCACTGGTATGAGCAGCCGGATTATGGATCAAAGCATTACCGCCGGAGCATATCTGAATAAAACAGATGTATACCAGAAAGTGTCGGATTATGCCAATGCCATTGACGCGGCAGAACGGTCACTGAAATTATATGCCTCTCTGAACGATGAGGGGGGAATGGCCAGTTGTTACAATAACCTGAGTATTACTTATATAGCGTTGAAAGATTTACGCAACGCGTACCATTATGCAAAAAAATCACTGCCGGTTTTTGAGAAGGACGGACTAATGTCGAGGGGGGTGGCAAGCGCCAAAGAACTCATGGGAACGATTATACTGGAGGCAGATGCCGCTGACCTGGCTTCTTTTGGAATTGCTGCTGCAGAAAGATATGAAACGGCTATTCAGCATTTCCGGCATGCTGTTGAAATTGCAACCCTGAATAAGGACCGGGATCTTAAGGGAACATTGCTGACAGATATCGGACAGGCATATGAAAAAGATAACCGTATTACGGAAGCTATCCAGAGCTTTGAAGCGGCTGTTCCGGAAATTCTAAAGGGGCTTGAAGCGCCGATGATCGCTACAAACCTGATCAGTGCGGGCGGTTTTTTTGTAAGGAACGGCCGTATTAAACAGGGGCTCCAATACCTGCACACAGGACTTGCCCTGGCCAAACGTTCCCAGCTATTGATGCCACAGAAAACTGCATTTGAAACACTGAGTAAGTTCTATGAACAACGCAGGCAATATGACAGCGCCTTGTTTTACAATCGAAGTTATGCAGCAGTCAAAGACAGTATTTTTAACCAGGATAAAGAAAAGGAAATCACCCGGAAAAAAATGGCGCTGGATTTTAGCATCCGCGAGCAGGAGTATCGTTTTCAAAAACAGATGACCGATAAAAAGCTGAAGGAGCAGTTATTGCTGGCGAAAGTGCAAAAGGCGGAAATTAACCTGAAAAACAGGGTGGGCATTTTATTGGGATTACTGGCGCTGATTATATTCATAGCGGCTTTCTTTATTTACAAGAGCAGGCAGAAAGCGGTAGAACTGAATAAAACCGTCGAAGCGCAGCGGAAATCGCTGGAGGAGCTGGTACTGGTAAAGGATAAGGTGTTCAGTGTGGTGGGACATGATATGCGCTCGCCGATCAACTCATTGATTGCTTTTGTGCAGATCCTGGAACATGGAGATGTATCGAAGGAGCAACTGGCAAAATACGCTGCTGAATTAGGCAATAATCTCCGATTCACTTCAGCCCTGATGGAAAATCTGTTGTATTGGGCGGGAAGCCAGATGCAGGGCTTCAAGCCTCATTTTGTACGGGTGAATCTGAAAAAAATGACGGATACCGTGTTGGGGAGCCTTCATGCGTTTATTCAACAGAAGAATATACAGGTTGATAACCGCTTTGGCGAAGAACTGTTCCTCCGGGTCGATAAGGAGATGTTTATACTGGTGCTGCGTAACCTGTTGAGTAATGCGGTTAAGTTCAGTTTTCCGGATACGGAGATTCTGCTCAATTTTCAGCAAACCGCCGGCGAACAGATCATATCCATCACCGATAGCGGTACCGGTCTGTCGGATGAAAAACTGGCGGAGATCAATGCGGATGCGGCAGCAGCCATTGAAAGCAGTTATGGCACTAAAATGGAAAAGGGAACGGGCCTGGGACTGATGCTGAGTAAGTCTTTCATGGCCATGATGGGCGGACGCATCGCAGCGCGGCATAATGAAACGGGCGGCTGTACATTCCACATTATATTACCCCTGCACCAATCCTAAAATCTTTTCAGCAGGACCTTCTGAATCACTTGTTCCTGAATGGCGGCTTTGTACGAATTACTCAACGGTATGTCCTGGTCATTGGTCAGTACCACATCGTTTTGCAATACCGCAACCAGGTGTTGCAGGTTGATGATGTATTGCTTGTGAACCCGGAAGAATTTCCCGGTATTCAGTTGCAGTTCCAGGTTTTTCAGACTAACCAGTATCATGTGCGTTTTTTGCTGTACCGTATGAATCCTGGAAAAGTCACCCATGCTTTCGATGTACAACACATCTTCTTCCCTGATTTTTAAATAACCCTTATTGTCTTTGATGAAAAAGAATTCACCGGCATTGCCCTCCTGCACCAATCCTTCCGGTATGGCGCCGGACGCCTGTTGCAATGCCGCATTGGTCAGCTTCTTTTTAAGTTCGAGGTATTCAACGGCTTTGTTCACCCCTTTCAGAAAGCGATCGAACCGCAGGGGTTTAGACATGAAGTCGATGGCATCCAGGTTGTACCCTTCTGCAGCATATTCGGGGAAGGAAGAAATAAAAATGAATACAGGCGGATTTTTCAGCGCCTTTACAAGGTCTGTGCCGGATAATCCGGGCATGTCCACATCCGAAAAAACAATATCCACCTGCTGCTGCTGGAGGAAGCCGGAAACCTCCAGTCCGTTGGAGCACTCGGCTACCAGTTTCAGGGAAGGGATCTTTTCAAGAAATATTTTGATCAGGTCTCTTTCAACCACATGATCATCTGCTATCAGGCATGTATACATTAGCTTAAGGGGGATTTTAAACTATGATGAGCCGGAATATATCTGCCGGTATGAATCTATCTCAGTCTGTCTGCACTCTTCACCAGCTTCTCATCGTTGTAAATAGACCGGATGGCCAGTAAAAGGAACAAAGGAATCGCAAACGTGAACAAAGAACCCAGATCCAGTTTGGATTCCGCAAAACCGGATCTGGCGTTATAGTATAATGCGATGTTCAGGAAAGCAGCAATGGTTGTTGCAAAAACAACCAGCATCTGCCGCTTGCGGTCCTTGTACATAAATATGGCCACCAGGGATGCAACCGCAATGGCCACGCTCAGGATCAGGATAAATAGGTGTTGGGAAGCGGTAAACTCCACCCAGGTTTTGGTATTGGTAGCTTCATCCAGTTGATTGCCACTGAAAAAAGACAAACCGAACCCGCTGGCCGAAAATGCGGCTGCAAGCAGCAGCCAGATGCTTTGTATTCTTTGAATCATATACGTAAGTTAAGGATTATCCCATTTCAGGATACAGTACAAACTGTTCCATAAACTCGTTCACCTGTTTTTTAACGGCGCCGATTACATTGGCGTCATCAGCATTCATCAGCACATTGTCGATCACATTTACCACAAACTGCATGTCCGTTTCTTTCATACCCCTGGTGGTAATGGCAGGCACGCCAAACCGGATTCCGGAGGTAATAAAAGCACTTTTATCATCGAATGGAACCATGTTTTTGTTGGCGGTAATATCGGCCTGAACCAATGCCTGTTCCGCTTTTTTACCGCTGATGTTTTTATTGCGCAGGTCGATCAGCATGAGGTGATTGTCGGTACCGCCACTGATGATATTGTAACCTTTTTGTACAAATGCGGCAGCCATGGCCTGTGCATTTTTCTGCACCTGCTGCTGGTACTGCAGGAATTCATCGGTCAGGATTTCACCAAAGGCAACCGCCTTGGCAGCAATAACATGCTCTAACGGACCACCCTGTATGCCGGGGAATACCGCCATGTCGAGCAGGTTGCTCATCATCCTGGTATTGCCTTTAACGTCTTTCAGTCCCCAGGGATTTTCAAAATCTTTTTTCATCATGATGATGCCGCCTCTCGGACCACGCAGTGTTTTGTGGGTAGTGGAGGTAACAAAATGACAATGTTCAAAAGGACTGTTCAGTAATTTCTTGGCAATCAGGCCGGCAGGATGGGCGATATCCGCCATCACCAGCGCACCCACTTCATCCGCTACTTTTCTGATACGGGCATAATCCCAGTCGCGGCTGTAGGCGCTGGCGCCGCAATAAATCAGCTTGGGTTTAATGGCCCTGGCTTGTGCTTCCAGCATTTCATAATCCACCAAGCCCTCTTCCCTGGTTACACCATAAAAATGGGGCTTGTATAATTTACCGCTGTAATTGACCGCACTTCCGTGGGTAAGGTGTCCGCCCATGCTGAGGTCCAGCCCAAGGGTAGCGTCTCCCGGTTGTAATACGGCCAGGGATACGGCGGCATTGGCCTGGGCGCCGCTGTGCGGCTGAACGTTGGCGTATGCTACATCAAAAATGGTTTTTAACCTGTCGATGGCCAGCTGCTCGGTCTGGTCTACAATCTCACAACCGGCATAGTATCTTCTGCCCGGATATCCTTCTGCATATTTATTGGTCATTACGTTTCCCATGGCCTGCATTACCTGTAAACTGGTGAAGTTTTCCGAGGCAATCAGTTCAATTCCATGACGTTGTCTTTCCAGTTCCTTGCGAATCAGGTCAAAAACCAAAGTATCTCTCTGCATGTAAAAGTTTTTGCAAAGGTAAATCTTAGTGAACAGTGCGCCATATTTTTAAAAATTAGTTTTAACCAAGGATTTCCACAAAACTTGATTAATGGAGCATATTTGGTAATTTTACCGTTAATTTGACCATTGTGTGGAGTTTACACGACTGATCGGAGCATCAGATTGAACCAAAGAAGCCCCCTAATGAAAGCGATTATACCTGTAGCCGGCGCTGGAACCAAACTCAGACCGCATACTTATACACAACCTAAGGCCCTCATTCCGATAGCAGGAAAAACCATCCTGAGCTTTATTGTAGATCAGCTCAGGGATGCCGGAATCAATGAATTTGTTTTTATTGTGGGTTACCTGGGCGAAAAGATCCAGGATTACGTAAAACATAAATATCCCGACCTGACTACTCATTTTGTTTACCAGAATGAGCGCCAGGGAACAGGCCATGCCATTGAGCTGACCAGGTCCATTGTGGGAGACGACGAGGTTTTTGTGGTGTTGGGAGATACCATCTGCGAATATGATGTGAAGGAAGTACTGGAATGCCCTTACAGTATGCTGGGGGTGAAGAAGGTAGACGATCCCCGCAACTTTGGGGTGGCCTCCATCAACGAAGAAGGTTTCATAGACCAGGTGGTTGAAAAACCGGCTATCCCCAAGAGCAATATGGCATTAGTAGGCTTGTACAAGATCAAGGAAACCCAGTTCCTTTTCGAATGTTTGCATCACCTCTTTATACAAAAAATCCAAACCCAGGGAGAATACAATCTTACCGATGCGCTGGACTGCATGATTAAACGCGGCGCCCGCTTTAAATCCTTTAAGGTAAAGAGCTGGTTTGATTGTGGTAAGAAGGAGTCCCTGCTGGAAAGCAATGCCACCCTGCTGAAAAAGTTCGGCGGCAATATCGCTGATGCGCATTCATTTAAAGATACAATCATCATTCCCCCGGTAAGTATTGCGGACGGTTGTCAGATCTGCAATGCCATCATCGGTCCGCATGTAGCCATCGGCGCCAATACAACGATCCGTCATTCCATTGTGCGCGACAGTATCATAGGTTCCTATACCAACCTCGATGAAGTGGTGCTGGATAATTCCCTGATCGGCAGCGACGCTTCTGTAAAAGGCCTCAGCCGCAGCCTGAATATCGGAGACAATACCGAAATTGATTTTGGATAATTCCCCGATTAGCTTCAGTGCTTCTGTAAAATCTTGGTTAGATTTGGAGATCAAAATCACGGAGGATGAACCAGCCATTAACCAACAACAGCATTACAGCGCTTTTTAATATTCAATACCCCATCATACAGGCTGGAATGATCTGGGCCAGCGGCTGGAAACTGGCCAGTGCGGTCAGTAATGCAGGCGGTCTGGGACTGATCGGCGCCGGCAGTATGTACCCGGAAGTACTCAGGGAACATATTCAAAAATGCAGGGCAGCCACCAATCAACCCTTTGGCGTTAATATTCCCCTGTTGTACCCGGACATTGACCAGTTGATACAAATCATCATCGAAGAAAAAGTTCCCATCGTATTTACCAGCGCCGGTAATCCCAAAACCTTTACGGCCAGGTTGAAAACGGAGGGCATCAAAGTGGTGCATGTGGTCAGCAGCAGCAAATTTGCCAAAAAAGCCGAAGACGCAGGATGTGATGCGGTTGTAGCCGAAGGTTTTGAAGCAGGCGGGCACAACGGAAGAGAAGAAACCACCACGCTGGTACTGATTCCTGCGGTAAGGGCGGCTGTATCTATCCCGGTGATTGCTGCAGGCGGTATTGCCAACGGAAGGCAGATGCTGGCAACGATGATCCTGGGGGCAGACGGGGTCCAGATCGGCAGTCGTTTTATCTGCACACCCGAAGCCTCCTCCCATGCCAATTTTAAAGCAGCCATCATTGGTGCATCCGAAGGAGACACCCAGTTGAGTATGAAGAAACTGGTACCCGTTCGTTTATTGAAAAATGAATTTTTCCAGCAGATTGAAGAAGCGGAAACCCGCGGAGCGGAACCGGAAGAACTTAAACAGATCCTGGGCAGGGCCCGTGCAAAGCGGGGGATGTTTGAGGGCGACCTGCACGAAGGTGAACTGGAAGTAGGACAGGTAGCCGCCCTGATCCATGAAATCAAACCTGCGGCGGCAGTGGTGGAAGAAATAATGAGCGATTACCATGCAGCAATACGCTCATTATGTCTGGCCTTAAATAAATAACATATGAGCGCCTAAACCACTTCCCTGTTTATAGAAATCTCCCACGGTAATTACACCATTTACACCCTCATAGAGGTCTTCTTTTTTGTAATGGAACATCTCCATAGCCAGCTTGCAGGCCCATAGTTTTACCCCTGAAGCGGTTAGAATCTCCAGGAATTCATGCACATCGGGCATGTCTATTTTCTCCATTTCCTTTTTCATCATGGAAGTAGCCAGCGCTTCCATGCCGGGCAGCCCGCCCAACATGGTAGGCATATGCATGGCAGGGTTGCCCACTGTTGCAACATGCAGGTGCTCCAATTTATTTTTGTGAATGGCTTCCAGTCCAAAGAAAGTGAAAAACATTTCTGCTTCAATACCTTCCATCCTGGCACCGTTGGCCAGTACAAATGCGGCATAAACATTCTCCAGCGTTGCTTTGGAGAGAATGATCATCATTTTTTTTATTTCACCGTTAAACTCGCTCATGATTGGTGGTTTTAATAGTGTAGATTAAATGCAGCTGGCAGGTTTGGGGATGCCGGCAATTTTGGTGGCTGTTTTTAAAGGGGCATTGGGGAACAGGACATAGAATTCCTTGATATCTACCAGGCCGCTCTTGCCAATGCGGCGGATGCTCAGCGCAACATCATTTTTGTGTTCGTTCTGCAGGTAAGTAATCACTTCCCAGTGACGGGGGCTGAGTGCTATATTGGCTTCTGTGGCCAACGCTTCGCCCACTTCTTTATCCCATTGGGCAAAATTGGTGAGGTAGCCTTCTTCGTTTACGGTAATTGTTTTTCCCGCGATCATCTTTTCCATAAAAATTGTTTTAATAGTTCAAATGGTTAGTCAAATTTTTTTCCTGATTCCTGCATGGTGGCAGAAACAAAGGGGATATGTGTTCCTTTTAAGAGCATGTTCCAGTAAATCCACCTGAATGCAAGCTTACCCATGTGATTGATCCTGCTTTCTTTCAGTAAACGCAGCGGCCCAATACCCGGGAAAGGAAATGCACCTTCAACAGGTTCATGGGTATAGTTGAAGTCGATCAGCAGGGCCTTTCCGTTTCCTGTTTCAATGAAGCAGTTGGCATGCCCGTCAAATTCCTCTTTCAGTGGCTCGCCATTCATGAAGCGGAGAATGTTTTCGGTAAGGATCTCTGCCTCAAAATGCGCTACAGATCCGGCTTTTGACGCGGGAATATTGCTGGCATCACCTAATACAAAAATGTTGGGATATTGCTGGGACTGTAAGGTGGCCTTGTTGGTAGGAACATAGTTCAGATCGTCACCCAGGCCGGATCTGGCCATCAGCTCGTCTCCCTTATTGGTCGGTATGGTTACGAGCAGATCAAAACTGATTGCTCTTCCGCCGTAGTCAATGATTTTTTTATTTTCATTGTCCACTTCCGCAATGGCGAAATCACTTTCTATATGAATGTCCTTTTCATGCAGCAGGTGCTCTAAAGCTTCTGTGGCTTTTGGTTTGGTGAATGCGCCACTGAGCGGAGTTACATAAGTAATCTCTACTTTATCCCGCATTTTTTTATGCTTGAAATAGGAATCTGCCAGGAAGGAAAACTCCAGCGGCGCTACGGGGCATTTGATCGGCATCTCGGTAATATGTACCAGCAATTTTCCACCCTGCCATTCGCGAAGCTTGTTGCGCAGCGCCAGTGAACCTTCGAAAGTATAGAAGTCGAATACGGATTTATGCCACTCTGATCCTTTCATGCCCTCCACTTCTTCCGGCGCTATTTTGGCTCCGGTAGCAATGATCAGCAGATCATAGTGCAACTGCTCCCCGTTTTCCAGCACTACCTGGTTGTTGGGCGCATCAATCTTATTGATTTTAGCGATTAGCAGGCTGACCCCCTTCGGAATAAATTCAGCAATGGATTTAATGATGTCTTCGGGCTGGTAAATATCGAAGGGCAGGAACAGGTAACCCGGCTGGTAGTGGTGCTCTACCCGCTCATCGATAATTTGTATTTCCCATTCGTTCAGGTCCAGTTCGTGCTGCAGGTGATTAGCCATCATTGTTCCGGCTGTACCCGCTCCCAGTATAATCAGGCGTTTCATATTGTGGTGTTTTGTACCCCAAAAGTAAAAAGCCCCGGCAAGGGGCTTTGCTACTTATGTTACACAACATCATAATATGATGAATATCATAAAATGACATGACCGGGCTACAGTTATTTTGCCCGGTCAGGCCTATTTAAGGGTATAATAGGAATTGGCCTGGGCCAGGCAGGTAACGACCAGGTCATTGATGCATACATGTTCGGGCAGGTTGGCTGCGTAAAAAATGATATCGGCAATGTCTTCTGCCTGCAGGGCTTTGTAGCCTTCATATACCTGTTCCGCTTTTTGCTGGTCCCCTTTAAACCGTACCAGGGAGAATTCGGTTTCCGCCGCCCCCGGATGAATGGCCGTTACTTTAATATGGTGTGGCAGCAGGTCAATGCGCATGGCTTTGCTGAGGGCATCCACCGCATGTTTGCTGGCACAATAGGCATTGCCTTCTTTGTATACTTCCCTGGCAGCAGTGGAACCGATGTTAATGACGTGTCCTTTCTGCTGATTAATTAAATATGGAAGAACGGCCTTGCTTACATACATCAATCCTTTTACATTGGTATTGATCATGGTATCCCAATCGTCGAGGGATGCTTTTTCAAAACTATCTCTTCCCAGCGCCAGGCCTGCATTGTTCACCAATACATCAATCTGTTGCCAGTCTGCCGGAATGTTGCCGATGGATTCGGTTACTGCATTGCGATCCTGTACATCAAAGGCAAGGGTCAATACTTTAATGCCGTGCCGGGAACTGAGTTGCGTGGAGAGTTCCGTTAAACGGTCCGCTCTTCTTCCGGTGATAATACAGTTCCAGCCTGCAGCTGCAAATTTTTCTGCAATGGCTTTTCCAAATCCGGAAGTAGCTCCGGTAATTAAAATTGTTTTACTCATATGATCGGTATTACTGTTCATGTATTCATTGATCAGGGCTGAATAACCCTGTTGTGCTGCTGAATAAAATCCAGCAGGTATTGATTCACTGGTTGCGTAGCTTCCAGCATGCCCATATGGCCCACACCCTCCAGTACATGCAGCTGAATCCGGTCAGATAGTGTTGCCTGTTCGGATACATCGCTGATCGGGGCGGCAATATCTTCGGTACCTCCAATCATTAATACAGGCAAGGTGGTATTACGCAGCACATCGGTTCTGTCCGGACGAAGCATCATGGCCTGGTAGTATTGCTGTAAAGCCCGGTTGCTGAACAGCTTGCTTTTTTCGATCAGTGCGGCAATGGCTTCCGGATGCGATGCTTTAAACCGGTTGCCAAACAGGTTGGCAATGGAATTCTTTAAAAAAGCATATCCGCCGTATTCGCCGATCACTTCAATGCCCCGTTGCCTGTTCTTTTTCTTTTCTTCGTTGTCGGCATAAGCCGTGGAATGAACCAGCCCGAATCCATTCAGGTATCCCGGATGCAAATCGGCAAATGCAAGTGTAATATAGCCGCCCATACTGTGGCCAAACATCAGGCATTGGCTGATTTTTTCCCGGTCCAGCATGGCTTTGATATCTGCTGCCATTGATTCGATGGTCAGTTCGTTGCTGCTGTTATGCGATTGTCCTGTGCCCGGTAAATCCGGAACCAGTAGCCGGCAATGCTCCTTTAAAAAATCCACCTGGCTGTTCCAGATGCTGCTGTCTTCTCCAAATCCATGAATCAGCACTACGGGAAATCCTTTGCCGGTGATGGAATACTGAATGGTTGTTTGCATGAATCAGTTTTTTTTCAGCCTTCGTTGTATAGCAAGAAACACATGAAATCCGGTCAGTAATAAAGTAATGTATAAACTGTACCTGAAAATATAATCGCCGTGTTGAACATAAAAACTGAGTTCCGTTCTTACCGGTATGGCATACTTGATGGCAGCAGGCTGATCCCAGCCGCGCCGTTCCACCATTTCGCCGTATTCATTAATCACGGCAGAAATGCCTGTATTGGCGCTCCTGGCAACCCATCTCCTGGTCTCAATGGCCCTCAGCCTGGCATAAGCCAGGTGTTGCCGGTGACCGGGGGTATTGCCCCACCATCCGTCGTTGGTGATTACGGTTAAAATATTGGCGCCCCTGGTTACATAGCTGCCCACATACTCCCCGTAAATGCTTTCATAACAAATGATCGGCGCCGCCACATACCGGTTGCCCGGATTGGAAAATACACCTGCCGAATCAGATCTTCCGTATCCTCCGGTACTGCCGCCGAATTGTTCAAACAATGGAGCCATGATCTGAAGGAAGGAAGGCAGGGATTCTACACCCGGTACCAGTTTGCTTTTGTTGTACAACTGAAGCGGCTGCCCGGCCTGGATGGCAATGGCTGCATTGAATGCATCGTAATAGGTTCCGTTGTCTGCACTGTGGGCCGTACGGGTTGCCTTGGTGGTTCCGTAGTTTTTAAATGTTTCGATCCCAGTAATCAGCGTGAGCCCCGGATGTTTTCCGGCAAATTCAAATACCGGCTGGTAATATTGATTCTGCGGAATCAGGTGTTGCCACTCTGCCACACTCATGGCTGTTTCGGGCCAGATCACCAACCGGGTATTGCTGTCTGCCGCAGACTCGGATAGCGCAATCAGTTGCCGGATCTGCTGTGCCGCCGTACCCTGTTCAAATTTCTGGTAAGGATCAATATTGGGTTGAACAATCACCACATTATCTGCAGATTTTTCAGAAGCCGTTTTTACATAAATGTACTGATTCAGGAAAGAAACCGTTACCGGCAGTAATGCTGTTAATAACCCCCTGATGAGTATTTTTTGCGTGGGCGCTTTTGCAATGATCTGTTTGATTAACCGGTATACCAGCACATTCATGAGCAGGATCAGCAGGCTGCCTCCGCCCACACCGGTGTACTCGTACCACTGAACATGGGCAGGATAGCTGGCAAATACATTGCCCAGGGTAAGCCAGGGCCAGCTGAGTTCCCAGTTCAGGTGTACATATTCAAAGCTCAGCCAGAACAATACCAGCATCAGCAAAGAAAAATTGCTGCTGTATCTTTTCTTAAAACTGAAATATCCCCACCAGGGCAGGGTCATGAGGAGGCTGTTGGCAATGATTGCCGCTACCGAACCAACCCCGGTGGAGTTCCACATCCACCAGGTGGTGCATGCATTCCAGCTCAGCATGGCAATAAAAGTAAAGCCCCAGAAACTACGGGGCTTTACAATATGGTCCGATAAAATCAGCAGCGGCACAAAGGCGATATAAATCAACAGCGTAAATGGCGCCATGGGCCATGCAGCCGTAAGCAGCGCACCTGTTAACAGGGATAGTCCAAACCGTTGCATTTTTTTCAAAGGGTTGAGTTTATGAATGGCAGTAGTTATTTTCTGCTGTAGTTCGGCGCTTCCTTCGTAATATCAATATCATGTGCATGACTTTCTTTCATTCCTGCATTGGTGATCTTGATGAAAGTGGCTTTCTGCAAATCTGTAATATTTTTTGCGCCACAGTAACCCATGCCGGATCTCAGGCCGCCTACATATTGATAAATGATTTCACTCAGATTTCCTTTGTAGGCAACCCTGCCTTCAATGCCTTCCGGTACATATTTTTTTACGTCTGCTTCCACATCCTGGAAATAACGGTCCCCGCTTCCCTGGCTCATGGCGCCCAGGCTTCCCATTCCGCGGTATTCCTTGAATTTTCTTCCCTCATAAATAATAGTATCGCCGGGGCTTTCTTCCACTCCTGCAAACACACTGCCCATCATCACCACATTGGCGCCAGCAGCAAGCGCTTTCACCATATCGCCCGTATAACGGATACCACCATCGGCGATCAGCGGAATACCCAATGGCTGTAGCGCTTTGGCAACTTCCATTACAGCAGTAAGCTGTGGTACCCCTGCGCCTGCCACAATACGGGTGGTACAGATAGAGCCCGGCCCTATGCCTACTTTAATGCAGTTGGCTCCTGCGTCTGCCAGTGCTTTTGCACCTGCGCCGGTTGCCACATTCCCTGCAATGATCTGTAATTTTTTAAAGTTTTTTCTCAGCGCTTTCAGGGCTTCGATCACGCCCTTGCTGTGACCGTGTGCACTGTCGAGGGTAACTACATCTACGCCTACCTGCTGTAAAGCGTAAGCCCTGTCCATCAGGTCCTTGGTAATTCCGAGGGCTGCACCTGTCAGTAATCTTCCGAGATGATCTTTCACTGCATTGGGATAATTGCGGATCTGGAGAATATCCCGGTAAGTGATCAGCCCGATCAGTTTACCCTGCTTGTTTACAACGGGCAGCTTTTCAATTTTGTAGTTCTGCAGAATTTTCTCCGCCTTCTTCATATCGGTTCCTTCGGGAGCGGTAACGAGGTTTTCCTTCGTCATCACTTCTTTTACCTTGCGTCTTTTATCTGTTTCAAAACGAAGGTCGCGGTTGGTTAAAATGCCTACCAGTTTATTGGCGCCATCCACCACCGGAATACCTCCGATTTTGTTTTCCTTCATCAGTTGCATGGCATCACCGATGGTTGCATCCACCAGCAAAGTGATGGGATCGATGATCATACCACTCTCACTGCGTTTTACTTTACGGACCTGTTCTGCCTGCTTTTCAATAGACATATTCTTGTGCAGAATACCCAGGCCGCCTTCTCTTGCCAGTGCAATGGCCAGGTTGGCTTCTGTTACGGTATCCATTGCTGCAGAGAGAATGGGTACATTCAATAAAATGTCTTTGGTAAGCCGGGAACTGATGTTCACTTCTCTGGGAAGTACTTCGCTGAATGCGGGCATCAGCAGAACATCGTCAAAAGTTAAGCCCTCGCCGAATAATCTGGAGGAGGTATTGCTTTTAGTGGAGCGGTTGTTGTTTGTTGCCATGTGCAAAGATAGCGGACTGGGCAAATTCCCTCCAAAAAAAATCTGTTAACTTCGCGCACTTAAACGCTTTTCAAGCAGATGCCCGAGCTAAAACCCACCGCCGATACACCTTATTTCACTTTTCAGTTCGGCCTGCTCTGCCTGAGTAATTTCCTGTTTTCCACCAGTTTCAACATGATGATCCCCGAATTACCGGGTTATATAACCATGTTAGGAGGCGCGGAATACAAGGGGCTGATCATTGCATTGTTTACCCTGATGGCCGGCATATCAAGACCATTCAGCGGAAAACTCACCGATACGGTGGGCCGGGTGCCCGTGATGATTTTCGGTTCATTGGTTTGCGTGATCTGTTCCCTGTTGTACCCGGTGCTTACTTCTGTTGCAGGGTTCCTGTTCCTTCGTTTCCTGCATGGCTTTTCCACTGGCTTCAAACCCACGGCCACTGCGGCTTACGGGGCAGATGTGGTGCATGAGTCCAGGAGGGGAGAAGCGCTGGGCGCCTTGTCGATCGGATATACGCTGGGTTCTTCAGCCGGACCCATGATCGGGAGTTACCTGGTAGATCACTTTAGCTACAACACCATGTTCTATGCATCTTCTGCATTTGCGTTGGGGTCTGTGGCCATTTTATACAATGTGAAGGAAACATTAAAAGAACCCAAACGGTTTGCCCTTCAACATTTACGGGTGAACAGAAATGAAGTTTTTGAAAAGTCGGCATTTAAACCTTCCCTGATTAATCTGCTGCTTTGTTTGTCGATCGGTTGTACCATTACCATTGCGCCCGATCTGAGCGAGCACCTGGGCATGCACAATAAAGGGATGTTCTTTGCTTTCTTCACCATTGCATCGCTGGTAATCCGGCTGGTAGCATCCAGGGTATCCGACCGGTATGGAAGGGTGCCTGTGTTGATGGTGTCTGCATTTGTACTGGTGATCTCCATGCTGATCCTTGCATTTGCCGGATCTGTGACCATGATGATGGTTGGTTCGGTGATTTACGGATTGAGCTGGGGAATCAACAGTCCGGCCATCAGCGCCTGGACGGTGGATCTCTGTTCGCCCGAAAACAGGGGAAAGGCCATTGCGTCTATGTACATTGCCCTGGAGGCGGGTATTGGCGTGGGCGCCTTGTTTTCTGCAGAGATCTACAACAACCAGGCAAGCAATTTCAAATATGCATTCCTGGCCCCGGCATTTTTTGCGTTGGTGGCCTTCTTTCTGCTGATCCGGTGGAACCGGAAAATCACTGCAGGCAGATCCGCTTCCCCGGCATAGTCCGGATGATATTGCGTATTTCCAGGTTCAGTAAAATGGCTGCCAGGGCACTCCGGCCAAGCGGAAGGTATTGTTGCAGTTCATCTGTAGTGCAACACGCTTTCTGTTGTAAAAGCTGCACCAGTTGCTGTTCATCTTCAGACAGCTCAGCCAATTGCGGGGTTTGCTTTTGCGGAAGCAGGCTGGGGATCTCCCATGTCATAGTTTCCAGCAGTTGTTCCGGACTGGTATAGGGCATGGCTTTTTGCTGTTGAATCAGTTGAAGGCAACCTGCGCTTTTGGCATCATCCAGCCTTCCCGGTACGGCAAACAATTCCCTATTGTATCCAAATGCAAGATCCGCTGTAATCATGCTGCCGCCTTTAACAGCGGTTTCTATTACAATGGTGGCATCGGATATGCCTGCCACAATGCGGTTCCTCCTGGGAAAATTGTATTTGCCGGCCTTTGTCTGCAAATGAAATTCCGTTAACAGTCCGCCCTGCTCAAACATGGATTTTGCCAGGTTCCGGTGCGCCGGGGGATAGAGATCATCCAGCCCGTGTGCCAGCACACCAACTGTGCTTAGCCCGTTGCTCAACGCCGCTTTATGTGCAATGGCATCGATTCCGTAGGCAAGACCACTTACCACCAATATGTTTTTCGGCAGCGAAGCGACCAGGTTTTCGGTTACCTGTTTTCCGTACCCCGAATTGCTCCTGGTACCAATAATACTGATCACTGCGGCCGCATTCAGATCGGCATTGCCCTTCCAGTAGAGCAGGGTAGGCGCATCGGGGCAATGCAACAGTTTTTGCGGATAGTGTGGACTGGTGATGAACAAGGGTTTGATTCCATGTTGTTCCACAAAGCGAACAGTTTGCCCGGCCATCCGGAAATCTTTAAAAGACCGGATCTGTTTTATCAATACTTCGCCAATGCCCGGCATGGATCTCAGCTCATCTTCGCCCGCGTTCAAAATCCGGGAAGCGCTTCCAAAATATTGTACCAGTTTTTTCCTGGAAACAGGCCCCAGCCCCGGAATCAGTGTAAGGGCAACCTGGTTGAACAATTGGTCCTGCATTGTTTTTAGACCGCAAACTCAGGAAATTACCGGCGAATTTTTAGGTAGAACTAC
>JAECQP010000017.1 GCA_015999745.1 Sphingobacteriia bacterium | reverse complement strand
GCAAGTTAATGCTATTAGAGAGTTGTATAAAACAAAAAAGCCTCATTCCGGATTAACGGAACAAGGCTTATAATAAATATGGCAGCTACCTACTCTCCCAGCTAGATGCGAGTACCATCGGCCATGGGGGACTTAACTTCTCTGTTCGGAATGGGAAGAGGTGAACACCCCCGGCAAAACCACCATAAAACATTTGGTTGAGTTTATTCAACCTTAATAATTTACATATTGGAATGGAAAACAAAACATAAAAAAATAAAGCTTACGGGCAATTAGTACTACTTGGCTTTGTTGTTACCAACTTTACACCTATAGCCTATCAACGTCGTAGTCTTCGACGACCCTTAAAAGTAAACTCATCTTAAGGAAGGTTTCACGCTTAGATGCTTTCAGCGTTTATCCTTGCCGTACATAGCTACTCTGCATTACACCTGGCGGCATAACAGATACACCAGCGGTACGTGCAACCCGGTCCTCTCGTACTAAGGTCACGTCCTCTCAATTTACTAGCGCCCACCACAGATAGGGACCGAACTGTCTTGCGACGTTCTGAACCCAGTTCACGTGCCACTTTAATCGGCGAACAGCCGAACCCTTGGGACCTTCTCCAGCCCCAGGATGTGACGAACCGACATCGAGGTGCCAAACCTTACCGTCGATATGAGCTCTTGGGTAAGATCAGCCTGTTATCCCCGGAGTACCTTTTATCCTTTGAGCGATGACCCTTCCATGCAGAATCACCGGATCACTTTAGCCAGCTTTCGCTCCTGCTCGACGTGTTTGTCTCACAGTCAAGCACCCTTTTACTAATGCGCTCTGCGTACGATTACCAACCGTACTGAGGGTACCTTTGCGAGCCTCCGTTACTTTTTAGGAGGCGACCACCCCAGTCAAACTACCCACCATGCAATGTCCCCTTGTTCAGGGTTAGGTTCTAAGCAACAAAAGGTTGGTATTTCAACGTTGACTCCACAATGCCTGGCGACACTGCTTCATAGTCTCCCAACTATCCTACACATTTGGTGCTCAAAATCAATGCAAAGTTGTAGTGAAGGTTCACGGGGTCTTTCCGTCCCGTGGCGGGTAACCGGCATCTTCACCGATACTACAATTTCACCGGGCTCGTGGAGGAGACAGTGTACAACTCATTAGACCATTCGTGCAGGTCGGAACTTACCCGACAAGGAATTTCGCTACCTTAGGACCGTTATAGTTACGGCCGCCGTTTACTGGGGCTTCAGTCAGGAGCTTTGGCTTACGCCGAACACCCTTCCTTAACCTTCCAGCACCGGGCAGGTTTCAGGCTCTATACGTCAACTTACGTTTTTGCAGGGCCCTGTGTTTTTGTTAAACAGTTGGTTGTACCATTTTACTGTGACCATCTCGCGATGGTACGCTTTATCCCGAAGTTACAGCGTTAATTTGCCTAGTTCCTTCTCCACGGCTCACCCGAGCGCGTTAGAATACTCATCCCGTCTACCTGTGTCGGATTCCGGTACTGGCTGCTATGCTCGCTTTTCTTGGCAGGAATTTTATGGTTTCGCTTCGTCCGAAGACTCCACTCAGGCGTACACTTCCGTCCGTACGCAACCACCACGTCCCTGCGTCACTTTTATTGCATAGTAGGTGAAGGAATATTAACCTTCTTTCCATCAGATGCCCCTCTCGGGTTCTCCTAAGGACCAGACTAACCCTGATCCGATTAACGTTGATCAGGAAACCTTAGACTTTTCGCGTTAAAGTTTTTCACTTTAATTATCGTTACTTATGCCTACATTTTCTTTTGAAATCGCTCCAGCATATCTCGCAATACACCTTCTGTGCTGATTTCAATGCTCCCCTACCACTCCAATAAATTGGAATTTAGAACTTCGGTTCGTAGTTTGATGCCCGATTATTTTCCGTGCAGGATCTCTCGACCAGTGAGCTGTTACGCACTCTTTAAATGAATGGCTGCTTCCAAGCCAACATCCTGGCTGTTATTGAAATCCCACCTCGTTTGTTCAACTTAACTACGTATTAGGGACCTTAGTTGCTAATCTGGGTTATTTCCCTCTCGGCCCTGGACCTTAGCGCCCAAAGCCTCACTGCTGCAGATATTTATTAGCATTCGGAGTTTGTCAGGGTTTGGTAGGCGGTGAAGCCCCCTAGCCCAATCAGTAGCTCTACCTCTAATAAACTTCTTAATGCAACGCTGTTCCTAAAAACATTTCGGGGAGAACGAGCTATCTCTCAGTTTGATTGGCCTTTCACCCCTATCCACAGGTCATCCCAAGACTTTTCAACGTCAACGGGTTCGGTCCTCCAGTGTGTGTTACCACACCTTCAACCTGCCCATGGATAGATCACAAAGTTTCGCGTCTGCCCCCACTGACTATTCGCCCTATTTGGACTCGCTTTCGCTTCGGCTCCGTTATATAAGAACTTAACCTCGCCAGTGAGGAGCAACTCGTAGGCTCATTATGCAAAAGGCACGCCGTCACTCATAAATGAGCTCCGACCGCTTGTAGGCGCACGGTTTCAGGTACTATTTCACTCCCCTGTTCGGGGTGCTTTTCACCTTTCCCTTACGGTACTGGTTCACTATCGGTGTCTGAGGAGTATTTAGCCTTACCAGATGGTGCTGGCAAATTCACGCAAGATTCCTCCGGTCCCGCGTTACTCAGGATACTGCTCGTCCTTGTTAATTTGCACTTACAGGGCTATCACCTGCTTTGGCCCATCTTTCCAGATGATTCGGTTTGATAACAACTTCTAAACGCAGTCCTATAACCCCGGATCAGCACGCTGACCCGGTTTGGGCTCTTCCCTTTTCGCTCGCCACTACTCAGGGAATCATTATTATTTTCTTTTCCTCCCGGTACTTAGATGTTTCAGTTCTCGGGGTTGGCTCTCTCTCGAGTGTTATACCTTCAGTATAACAGGTTGTCCCATTCAGAAATCTACGGATATAACGGTCGTGTGCACCTCCCCGTAGCTTATCGCAGCTTACCACGTCTTTCATCGCCTCTCAGACCCTAGGCATCCACCATGCGCCCTTATTCGCTTTAAAAAATTTTTCAGATACAGACTTGCATAAGATCTGTATCTACTATGTTTTGATTTTCACATTTCCAATATGTCAAAGAACTTCTATACCTACAGCTTCCTGTAAATATCTCGCTGATGTTAAGATTATGAACCTCCAGGCCTAACGCCTACATCATTACTTCCTTCTTTAAAGAGCTCTCTTAACTTCTCTCTCTCTTAACCGCCCTCTCTCAAGGACCCGTTTGGTGGAGGATATCGGAGTCGAACCGATGACCCTCTGCGTGCAAGGCAGATGCTCTAGCCAACTGAGCTAACCCCCCAATTTCAGGTGATCATTATCAGTTGACTCGCGTTGTATGTATGATGTACTACATCAACTCATCAACCCGACAACTTCTCTACTTTTTTTACTAGTAGACCCGACCAGAGTTGAACTGGTGACCTCTACATTATCAGTGTAGCGCTCTAACCAACTGAGCTACGGGTCTGATTCGGGTACTATTAGTACTTCTTAAAGAACTTCTAATTTAGTTTGAAAGTATTTGGAAACAACAGCGGTTAAAGCCGTCTCTAAAAGGAGGTATTCCAGCCGCACCTTCCGGTACGGCTACCTTGTTACGACTTAGCCCCAGTCATCGATTTTACCCTAGGCAGCTCCTTGCGGTTACCGACTTTAGGTACACCCGACTCCCATGGCTTGACGGGCGGTGTGTGCAAGGTCCGGGAACGTATTCACCGTATCATTGCTGATATACGATTACTAGCGATTCCAGCTTCACGTAGTCGAGTTGCAGACTACGATCTGAACTGAGAGATGGTTTTTGGGATTAGCTTCACGTCACCGTGTTGCAGCCCTTTGTCCACCCCATTGTAGCACGTGTGTAGCCCTGGGCATAAAGGCCATGATGACTTGACATCATCCCCTCCTTCCTCACGCCTTACGGCGGCAGTTTCAATAGAGTTCCCAGCTTTACCTGTTGGCAACTATTGATAGGGGTTGCGCTCGTTGCGGGACTTAACCCAACACCTCACGGCACGAGCTGACGACAGCCATGCAGCACCTTACATATTGTGTATTGCTACAAATCCAGCTTTCACTGGCGGTCATTATGCATTCTAGCCCAGGTAAGGTTCCTCGCGTATCATCGAATTAAACCACATGCTCCACCGCTTGTGCGGACCCCCGCCAATTCCTTTGAGTTTCATCCTTGCGGACGTACTTCCCAGGTGGGATACTTAATGCTTTCGCTCAGACACACACTGTGTATCGCGTATGTCGAGTATCCATCGTTTAGGGCGTGGACTACCAGGGTATCTAATCCTGTTTGATCCCCACGCTTTCGTGCCTCAGCGTCAATATATGCGTAGTAAGCTGCCTTCGCAATAGGTGTTCTATGTCATATCTAAGCATTTCACCGCTACATGACATATTCCGCTTACCTCCACAATATTCAAGACAGATAGTATCAATGGCAGTTCTGGAGTTAAGCTCCAGGATTTCACCACTGACTTACCTGCCCGCCTACGCACCCTTTAAACCCAGTGAATCCGGATAACGCTTGCACCCTCCGTATTACCGCGGCTGCTGGCACGGAGTTAGCCGGTGCTTATTCATATGGTACCGTCAGACGGACAAGAATGTCCTTTTTTCGTCCCATATAAAAGAAGTTTACAATCCAGAGGACCTTAATCCTTCACGCGGCATGGCTGGTTCAGACTTGCGTCCATTGACCAATATTCCTTACTGCTGCCTCCCGTAGGAGTCGGGCCCGTGTCTCAGTGCCCGTGTGGCTGATCATGCTCTCACATCAGCTACTGATCGTAGACTTGGTGGGCCTTTACCCCGCCAACTATCTAATCAGCCGCACACCCATCAATAAGCGCCGTAGCTTTAATAACATTGTGATGCCACATCGTTATCTTACGGGGTATTAATCCAAATTTCTCTGGGCTATCCCCCACTTATAGGAAGGTTGTGTACGTGTTCCGCACCCGTTTGCCGGTCGCCGCCCATGTATTGCTACACTGCGCTGCCCCTCGACTTGCATGTATTAAGCCTGCCGCTAGCGTTCATCCTGAGCCAGGATCAAACTCTCCATTGTAAATGTGTTGTCTGATCTGACTGTTAAATCTCAATTAATCGAAATTAACGTCTGATATGTATTTTATTTTTTGATGCTATTAACCTTAGCCTGAATCTTTTAAATCCAAGTTACTGTTGCTTCCAAACTTTCAAAGATCTTTTAGCGTTACTCCCGCTACCCGTTTGATTGGGGTTGCAGAGGTAAGACGCTTATTTTATTTAACCAAATATTTTTTGAAAAAATCTCAAAAAATATTGAGTAAAGAAAAGTCGATTTAAAGAACTGTTTTTTATTTTTCTTAAGAAGGATTTACCTGTAAAAAGATGCGGTAAAACTGCCTGTATGAACTTCCGTTTTTATCGAACGGGCGGCAAAAGTAAGGATCTTATTTGAACCACCAAATTTTATTTGCAAAACCAGTGATTTTTTTTGCCGTTCATTTCAACTTATCCTTCAAAGAGCAGCGCCTTTTTTGTCAGGCGGGTTGCAAAGATAAGCAGGAAATTCATCTGATCAAATGTTTTTGAGAAATAATTTCATCGCAGTTGAGAAAGTCCTTTGCCGGCAGGGGTTTCAGCAATAAAAAAAATTAAGGATAAATTACGCGCACCAGAAATAATCCTTGCGGGGGGGTGCTGAAATCTGCCTTACTGCAATCTTTTGCAAGGATGATATTTTCAAATTCCTGCAGTGTAATTACGCCCCTTCCCACTTTTACCATTGTACCCACCAATCCACGAACCATGCCACGTAGAAAACGATTGGCTATAACGGTATAACGCAGCTTGTTTTGCTCAGGTAATTCCCAGCGCGAGTCCATGATAGCGCAATTATGGGTAAATACCTGTGCGTTTCGCTTGGCAAAACTGGTAAAATCGGTATGCTTCATTAGCAGAGTGGCCGCTTCATTCAGCAGGTTCAGATCCAGGTGATAAGGGTAATGCCAGCCCCTGTCTTGCATAAAAGGATCCTTTCGGGTATACAGGTAGTAGTGGTACTCCCTGGCCACTGCATCAAACCGGCAGTGCGCATCGGGCGCCACTTCGCGGATACGGTGTACACTGATATCTGCAGGCAGAATGGCATTGAGATTATACAGGTGCCGGTCGGTCATCGCCAGCGTTGTATCAAAGTGAAAGTAATTCTGTAAAGCATGTACGCCTGCATCGGTGCGGGAAGACCCCGTTAAAGCGATATCGGTCCGGAAGAGCACTTTCAATGCTTTCTCCACTTCAGACTGTATAGTAACTGCGTTATCCTGTACCTGAAAGCCATGATAGGCCGTTCCCTTATACCCTAATTCCAGAAAATACCTTGGCATCGCTTACTGTTTGGAGATCTTCTTGCGTACAGCTGTTCCCGGTATTGCAGGAATAAACAGCACTATTGTATCGGCTTTTGAACCGTTCTTTACCCGGTAAACCTGGTTGATTCCGTTTTCAGCAACTTTTTCCAGCAGTTTTTGAACATGTTTGGAAGAGGACTTATTGGGAACATATTCAGATGTGATCCCCCTGATCTCTTCCATGGATACCATGTCTTTCAGTATCCACTCCCCTTCGGGCGTAAGCTTTAAAGAATATCCTTTCGGCTTGTTTTCTACCGTGAAGCTGTATGTGTATTCGGGATACTGATCGCCGGCAAACCCGATCACAATGGAATAATCGCCGTTGCCCAACTGCGGGATCAATAAATAGCCTTTGGCATTGGAACTGTAATTATTACCCCTGAGCTGCAGATAATAGGGCTGGCTGTTCTCCGATTGTATATAAAGGAAGTTATTGGACTGTGCTGCAGCCGCCTGCGTCATCAGCCAGAAACCCATCCCCGCCAGCAGGGTTTTTATGTACGATTGCTTGAACATGAATCCGGTCTTTTAACAAATTTACTTAAAATGCAAGTTGGGTGCACTTTTCCCTCCACTTATCTTTAGCGTCTCAATCAGAATACATGAAGCAGATACTATGGATCGTTTTTGTTTTAGCAGCGGAATTGACCGTGGCCCAGGAAACAAGGGAAGAATGGAAAGGCATTTACCGGGAAACCGCCCCAAAGATCAACAACCTGAAACATACCAGGCTTAATGCCTCTTTCAACTATGAAAAATCGCAGGTGAATGGTAAAGTGTGGCTCACACTGCAACCGCACTTCTACCCCACCGACTCTTTGCAACTGGATGCAAAGGGCATGGAGATTAAACAGGTAGCGTTGGTAAAGAACAACGGCAACCTTCCGCTGAAGTATGTTTACAATGGAGAGCAGCTACAGATTCAGTTGAACAAAACCTACACCAGCAAAGAACCTTACACGGTATATATAGACTATATCGCCAAACCGGATGAACTGGAAACAAAGGGAAGCGCTGCCATAACCGATGCAAAGGGATTGTATTTTATTAACCCCACCGGTGCAGACAAAGGCAAGCCCACACAGATCTGGACACAGGGCGAAACAGAAGCCACTTCGGTTTGGGTGCCCACCATCGACAAACCCAATCAGCGTTGCACACAGGAGTTCAACCTTACTGTTCCCGCCAAATATGTTTCCCTGTCTAACGGCAAACTGGTAAAGCAACAGAACAATGGCAACGGCACCAGAACAGATCAATGGGTGATGAACCAGCCCCATGCACCTTACCTGTTTTTTATTGGCGTTGGTGATTATGCTGTGGTGAAAGACAGTTACAAAGGAAAGGAAGTGAGTTACTATGTAGAAAAAGAATACGAGAAAGTGGCCGGAAAGATCTTTGGCCTTACACCGGAAATGATGCAGTTCTTCGAAAAGAAGCTGGGCATCGATTATCCATGGAGCAAATACAGCCAGATTGTTGGAAGGGATTATGTTAGCGGCGCCATGGAAAACACCACTGCCACACTGCACCAGGAAAGCGCGCAGCAGGATGCCCGCCAACTGACAGATGGCAATGAATGGGAAAGTACCATTGCGCATGAACTGTTTCACCAGTGGTTTGGCGACCTGGTTACAGCAGAAAGCTGGAGCAACCTGACCGTGAACGAAAGCTTTGCCAATTACAGCGAAGTACTTTGGTCGGAATACAAGTATGGTAAAGATGCCGCTGCGTACGACAACACAAAAGACATGCAGGCTTACCTGGGCAGCAAGTCTTCTGCCGGCAAAGACCTGGTTCGTTTTTATTATGAAAGCCAGGAAGACATGTTCGACCTGGTGAGCTACCAGAAAGGCGGGCGCATTCTGCACATGCTGCGCAATTATGTGGGAGACGAAGCTTTTTTTGCAGCGCTCCACCAATACCTCGTTCACTACAAATTCAGCAATGGCAGCGCGCATAAACTGAGAATGGTATTTGAATCTGTTACCGGTAAAGACCTGAACTGGTTCTTTAATCAATGGTATTTTAACCATGGTCATCCAAAACTGGAGATCACCTACGGATATGATGCCGCCGCCAAACAGGCCAGCGTTGTATTGAAACAAACGCAGGGATCCAACCTGTTTAAACTGCCTCTAACCATTGATGTGTATGAAGGCGCCGCCAAAAAAAGGTACAACGTATGGTTGAACAACAAACAGGATAGTTTTTATTTTCCTGTTACAGCAAAACCGGATTTGATTACTGCGGATCCGGAACGCATTTTACTGGCTGAGAAAAAAGAAAACAAATCGTTGGAAGAATATGCGCATCAATTGAAGTACGGAAACAATTTTGGTGACAGGATGGAAGCCGTTGAAACTGCTGCAAAGGAACCCGCCGACCCGCTTGCATTAAACATCCTTACCACTGCATTGAACGATCCTTTTTTCAGGATCCGCAGCAAAGCGCTGAACGGCCTGGAGCAGGCCATGCTGAATGCGGCTACTTTGCAAAAAGTAGAAGCTATTGCAGCGAAAGATCCTTCACGAATCGTTAAAGCTGCTGCAATAGATGTATTGGGCAAACAAAGAAATCCTGCCTATGAAGCATTGTTCCGGCAGTCCATCAGCGACTCCTCTTATTCTGTTGCCGGTGCTGCACTGGAAGCCTTATCGCTGATGGACAGCAGTACTGCATATACTACTGCGCTGAAGTTGTCTAAAGAACCTTCCAGGGGTAAACTGAACAATGCCATTGCCATGGTGATTGCCGCCTTTGGAGATGAATCGGGCTACGATTATATAGCAGGGAACTTTAAGAAGATGCCGCTCTCTACGGATAAATTCACCGCCATGTTCACTTTTTCGGAATGCCTGAACAAAGTAACGGATGCGGCAAAATTCAAGGAAGGCGTTGACCTGATCGTAGCATTCAGGGATTCCATTCCAAAAGACAGCAAGGCGCAGACAGATCCGTATATCAACAACCTGGTACTGAAAGCGCTGGCCAGCGGGAAAGAAACGAAGGGTTTACAGGAACTGGCAGATTATGTAAAATTGAAAATGATACAATAACCATCAGTTCAATTCCTTCAGCCGGGTTTCTGCAGTAATGCTGATGGCCACAGGGAAGCGTTGATCACCTGTTTCGGAACTTCCGTTATAACTGGTGCTCAGCGTTTCCCTTTTTAATATTCCGGTTGCAGGATCATACCACCGGTATCCTTTCGTATATCCCCTCAATTGCTGTAACATGGGTTGGTGCTGTTGCATGAAACGGGTTTGGAGCTGAATTTCACTGAATACCATTACTTCCAGCGTATCTGCTGTTGTTTTGGTAACCAGGTACCGGCTCAGGGTTTTGCTGCTGTCCGACATTGTAGAATCGGACCAGCTGTATCCCTGCTTCATATCCGCTGCTGAAACGGGCAGCAGGAAACGGGAAACATCTTCCGGCTGCAACAACAACATTGCCCCGGACGAATCCGGTCGTATTTGCTGCTGATTATTTCTTACGCTGATCCGGAGGGTTTTATGCAACAACGCCTGCATCGCCAGCGAATCTGCAGCCGGCATTCCGGATGGTGTGGCCGAATTGTATGTTTGCTCCTGCCCGAATGCAACCAGTTTACCGGTAATGGAAAAAGTATTGGCTGTTACATCGTACCCGTTGGGAAAAATTTCTTCCACCACATAACGGGTATGGGTAGTTCTTTCACTGTAGAACAGGATCGGTTCTTCGTGCACATGAAGGGTAGTGAAATTTTTTTGCTGCTGTTCTACTTCAAATCGTTTATGACTATAACGATTAAACTGCTGCGCATATAACGTAGCTCCTGCGGGGATACTGAAAAGAAATATGAAAAGGAATTTCCGCATGGGGTGCTTTAAATGGATTTACCAGCTTCCTCCGGCACCGCCGCCGCCACTGCTGCCTCCGCCAAAACCACCGAAACCGCCGCCACCAAAGCCTCCTCCACCGCCAAAACCACCACCACCGCCACGGTGTCCTCCGCCCAGCAGGGATGTCCAGAACATGGCTTCTGCAACATTTCCCACTCCTCTGCGGCTCATCATCCCGCCGCCCCTGCCGCCGCCACCGCGGCCAACAATTATTAATACAACAAACAGGATGACCAGGAATGTAATAATGGGCTTACCGCTTCCGGTAGGTTTCTTTTCGCGCTTTACCTTGTACTCACCTGCCGCCGCTTTGGATAAGGCATCCACCGCATTGTTAATACCCCGGAAATAATTCTGCTCCCTGAATGCGGGAACAATTTCATTTCTGTATATACTGGAAGCCGTTACATCGGGGATGGCGCCCTCCAGCCCGTATCCGACTTCGATTCTTACTTTTCTGTCGTCAATGGCCGCGAGAATCAATACCCCGTTGTTGGTTTTTTTGTTTCCGATCCCCCACTCCCTGAAGAGTTTGTTGGCATATTCTTCTATCGGATAATCATTGAGCGTTTTAATCAGCACTACGGCAATCTGGTTGGAGGTACTGTCGTCCAGCGCCACCAGCTTCTGTTCCAGAATGGCTACCTGCTCGGGAGATAATACCCCCGCAACATCATTCACCAGCCGTGGCGGATTGGGTTTGGGCAAAATATGCTGTGCACCGGCCCAAACCAGGTTCAGTGAAAACAATAATATAAAAACAAGTTTCTTCATGGGTTGCTATTAACAAAGCCCCTTCTGATCATCAAAGGGGCTTTGCAGTTATTTTCCGAATACGATATCATCCGGTAATTCATTCTTATCCCTTGTAGCATCGTAAGGGAAATGCGTAACCAGGGCTTCGCCGATATCGCCAATAATATGTACGATTCCTTCCAGGAAATGTTTCTGGTGAAATTCGCTGATCATTACCGCTACTTCCTTATTCCAGAATTCATCCCCCACCCGCTGGTGTATACCATCATCTCCCCAGACAGCAAGCTGACGGTCTTCCATAGCCAGGTAGAGCAACACCCCGTTACGGGCATCGGTCTGGTCCATTTTCAGTTTAACGAAAATTTCTTTTGCCCTGTGAACCGGGTTCACCAGCTTGCATTTGCCTTCCACATAAACCCTTACCTCGCCGCTGGTGCGTTGTTCGGCTTTTCGTATTGCTGCTACGATGGCATCATTCTCCTCCGCAGAGAAATAAGCTTTCGGTGACTTTTTGAATATTCCGAACATGCAGGTTTTTTAGAATTTTACTTCAGGTGCTTTTTCAGAACCAGCTTCGGCTTTAAAGCCTTCTTTTACTTTAAACCCGGTGATACCTGCCAGAATGTTCATTGGAAAGGATCTTGCCTTGATATTGTAATCTGCCACAGCGGCGTTGAAATCGTTTCTGGAAACCTTGATCCGGTTCTCTGTTCCTTCCAGCTGTGCCTGCAATCCGCGGAATGCTTCGTTGGCGCGCAGGTTAGGATAATTTTCGGTTACCATCAGCAAACGGCCCAATGCCTGGGACAATTGTCCCTGTGCGGCCTGGAACTCCTGTAATTTTTCCGGAGTAAGGTCTTTCGGGTCTACTTTCAGCTGGGTAGCGCTGGCTCTTGCTTTTACCACATTTTCGAGGGTAGTCTGCTCAAAATTGGCTTCCCCCTTCACGGTGTTCACCAAATTGGGAATCAGGTCTGCCCGGCGCTGGTAGTCACTTTGCACGTTGTTCCATGCCTGACCAACTTTTTCGTCCAGCTTAACCAATCCATTATATCCGTTGCAGCCCATTCCTCCTACCAAAAGGATTAAACCGGCAATTACAATCAGGGTAATGTTTTTCGTACTCATAATTTGTATTTATTTAATGTAAGTTAATTGTTTGTATGACTTACCTGCCTAAAATTACAAATCAAATGCCATTATTTTTTTATGGCATTATGGCATTTGGAGGCCCCCACATACCGAATTTCACCTATTTTTGCCCCGAAATTTAAAATTCCAGAAACATTAGGCTATGTCAGTACTCGTTAATAAACACTCAAAGATCCTGGTTCAGGGCTTTACCGGAACAGAAGGTACATTCCATGCTACTCAAATGATTGAATATGGAACCAATGTGGTTGGTGGCGTTACGCCCAACAAAGGTGGTACAACCCACCTGGATAAACCAGTGTTTAACACCGTAGCTGACGCCGTAAAGCAAACCGGCGCCGATGTGAGCATTATTTTTGTGCCGCCTGCATTTGCGGCTGATGCTATTATGGAAGCTGCCGAAGCAGGCATTGGCCTGGTGGTTTGTATCACGGAAGGGATCCCTGTTCAGGATATGGTGAAAGTGAAAAACTATCTCCAGGGAACCAATACCCGTCTTGTAGGCCCTAACTGTCCCGGTGTAATTACTGCCGGTGAAGCCAAAGTGGGTATCATGCCAGGCTTCATTTTCAAACCGGGAAAGATCGGTATCGTATCAAAAAGCGGAACCCTTACTTATGAAGCTGCCGACCAGGTGGTGAAAGCAGGACTGGGTATCAGCACGGCAATAGGTATTGGCGGTGACCCGATCATCGGCACCACTACCAAGGAAGCGGTAGAATTATTGATGAATGATCCTGAAACAGAAGGAATCATTATGATCGGAGAAATCGGCGGAAGCATGGAAGCAGACGCGGCCCGCTGGATCAAAGACCATAAAACCAAACCTGTGGTGGGATTCATTGCAGGCCAGACCGCTCCTCCCGGAAGAAGAATGGGACATGCCGGCGCCATCATCGGAGGTGCGGATGATACAGCAGCTGCCAAAATGAAGATCATGGCAGAATGCGGCATCAACGTAGTAGCCAGCCCGGCTGATATCGGCATTACCATGGCTGCAGCGCTGAAAAAATAAAACAAACTGACTATAAAGAGATCCCGAAGCGAAAACTTCGGGATTTTTTGTGCATATGGCCTTGTTAAAACAATGATAAGCGGGATCCTTCACCCGGCAAATAGGGCTAATTTTACATACATACTTTTTGAGATGCGAAAATTGCTTTTTTCCCTTTTTTGCCTGACCGGATTTTCCTTTGCTGCACAGGCAGGCGATTCTTCTTATGCCAAAACCTGGTCGGTAATCGATACGCTGATTATGGCGAAGGACCTTCCTCAATCTGCCCTGGCGGAGGTAAATAAATTATACGATCGTGCAAAACGCGAAAAGCAACCGGCGCAGGCCATCAAATGCCTGCTATATACATTAAGCCTGGAAAACAGGATCGGTAGCGACGATATCAATCAGCAGGCTGGCCGGTTGAGAAAAGAAATTAATCGCGCCGAAGGGTTGGCAGAAAAAAGCATACTCCATACCCTCCTGGCCAAACTGTATCACCGTTTTTACCAGGAACAGCGCTGGACTATTTTAAACAGAAAAAACACCTCTGCAAAAGACAGCTCGGACCTCCATACCTGGAGCGCGGAAGATTTGCAAAAAAGCGTGGAAGAAAGCCATACATCCGCTTTAAGGCAGGCTGAACTGCTCTACAATATTCCACTGAACAGCTTTGATGCCGTTGTGCTGAAAGGAAATGACAGTACAGGTATTTACAAAAATAATTTACTGGACCTGCTGGCAACGGAAGCGTTGGAATATTACAAGGCTTATGAAAACAATGGCTACAAAATTTCTTTTAAAAACAAACTGACCAATCCGGCGTTGCTGAGCACGGCAGCAATATTCATGCACACTGATTTTGGCGGAAAGGGCCGGGAGGAACCGCAGTGGAAAGCCATCCTGCTTTACCAGCAATTGATGCGCATGCACTCGCAGGCCGGTAATACAAACATACTTGCACAGTACGATATTGACCGGATTGAGTGGATCAACAAAAACGGGCAATTTGGCAAAAAGGAACAATTGTACCGTTCCGCATTAAATAGTATGCTGAAAGCCCATAGCAACAGTACTGCAGCTGCAAGACCGCTGTATCTGCTGGCAACACTGGAGATGGACCATGCGGCTTCTTATGAACCCTTTGGCGATACCACGGATCGTTATGCTTTCGGTAAAGCGCTGAAAGTAATTGATACCGCCCAACAATTGTTGGGCGAAGTATCCTGGGGAAAGAACGGCTTCCACCGCCTGTATCACCGGATCACCTCCGTTTCGCTGAATGGAAAAGTGGAAAAAATCAATCTGCCCGGAAAACCTTTTCGTGCATTGATCAGCTACAGGAACCTCGATACGGTGTATGCCAGGATCTACAAAACGGATTTCATGGAGTTCCTGCAGGGCGATTATGAAAATAATTACGAAAAATTATTGGCGGGGATCAGCCCGGTTGAACATTTCAGCCAGGCATTGCCGGTTACCAACGACTACCAGCAACACAACGTGGAAATAAAAATAGCAGGGCTGCCACAGGGCGATTATTTTATTGTATTCAGTTCCGGGAAGGAATTCCATTTCAAAAAAGATGCCCTTTCAACCAGCCGTTTCTCCGTTTCCGGTTTAACCTATTTCAAAGACAGAGATCAGTTCTTTGTAAGAGACCTGCTTACCGGCAAACCCATTGCTTCGGCTGATGTAACCGTTTATACAAACAATTACCAGTATACGATCAACAACAACGAACGAAAAAAAATCCTTCGCTTGAACAGCAGGGTAAAAGCCGACCAGAATGGTGTTTTCAGGCTGAACAATCTCAAGAACGCTTATGCAGCCTATGTGCTGGAAATCCGCAGCAACAACCATTACCTGGTTGCAGAAACGGAAACCATGAATGCTTATGAGCCCGATCCTTCCATAAGCGATCAGGAAAAAACAGCCGCCAGTTTTGAAAAGAATAACCGGCGACTATTCTTTTTTACAGACAGGGCCATTTACCGGCCCGGACAACTGGTACAATTTAAAGGGATCGCCATTACCAGCGATTACCATACCAAACACAGTAAGCTGATTGAAAGCGGGGAAACCATACTGGTGCAATTGAAGAATGCCAACTACCAGGTAATCGATTCCATTCATTGTACCCTGAATGAATTTGGGTCCATTGCAGGCCGGTTTCATTTACCGGAAACCGGTTTAACGGGAAGATTTTATATAGAAGCCAGCCGTTTCACAGGTTCTATGTTCTCTATCCGGGTAGAAGAATACAAACGGCCCGACTTTACGGTTGTATTTGACCGGATGAATGCGGCTTACCATATCAACGACAGTATCAACATCAGTGGTAACACAAAAGCGTATGCAGGCAACGCCATCAGCGGGGCCAAAATTTCCTATACCATCAGCAGGAATATTTTCTTTACCGGCCGGAGCAGTTATTTTCCCGACAGGTTGGCCAACCAGGTTGTAACCGGGGAAACAGTTACAGATACAAAGGGCAATTTTATCATTCCATTTGCGCCCGATATTGCATCAGATAATCCGGACGATCATATTTCCTTGCACTACACGGTTGAAGTGATGGCCACAGATAAAAACGGCAGAACAGCGCAACATCAAACCCGTTTTAGTGTATTCAGTCATGAAATAGACATACGGAATAATGTGCCGGTTACGCTGGAGAAAAACAGTTTCTCCCAAATAACGGCAGATGTAAAAGACCAGTTTGGCAAACCCTATGATACCAGAGTCATCATCCGGTTGATGAAGGCCCGCGTACCCGACAGGCTGCTCCGTGAACGTTTATGGCAGCGTCCTGATCAGTTTGTTTTTTCCGAAAAAGAATTTGTTGCCTACTTCCCCAACGATGAATACGGTAACGAGTCGGACTACAGTTCCTGGAATTTAACGCCCGTTGTACTGCAAGACAGCATCCTGCAACACGGTGAACCAAAACGGCTGCCGCTTCAACCGGGCCTGATCACCGCGGGTGTTTACAAGTACGAACTAAGGGCTTTCGATTCCGCAGGACACCAGGTAGTGGTGAACCAGTACGTATTTGTGTATGACCAGGCCAACAAACAAATGCCCTTCCTCTCCTATCACCTGACGAACAAAACCAGTGCAGAGGTATTACCCGGAGATACGGCCAGGTTCCTGAATGCGGGCAGCATCCACAAAAGATATATTACCCGAAAAATCAAACGGGAAACCGATACCGGCCGGGAACGCTACCAATATCTGCAGGTAAACAACAATGAAGCGCTGCTTTTACAGGTTGAAGAAAAAGACAGGGGCAGTATCATTGTAACGGATGCATATGTTGCGGCAGGAAGATTGTATACCACGCAATACCGGGTACATGTTCCATGGAACAATAAAAAACTGCAAATCAACTATACCACTTACCGGAAGGAGAATGAACCGGGCAGTAAAGAGACCTGGAATATTGAGATACGGGACGCTTCAGGGAAACCTGCAGCAGCAGAACTACTCACCGGCATGTACGATGCCAGCCTGGATGCCATTACCAAACAGAACTGGATGGCGCCTCCGCTTTGGACTTCTTTCAACAGTTCCGGCCAGTTCAGCAGCACGCAATTTGAAACCGGCTGGAACAGGGATCGCGAGGCAGTAGTTCCCTGTGTGGAAGAATTTTACCTCACCAGGGACCTGTTGGCCGGCTCCGGGGAAGATTATTGGAACTACAACAGCAATGGTGGAATGAACAATAACCCAACGATTTTCCCGGATGTATGGATGAATTCCTGCGCTGAGGCAGTTTCCCGTCCAAGGACTGAATTATACGATAAGGCTTTCGCAATGCCCGCCTCTCCCGATAACAGCAAGATGGCTTTGAAGGAAGCCGTGATTACAGGCAAGGGCAGAAGCACTGCAGCAACCGGCGATACCAACGGGAACGAAACCGAAGATGCCGAACAGGTGATCATCAGGAGAAACTTTGATGAAACCGCATTTTTTCTACCACAGTTGCAACCGGACAGCAGCGGAAGTTTTCGATTCAGTTTTAGTTTTCCGGATGCCGTTACCCGGTGGAAATGGATGAGCCTGGCCCATACCAAAGACCTGGCATTCGGAACAAATACGGCAGAGATCGTTACTAAAAAAAATATCATGGTGCAACCCAATGCGCCGCGGTTCCTGCGCGAGGGCGACCATATTGAATTCAGTACCAGGATTGCCAATACCAGCGAACAGGAACTGACCGGTTTGGTAACCCTGGAACTGGTTGATGCAACTACCAACCGTTCTGTAGACGGATGGTTCCAGAATATTTTTCCGCAGCAGTATTTCACAGCAGGTGCAGGGGAATCGGTGGTGATCCGTTTCCCGCTGGAAATCCCTTATAGCTATAACAAACCGGTTACCTGGCGGGTGGTAGCAAAGGCCGGCAGGTACAGCGATGGAGAGGAAAATACCCTACCGGTGCTTACCAACAGGCAACTGGTAACGGAAACCCTTCCGCTTTATTTGCCCAATGATACTACGCAAAAATTCAGTTTCAATAAGCTGCTGCAGCATAACAACGACCGAATCAGTAACCAGTCTTTCGCGGTAGAATATACAGTGAACCCGATATGGAATACCGTCATGGCCATACCATACCTGACCGGCACTTCTGCAGAAACAGCCATACAGATCTTCAACCAGCTCTATGCCGTTCAACTCGGCACTTATATACTGAACAGGAGCCCTGTAATCAGTACCGTATTTGAAACACTGAACAAAGACAGTACGGTATTGCAAAGCAACCTGGAAAAAAATGCCGCCCTGAAACAATTGCTGCTGGAAGAAACACCCTGGGTATTCGCTGCCGGAAATGAAACCTATAACATGCAACAACTGGCGCAGTTCTTTACCCGCAACACCAGCAACTTTGCGGCAACAGAATGGATCAGCAAGCTGGAGGAATTACAATTGCCCGACGGCGCATTTTCCTGGATTAAAAATGGTCCCGCAGACCGGTATATCACACAGTATATCTTAACCGGTATCGGAAGATTGAAAAGACTGGGAGCGCTCAGTCCCGATCTGGCGCTGCAACTAAAACCCTTATTGCTGAAAACATTAAAATATGCGGATGCCGCGATCAGCAGGGATTACCGGGAACTCAACCGGCCAAAAGTCGTTCAGGCAATTGCCGCGCTTCAGTATACGCATATTGAATACCTCTATATGCGCAGTTTCTTCAGAGATTTTGCCATTGATGATAAGGGGGCGTATGATTATTTCTACAACCTGTGCAAAACAGGATGGCAAAAACAAAACAGTTATGCCCGGGCAATGATTGCATTGATCACCTACCGGAATAAGGAAGAGCAATGGGCTGTACAGCAAATTGTTCCTTCTTTGCTGGAAAACAGCATCAACGATCCCCTGAAAGGGATGTTCTGGAAAACAGCCTATACCCGCTCCTGGTTTCAATCTCCGGTAACACACCAGAGCATGCTGATCAGTTGCTTTGAGGAAATCAACCTGGAAGAAAAGAAATACACCCGGGCCATTAATGCCATGCGTACCTGGCTATTGCTGAACAAACAAACCAACAACTGGAAAACGGATATCGCAACTGCGGATGCCTGTTATGCATTGTTACTGAATGGCAGCAACTGGCTCAACGATAAGCGGAGCGTGCAGATTGACCTGGGCAAATACAATATCAATAGCGCTACGCAAAAAACCACCGCCGGCAGCGGGTACCTGAAAGTGAATATCAACCCCGAACTGGTTGTTCCTGAAATGGGCGATATTACGGTTCGGGTGGGTGGAAACAATCAACCCCAATCGGGCCAGCCATCTTATGGCGGCGTTTACTGGCAGTATTTTGAAGAGCTGAATAAGATTACCCCGGGAAACACCACCCTCTCTGTGAGTAAGGCATTATTCCTTGAAAAAATAACAGCAACAGGTACGGTATTGGTTCCTATAGGAGAAAATGAGGAAATCAGCATCGGCGATAAAATAGTTATTCAGTTAACACTCAGGTCGGACCGCGATATGGAATATATTCACCTGAAAGATATGCGGGCCGCCGCCATGGAGCCGTTGAACGCCATCAGCGCCTACAAATGGCAGGAGGGGCTTGGCTATTATGAAAGTACCCGGGATACCAGGTCCGATTTTTTCATCGGATATTTGCCGAAAGGAACCTACCTGTTCAATTACGAAGTAACGGCAACGCATGCAGGCAGGTTCTCAGCAGGTATCGTCACGGTTCAAAGTATATATGCACCGGAATTCAGCAGCCATTCTGCGGGCATGAGCATTCGGATAAAAGAATAAACAACACCGATGATTGATTATATAGTAGTAGGTCAGGGGCTTTGCGGAACCTTCATGAGCTGGAACCTGATGAAGGCAGGAAAGAAGGTTTTGGTCATTGATGAATTGAGACCATTCAGCGCCACCAAAGTGGCCAGCGGGGTCATTAACCCGGTGACCGGAAGAAGAATTGTACGCACCTGGGAAATTGAAAAGCTGATGCCTTTTGCGGTGCAGGCCTACAGGGATTTAGGACATGAGTTGGGAATACAACTGATCCGGCAATGCAATATCCTGGATTTTCACTCCACGCCACAGATGAAGCTGGCATTTGAAGAACGCCTGCCGGTTGAGCCGGAATACCTGCGCATTCCCGATAACAGTGATCAGTGGTGGAATTATTTCAATCCTGCCTTCGGTGTGGGTGAAATTGACCCCTGCTGGCTGATTGATCTGCATGCCATGTTGCAGGGATGGAGAAAAAAACTAACAGATGGCAACGCTTTACTGGAGGAACGTTTTGAACTGTCAGATTGTGTGATCGGTTCAGCGCAGGTGGAATACAAGGGTATCCGGGCTTCGAAGATCATCTTCTGCGACGGTACCGCAGGATTCGATAATCCGTATTTTCATTTACTGCCCTATGCCAGGAACAAGGGCCAGGCCATTTTTGCTTCTATCCCCGGCCTGCCCCCCAACCATATTTATAAACAAGGCATCAGCATGGTTCCCTGGAAGGATGACCTGTTCTGGATCGGATCCACCTACGAATGGAATTTCACCCACCTGAATCCCGATGCAGATTTCCGGGAAAAAGTAGAAAGACAGTTGAAGCATTGGCTCAAACTTCCCTATACCATTGTGGATCACCAGGCATCGGAACGCCCTGCCAATATGGAACGAAGGCCCTTTGCAGGACTGCATCCGGTGCATACAACCGTTGGATTGCTGAATGGCATGGGCACCAAGGGTTGCAGCCTCTCCCCTTTCTTTGCAGCGGAATTCACGGCTTACCTGCTGGAAGGAACGCCGATTCATCCATTGGCCGATGTGCAACGTTTTCGTAAGATTTTAAGCAGATAATTTGCTGCAAAAATTTAATATTGTCTTTTACCAACTAAACTGCCTGCATGATCCATCCAGCCGAAGAAGTACATGATCTGAGGATATTACCTGAACCTACCGATTCAGAAGATCAGTATATCATACCATTGCAATACAGAAAGATGGAAAACCTCCATATTGTTTTCTGGTTGTTCAAAGATGTAGCCTGGTGCATGGGTTTAAGATGGCTGGGAATGGCCATGATTGTTCCCACCCTGTTTATCTCCATTGTAATTGCTTACAGAACCAGGGAATACATGTCGGAACTTTGCCACAACCTGGCCATTACCATATGGATCTCTGCCAATTCTTATTGGATGGTTGCAGAATTCCTGCATTTCGACAACAACATTGTAACGGGAGAAATCACCTTCAAGCACCTGGCACTGATTCCTTTTATTTCGGGGATTTTGATACTGGGTTTCTATTACCTGATCTGGAAACCCCGGCATAAGAATGAGGTTTAAACAAATAAGCCCCACTCATCTTCAAATGCATCTTTCTGAAAAGTAGAAACCCATTGTTTAAAGAGTTCCCTGAATTTGGCAAGCGCTTCTTCTATCACATTCTTATGTCCTTCATCGGCCCATCCCATGAGCACGGCAAAGCCCAGTTGTTCGGATAATTGTTTGCAGTTGGTGCGGATCACAGCTGCATTCTCCATTTTCAGCACATATAAATCCATGCTGATGGCCCCAATGATTTTGGGTGCAACAATCATGGCATTTTCATAAATCAGCGCCTTGGTAGAAGCCGGATGATTTTCTTCGCCATCGTCGGCCAGGTTTTCAGCAAAGGCAATCACGAGGCCAAATACCTCCCGCCATTGTTTATACATGGCTTTGGCAATAGCCCTGGCAGGGCCTCTGCGCCACTCCTCCCCTGCTTCATCCGGGCCAACCTTGTAACGGCTGTCATCCCACTCGGGCAAAAAATTCAGCTCATTTAAATCCATGTATTGAAGATAATATAAGTACAGGGTATAACAATGCTAACGCATTTCAATCTTTAAGAACCGGGCGGTATGACTGGTTTTGTTTTTGATCATAGCTTCAGGAGTGCCTTCAAACAAAATGGTTCCTCCGCCATCACCTCCTTCGGGTCCCAGATCAATGATATGATCCGCCACTTTCACGACATCCAGGTTGTGTTCAATCACCAGTACGGTGTTTCCCCGGTCCACCAGCTTATACAGCACTTCCAGCAAATGCTGTATATCCTGAAAATGCAGGCCGGTGGTTGGTTCATCCAAAATATAGAACGTTTTACCGGTATCTTTTTTCCCCAGCTCCGTAGCCAGCTTCACCCGCTGTGCCTCGCCGCCACTCAGTGTTACGGCAGACTGCCCTAACGTGATATAGCCCAGGCCTACTTCCTGCAGTACTTTAATTTTACGGTACAGAAACGGTACCGGCTGAAAAAATTCACAGGCATCGTCCACGGTCATATTCAGCACATCACTGATGGATTTTCCCTTATAGCGTATTTCCAGTGTTTCGCGGTTGTATCGTTTACCATTGCATTTTTCGCAGTTCACATATACATCGGGCAGAAAATTCATTTCTATTACCCGCATACCGCCGCCTTCACAAACATCACAACGCCCTCCCTTCACATTAAAGGAAAATCGGCCTGCATTGTATCCGCGAATCTTTGCTTCCGGAACAGCGGCAAACAGGGTCCTGATTTCGGTGAAGAATCCGCAATAAGTAGCCGGATTGCTTCTGGGGGTTCTGCCAATCGGAGACTGATCTATTTCAATCACCTTATCAATATGCTCCAGTCCTTTTACCGATTTAAAAGGCATGGGCGAACCCTTACTGTTATAACAGTGTTTGGAAAGGATGGGGTACAATGTTTCGTTGATCAGGGTAGACTTTCCACTGCCGCTTACACCACTCACCACAATTAATTTCCCCAATGGAAAAACAACATCCACATGATGCAGGTTATTGCCGGATGCGCCTTTCAGCACCAGGCTTTTGCCATTACCTGCCCTTCTTTCTTTGGGGATGGCAATGGATTTTGTGCCATTAAGATATTGGGCCGTATCAGAATTGCTTTTCAATACTTCCTGCGGTGTGCCGGCAGAAACGATATGCCCTCCATATTTTCCTGCGCGGGGACCAATGTCTACGAGGTGATCTGCAGCCATCATAATATCCTTATCATGTTCCACTACCAGCACGCTGTTACCGATATCCCGAAGGTTCTGCAATGCATGGATCAGCTGCTGGTTATCGCGCTGGTGCAGGCCAATGGATGGTTCATCCAGGATATAGGTGATGCCCTGTAACTGGGAACCGATCTGTGTGGCGAGCCGGATGCGTTGCGACTCTCCGCCGCTGAGCGAACGGGAAGGGCGGTTCAGCGATAAATAAGTAAGCCCAACGTCCAGTAAAAACTGCAATCTTTCCCTGATTTCCTTCAGGATATCTTTGGCAATCAGGTTCTGCTTTTTTTCGAGCCGCTTCTCAATTCCGTCAAACCAGCGGTACAGTTTATCTAGATTGAGGTCGCTGATCTCCGCAATATTTTTTCCATCTACTTTAAACCAGAGGCTTTCTTTTTTGAGCCGTTGCCCGTTACAGGCGGCGCAGGTTTTCAGTTCCATGAATTTCTCCACCCACTCGCGCATCCCTTCGCTGCTTACGCCTGCAAACCAACGCTTCAACATGGGAATGATTCCTTCAAACGCACCGTCGTATGGTTGCGCAGCAGCGTATTCGTCGAGGTCTTCCATTTCCAGTGAACCACCTTCCGGATTACCGTACAACAAAATATTCAGTGAAGCTGCACTCAGCTCCTTAATGGGTTTACTCAAACTGATCTTGTGTTTCTTAGACAGTGTTTCCACATTGCGGTACATATAGGCTTCGCGCTGTTCACCCAACGGAACAATACCTCCTTCCTGCACCGATTTATCGGGGTCGGGAATAATGGCGCTGAGGTTGATGGTATACACATTGCCCAGGCCCTTACAGGTAGGGCAGGCGCCGTACGGCGAGTTGAAAGAAAATGCATTGGGAGAAGGTTCCTCGTAACTGATCCCGGTTTCTTCGCACATCAGTTGCTTGGAATATTGAATGGTTTTACCAGAATCATTCAGGAGGAGGAACAACAGGTCCTTTCCCATTTTAAGGGTTTGCTGCACACTCTGGCTCAGGCGAACTTTCATGTCTGGGGTTACCTGTAACCGGTCTATCACAACTTCAATATCATGAATCTTATAGCGGTCTACCTGCAGTTTGGGCGTAAGGTCCATCACTTCTCCATCCACCCGTACTTTCAGAAAACCTTTCTTGCGGATATCTTCGAAGAGTTCCCGGTAATGTCCTTTTCTTCCGCGCACCAGTGGCGCCAGCAGGCTGATTTTCTTTCCTGCATATTTGGTAAAAACATTCTCAACGATTTCTTCTTCGCTGAACTTCACCATTTTCTTCCCGGTATTATAACTGTAAGCTTCCCCGATACGGGCATACAGCAGGCGAAGGAAATCATACACTTCCGTAACTGTTCCAACAGTGGAGCGCGGATTTTTATTGGTGGTTTTCTGTTCAATGGAAATAACAGGAGACAGCCCGGTAATCTTATCTACATCGGGTCTTTCCATATCTCCCATAAACTGGCGGGCATAGGCACTGAAACTTTCCATATACCTGCGCTGCCCCTCATTATAAATGGTATCAAATGCCAGTGAAGATTTACCACTTCCACTCACACCCGTAAATACCACCATCTTGTTTTTGGGAATGCGGATGTCGATGTTTTTCAGGTTGTGTTCGCGCGCACCGAAAACTTCTATAAAGTCTTCCTCCGGCAGGAAAGCCGAAACGGATGCATTTTGTTTTTTAGCCATACGATAGGTAAATATACAAACAGCGGGGAGGCTTATTGGTTGAGAAAGGCAATTATTTGATAAGAATTTGTATAACCTATAAATTTAGTAGACTAATATTTGGCCATTTGAATATTCCTTCCTACTTTTGCATCAGTTCTTTAATATACTTATCAAGAAAGGCAGAGGGTCTTGGCCCTATGAAGCCTTGGCAACCCATACAGCTCACTCAGCTATATGAAGGTGCCAATTCCAATCCTGTACAACAGGAGAAGATAAGTCAGAGTAAAAGCAAATACAATATCTACCGCGAGGTACATTATATTCGGCCCATCTGACTTTCAGCTGGGCTTTTTTATTGCCCTTACCTGCTGTTGCTGTACAACACTTCATGGTGATGCCTCCTTCCTTTCTTGAACGGTTTTAAGGATTTTTTTCAACATTATTCATTTCCTGCCTGTACAACAGGCAGGGCCAAACTGTTTAACATGCACACAACCACCGCTTTGATTCACAGCATCCCGGTAGATCCGCTTACCGGCGCAGTATCCGTACCCATTTACCAAACCTCCACTTTTGTGCAGGAAGCCCCGGGGGTCAATAAAGGATATGATTATTCCAGGACTAACAACCCTACCAGGGCAACGCTGGAAAGCCTCGCAGCCGGGCTGGAACAGGGTTCTACGGGCATCGCATTTGCGAGTGGCCTGGCAGCCATTGATGCCATTGCCAAACTCCTGCAAACCGGTGATGAAATTGTTGCGGTGGATGATATATACGGCGGGGCGTACCGCCTGTTTACACAGGTCTATGAAAAATTCGGTATCAAAATCAATTTCACCGATACCAGCAACCCGGAGCATGTTTTCAATGCCATTACCCCAAAAACAAAACTGATCTGGCTGGAAACCCCTACCAACCCAACCTTAAAAATTTCTGACATTGCAGCCATTGCTAAAATTGCAAAAGCGTTCAATTGCCTGCTTTGCGTAGACAATACGTTTGCAACACCTGCATTGCAACAACCGCTTTCCCTGGGTGCAGATATCGTTGTACACAGCGCTACCAAATACCTGGGCGGACACAGCGACCTTATTGCAGGCATCGTGGTAACAAAAGATCCGGAACTGGGTGCAAGAATCAAATACCTGCAAAACGCCTGTGGCGCCATTCTCGGGCCTTTCGACAGTTGGCTGGTTATCCGTGGTATAGAAACCCTCCACCTCAGAATAAAACAACATTGTACCACTGCGCTGGAGATTGCGCAATTTTTACAAACACATCCTGCAGTGGACCGGGTATACTATCCCGGTTTGCCTTCGCACCCCAATCATGCGGTGGCTAAAAAACAATCCAGTGGGTTTGGCGGTATCGTTTCCTTCACTTTAAAGAATGATACGGAAGCTGCTGCAGTAGCGTTGGTGAGCAGTACGGGCTTATTTAAACTGGCGGAGAGCCTGGGAGGTATTAAGAGCCTGATTTCACATCCGGCCAACATGACCCATAAATCCATCCCTGCCGAAAAACGCAGGGCTGCAGGCGTTTCAGACAGCCTGGTACGCCTGTCGATTGGTCTGGAAGATGCATCTGATCTGATCAGCGACCTGAAACAGGCCCTGGATCAACCATACACAAGAACAACAAATAACCATAGTATTCAACAAGTATCAACAACAGCGAACTAAACATGGAAGCACACAAACAACTCACGATCGGATTATTTGGTTTTGGCGTAGTGGGCGAAGGATTGTACAAAGTGTTACAGCAAACCCCCTCTCTCAAAGCCGGTATTAAAAAAGTATGTATCAAAAACCCGGAGAAAAAAAGAAATGCTCCGGCCAGTTTATTCACCACCAATAAAAATGACCTCCTCAATGATCCTGAAATCAATGTAATTGTGGAAGTGATCGACGATTCGGTAGCTGCATTCGATATTGTACAAACGGCATTAAAGAACGGCAAATCGGTGGTCAGCGCCAGTAAAAAAATGATCGCGGAAAACCTGCAGGCCATTCTCACATTGCAGCAGGAAACAGGCCAGTCATTTTTATGCGAATCGGCTGCCTGCGCATCCATCCCCGTTATCCGGAACCTGGAAGAGTACTACGACAACGATCTGTTACATTCCATCAAGGCCATTGTAAACGGCTCTACCAATTTCATCCTCACTAAAATGTTTGAGGAAAAACTGAGTTTTTCAGAAGCCCTGCTGCTGGCGCAGCAACTGGGTTTTGCAGAAAGCAATCCAAAGCTGGATGTGGAGGGGTATGATGCAGTGAACAAGTGGACCATTCTTCTGAACCATGCATACGGTATTGTTACCCATCCCGACCGGATTCTTTTCTCGGGTATTCAAAATATACAGGGAAGCGATGCCGCGGTGGCCAGGGAAAAAAGTTACGATATCAAGCTGATAGCACAGGCCAAAAAATTGAAAAACGGGAAGGTGGCTGCATTCGTATTACCACAATTTGTGGAACTCAGCGACCCGCTTTCTTTTGTAAAGAACGAATACAACGGGGTGGTGATTGAGAGTGGCTTTGCCGACAAGCAATTCTTTTATGGCAAGGGCGCCGGTAGCTTTCCCACCGCTTCTGCTGTGTTAAGCGATATCGCTGCGCTGCGATACAATTATAAGTACGAGTATAAAAAACTGTACCACCACAAACCCCACCTCCTCACCAACGACTATTACCTGAAAGTGTACCTGAGTTTCGACGACTGGAAATATATTCCGAGAGAAGAATTTGAATGGATTGAAGAATGGCATGCCCAGGCGGAGAGAAAATACCTGATCGGGGTGTTGCATTGCGAAAAGCTGGTTAGCGCCAAATGGTGGAAATCCAATAACACTTCACTGATCCTTACACCTGATCCGGTCATTGATAATCTCGATATTATTCATCTCAAAAAACGCAGCCTGGAACTGGCCGGTGTTGTATAAGTTTTTCTTGTTTTTTCGTTGTACAAGAAACCCTGTTCTGTGGAGCAGGGTTTTCTTATTGGCAGAAGGGCTATTACCTATATTTGCCGTATAAAACAGTTGCTGTGGAATTACTGAATACCGAATCGTTCAAGAAAGGCGTTTTACTGAGTTTAACCACGGGCCTGGTGCTGATTGTGCTTTCTTATCTCGGCGGAAAAGAAGACCTGTTCCTGCTGCTGAACCACAACCTGGGAAGTGTGGCCGATTTTTTCTTTCACTATATCACCTACCTGGGAGATGGCATCATGTGGGTTCCTTTTGGCTTGCTGGCGCTTTATTTCAGGAAGAAATTATTTCCGATGGTCCTCTTCGCCATCATCATTTCCACGGCGCTGGTACAGTTTGGCAAACACTATGTTTTTGCCAATGAAGCTAGGCCAACCGCAGTTATCACCGATCAGGCCCTTGTGCACACTGTTGAAGGAGTGGAACTGCATAAATCCAACAGCTTTCCCTCCGGGCACAACACCACGGCCTTCAGTATTTATCTGCTGGCCTGCCTGGTATTTCGCGCAAGGTATTTCTGGCTGCCCGGTTTCTTCCTGGCCCTGCTAACGGGTTATTCCAGGGTTTACCTGGCACAGCATTTTCCGCTGGATGCAGGAGCCGGAATGATTGCGGCTGTCATATCTGTATACGGCGCCATGGCCATACAACAAAAATGGTTCAGTAAATCCGGAACTTAATCCTTCCACCTCCATTCACCGGCAATCTCCAACGGCACTTTCAGGTTATTCTTCAACAGGAAGGCCCTGGTTTCTTCATCGGAAAAGGGCTTTGCCTTAATCTCTTTTGCATCGGCAATACCATAAAGCAACATGGCTCCGTTGCGAACGGTGCTTTTAATTCCTTTTTCATCTACCAGTTTAAAATCATCACAGTCTGCATGATAACAGGGCCCGGCATTATTGGGCAATTTACCATCGGCCCCACCGCCGGTGGGTATACCCTGCAACATGAAGGGCTGGTGATCGCTGTGCAATCCGGCCCCGACCCTAAATGAATTTTTATAGCTGGTATCGTAGCCCAGGGTATGTGCACCAATCGCCAGAAAAAGTTCCCTGCTTTCTTCCGCAGTGGTGGAATATCCTTTCGGATCGTTGGTCATATCATAATTGAGCATGTAACGCAACTGGCGGATGCTTTGATCCTTCACGGCTTCTTCCACATATGCCCTGGAACCAAGCAATCCTTCCTCTTCGCCCATGAACAGAATAAACTCAACGGTACGCGCCGGGCGGAGTTTTAACGCCTGGAAGGTTCTGGCCATATCCATTACCGCAAATGAACCAATGCCGTTATCGATAGCGCCTGTAGCAAGATCCCAACTGTCGAGGTGACCGCCTACCACTACTTTTTCCGATGGTATCGTTTTCCCTTTAATGGTTGCAATCACATTTCTGGCCTTGATCAGGCCGGAGAAGTTGGTCATGCTGATAGAAGCATATTGTTTACCGGCAGCCAGTTGGTCTTTCAGTTTCAGGCCGTCTTCCTTGCCAATACATACGGCTGGTATCGGAATCAGTTTGCCGGTTACAGATGCAGTACCGGTTAACAGAATCCCCCCGGTTGCTGTATTGATGATGATGACACCCTTTGCTCCGTATTTGGTAGCCAGTGCGGTTTTCTCGGATCGGTGCAGGCTCTTGGTACCGGGCTTGGAACCAGGCAATACCCCCAGGTATACTACTGCAATTTTTCCTTCCGCTTTTCCGGGATTGGCCAGGTAATCTTCTTCCAGGCCATTGCCCATATCAGCCAGTTCCAGGTTCACCGATGCTTTAACGGGAGAATGTGCCAGTGATACTGATTTAACGGGTTGCATATTAGAAGCATCCGGACCTGTCTGCACAGTCAGCGCTCCCCTGCTCCAGCTCTCTACTTCAAATGGCTGGTACCGCACATCTTTGAACCCGTATGACTTCAGTAAATTAAAAGCGAACTCCTCCGCTTTCTTCCCATTCTCTGAACCGGTCAAACGGTGACCAATGGTTTCGGTGGCTGTTTTAAGACTGCTGTATGCTTTGGAATTATTTTGCACTTCTGCATTGATCTTGTCAAATACAGTTTTCCATCCGGGGTTTTCCTGCGCCTGAACGGCAGCACTGAAAATCAATCCGGCAACAACAGAAAGAATACGATGGCTCATAAGTAAAAATAATGCGGACCTTGCAGTTAGTTTTTTAAAGTCCAGTTAGTATAAAAGTTCCTGAGTGTAAAATAAGCTTTCTTTTTCTTTCCATCGCCGGTAAGTAATCCTTTTCTGTTCCATCCATCCTGTACACCGGGCAGCAGCCGTTTGGGGGAACGGAAATCGGCCAGGATCCAGGGGCTCATTCCACGCACACCGGGTATCTTCATAATCATTTTCAGGTTCTGCTCGTAGAGATATTCCTGGTATTCCTCCGTCCATCTCTCTTCTTTGGTTCCGTGCAGTCCGTATTTGGCATCGCCGCCAAACTCAGAAATCACTACCGGCTTATGGTAGCCGATTTCCCATTTCATATTTGGCGCATCTTTCAGCGATCCGCCATACCATCCGGTATACTGGTTAAAGGCAACAATATCGAGGTGCTGACCAATCGAATCGTTCACCATATGTACGCCGCTGTTACCGGTATGCTGTTCCAGCGCTGCGCTCACCAGCCGGGTGGCATCCTGCAGCCTGGCCTGACGGATCAGTTGCAGCAGAAAATAATTTCGTTCGGAAGTGGGTGGCGTTTCATTGGCAACAGACCAAATGATCACCGACGCCCTGTTCTTATCCCTGCTGATCATTTCGGATAATTGTGCAGCGGCATTGCGCAATACGCGGGGATTGGAGAAATCGATGGTCCAGTAAACGGGAATTTCGTCCCACACCATCATCCCCATACTATCTGCTACCTGCACCATGTATTCATTGTGCGGGTAATGCGCCAGCCTTACATAATTGCAGCCCAGTTGCTTTGCGCGGCTCAGCGATTCAACGGCTTCTGCCCTGCTGTTGGCCCTGGAGCCTTTGGCGCTGTTTTCTTCATGCATGGAAATCCCTTTCAATAAAACCGGTTTCCCGTTCAGCAAAATATCCTGTCCGGCTGTTTCAATGGTTCTGAAACCGATCCGGTCTTTTAGTTCTTCCCGGTTTGTACGAATGGTACAATTATATAAGACTGGTTGTTCGGTACTCCAATAGCGGATTGAATCCACATCTATTTCGAATGCTGCTCTGCCCGTTGAATCGGTTGCAAACTGTGTGCGCACACCCAGTTCAGGAATATCAACCTGTACGGGGCTGTTGGATGCAAACCGGTTCAGTTGAACATAACCGGCTATCTTATGCGCATTTCCCCTGGCCAGTTGCAATGCATAATCCCGGATATAGATGTCCGGCGTTTCAACCAGGGTTACATCCCGCGTAATACCTCCGTAATTAAACCAATCCGTATTGATGCCTGGAACACCGTCTTTGATGCGCCGGTTGTCGGCTTTTACCACCAGGAAATTACTGTCTGTATTCAGGTAAGGAGTAACATCAAAATCGAAGGAAGTAAAGCCGCCTTCATGTATCCCGAGTTTATGGCCGTTCAGGTATACTTCGGCCCGGTAATTGACTGCGCCAAAATGCAACAATAATCTGCTTCCTTTTTTCAGGAGGGGATATTGAAAAGACCGTTTAAGCCAGATGGTGCCTTCATAATAAAAAAGGTTTTCCTTCTGCGAATTCCAGTCGCCGGGCACCTGCATCTTTGGAGACCGGTTAAAATCGTACTCCACCAGCTCCTGCTTATTCTTAGCGTGATAATTATTATAGAATGCGGATGTAGAAGCCTTATCCACCACATCGTAGGGCTGATAGCGGTAATTGTAATAGCCCGTTTCGTACGGATCAACAATATAATGCCATTGCCCGTTCAGTGAGCTGGTTTTTCTGTTGTATACATTCTGCAATGCGGGCTGGGCCGGAAGCAGTACAGGCAAAAAGCAAAAAAGGAATAATGCGATTATTCCTTTTTTGATGATCAGTTGAATGCAATTCATGCAATAAATTTTTATTTCAGCCAGTTTACTTTAGCAGTTTTTACATCCCTGGAATTGGTGCCGATCATGATTTGAAATTCTCCCGGCTCCCAATCATATTTGAGATCATAGTTGTAGAATTTCAGGTCTTCCGGTGTAATGACGAAAGAAACATCTTTAGATTCTCCTGCATTCAAACTGATTTTCTGGAAGCCTTTCAATTCTTTCACCGGCCTTGTAACAGAGCCTACCAGGTCGCGGATATACAACTGAACCACTTCCTTGCCTTCCACATTGCTGTTGTTGGTAACGGTAACGGTTGCAGTCAGTGTTTGATTTCCTTTCAGGTTAGCTGCGCTCAGCTTCACTTCGCTGTATTGGAAATCGGAATAGCTCAATCCAAATCCGAAAGGATACACTGGTTCGTTGGAAACATCCAGGTAGTTGCTCTGGAATTTCTGGAACCAGGGACCATTCAGCGGGCGGCCTGTATTCTTATGATTGTAGAACAGCGGTATCTGGCCTACATTCTGCGGGAAAGTGGTAGACAGTTTACCGGATGGGTTTACATCACCAAATAAAACATCCGCAATGGCATAAGGCGCTTCACTTCCACCAAACCATACATTTAAGATGGCAGGTACATTCTGTTGTTCCCAGGTAAGGGTTAAAGGCCTTCCGGTAAATAATACCAGCACAACCGGCTTACCTGTTTTCAGCAGGGCGCTTAATAATTTTTTCTGTACAGCCGGAATATCCAGGTTGGTTCTGCTGCTGCTCTCTCCGCTCATTTCAGCGCTTTCTCCCAATGCAGCCACAATAACATCCGCCTGGTTGGCCACAGCCAGCGCTTCATTTAAAATCACTTCTTCCGGACGGTTGTCTCTTTTCAATGATTTACCAAACATGCCGGCTCTTTCTTCAAAAGCTGCATCGGCATCGAGGTTGGAACCCCTGGCATACATGATTTTCACCTGGTCTCCCACTACTTCTTTTAAGCCGGTGAGCAAAGAAGTAGCCTTGCCCAGGTTGGCAGCCACACTCCAGGTTCCGCCCATATTTTCCCTGTTATCGGCCAATGGCCCGATCAATGCAAGGGTTCCGTTTTTCTTAAGCGGCAATACTTTATTTTGATTTTTCAGCAGCACAAAACTCTGTGCAGCAGTGCTTCTTGCTTCTTTCCGGTTGGCATCGGTAAACACTTCTGTTTTAGCCCTGTTTTCATTTAAATAGCGGTATGGATCTTCAAACAGGCCGAGTTTATATTTGGCTTCCAGAATTTTACGGCAGGCTTCATTGATTCTTTCAAGGCTCACCTTACCCTCTTTCAACGATTGAGCGGTAGTATTCAGCAATCCTTCGGCGACCATGTCCATATCCAGTCCGGCCATCAGCGCTTTGGCCGATACGGTTTGATAATCGCCAAGACCATGGGCAATCATTTCGCTCACCCCGGTATAGTCAGATACCACCAATCCTTTAAAGCCCCACTGTTTTTTCAGCAAATCGGTCAGCAGCCATTTGTTGGCAGTAGCAGGCACCCCGTCAATTTCATTGAAGGAAGCCATCACAGAACCCACACCGGCATCCACCGCCGCTTTATAAGGAGGCAGGTACTCGTTGTACATTCTTACACGGCTCATATCGGTGGTATTGTAATCTCTTCCCGCTTCGGCGGCGCCGTACAGTGCATAGTGCTTCACACAGGAAAGCAGTGTATTGTTTTTAGACAAATCATTTCCCTGGTATCCTCTTACCATTGCTTTGGCAATCTGGGAACCCAGGTAGGGATCTTCTCCATTACCTTCTGAAACCCTTCCCCATCTTGGATCGCGGGAAATGTCTACCATTGGCGAGAAGGTCCAGTTAATACCATCGGCACTGGCCTCATTGGCTGCAATGCGTGCGCTTCGTTCAATTAAGGGCAGGTCCCAGGAACAGCTGAGTCCGAGCGGGATAGGGAATACGGTTTCATATCCGTGAATCACATCCATCCCAAACATCAACGGTATTTTCAGGCGGCTTTGTTCTACGGCCAGTTTCTGTACCTCTTTAATTTTGGCGTAGGATTTAATATTAAACAGACCGCCCACTTTTCCGGCAATGATCTTTTTAGCAATATCCGTACTTGCTGCAGCGCCTGTTACAAAATCGTTGGAACTGGGCAGGTTCAACTGACCCAATTTTTCTTCGAGGGTCATTTTTTTCATCAGCTGATCGATGAACGCATTCATCTTAGCATCCTGTGCACTGATGGCTGAGGATGCAAGCAGCATCAACAAAGCGAGTGCAATCGTTTGTAGTTTTCTCATTATTCAACATTTAATATTTTAAACTGATCTGATACGCCGTTTTCATTGATCGCTTCAATGGTATAATAATAAGTCTTCTTACTATCCATTCCCTTAAACCAATATTCATTGGCATCGTGCACCATGATACAATTGTAGAGCTTATCAGGTGCAGTTCCGTAATAAATATTGTATGCATACGCATTGTCTGCAGGACTCCAGCGAATCCAGGCGCTTCGTTTATCTTTCTCGGTACGCAGCACCATGAACTGTTTTACCGCCGGCGGTCTTGCGCCGTTCCCTTTTCCAAATACCCGCAATCCGCTGATGGCAAATTTACCGCTTGCCATATGAATATTCTCCATTTTTATGAAACGGGTCGTTACCGGTTTTTCCAGTTCAATATAATCATGCGGCACATCGGTGACATTGCTGCTTTTATCTGCCAGTACCGTCCATTTTTCCCCGTCCACAGAACTATAGAGTTTGTACTGGTGATAGAGATCGGTTCTTTTGCCCAGTACATCCGCATCCTGGTCGGCATAGTTGATCTGGATGGCATGTACCGTGGAAACCGCTCCCAGGTCGGTCTGGATCCATTCGCCCTTGTTACCGGTAGCCGCACTCCAGTAAGTCTTCATCTGCTCATCCACGGCATAATTGGCGGCATAGCTGCCATGGGTGGAAGAAACCGTTACCGGCTTTTGATAGTTCAGCAACATCCATCCGGTAAAAGCCGGATTCATTTCACGCGGGGTATTTTCTTTTTCCCGGACCGCAGGCAGGTAATGCGGATAATCCCCAAACGCCGTGCTGCTCCACATTACATCGTCTTTATCAAACCCCGCCGGCCAGATGCCGATTCTTCTTTCAAAATTATTTTTAACAGAAAGCATGATGGTACTCACATGCCAGTACTGATCGTTGTTGTCTTTGAATGTTGCGCCATGGCCCGCTCCCCGGGCAAAGCCCCCCAGTTTCATACTCAGCGGATCGGATTGCTCCGTATAAAAACCCAGCGGGCCGCCGGCAACAGCCACCCCATCGGCGTATCCGCTGAACTCCGTACCCGGAGCGCCGTATTGCAGGTAGTACTTGTTCTTATATTTGGTAACCCAGGCGCCTTCCATAAACGGGTCCAGGAAAGTATTATCCATATGTTCACCGAAACGCTGCCATCCATACCGCCAGGATTTCAATGAATGTATTTCGCGGCGGGTGCCGATTGGCTGAAAGGTTTTCCGGTTCAGTTCTATGCCATAAAGGGGGTATACATTGCTGCTTCCGTTGTACATATAAAACCTGCCGTCATCATCGGTAAAGAATGCAGGATCCCATCCGCCAATTTCAAAAGAATCCACCAGCGGCTTCCAGTCGTTGGCCTTTGGGTTGGTGCTCATCCACAATGTGAACTTACTGGTATAGGTAGACCCAAATACCAGCATGGTATCTCCTACAATACCCACGGCAGGCGCACAAAGCTCATCATAGCCCTCATTCCAGGGGCGCAGGAATTTCCTGGAAATAAATTTCCAGTTCAGCATATCATTGCTCCACCAGTATCCCCATTGGTTGGTGCTGAATAAATAATAATCATTCTTATAATTCACAATCACCGGATCTGCTGTAGCACGGTGCCTGCCCCACTCCGAAAAATTAGGAATGGGCGTAAAACCATAATCTACATTGATGGGATTACAATAGGTTTTTTGCTGGGCGCGCAATGGTACGGATCCCGCAGTGCAGGCCATCAGCAATAAAAAAAATACAACGTTTTTTTTCATACAAAGATTTCATTCATTACAGGTAAGGTGCAGTGAAACCAAGGTTTCGCATTCCTCTCTTTACTTCCGGGCAGGAACCCAGCAGGTTCCAGACCAGTTTGGTTCTGTGATTTTCAATCATGATAATAATGGGTCCCTGGTCAATCGCCAGGGTTGAACCGGCAAACCATTGATCCTGCAGTTTAAACGCATCTGCAAATCCATAAGTGCCCCAAATTTTATCCCCCAGTTTATAGTAAAAGAATTTCAACGCAGCCATGCTTTCCGTTGGTGTATAAGGAAAAGATGAAAGCGCCGCAGTAGGACTGATCACCCCGATATCATTGTTAGGCTGATTGGCGGAATATCCGTTGGGAATATCACTTGCCGTAAGTCCCCAGCAATTGGCGCCGTAGCCCAGGTATCCTTTTGGATTCTGTTTGCAATATTCATAATTGATTTTGGTATGATTCACCACCTGTTGCTGATAGTCTGCATAGCGGTCTTTCAGCCCGTTGGGATCGATACCCAAAAAGGAATAGTGCGAAAAGAACAATGGACCGCCGTAAGAACCGCCAAGCGGCAGGTTGATATTATAATAGGTATTGCCGGTAATCATTGCCCCGTTCCGGGCAAACCCGTTGTGGTATACCGTAGAAGGAATGGAATCCGTATTGGAAGATGCCGCCATCAGGTATGTAACAAGGCACTCATTCCATCCCTGGATTTTCAGGTTCATATCCCAGTTGTAATTGGGGCTCCAGTGCCAGTATAATACCTGCTGTCCTCCATTTCTGAACCAGTTCCATTCCACTGCATTCCAGATCGCGTTAATGTCTGCCCGCAGATTGGTTTCTGCAGTACCCGCCCCGTCGAAATATTGACGAGCGGTTAGCAGGCCCGCAATCAGGTAAGCCGTTTCCACCAGGTCAGCGCCATTATCTTTGGTGCTGAAGGCAACGGTTTTACCTGTAGCGCCGTTCAGCCAGTGCGGAAATGCACCATGGTATTTATCGGCCGTATTTTTCAGGAATGCAACAATGGTTTGCATTCTTTCCAGTCCCTGGGCCCTGGTAATAAAGTTTCTGCTGACAGCAACAGGAACAGCCATGATCCCAAATCCGCTCCCCCCGGTAGTAACCACATCGCCAGAGGTATTCCGTTCTCTCGCCAGCCCGGAAACCGGATGGGCAAAATCCCAGAAATAACGAAAGGTTCTTTTCTGAACCGAGTCCAGCAGGGCGTCATCACTGATCTGTGCAAACTTATCGGCAGGATCAATCTCAGTGGCAAATCCCACATTCAGGGCAGTAGTCAATGCTCCCTTCTTTACAGATTTCAATGTATTGTCTGCATACAGCGTGAAGCGATTGAGGTATTTGAGCGGAGCAACAGGTGTAAGCACAATGGTGCTGTCACCGTTTTCATAACTGTAGTTCACGGCAACAACAGCGCCGCCGGAAGAGATGCTTACCGAACCGGCAACCGTTGAACGGTCAACCACATTGTTCAGGCGGATTTTGGCAACGACAGTCACCGGGTAATTATAATTGGCTTCACCAAAAACACCGGTACCGTTCAGGGTGGCGGTAATCACCGCCAGGGGAACCGGTGTTGGTTCAGGTTGAACAGGAGCAGCACCTTCTTTTTTACTGCAACCTGCACACAATAATAATGTGGTAAAAATGCCAATGATAAAGCGAACGGCTTCCTTCATAGAATCAGATTAAAATACAAGTGTAGACATGGAACGTGGCAATGCAGTGATCTCTGCAGCTTTTCCATTGATCCATAAATAATAAGGAATGGTAACATTGGCCTGGTTCATTACAATCACCACTGTTTTACCATCATTGTTCTTAAATGCAGTAGTCAGCAACTGGCTTCTGCTGGCGCTGGCGCTAACACGTTTGGCGCCGTTGGCAATGAATTTGGAAAAGTGCCCGATGTAATAATAAGCATTGGTGAAAATCAGTTCATCGTTCTGCAGGTTACCATGCACCGGCGCAAAGCAGAAATTCAGTGCATGATTGGGGCCGCCGGTTTCGTCGAGTACCAGGTTCCAGTCGGTAAACCCAACCATTCCATTGTTGAAATCGTTGATCATGGATTTACCATAACGCTCTCCCAATGCCCAGTCGTTGACTCTTTTCAGGTCAAATTTCTCTACACAGCCTTCGGTGAAAAAGATATGCTTATCAGGAAAAGACTCGTATACTTTTCTGATATTATCATACATGTTTTCTCCGCCACTCCAGTTTTCGTACCAGTGAAAGCCGATACCCCAGATATATTTAGCGGCGGCAGGGTCGTTGAAATAGGTTTGTGCACGCTGGTAAATCAGGTCCCTGTTGTGATCCCATGCAATGATCTTTTTGCCGGCATAACCTGCTTTATGCATGGTTGGCCCAAGATAGTTTTTAACAAAATCACGTTCTTCTTCAGCAGTAAAAATGCAGCTCTCCCATCTTTGTTTAGCCATGGGTTCATTCTGAACGGAAATACCCCACACAGGCATCCCTTCTTTTTCATAGGCCTTGATGAATTTGGTATAGTAGCTGGCCCAGCTCTGGAAATATTCGGGTTTTAATTTACCGCCCTGAAGCATGCTGTTATTGTCTTTCATCCAGGCCGGCGGGCTCCAGGGGCTGGCAAAGAGTTTTACCTTACCGCCCGCAGCAGCAGTTGCCTGCTTAATCATCGGGATCTTGAATTTCCGGTCGTGTTCAATGGAGAAACTGTTCAGTGCCTTATCGCCCTCTTTTACATAAGTATACTGGTCGCTGCTGAAGTCGCAACTGTTGATATTGGTTCTGATAACGGAGTAACCAATCCCCTCCTCCTTGTCGAAATAAGCTTTGAGCAAACGCTCCTGCTGCGGCCTGGATAATCTGGCAAAGGTTTCAGCGGCCGCATCGGTGATGGCCGCGCCAACGCCCATATAAGTCTGGAAAGTTTTACCCGGCTCAACAAATACACAAATCTGGGTTTCCATGGGCTGACCCATTTGTTTAAACTCAACCGTTCCGGTTTTGGTTAACCGCAGGTCCGTGTTTTCGGCAGTAGTATATACCGTTACTTTTTGGGGTTGTGCAAATACAGTGGTGGTCAGTAACAAAGAAAGACCAGCTGCAGCTAAAGCTTTATTCATCATGGTACACATTTTTTTAAATAATAAAACTGGCAACAGCGCCAGGCAGCAGTTTGGATTGCAGCCAGCGGCCGTTGAGGCGAATATTGAAAGATTCTTCAACAGCGCCATTATTCATGGTGATAATTACTTTTTTTCCGGCGGGAGTAATAAATGCAGCGGTATAAATGTTACCGGCATCCGTACTGAAAATTCTTACAGAACCTGCAGGAACAAACTTCGACGCATGCGCAACAATGTAATATCCCACATTCCTGGTTACCGTTGAACCCGATACGGTGAGCGCGCCTTTACATTCCGTACAACCGCCGGGCGTATGCGGGCCATAGGAAGGATCATTAGCCAGGTTCCATTCCAGCGCCACTTTACTGTAATTTTTCACAGAGCCGATGATCACATTTTTTACATGCCATTTCAGGTCTCCGTCGAACGAACCATTTTTGCCGGTCCACTGCTCTGTAAAATAAAGCGACTTATCGGGGTGTGCATTCTTTACCTGGGAAAGCGCGCTGATATCTCCGTTATACAAGTGAAAGGCGGAGCCGTCTATGTATTGTTTGGCCTGCGGATCATTCAGTACCGTGATCGGATATTCCGGGTGATCGCAATTGTGATCCCAGATGACAATCTTTGTTGTAATGCCTGCAGCCCGGAACTGTGGCCCCAGGTGATTTTTGATAAAATCGGCCTGCTGCAAGGCAGACATCAGCATACTGGGGTTGTTGCCGCCATGCTGTGGTTCGTTCTGTATGGTCAGGGCATCCAGGGTAATACCCTTTGCTTTCATTTCCTGGATATATTTCACCAGGTATTTTGCATAAACGCTATAGTATGCCGGAAGCAAGCTTCCGCCAAGACTGTTCTGGTTATCTTTCATCCATACCGGCGGACTCCAGGGGCTTCCCATGATTTTAATATGGGGATTGATCGCCAGTATTTGTTTCAATACCGGAATCAGGTCCACGGTATCTTCCGAAAGGGAAAACCGGGCGAGTTCAGGATCTGTTTGCCCGGCAGGCAAGTCGTTGTAACTGAATACATGACTGCTTAAATCGGAAGCTCCCACACTGATCCGGAGATAACTCACCCCAATGGAAGATTCATCATTGCCAAACAGTTCGTTGAGTAAGGTTGCTTTTGCAGAAGCAGTCATCTGATTGATCAGGGTTGCACTTCCACCGGTGAGCGTATAACCAAATCCGTCCATGGTTTGATACACCGTAGCCGTATCCACATCAATCATCGTAAATGTATTGTTGGGAGTACCCGTATTCAGTACAACGGATTGTTTGTTGAGCAACAGCGACTGATCTCCGGTGGTCACCCAACTGTAAATAGTTTGACCGGCCGGCGTTACAGGACCAGGTTCCGTTCCATCCGTATTGTTTTTTGAACAACTCCAGAACAACAAAGGAGAGCTCAGCAGGAGCATTTGCTTAAACATAAAAGAGAGTATTATCACAGTATATAATTTATTGGTAAAACAACAAAGATCCGTTGCTTCTGGCCACTACCAGCGCTTTCCCTGCACCGGCATACCTGATCCATTTAGCGTCCCTCACTTCTCCTTCAACAGCCGGTAATGATGCGCCGGTTCGGAACGTTTTTCCGGCAGGGTCAAAAGAAAAGAAAGTAGGTAATAAAGCATCATAGCGTCCTTCGTAAGGGGCAACTCCATAAAAATTCCCTGCTCCCAGGAAGCCATTGTTTTTACCGGAGGCTAAGCCGGCAAAACTAAAGAGCGGCGCCAGTTGCAATTCCTCCGGTAAAGTTATTGATTGAAATCCACCTTTCCCATTGTTGAGGAAACAGGTTGAAGCCAATATTTCGGCTTTCCCTTCTGTATAATCTTTAAACAGGTCGTAAAACATGAACTGAACCGTTTTACCGGCAACTTCCTCGTATTTCAGATAGGCTTTTTTCAGCACAGGCAATGCCCGCTCCAGTTCATCCTTACCCAGGAAGGTATATTCCTTCCCATCGATGGTATAACACATCACCTGTTCAACGGTACCGTTGCGGTCAAAGTCTTTCACATAGAGTTTTACAGGGCCGTTCTTGCCTGCAATCAGTTTATTGTTCAGCCCCCAGTTACCGGCAAGAATGTCGGTGTACCCATCGCCGTTAACATCGGTGGTGTACAAACATTGCCACAAACCGGTGGAAGCGGGGATCGCCGTTTCTTTGAATCGTCCCTGCTGATTCAGGAACAGTTTCACCGGCATCCACTCTCCGGCAAGGAGCAGGTCGTCCCAGCCATCTTTATTAAAATCGGCCACAGCAGTGCTGGTAGCCATTCCCGCATTGTTCAGGTTGATCACCGAAGGATCGGCCACCGCAAACACTGCATTACCTTTGTTCACCAGCAGGTAAGATGGTTGGGCAATACCATATTGCTTCGCATCGGCAATACCGCTGATAAAGAGATCCAGATCTCCGTCCTTGTCAAAATCGATCGTACTTACCGAAGACTTATTTTTTAAAATGGTCGGAATCAGTTGATCGGATAATTTGAAGTTACCCTTGCCGTCGTTGAGGTAAAAATGATCCGCCAGTTCAGGCTTTCCATCATCATACTGGTTGCCACCGCTTACAACATAGAGATCGGGCCAGGAATCCTTATTGGCATCAAAAAAAATCGCATCCACTTCTTCCGAAGCGGCCTGCGTTGCAAAAACAGGTGCATCGGCAACACGGAACCGCCCGTTTGCAGACTGCAGCATCAACTCGCCGGGCTGGCCGGATGCGCCGCAAACATAAAAATCATCAAGGCCGTCCTTGTTCACATCGGCCACTGCCAGTTTAGGGCCCCTGGCAGACAACTGGTGCGGGATCAGGTATTGGCGATTGTAATCGATAAAATCATTTTCAGTATGCTTCCAATTGATACCTACCTGTTGCGTAATATCTTTCAGCAAAGGAGCGGCAGGCGGAAAGAAACGGTTGTATTCAAATCCGGGAATAGCATCAGCCTGGTTCAGTTTCAGCTTTGTACCGGCAGCAACGCTTTTAATCACCTGGTAACGCTGGTCCGGCCATACCACCAATACACGGTCGATGGCTTTTGCATTGTTCAACCCAAAATGAAGCACCGGCGCGGAAGCCGATTGAAAGCCCCTGGTCAGCATCAGTTGCTGATATTGTATTTTATTACCGGAAAAGAGGTAGACTTTTGCGCCGATGCCATTTTTATTGGCATTGTTTCCGGTAAAGGAAATTGAAATACTGTTGGTATTGGGCGTATTATTTTTCAGGATAACAGCGGGGGCATCAATGGCATTGATCACAATATCTACGCGGCCATCATTGTCCAGATCTGCATAGGAGGCACCATTGTAAAAGCCCTTCATGTTAGCGGTTCCCCAGTCAACGCTAACATCATTGAATCCCATGTGGCCATTTCCTTTAAAGAGGAACGGATGGGCGCTTCCCTCGGGCATTTTAGCAATCAGTTCATCATCAAACCGGTTGGTGGTATTCAGCTTCTGTTGGGCCTGCATGGCAGATACATACTGAATATAATCCATGTCCAGTGCACGTTTTACGATACCATTGCTGATGAATAAATCCTTGTTACCATCGTTATCAAAATCGGCGAACAAAGGGCCCCAGCTCCAGTCGGTTGCTGAAACACCGCTCAACAAAGCGGTTTCGCTGAAGGAAATGCCATTGCCATTGTTGCGTTGCAGGCTGTTTTTGGAATATTGTTTCTGGTAGCCATTCATTTCCAGTTTTACCTTGTAGATATCCGGATTTTCATCGCTGCCATATGTTTTGAGTTGTTTTTCATCCGGGGGAAGCATATCAACCGTAATCAGATCCAACTGACCATCGTTGTTATAATCCGCCACATCATTCCCCATGCTAAACCGGCTGTAATGCCTGAAATGATCAGCTCCTTCTTCTTTGAAGGACCCGTTCTGCTGATTTACATAGTAGTAATCATTTTCGTGGAAATCGTTGCCAATGTAAATATCTTCCCAGCCATCATTGTTCAGATCTGCTACGGCCAGGCCCAGGCCATAGCCCAGGTTGCTTTGGTAAATCCCTGCTGTAGCAGATACATCCGTGAATTTTCCTATAGTAGCAATATCATTCCGGAAGAGCCGGTCACCGGCCAGCGAATCGTATTTGTTGCGGTTACTGGTATCAACAATATTGGCATGCGGCCTGCTGGATTGGTTCAGCAGGTAGCAATCCAGATCACCATCGTGGTCATAATCAAAAAAAGCCGCCTGTGTGCTTAAACAGGAAGTATTTAAACCGTACCTGGCCGATTCTTCGGTAAATGCGCCTTTGCCGTTGTTGATGTATAATTCGTTGTGGCCTTTTAGCCCATATTTACCCGATACGGTGGATACATAGATATCCAGGAAGCCATCGGCGTTGATATCGGCCATGGTAACACCGGTACACCAGTCTGAAAATCCTTTCACACCGGCCTTACCGGTAATATCTTCAAATTGAAAATTGCCCTTGTTCAGGTAAAGTTTATTGTTGCCCTTTGAGTTGGCAGTAAAATAAATATCCGGCAGACCGTCATTATTGATGTCTCCGGTAGCAACGCCGGCGCCGTTGTAGAAGTAGAGGTAGTATAAAATATTCAGTCCCTCCCTGGCTTCCAGTTGATTGGAAAAGCTAATACCGGTTTGGGATTCCGGCAATTGGGTGAACATTGTTTTCCTGTTCTTACAGGATACGGTTATTACAGAAGCTGCTGCAAGCAGCAAGAAAATGCGGGTGAGCAGGTTCCTGTTGAACATGGTATACAGTTATAGTAAAAACAAAGAGCTGATACAGAATCTGTTCAGCCCTTTGTTTAGTGTAATCACTGCCAATTAAAAAAACTATTGTTTGCCGCTAAACAAAGCAGTCACTTCTGTTGCAGTTAACGCTTTGCTGTACATTCTGAATTGATCAAGTCCGCCGGTCCATGATCTGCCCCAACCCAGGTCTTCTTTAGGTCTTCCGCCTACAACAAGGCCGGAAACTTTGGAGTCGTCCATATTGGCATCGCCATGGGTTCCCCACTGAGGAACATTGGCATTGGCAACACCGTCTACATACAAAGTCAGCTTAGAGGTAGCAGCATCGTAAACAAATGCCAGGTGATGCCAGTTATTATCCTGGATACCGGGTACTTTGTTGGCGCCTTCCCAGGCAAGCCAGGTATCCGCCTCAGTCTTATCTACCATCACAAACTTCACCACAGCCGCTGCGTCGGTTGCACCGGATCCGGCATGATCAAACAGGAGGAACATAGACGTACCTGCCCAGTGAGCATTAGAAGAGGAGATACTGAATGGAAACTCAGCTTCTCCAACCGGCATCCCGTTACGCTTCATCCAGAATGCAACCGTAAAACTTTTTGCATTGGCAACAAAGTCGTTTGGTTTAACATACTTCAGCATCTGGGAACCGTTGCCATTCAGCGCCTTACCGGTGATACCGGCAATCTGCGTCATGGTAACAGAACTAGGGAAGCTTGCCCTGATACTGTCAACCGCATTCATCAGCGGATCTGTTGTTGTTCCGTCCAATGCGGCATAGAACTTCAGCGGGCCTCCCGGCACGTTGGCATCTTTTGCATAAGCGCCAATTGCCGGATGATCCATTTTCTGACAACCCATGATTGCCATTGAAGATACCAGCAGTAAAGCTGATGTACTTCTGAATATATTTTTAATCATTGTCATATTTTTTTTGATAACGAATTGTTGAACAATTAATCTTACCATTCAGGGTTCTGCACCAGTTTGCCACCGGATTTATCAATCGCAGGCTGAGGTATAGGATAGAACCTGGCCTTGTTGGTATAACCTAAAGGGCCAAGTACAGTCACCGCATCATTCCATCTAACCAGGTCAAAGAAACGTTCGCCTTCCACACCAAACTCCACTCTGCGCTCCTGTTTAACAGCAGCACGCAACTGAGCCTGATCGGTGAAAGTGATCGCAGGAAGACCGGCACGGCTACGCACAGAGTTCACCAAAGGAATAGCAGTAGCGCCCGAACCCAGTTCATTCATACACTCAGCAGCCATCAGCATAACGTCTGCATAACGCAATACGCGTTTGTTGATCCACTCAGGGTTATCGGATAAACCGGTAGAAGTACGGTAAGCAGGATCAGCATATATCTTCTTGTTCCAGTACTTTCTTGGCAATGGACCTGCAGGCACATCAAAGGTAGACGCTGGCAATACTCTTCCGTATCCGCCGGTAGAAGGATCATCGGACTGACCGGAGAAGAGAATGGTAGAACCTTTTCTCACATCCCCTGTTTCATAAGCTGCAACCAGGTTATCGGTAGGTGTATTCCAACCCCAACCAAGGTTCCAACCGCTTGCGGTAGATGCACGTACACCCTGTGTGGTTGCATATACACAACCGTTTCTGATAGATCCGTTCGGACTTACATAGGCCTGAATTTCGAAGATAGACTCACTGCTGTTTTCACCGGCATCCTTAAAGATACCATAGTAGCTGCTGTACAGAGAGTATGTACCTGAAGCAATTACCTGCTGGGAAAGTGCAAGAGACTGCGCCCAGTTACCACGGAACAGTTGTGCCTTTGCATGCAATGTTTTTGCAGCGCCGCTGGTTAATCTGCCCGGATACTGATTACCCCAAACCAATGGGAGATTGGCTGCCGCAAAAGTAAGGTCCGCATCAATCAGCGCATAAATGGCAGAAGCAGGGGACTTGGCAATATTCGCCTGGGTTGCATTGTAAATTCTGAAGTCGATTTTTGGAACATCGCCAAAGGTTCTCACCAGGTCAAAATAAGACATGGCTCTGAAGAATTTGGCTTCAGCAATATTGATCTGGGAAGCTGCATCAGTAAGCTTCAGAGAATCGGCTGTCTGAATAGCAGTATTCGCCAGGTTAATCAGGGAATAGTGATCATCCCAGTAAGTGTTGGAGGCCCAAAGGTCTTTTACATACTGGTACCTGTCGAATGGGGCAACCCACTCAGCGCCATCAGAAGGATCAGAACCTTTTTCAGAATCATCGGATCTGAAATCGTGCATGGCGATCCATGGAATGCTGGTGAAACCGGCGCTTCCTCTCAGGTTACTGTACAAGCCATAGATCTGGCCTTCCAGTCCGCCCTGGTTCAGATCATCCAGTGTGGCGGTCAGGGGTTTCCTGTCCAAAAATTTCTGACAACCCGCCAGCATCATTATCATAGATGATAATGCCAGCATCGTGAAAAGTAGTTTTATATTCTTTTTCATATTAGAAATAATTTATTTTTCTTAGAAAGTTACATTTAAACCGAAAGTGGCAGCCAATGGAATTGCTCCGCCGGCATTATCCATACCGAAAGAAATAGCCGATCCACCAAATTCAGAAGTGTATCCTGAGTTATTCTTCCATGTCTTTAAGTTCTGCACGTTCACAAATGCTCTCACATTTTTGATCTTTACTTTAGAAAGCATTGCAGACGATAAATTATAACCTAACTGAATGTTTCTGATTCTGAAGTAGCTACCGTCTTCGATGTTGTAGGTAGAAGCCTCGTAGTTGATCCGGTGATCCTGTGCAAGAATCGGATCCCAGTTAGAAGTTCCTTCACCATGCCACCTGTTCACTTTGAACTTAGCATAGTTCACACGCTGGAAAGGAGATTCTGTACCGCCCCAGTTTCTGAACACTTCGTTTCCGTAAACACCACCCAGGTCAACACTGAAATCGAAGTTCTTGTACTTCAGACTGATGGTACCGCCATAAGCAAAATCCGGAGTAGGGTTACCGATCATGGTTCTGTCGGCAGTATTGATTTTACCGTCTCCGTTTACATCTTTGTATTTCAGATCACCAGGACCATAAGAGAATTCCGTATTAACAGGAGAAGACAGTTTATCGGCATAAGACTGATAGATACCTTCTACAATATAACCATAGAAGTAACCGATTGGCAATCCTACAGTTGTTCTGTTTACGCCGCTCTGGATAGAGAATTCTTTCGTTGCCAGAGACTCTACTTTGTTCTTGTAAGTAGTTAAGTTACCGCTCACCGTTAAGGTAAGATCCTTAGAAAGATCCTGCGTATAGCTTGCACTCAACTCAAAACCGCTGTTTCGGATACTACCGATATTATCCAGACCATTGGAAACACCCTGGCTACCCGGAATAAAGGTCATCAGGTCTTTGGTAAGTTTGTTAAAGTAACTTACTTCTGCATGCAATTTGTTTTTCAGCGCATTGAATTCAAGGCCGATCTCTTTTGCATGCACCGTTTCCCATTTCAGGTTCCTATTAGGCAGGTAAGACTGGGAGTACGCATTGTACACCAGGTTACCAAACACGGCTGCATTACCTGCAACCAGGCCCGGATAGAAAGGATAGTCATATCCGTAAGTGTTCTGGTTTCCGAGAACACCCATAGATGCTTTCAACTTCAGGTAGTCGAAGATATTCTGCCCCTGGAAGAATTTTTCCCTGCTGATTTCCCATGCACCGCCTACGGCCCAGAAATTCTGCCAGCGGCTTGCAGGAGAGATCTGGGAAGATCCGTCTCTTCTGAATGAAGCATTCAGGAAATATTTACCCTGGTAGTTGTAGAGGGCGCGAAGCAACGCAGAAGCGGTGGTTCTTTCTCTCTGACCGGAGTTGGCTACTTTAGAAGTAGGATCGGTAAATCCATTCTCGATGTACCAGAAACGGGAATCATCAGGAATAGGAGAACCGGTTGCGCTTTGTTTTGCGGAAGCGGTTCTGCTGAAACTGCCATAATAGTAAGTGGTCCAACCGGCCATTGCAGTCAGGTTGTGCTCACCAAAGCTCTTTCTGTAGTTCAGGATAAAATCCTGCTGGAATTTTTTATAAGAAATATCCTTTTCATTGACAGTAGTAGTGCGGCTGTACAGGAATGGTCTTTCCAATGTTGCATCGTAAGCATTGTATACAGGTGTGTATTGTCTCGTATTAACAGTGCTCATGTCTGCGTAGAAACTGGCCTTGAAAGTAAAATCTCTCAGGAAGTTCAGTTCTCCAAACGCACTACCCACTGTTCTGTATTCAATACTCTTGGTTTTATTCCATTCATTTTCCAGTTGAATCAATGGGTTCACCACACCGGAGTTCTGAATAGAAGGCAGATCGTAATACAGGTTCTGCGTTAAGCTATCCAATCCATAAGGATTTTTTGCTTTAACAGCAAAGGTTCCATTGCTCACCAAAGGGATTACCTTACGCGCCTCATCCAGGATATTTCTTGGGTTATCTAAGACATATGGAGCATTGTAAGGGTTGTCCTGACGGCTGGCGTTAAAGTTAACCCCTACTTTCAGGAATTTACTCAGCTTCACCTCATCATTCAAAGATATCTGCAATTTCTCCAGCTTCTCATGCCTGATGATCCCTTCGTCGGTGGTGTAACCTAACCCGAAGTTGAATTTATTTTTCTCTGTGCTGGAAGCAACACTCAGGTTGTTCGTATTGAAATGCCCTGTTCTGGTAACCGCATCAATCCAGTCTGTGTTTGAAGTGTATTTGGAATAGTCAAAAGGAGAGGTAACACCGATATTGGCTTTCTCTTCTTCGTACAATGTTTTGAACTCTTCGCCGCTGGCCAGCTTGATTTTATCTACCAGCTTTTTGAAACCATAGGAAGAATTCAGGTTGATCACCACCTGTCCGGCCTTGGCCCGCTTGGTGGTAACGGCAATTACACCGGCAGCGCCGCGAACACCAAAGATCGCCAGGGAAGAAGGGTCTTTCAGTATTTCTATAGATTCGATATCGTTCGGGTTGATGTAGTCAATATTATCATTGAAGACCCCATCCACTACATACAAAGGGCTTACGGAACCGATAGAGATGGTACCACGGATCCTGATATCCGGGGCAGCGCCCGGAGTACCGTTGTTTACAATGGATAAACCAGCTACTTTACTCTGCAGGGAAGCAACCGGGTTGGTATTGGGTTTATCAGCCACATCCTTACCAGCGATCTTTACGATAGAACCGGTCAGGTCTCTCTTGCTGGCCTGTCCATAACCGATTACCACCACTTCATCCATTTTCTGGATAGCGAGTTTCAGTTTCACATCCACAACGGAACGGCCGCTTACCTTTACTTCGAGCGGTTCGTAGCCAATACTGCTGATAACTAATGTAGCATCGTTATCAACTGTAAAGCTGAAGTTACCGTTATTGTCGGCAAAGGTTCCGTTATTGGTTCCTTTTTCCAGAACAGAGGCGCCAGCCAGCGCTTCATTGTTTTCGCCGGTGATCTTACCGGTGATTTTGATGCGGGCGTTCTCCCGTGCATCGGAAGACAGAACTGCAATGAGGTTTCCACCTAACTGTTTGTAAGTCAGATTGGTACCTGCAAACAAACCTGCTAAAGACTGCTCAATAGAAAGGTTTACGGCAGAAAAATCGACCTTGGTTTTGAGGTCTTTCAGATCAGAATTGTACAGAAAACGAAAATGACCTTCGTTTTCTATCTGCTTCAGCACCTTCTTGATCTCTGTACGGTAAGTTTTCAGGCTTACCTTCTGCCCCAGGGTAGCGGTAGCATTTACCTGCAACCCGGTTAATAAGATAATTACAATGGCAAGCTTCATAATAAGCAGTGATTTAAGAAGCACCCTTGGCCACATTTTGTGACCCGGAAGTACACTTTTTTGCATAATTTTGGTTTTGGTTTTAAAAGAATGCAACGACATGGAGTTTCCTCCAGGAGTTGTTTGCTACACTTTTGCGGGAAATGCTGCAACATTTCCCGTTTTTAATTACTTTTTATTGATTGTTATTGTTTTATTGTTTATCTCATATTTGAACGGAATCAGCAACTGTATATCCCTTAACGCCTCATCAATTGTTTCATCAATAAACGCGCCGCTGATCCTGTAGTTTTTAATTTTATCATCTGTAATCTTAATCTTTACGTCGTACCAACGCTCCAGCTTGGTTGCCACATCGGTCATTTTTTCGTCGTCGAAGGAAATCCGGTTGTACAACCAGGAAGTTTCCAGGATACTGGAATCTGCAATATGCTTAGGCAATGGGGTTACCAGGATGGTGGAAGTACTCACGGGTTGTTCCATTGGGGCTTCAACAGTATTCCCGGCTTTAGGTACGCCGGTATGCCTGGATTTATTGAACACGATTTTTTCGTGAGGTTTTAACATCACTTTAGGGGCATCAGGTTGAAAACGATCTACCACTTCAATAGAGCCGTGAATCAATGTGGCTTCGATGGTCTGGTCCACATCATAGGCTTTTACGTTGAAGGCCGTTCCCAACACTTTGATATCAATACTGGAAGTATGCACAATAAACGGATGTTCCGGGTCGCGGGTAACATCAAAATATGCTTCCCCGTCCAGCGCCACTTCCCTGAGGCCTCCTTTAAAAGAGCCTTCATAGGTCAGTTTACTGCCCGAATTAAGCCAAACCTGGGTGCCGTCGGGCAACTGGATTTTAGACTTGGAGCCATGGCCCACTTTCACCTCATTGTGCGGAAGTTCGTTTTGAGCCAGGCTGGCTTCTCTGGCGGAAGGGGTATTAAAAATGTAATAAAAGAGTATACATGCGGCAGCCAGGGAGCCAACCAGCTTAAACCACTTGGTATATCGGGCCTTACGGCCGATTTCCGGAACAGCAACCTCCATTTCGGTCTCCGCTTCAAAATCGGGCACCTGGGTTTTTAAACGGTTGATGTGGTTGAGGTAGGCGTCTTCTCCCCGCTGGTTGTACTCAGGGGAAGGTTCAGGCCTGGAATTGCAAAATTCCTGAAGGTGGTCGTGGGTAGCCGTCCATTCGGAGTTGTCATTCAGGAATTCCTGCAATAATGCCAATTCTTCGGCAGTTGCCTCATGGGCAAGCTTTTTAGACAGCAGGATCCAAAATTGTTCTTCTTTCATCGAATGGCAAGTAATAATGGAAGAACAACCAAACAGCGGTTTTACCCCTAAAAAGGTAACAATTATTTTTTCCGGGTCAGCAGGGAGTGAATTTCGGGGAACTCGTTCTTGAATTCCAGGCAGGAACGGATCCTTCGCAGGGCAATCGCCATCTGGGATTCAACGGTTTTGACGGAAATATCCAGGAGCTGAGCCACTTCGGCGTATTTCAGCCCGTCTTCCTTGATCAGCCGGAAAATGACCCTGCATTTGGGGGGAAGCTGGTTTACGGCGGCCATGATTCTTTTGATCATTTCGGCAGAAATAGCCATTTCCTCCGGGTTAAAGAAAACGCTGTCGAGGCGGGTAGCCCATTCGTCCAGTTGCGGGATCTGACTGCGTTTATTGGCTTTGAGTTTATTGAGCGCATAATTTTTGACCCCGATGAAAAGGTAGAGTTTGGGTTTTTCCACCGATCTAAGGCTGCTGCGCTTTACCCACAGGTTGATAAAAAAATCGGACACCACTTCTTCCGCATCCTCAGAGGACTTTAATATGGCAAATGCAAAGTTAACCAGCTTCTCGTTCATGATAATGAAGAGTTCCTTATAAGACTTTTCACAGCTTCTTGTAGAAACCGCTTCCAGCAACTGGTTTATATGGCTATCTGAACTCACGCAAACGATTGATGAATGAAGCTACAACTTTCCCAAAATTAAACAAGGGCATTGAGCAAATAATACTTTCAATGCAAAAAAACTAGATCCTTAAAAGATAAAAAATGATTTTCCTCATATTAGAGAATAACCAGAATCAGATTCAGTATAATTGTAATCAGTTAGTTTTGCATCATATATTACAAATAATATCTACTTATCAGTAGTAACGCTTCGATTTATGCCTAACACCCCTATTTATCAGCCAGCAGCGGCAGCGCTGCAAATGGTACAATCCAACCAACGTGTATTTGTACATGGCAGCGCAGCCACCCCAATACACCTGATGAAAGAACTACTTGCACAAAAGGACCGCCTGCACAATGTGGAACTGGTAAGTATTACCCAGCAGGGTATTGACCTGAACAGCCCCGATCTTGCCGGACATTTCTATATGAATTCCCTTTTCGTATCGGAGAGTAACCGTAAGGCGGTGAATAGCGGCATGGGCGACTATGTTCCGGTATTTCTGAGTGAAATTCCTTTGTTGTTTTTAAGAGGAATCCTGCCGCTGGATGTGGCCATTATCCAGGTATCTCCCCCCGACAGGCATGGGTATTGTTCGCTGGGAACCTCGGTGGATATTGCACGTTCTGCAGCCAGCACTGCAAAAAAAGTGATTGCACAGGTGAACCCCAATATGCCAAGGGTACATGGCGATACTTTCATACCATTTGACCGGTTTGATGTTGCGGTATGGGTAGACGAACCGTTACCGGAAGTCAGTTATTCCGAGGGAGCCAATGAGGTCCATAATAAGATCGGAAAAATTGTGGCGGAACTGGTAGAAGACGGCGCAACGCTGCAAATGGGAATCGGAACCATCCCCGACTCCGTATTAAAAAATCTCACCAATCACAAGAACCTCGGGATGCACACCGAGATGTTCTCCGACGGGGCCATTCCGCTGATCAAGAACGGAACCTTCAACAACAGTCAGAAGAAAATTGTGCCAGGCTACTGTGTAACCTCCTTCCTGCTCGGATCCAAAAAGCTGTATGACTTTGCCAATGACAATCCGATCATCAAGGCCATGGACATCAACTATGTAAATGATCCCCGTATCCTGAGCCTCAACCCTAAAGTAACCGCCATCAACAGCGCTATTGAAGTGGACCTCACCGGCCAGGTATGTTCTGATTCCATCGGAACCTATCAGTACTCCGGTATTGGCGGCCAGATGGACTTCATCAGGGGTGCAGCCTTATCGGAAGGCGGTAAACCGATTATTGCCATACCCTCCGTAACCAACAAAGGACTCTCCAGGATTGTGCCCTACCTGAAACAAGGTGCAGGTGTGGTTACCACTCGTGGACATATTCACTGGGTAGTGACAGAATACGGAGCCGTGAACCTGTTTGGCATGAATATGGAACAACGGGCCAAAGCCCTTATACAGCTTGCTCATCCCGATCACAGGGAGGAACTGGAAAGAAGTTCATTTGAGCGCTTCAAACATTGATGATCCCGGCAATCATAAATTAAAAACAATACTGTTTAAAAAAGGCTAATTTTACCCGTAATTGATTATGCCATGGATAAAGTGAGGATAAAAAAGATGCTGATCAGCGGACTGGTTGCAGGAATAGTATTGTCCATCCTGTCTTATGGGGGGCTGTTTATTGCAGTGAGCATCGAATTTTTTACGCCTTTTTTTGTTGAATACCTGAGCGGTGTATTTATTTCGGATCAATCGAGGGATTTCTTTTTTTATTCTCATGCAATGCTGATCAGTTTTGCACTCTCCTTTTTCTGGGACCGGTCCAAATCCATATTTTCCGGGCCATTTCTTTTAAGAGGACTGGAATTCGGTATCACTTATACCATTGCAGGGTTACTTCCAATTCTCTGGATGACCTACAGCCAGATAGATGTATCGGAAACCATGGTGCTTTCCTGGTTGGGATTTGGTTTTTTCCAGTCTACCATTGCGGGAATTATCTTTGCCAGGATGAATCCTTAACAAATTCGACACTCCTTTAATTCAGGGGTTTCAGGTGCAGTATAAACTCCACTTTCAATTCATCTTTTGCCTTAATAACGCCACCCAGCTTACTGGGGGGAGTCAGGTTAAAATCAGAGAAATGAATCAGTTGGTCTCCCTTTAACTGAATCTGCTGCCGTTCTTCGGAAGTAAAGAGGTAATTGATCTCAAATCTTTTGGTAACGCCCGCCAGTCCTATATCTACAATACCGGTGATTTTAACGGGGTTCTTCAGATCCGGAAAGCCATTTACCGAAACAAAGCGAACCGTTAGTACAGGATAGGTTTTGGCCTTCAGGGTTTTCCGGAGATCACTGGTCATCATCTTGTTGTGACAGTCGAAGGCTTCCACACTCAGATTAAGTTTGCCATTCATAGGAAGGGTAACCCCTTTCTGGCCACCGCGTACCAGGCTGATGGTGTCGGGCATGCTGTAATTGGGTATCACGCACTGAAAAGTGTTGATATTGGTACTTCCGTTTACAGTGAGACTGCTTCCCTGCATAACCACCCAGGTTGCCCTGCCATTATCCGGCGGGGTAAACCCGGATAAAACAAACAGGAGTATAAGGAGAAATAGAGGTTTCTGCATGCAGCCGCTAAATTATGCTCTTTTAAAAAAAATAGCCGAATGAAATTAATTCATCCGGCTATAATACACCATAAAAAAACCAATTTACTAGAATCCTACAATCGCCTCAATCACATATCCATTGAATTTACCTAAAGCACGGTAGTCGCTTGAAGGGAAATCCAGGTATTTCTGGGTAACGATTTCACCTTTCAGGAGAACATTCTTAGTCATGAACCAACCTGCTGCAAATGCAGTTCTGTTTACTTTCACATCGTTTGCCATACCAGCAAGTCTTGCTTTAACAGTGTTGTATTTTGCGCCGATAAAGAAGTTTTCGTTTTTACCGATTCTGTATACACCTTCAATTACAGACTGAGTCATTTTTCTGTCATCAACTTCAGTTTTGGTTCTACCTTTAGCAGATTCCAAAGTACCGAAGATTTCCAGGCCTTTAACTTTCACGAACACGTTCAACATACCAGCATTGATTTTTTTGCTGAATCCAGGGTTAAAACGACCGGAGAAAGCAACTGCAGTATAAGCAGGTAAAGCTCCCGGTACGCCTTTTTCCATTACTTGCTGATAGTTAGAACCGGTACGGTCTCCACCATACAGTGTTAAACCGCTACCTGCCTGGCTGCTGTTAGAATACCAGCTACCGGTTACACGGATACGAACATCTTCATTGATTTTCTTGTCAATACCGGCTTTCAGGTACAGAGAAGGGTTTCTACTGGTATTCTGGTCCAGGGCAGTAACATAGGTAGAGTCGATGTGACCTTTGATCATACCATTGGTTAAACCGATCATACCAAAGATGCCATTTTTCTGCAGGTAAACCTCACCACCAATTTCAGTAGCAAACTGGTCTACAATGTGGTTATCCATGAATGGGTTGTACAGGGTACCACCGCCATCAGATCTGCGGAAGTGCTGATCACCATAGTTAACTTCCATGTGACCGATTTTGATAGTAGCCAGTTTCATCAGGTCATCCCAGAATTTTCCTTTAAAAGGAACTTTATCAAACTGAATATAACCGCCTTTTACCCAGAACTCATTGTGGTGACGGGAAGACATGTAGTTGGTCACATTTAATTTGATACCGTCGGCCAGTTGAGCATCAATGTACAGGTTGGCCTGTGCGGTCATGAAACCATTCTGTAAAGGATACAGCCTGTTAGCGCCTGTTCCTGTGTTATTGAGTGCACCAGGATTCTCATGTTTCAGATTCTGGAACTGCTGAGTAAATCCGGCGCCGAATCTTACTTTAAGGCCATCGAAAGGAACCGTATCGGCTTTACTGGTTTCAAACTGGTTGATACCTGTTTTATCGTAAGGGCGGAAATTAGACAGTTTAGGTTGTTGCGCCATCAGGGCGGCAGGCAAAAGCCCGAATACCAGTAAGCTTAAGTTTTTAAATTGAATTTTCATAAAATTTGTTTTGGTTAATAATAGTGTAGTAATAAGAAAGGGTTAGTAATCTATTTGAGTTTCAGGTCGAACTTGAGGGTAACATCATTACCGGTTTTGATAGTCCCCATCATGAAAGATGGAGGTTCCATACCAAATTCCTTCATGCTGATTTTCTTAGAACCGGTAACAGTGATGCTTTTATCGGCGTTTACTTTACAAGTAGCTACAATTTCTGCATCCTGGGTAGATCCTGCGATGGTCAGCTTTCCTTTGGCTTTCACCTGAACGCTGCTGGCATCAATGGCACTTACAGAACCGGAAGCGGCATGAAAGCTTGCAACGGCGGTTTTCAAAGCTTTATAAGCGTTTTTATCCATAGCGCCTTTACCGCTTTTCAGGGCTGTAGGGTTCGTAGTGAAAGAGATGCCGCTAATAGCTGTAATAGCTCCTGCAGAGTTCAGTGTAAAAGTAGCTTCGAAACTTCCGTCGCTGGATTTCATATCCCAGTCGTGTAAAGTAGAGGTACCGCTTACTACTAATGAAAGATTGTTTTTAGTTGTATACTTCACTTGTGCAAATGCACCAACAAAGAACATAAGACCCAGGCCAAGGAAGGCCAGTTTTTTGATTACGTTGCTTTTGAATACGGTGTTCATAAAATTGATTTTGTTAGATAATGTTGTTAATGGTCAATGGTAGGTTGTATTGTTGTTTTTTACAATACAAATGTAGAACAACCTGCCAGACTAATTGATGAACTGCATCAACTATTAATATGTTTATTTTCAATCGGAAACCTGATGCAGATCATGTTTTTGAATTGATTAATGATATTAACCATTGCTTACAATCATATGACAGTACGGACAATTTGATTATCAGATACTTAAGCCTTACAGGCCCTTGTTATCCTGCTTTTTAAAAACGCTGCACCAACAAGCGGGTATTTTGGCAAAAAAAATAGCGGGGCCAAATTGGCCCCGCTATTCGTCAAAAAGCAGACGGTTAATTGTTATTGAACCCAGATTATTTTGCGATCCAGGTTCTGGTATTCATGTTATCCGCACCCTGTCTTTGTACTGCAGCAGCACGGTTCACCCCATTCAGGGACTGCTCGGACAGCGGGTAAATGTATCGAACAGGTACCTGGTTGTTGTTCAGGTTGCCGGGTCCGGGAATGATCTCCGGCAAACCGGTTCTTTTCCAGTCAAACCAGGCTTCCAGCCCGTTAAAATAGAGGGAAACCCATTTCTGAAGGGCAATTTTAGCCAGTTTCTCTGCATCAGTACCTGTTAAGGCAATAGCGGGCCTGGTGAGGTAATCAGCAGGCATCGCAATGTTGAGGTTATATACAACAGGCACCACAGACTGCCAGTAGCTGAAATTGGCTGTGATTCCGTTCTGGTAATAAGTTTCCGCAGTGCTGGTCGTGATCATATTCTTCTGGCGGGCTTCTGCAAGAATAAACTGCAGTTCTGCATAGGTCATCATCAGGGCGCGTGCAGCAGCCGGATCGGGGGCGGCCTGTCCTGCATCATTGCATACCAGGCAGGCAAATGTATACCCTACACGGGAAACACCCTGCACACCACCATTGTACGCCAGGGCATCCACATCGCTAAGGCCATTGGGAACACCCAGGATCTGTGGATTTCCTGCAGCCACGGATTTCTGTGTAGGACGTCCGAAAATAAAGATACGCGGATCATTGAGCGTCGTTAAACGGTCGGTCAGGGTTTTACTAATCCTGAATTCGTCGAAGGAACCAACCCTGGTGCCATACAAAGGCCATTGATTTGGCGCAGCGGCCAGGTATTTCAGCTCTGCATTATCTGCATTGCCGGTAAAAACAGGGTTATTGACCGGGTCGCTCACGATCGCCTGCATCTCGGCATTCACACTTTTTTTCTTAGATAAACGCAAGAGGTAACGCAGGCGCAGCGAATTGGCCGCTTTTCTCCATTTGGCAATGGAACCGCCGTAAATCAGGTCACCGCCTAAGGTACCGGAAGCGGTAGCCAATGATTCGTTGGCAGTTTTCAGGTCGGCCAGGATACCGGTATAGATATCTTCCTGCTTGTCGTAAACCGGCTGGTACTTAGCATCGGTTTTAGCTTTACCTGCCTCCGAGTAAGGGGCATCGCCATAGGCGTCCGCCACCTGGGAGAACATCCATGATTTCAAAATTAAACCCACACCATAATAAGGATTGGTTTTATCATTATCCACTTTGGTAAAAATATTCTGAAGATTGCGATAGTTGTTGTAGACATTATTCCAGATGCCGTTGTTTTCGGTCCATCCGTAACGGTCTTCGTTAACGAACTGGATTTTGGCATGATGCTGGACAATAATGTTACCGATACCCCAGGCTTCACTCACCTGCTGGTCCATGGTGCTTTTAATTACGCCACTTAGTAACAGGTCCGGTGTAACATCCGTTGGGTTATTGGTATTGGTATTGACTGCTTCAAAATCCTTGGTACAGCCTGCCATCACAACGGAGGCCATTACAGGAACAAAGTATTTTATGATTGATTTTTTCATCTTGGTAATTTTTGTGGGTTGATTTACAGTTTGAAGCTGAGATTAAAACCATAACTGCGGGTAGAAGGAATCGCCATGTATTCGATACCAGGAAGGGCTGTTCCGCCGCTTAGCGACATATTCTCCGGATCAACATGCGGAACATTATCCCACACAAACAGGTTACGTCCTACAAAAGAGATGGTAGCACCGCGAACAGGCAGTTTACCAAAGAACTTGTCAGGAATGGTATACCCGATGGTCAATTCACGAAGTTTTACGAAAGAAGCATCGTACATAACCCCTTCTGCAATGCCACGGCCGCCTGTATAAGCAGTATGCCACTCACGCGCAGTCAGTTTCTTGGTGTTTTCGGTAATAACCCCATTGTTAAATACAACACCCTGGCCAATAACACCATTACCGGTTTTGGTCAAATCATAACCATCGGCACGACCTTCGAGGGTTTCCATAATGATACCACCTTCACGTCCCACCGTTTGGGTATGAGAATATAATTTACCGCCATTGCGGATATCGAAAAGCACGCTTAACCGAACGCCTTTGTAATTAAAGGTGTTGCCGATGCCCATCAGGAAATCCGGGTTGTAATTACCCAATTTGATTCTGTTGGTTGTAGCAATCGGCCTGCCGTTAGCGCCATAAACCATCTGCCCGGTGTATTTACCCGTAGCATCGTAATAAGGCGCTGCAGGATCAGCGCTTTGCACCCTGGCAAATCCGATTCCATATAAATCACCCATTCTTTCACCTACTCTTGCTTCAACACTCACGCTTCTGCTGGCCATTACATAGTTGGTAAGACCATCGCTCAGTTCAAGTACCTTGCTTCTGTTGGCAGAGAAGTTAACAAATGCATCCCAGGTGAAATTCTTAGCCTTCACCGGAGTACCTGTCAGCATCATTTCAATACCATTGTTTCTGATCAGGCCGGCATTGATTTTACGCGAGGCGTAACCACTGGTATTGGACAAAGGAATATTCAGGATCTGATTTTTGGTATTACTCTGATAGTAGGTAACATCAATTCCCAAACGGTTGGCAAAGAAACGCAGGTCCATCCCAAATTCAAAAGAAGAGCTGATTTCGGGTTTCAGGTTCAGGTTGGCCAGGCTGCTGGTTTCGCTGTAAATCTGGTAAGCACCGAAAGGCTCGCTTCTGTTATAGGTTTGTGTAAAAGCAAAAGGATCCGTATCGTTACCTACCTGGGCCAGGCTACCGCGCAACTTAAAGAAACTGATGGCAGAAGGCAGTTTCACCATTTCACTTATCAGTGCACTAACTGCCACGGAAGAATAGAAATAGGAATTATCTTCTTTACCAAAGGCTTTCAGGTTTTCAGGAAGGGTCAGTGCAGTACTCCAGTCGTTTCTTCCGGTGAAATCCACAAACAGTTTGTTTTTATATGCCACGCCTGCAGAACCATATAAAGAGTTGATTCTTTTTCCAACATTGCTTTGTTCAACCACCAGTGCAATACGGGAGTTGTTCAGGCTGTAAATGCCGGGAATATTCAGCTGACCGGCCACTTCTTCTTTCCACCTGGAGGTCTGGCGCATCTGGTTACCGCCCAATGTACCGGTAACGGTAAAGTCGGAGTTGATGTTTTTATTGGCGGAGAACAGGAAGTCGGTATTCCGCTCTTCGTTCACGATACCGGTTTCCCTGTATTCACCAAAAGGGAAACGCTGTGTACTGAAACCTCTGCGAAATTCTCTTCTTTCATTGCTCCAGTCGGTGGCAGTACGCACCTGCAGGTTCAGCCAATTGGTGAAATCATATTTCAGGAGAATATTACCGATAATTCTGTCGTAATACTGACCATTGGTATTTTCCATCACAGTCAGGTATGGATTATCGTGGTAGTTGTAGTTCCAGCTATACTGTTTCTGATTTTCCAGGCCGTTTTGCCAGAGACGCTTCATATCTTCCACCTGAACAGAAGCAGGTAACCAGCAGTTAAACAGGTACATAATACTTTCCGTACCATAGCTGATGGAAGGGCGGTTGTCACTTGTTCCCTTGATATAACTTACAAAAGCACGGGCCGAAAGTTTACTGGTTAGATTGTAGCCTCCGGACAATGAGAAAGTATTTCTTTTCAGGTCGGTATTAGGTACAATACCTTTTTGGTCCAGGTTGGTATAACTTAAACGGAAATCGCCATCCTTATTGGCACCCACTACCGCAACATTGGTTGTGGAAGTGTTTCCCGTTTGCAGGAAATTCTTCAGGTTATCATGATCGGCAAGCCAGGGTGTAGCAGTAATCACACTACCAGCAGGGGCATTCAGATCGCCACCGGTAAAAGGGATCGGCTGACCATTCAGTGTTCTTGGAGAATTGTACTGGGGAAAGGAAAGACCAGCATCCAGTTTAGGGCCCCAGCCCTCGTCGGTACCATCCGCCAAACCACTACCGCCACCATTTACAAAGGCGAAATCACCTCCGGAACCATTACCCTGACCGTATACTTTCTGGTACTCAGGTAATTTCAGTGCAGATTCAAAAGTAAGGTTACTGCTCACTTCAACACCAATCCCTTTTTGTTTTTTACCGCTTTTGGTTTTGATCATGATCACCCCATTTGCAGCCCTTGAACCATATAGGGCGGCGGCAGCAGGTCCTTTCAAAACACTCATGGATTCAATATCATCCGGGTTAATGAACCCGGCGCCATTGCCAAAATCCACTTCCATATTTCCTCTGCCGGAAGCGCCTGTCATGGCATTGCTTACAGGAACGCCATCCACCACATACAGGGGCTGGTTTTTATTCATATCAACAGAGCGTTCCCCACGGATGCTTACCCTGGCAGAACCACCAATACCGGAGTTACCTCCTACAACAGTAACGCCGGCAACTTTACCAGCCAACTGGCTTACCACATTGGATTCCCTGGCCAGGGTAAGGTCTTCTCCTTTTACTTCCTGAATAGCATAACCCAGTTTCTTTTTATCTTTTCTGATACCCAGCGCTGTTACAACCACTTCGTTCAGCGATTTGGTATCCACATCCAATTCAATGAGTAGTGTACTATTACCATTAACGGTATATTCTTTGGTCAGGTAACCAATTGCATTCAATATCAGCACATCACCCGACTTTGCAGCGATGGTAAACTGCCCGCCATTGTCTGTATAGGTTCCTTTGTTGGTTCCCTTCAACTGAACAGAGGCGGCCTGAACAGGCTGCTGGTCCGATTTGGAAACCAGTTTGCCGGAAATGTTTTGCGCGTTCAACAGAACGGGCAGTCCGATTAAGAGCAACAAGGAGCATATAAATCTTCCTGGTTTAAATGAAATAAGCATAAGTGTTGATTTACTTTAATGAGCGGCAAATCTTACACTTCTACATTAACGCGATCTTAACAAACTGTTATGCTATAGTTAACATTAACAGGGCTTATTTCTTTTTGGCGCCGCGCTTAATGGGTTTGCCATACTTTTTCTGCATAGCATCTTTGCGGCTTACTTTAACGTTGGTCTTTTTGTTTTTGGCTTTTTTTTCATGAAAGGCGGGACCACGCTCCTCTTTCTTAGGTAATTTGAAGGGAGGCGTTTTCATGAAGACTTTGGGTTTCTCGTCTTCGGTCAGTTCGGTGGAGATTTCCAGTGATTCCGGAAGCGGGAGTACCGGAACGGTATACTTCATTAATTGCTCAATGGCATTCAGTGCAGTCAATTCCTTTTCCGTTACAAAACTGATGGCAATCCCTTTTTTATCGGCTCTGCCGGTACGACCGATCCGATGGATGTAGTTCTCCGGAACATCCGGAAGATCAAAGTTGATCACATGCGTTACTTCGGCAATATCAATTCCCCTGGCAACAATGTCGGTGGCAATGATGAAGCGGAAATTACCCTCCTTAAACTGCTTCACGGTATTGAAGCGGTAATTCTGTTCTTTATTAGAGTGGATCACACCCGCCTGGCCCGGAAACTTTTCTTCCAGTTGCTCATACAACTGATCCGCCAGTTTTTTGGTAGCAGCAAAAATCAACACTTTGGTCATTTGCTGATTTTCGCGGAGCAATAGTTCCAGCAAATTCACCTTGGTATAGAAATTGGGAACATCGTAGCGGGTCTGTTCAATATTTTCAAGCGGGGTGCCTGTAGGTGCGGCTTCCACACGAACCGGATCATTAAAGTAAATATCCATCAACGACTCCACTTCTTCTGTAATGGTTGCGGAGAACAGGAGGTTCTGCCTGCGGGATGGAAGAAGATCGATGATATTACGGAGTTGTGTACGAAAGCCCAGGTTCAGCATTTCATCTACTTCATCAATGATCAGTTTTTTAATGGTTTTCGTTTTGAAAGCCCCATTCATGGCCAGATCAAATAATCTGCCGGGAGTAGCCACCAGTACATCCACCCCTTTCTCCAGTTCAAGTTGCTGTGTATTGATGTTTACACCCCCATATACCCCGGTTACGATAACGTTCATATAAGGGGTCAGCTTTTTAGCTGCTTCCACCACCTGCACCACCAGTTCCCGGGTAGGAACAACCACCAGGATCTGCGGATCCTTATTCTTATCAAATTTCCACTGCCGCAGGCAGGGCAAGAGATAAGCAAAGGTTTTACCGGTACCGGTCTGGGCAATGCCGCAAACATCCCTGCCCGACATGGCAACAGGAAAGACTTTGTGCTGAATGGTGGTGGGTGTGGTATAGCCCAGTTCGTTCAGGGCGTTCAACAAAGGGGTGTTCAGGTTCAGGTCGGCGAATTGCATATATGGAAATATGCTGCGAAGGTAGTTGAATGGGGCGGATTAAATCAACCCCTATTCACTTACCAGGTTAGCCTCTTTGATGGATCCCCTGTAATGAGATTTAAAATAAAGTTGCAATTTCCCATTGATCAATGAACCGGAACCGGAAAAATCTGTATCACTATCATATATGGGCGTCTGGAACGGGATCTCAAATTGTTGCCCGGTAAACCGCGCATAAGCAACCCCGGATCCACCAATGAAAGTTAAGAAATGGTAACCCACCGAATCAACAACCGCACGTTTGGTATCCCAGCCCACCCCAACCAGGCGGGTGTATGCGGGATCGGATGCGTAGTGGCTGTAAAAAGGGGGGAAATATTCACGAGCATTCCTTGAAGAATCGTAAGGATTGCTTTTCAAAATCAGCACCCGGCAGGTATCTTTTAAACTGGCAGTAAAATAGGGATTGGGGTCAGTTGGAGGATACCCGTACATTTTATAAGAACTCACCCCGGTTAGGGTATACCACTGCGCAACATAGAATTCAAAACCTTGTTTGGAGGCTGTTCCTCCGTCATTGGTTACCGTAATACTGCCCGATGCGCCTGTATTGACCACCGCCATGATCACGGAATCGGAGACTACTTTGAAAGATTTGGCCGGCATACCCCCAAAACTTACCTGGGTGGTTCCGGTAAAACCGGTACCGGTAATCTTTACCGGTTCATTGGCGGTGACACTAATCGGCTGAAACGAATCGATCACAGGAACCGGCTTCACTGTTTTCTTTTTGCAGGCTGCTGTGAACAATACCAGCAAACAAATGGTCGTGTTGAATACCTTTCTCATACCGTGCATTTAAGGGCTTCAATGTATGCAGTATTTTTAAAATGCAATATGAAATTTTATCAAAGTCAGAGAATATTTCATAACAACTGTATTTTATTCACATTTATCAATTCTTGGATTCAAACTATGGCTACAAGGAAACTGGTACCTGCTTTGAGGATATTTCGGAACCGGGTTGTCGGTTACTTCAAGCGGGGACATGGTTTCTCCATTATACCCTGGCATGGTAACCTGTTCTGCAGAACCGTTGCCCAATGCGATATTCTTCCCGGCTATATTTCCATTAAAGCTATAATCGATTAATGCATCCAGGAGGCGGTAAACGGCATAATAATCATAAGCATCATAAGCGACTCCTACCCGGGTACTCGGCAAATTATGTTCAGCAGTATAAGTGTACCCTCCGATAACGCTTTTCTTAACCAGCATAAAATCCTTTTCAGCATCCGGGATGTTGATCTTTTTAAAAAGGTCAATGGCCATACGATGGTCGTTGATAACATCATCGTCATACACCTGCGAGATCAGTTTCGTGTTGGAGGGGAAACCCTGAATCTGCTGTTCGGTGATTTCGTAAGAATACCATGGCGCCTGAACAAAAATAAATCTACCGTTTTCGCCCCAGCCTTCCTCAACAAAACCCTTATATGCCAGGGCAAAAGAAGCTCCTCCCCCAAAGGAATGCCCCATAAACCCTACTTTCCGGGTATCAATCAGTTCCGGATACCGGGCTACTGCATTTTTAAATCCGTTCCACAAAGTAGTGTAACGGTGTTCCACGCTCGCATCATTGGTAGCATAGGGAACGAATACCACTACATACCCTTTCTGCGCTATAAAATGATACAACCCGGTATTATATATTTTATTCTCTCCCCCAAAGGGATGAGAATAAAATATAACAGGCCTGGGGGAGGTACTATTCTGAGGATAAAACACGCTGACATTGGTTCCTGCATATTCAGCATTGGGAAAATCAATTTCTGCTACTTTATACGGCCCATCCGCACCATATCCGGAAACTGGTCGCTGTATCGGACCCTGCAGATTATCCACCGGAGTTGTAGAATCATTGGTCGCACCACTATTTTTGGAGCAAGCCGATATGGAAAGCAGTGAAATAAATATCGTAAATAATTTAACTTTCATTTGATAGATATGATTTAAAAATTAAGGAGGGGGTTAGAAGTGTAATGAGAATACATCATTCGCTCCTTCTTTTTTTCATTTCGGCTTTCATTTCCTCCTTTAAATGCTGGTATTTATTGTACTGATCTGCGGAAAGTTCTTTTTTCAATTCAGCGTCTTTGTCTTTCTGAATAGTTTTCAGTTGCCTGAATTTTGATAATTTCCCGGCATCGCTTTTGAGTACCAGATCATTCTTCTGTATATAAATGAGGTTAATAGATTGAACCTGGCTTGCCTGCGTTGGGGTAAGGTTCAATTTACCAGTCATCCATTCCGTTTGGAGTTGCGCCCTTTCCTGTGGCGTACGGTTTTTATAAT
>JAECQP010000054.1 GCA_015999745.1 Sphingobacteriia bacterium | reverse complement strand
TCTGTTATCGCTGATGGGGTTAGCGTCACCGTAACCTTTGTGCACCAGTCTTTCGGGGGCAATACCTTTGTTAACCAGCCAGTCTGTAATGGCTTTGGCCCTGTTGGCGGAAAGTTTCATGTTGTCGGCAACCTTCCCGATATTATCCGTATGTCCGCTGATCTCTACCTGCAGCGAAGGGTTCTCTGCCAGTACCTGGTAGAGCTTCTCCAGCTCAATGGAGGCATCTGCAGGAAGACTGTATTCATTGGAGGCAAACTGAATATTCCTGAAAGTAAAACTGGCATTCAGTTCTACGGGTTGCAGGGTAATGTCTTTGCGGTACACACTGTCGGCCTTTCGGGTGCCCAGTTCATAGAGCTCGTTGTAATAGAGGTATCCTTTCCTGTTAACGGAGAATGTGTAATCTTTTCCTACGGGCAGTGTAATGAAATATTCGCCCGACTCATCGGTCTGAATTTTCATCAGGGTTTCCCTGGTTTCGTTGTTGATCAGTTCTACGGTGGAAGGAAGTTTTTTCCCTGTTTTGTGATCCGTGATAACCCCTTTTACATAGAGCGTTCTGTTGGGTCGTATATCCGGCCGCAATTCAAATTTGTAAAGGTCCAGCAGGCCCCTGCTATCGCTCCGGTCGCTGGCATAATAGGCAGTTAATCCATCTGCAGATACAGCGAGGCTGCCCTCGTTTTCGATGGTATTGATGGGGTAGCCAAGATTCTCCGGCTTGCTCCATTTACCTTTCTGGTCCTTTCGGATGAGGAAGAGGTCCGATCCGCCATACCCGGTTAAACCGTTGGAAGTATAATACAAAGACTGATTGTCTGCATGGATAAAGGGCGCCTGGTCATCACCTGCTGAATTGATTTCAGGGCCCATGTTTTCTGCCGGAGCCCATTGCCCGTTGGGCATGCGATAACTGACATAGAGGTCGGACCCGCCATAGCCTCCGGGCCTGTTGCTGCTGAAGTACAGGGCCCTTTTATCGGGGCTCAGCGAAGGAGAGCTTTCCCAATATTCGGTATTGATGGCAGTGCCCAGGTTCTGGGGTTCGCTCCAGCCCTGCGGGGTGTAGTAAGAAATATAGAGATCAAAATTACCATAGCCGCCCACATTGAACCTGCCGGTAAAGAGCATCCACTCCCCATCCTGCGACACCGTAATGGCGCCTTTCTGTTCTTCAATATTGATATCGCCCTCAATCAGGGAGGCCTTGCCAAAATCCCGGCCCCGGATCGGACTCTGGAAAAAATCTTCTCTCAAATGATCGCCCCTCCTGGTAAAAACCAATAGACTATCGGTAACCGTAACGGAAGGGTAGTACTCCGCAAAAGGAGAGTTCACACTGTCCCCCAGGTTAACAGGTGCAAATGCATAGTTTTCTGATGGGTGGCTTGCCGCAAAATCCAATGCAAACCAGTAACTTTTTTTCCGGTATTCCGCGCTTTTGATACTGCGCTCGTTGAGTTTCGGTAATTGCAGAAAACGGTCAACTGCTTTTAACGCATCTGCAAACTGCCCGTTGCCCGCGAGGTTGATGGAATAGGGGAGTTCATACACGCCAAAATACACACTGTCCAGTTGCTTTGCTTTTTCATAAAAAACAAGGGAACGTTTGTATTGCTTTAACTGCCCGAATGTTCCGGCAAGGGATAAATAGCCATCTACAAAATTGCTGTCTTCCTTCACCGCAGTAAGCAGTAAAGGCACGGCCTCCCTGAATGCATCATCCCTTAGCAGACCGATGGCTTTTTCGTACAGGGCCATGATTTTACGATTCACTTTTTCCGGATCATATTGCTGCGCATTGGCCCGCATGCCAATCACCATCAGCAGCATTAAAATGAGTTGCATTCTTTTCATTGTAAAAACAATATCGGAAAAAACAGGCAGAGCGGACTGTTAAAAAAAAGCCCTGCAAACGATTAAATCTGCAGGGTTGTTACTAATCAGTTAATCGGGGGATTATAACTGATGCGTTTCCTTCTTATAGGATTAACAACCCAAAGTTCCCTGGCAATTGCAAATAAATTGTCATACAAATGTAGAAGGGGGCCGATTCAGCGATAAATGACGGTATAATGACAGAAAAAAAGGGGTTTAGCGAATGTTCAGGTATTTGTGTACCTGGATACTCATTCTCCATTGAGGATTTTCCTGGATATATTCTATGATGGAAGGGGTGATTTCCGCAGCTTTATCCCATTCGGGTTGAAGGAATAATTTACAGTCTTTGCTAACCTGTTGCGCATATTGTTCGGCCCATTCAAAATCGTGTTTGTTGTAGATCACCACTTTCAGTTCATGGGCAGCTGCAATGACTTCGGGCAGGGGCGCTTTGAATTTTTTGGGAGAAAGGCATATCCAGTTCCACTCGCCTGAAAGCGGAGATGATCCCGAGGTTTCCATATTTGTTTCAAAACCCTGCTGATGCAGTAAAGCGGTCAGTTCGGTAAGATCATGCAGTAAGGGTTCGCCACCGGTGATCACGGCCATTCTTCCGGGAAATTTCGCAGCTTCCTCCACAATGGAAGTAATGGACAATTGCGGGTGTTTGGAAGCATCCCAGCTGTCTTTTACATCGCACCAGAAACAGCCCACATCACAGCCGCCCAGCCGGATGAAATAGGCAGCCCTTCCCTGGTGAAAGCCCTCGCCCTGCAGGGTATAGAAAGCTTCCATCACTGGTAATGTGGCAAGTACGGGTGTTGTATTCATATTAAGCTCTGTTATTACGGTAAGCCAGCATGGTGTTTTTCAGCAGGCCGGCAATGGTCATCAGGCCTACGCCTCCCGGTACAGGCGTGATGGCGCTGCATTTGGGTGCAACGGAAGCATAATGTACATCTCCCTTGATGCGGAATCCTTTTTTAGCAGTGGGGTCTGTAACCCTGGTAATGCCCACGTCTATGATCACCGCGCCTTCCTTCACCATTTCCGGTAAAACGAATTCCGGTTTGCCCAATGCGGCTACAATAATGTCTGCCTGCAGGCAGAGCTCTTTCAGGTTATGTGTATGCGAATGGCAGAGGGTAACCGTACAGTTTCCCTGAGGAATATTGCTGCTCAGTAAAATGCTTATGGGGCGTCCCACAATATTGCTCCGGCCGATTACCACGGCATGTTTTCCTTTGGTGGTAATCTTAAAATGTTCCAGCATCAGCAGGATGCCGTAAGGGGTGGCCGGAATAAAAGTAGGCAGACCCTGCACCAGTTTGCCGATATTGGAAGGATGAAATCCATCCACATCCTTGGAAGGGTCAATGGCTTCGATGACTTTCTGTTCACTGATATGTTTGGGCAGGGGCAGTTGCACCAGGATCCCATCCACACCGGCATCATTGTTCAGGTTGTCAATGGCCGCCAGTACTTTGGCTTCTTCTACGGTTTCGTCAAAGCGGATCAGGGAAGATTTGAACCCTGTTTCCTCACAATTTTTAACCTTGCTGGCTACATAAGTTTCACTGGCCCCGTTGTTGCCAATCAGGATGGCGGCCAGGTGTGGGGCGGGTTTACCTGCTTTCAGCAAAGCATCGGTCATTGACCTGAGTTCTTCCTTAACAGAAGCGGCGGCTATTTTTCCATCTAGTACTAACATGGCTGCAAAACTATTTTAAATTGTGTTTTCACCCGCGAATAATCTTTGAAAAGGTACATTTGCATATTAACCCAGTTATATGGAACAACAGCCCAACAACCAGTTAAACATCGAAATCAGTGAAGAAACAGCCGAGGGCGCTTATGCGAACCTGGCGATCATCACCCATAGCAACGCTGAATTTGTGATCGATTTTGTGAATGTAATGCCTGGTACGCCCAAGAGCAAAGTAAAATCAAGGATTATTTTCACACCGATGCATGCCAAACGCTTTATGAAAGCCCTGGAGGAGAATATTGAGCGTTTTGAAGCCGCCAATGGCGGTATCCAGGACCTGGAGCAGATCGAGATCCCCATGCATTTTGGCGGACCAACGGCACAGGCATAAACATATTACAACAAGCCTTCATCCGAGAAGCTGAAATAACCTTCCCGGCTCACGATGATATGGTCTGTTACTAAAATGTCTAAAAAAGAAGCGGCCGTTTTAATTTTTTTGGTCAGTATTTCGTCGGCTGAACTGGGTTGGAGGTTCCCGCTGGGATGGTTGTGACATAGAATAACCGCTGTGGCATTATTCTCCAGCGCCTTCTTCAGAATGATGCGTGGATCGGCCACTGTTCCGGTGATGCCGCCTTCGCTGATGATTTCAAAATGCACGATTTTGTTGGCCCTGTTCAGGAACAGAACCGCAAATACCTCTCTTTGCAGGTATTGCAGGGTGGCCTGCAAATAGCCAGCGGCATCCCGGCTGCTGCCGATTTTTTCCTTTTTAAACAAAGCGGCATTCCTGCGAACCCCTAATTCGAGGGAAGCCGCAATACCAATGGCTTTAGCCTCCCCCAACCCTTTTATTTTAAGCCGGACCATCTCCTTGGGGCTGAGACCCGCCAGTTTCTGGAGATCATTTCCGGAAGCCGCCAGCAGTTGCTGCGCAATGCTCACGGCCGACTCGCGGCGGGTGCCCGTATTGATTAAAATAGCCAGTAATTCCGCATTGCTCAGGGCATGGGTGCCCTTCTGGATCAGTTTGTGCCGGGGTTGATCATCTTTCGCCCAATCCTTAATAGAATATTTCCTCATAATACAAACAATTGCAAAATCAAAATACAATTTCCTGATCGAATTAATATCTTCGCCGAATATTCCACTCAAGCATACCCCATTCATATGAATCCTTCTGTTAAGATATTCTCCGGCACGGGTTCTCAGAAGCTGGCAGAAAAAATCGCACACCGTTTCGGTGCATCTATTGGAAAAATCAATATCCAGAAATTCAGCGACGGTGAGTTTCAACCGATCTTCCTGGAAAGTATCCGAGGTGATTATGTTTTTTTAGTGCAGAGCACGTATGCTCCAACAGACAACCTGATGGAGTTACTGTTAATGATCGATGCTGCTAAAAGAGCCAGTGCCCACCGGATTATTGCTGTAATTCCATATTATGGTTTTGCACGCCAGGACCGGAAAGACAAACCCCGTGTGGCCATCGGTGCAAAACTGATTGCCACTTTACTGGAAGCAGCCGGCGCAGACCGTGTGATCACCATGGACCTCCATGCAGCACAGATCCAGGGCTTCTTTGATGTTCCGGTGGATCACTTAGACAGCTCGGCTATTTTCATCCCGTATATTGAGCAACTGAAGCTGCAGAACCTGGCTTTTGCCGCCCCGGATGTAGGCAGCACCAACCGGGTAAGGGAAATTGCCAGTTACTTCAATGCGGAAATGGTGATTTGCGATAAACACCGCAAACGTGCCAATGAAATCGCCAGCATGGTGGTGATCGGCGATGTGGTTGGGAAAGACATTGTACTGGTAGATGATATCTGCGATACCGGTGGTACGCTGGCCAAGGCCGCAGGGTTGCTGAAAGAAAAGGGCGCCAATAGTGTGAGAGCGCTGATTACCCACCCTGTACTGAGCGGAAACGCCTACGAAAACATCGAAAACAGCGTGCTGGAAGAATTAATCGTATGCGATACCATTCCGCTGAAAAAAGAATCTAAGAAAATCAAAGTGATTTCCGTGGCGGACCTGTTTGCCATCGCCATCCGGAACGCTTACGAAAATAAGAGTATTACCAGCCTGTTTATCCATTCTCAACTGCGCGGAAGAGAAAAGTAAATTCCTGTTGAAAAATCAAAGCAACTATCTCATTTTTAATGATTTAGTTGCTTTTTTTGTGCCTGCAAGTCAAAATTATTGCAGAATGCCTCAAAACTCCCTTCTTTCCCTTACCTTCGCGGTCCAAAATTTTATTAAAATGAATACAATTACAATCGAAGGTGTTCTGAGGACCGAACATGGCAAAAAAGCCGCCCGCCAGATTCGCTCTCAGGAAAATGTGCCGGGTGTAATTTACGGGGGTGCTGAGGAGATTAACTTTTATGCTCCTGCTAAGGCTTTTAAGCCTTTAGTGTACACTGGTGAATTTCAGTTGGCAGAAGTTAGTGTAGGTGGAAAGAAATACAAATGTATTTTGAAAGACCTGCAATTTGACAAAGTAAATGATCAGCTGATTCACGTTGATTTACTGGAACTGGTTGGCGATAAGAAAGTAGTCGCTACTCTTCCTATTAAATTCACCGGAGCTTCTGTTGGTGTTAAGGAAGGTGGTAAACTGGTTACCAAAATGAAGTCCCTGAAGATTAAGGCCTTACCTAAGGACCTGACTTCTACCATCAATGTAGACGTTACCAATCTGGAACTGAATGGTAATATCCGCGTAGAAGATGTGAAGGCTCCTAATATCGAAATCCTGAACTCACCGCGTATTCCTATTGCATCTGTGGTAATGACCCGTCAGTTGAAGCAAGAAGAGGCAAAAGAAGAAAAGAAGAAGTAATTCTCCTGAATATCTTTCAAAAAGGTCCGGTTTTACCGGGCCTTTTTTATTGGGATTATTTGTTAAATGATTGGAAAGAAGGAATGGTAATAAAGAAAGTGCTGCCCGCGTCTTTGCGGCTGGTAACACTCAACCTGGAATTTGATTTCTGCAGAAATTCCCTGCACAGCTTCAGCCCCAGGCCTGTACCTTTTTCCTGTGCAGTTCCCTTGGTGGAATGAAAGGAGTTGGAAAACAGGTTATCTACCGCATCTGGCGCCATTCCCACGCCGAAATCCCTGATGGAAATAACCGCTTCTTCTGCGTTGGTTTCAGAACTGATTTCAATATCGCTGTTTTTGTAGCTGAATTTGATTGCGTTTACAAGGATGTTGCGCAGTACCAGTTTCAGGTGATCCGGGTCAATCCATGCGTATATATCCGCTGTAAGATTTTTTAATTGGATACTCTTCGCATTGGCGAGTGGTTTCATCAATCCGATAATTTCTTCCACGGTACTCCGGACAGAAACATTTTTAGGGGAAGCCTGGATTCCGGCCATCTGGTTCTGACTCCAGATCAGCAGATCATCCAGGTTAACCTGCATATCATCCACTTCTTTGGTGAGCCCCCGGGCCATCTGACTAAACTCTTCCGGTGAAATATAGTCCCTGTTCAGCAGGTCCAGCGTACTCTTTAACTGCGCTACCGGAGAACGCAGATCGTGGGCTATAATGGAAAATAATTTCTCTTTGGTTTTATTCATTCCCTCCAGTTCCCTGTTCTTTTCCTGAATCTGGGCCAGGAGTGCTGCCTGCTGATATTTGAAATACAGCAGAGAAAATGCAGCAACGAATATTCCGAACGCGGTATTGAAAATGACCCTGCTTCCCGGTACGGATGAATAGTAAAAGTCACTGTTCAGCACCGTTTTTATTCCTATAAAAGCGATACAGTTCAGTAATGCCATACTGTAGATGAAACGCCTGTTGTTGTAAAAAATCAGGGTAACGATCAGGTTGATAAAAACAAAGTACTCAGTACCATTGCGAAAAAGAACGGACTGTAAACTAAAGAGGATAATGAACCCAAATGAGATCAGCAACTTTGCTTCGCGGATTTTGCCAAAATGATGCAGGGTCATCACCAGTATATTCCCCAGCAAAGCTAGCAGGTTGAATATTGCCAGGAGGTATTGGCCATCTGTGATATTCAGTACCAGGAAAAAAGATCCAATGGGAATATTAAACCCCAGAATAAGATTGATGGCCTCCATTGTTTTTCGCTCCAGAAAATCCATATCGGGAGATACCCCCAAGCTCTGCAGCGCGTTTAATCGGGTGGTGGCGAAATTTTTCAGGGAACGGATCATGAATCTGGAATCTGCAATGAAGTTACATAAGTGGCCTGATTTTTAACAGATACTTTGTTAGTTTATTACAAGAAGCTACTTTTGTTAACATGCATAAGTTCCTGATTATTGGTTTGGGTAATATTGGAGATGAATATCGTCATACCCGCCATAATATTGGTTTTGACGTGGTGGATGCGTTTGTGCGGAAACACAACGGGTTCTTTAAAACAGACCGGCTGGCGGATGTTGCAGAAGTGAAATGGAAGGGTAAAACCTTTTTATGTATTAAACCCACCACTTATATGAACCTGAGTGGGAAAGCGTTTAAATATTGGCTGGATAAGGAAAGGCTCGATATATCTTCCACGCTCACCATTGTAGACGATCTGGCATTGCCACTGAGTAAGATCCGGTTACGGGGTACAGGCAGCGATGCCGGCCACAACGGACTGAAAGATATCCAACTCATGCTGGGAACCGATGCCTATCCCAAATTGCGATTTGGCATAGGGAACAATTTCTCCAAGGGCGGGCAGGTAAACTTTGTGCTGGGAAAATGGCTGCCCGACGAGAAACCGGTTGTAGACCGCAAAATTGCCGCCTGCACCGAAATAATTGAGCAATTTGCCGCCATCGGGCTGGAAAAAACCATGAATACGGTAAATAATTTGAGCTTCACATAATAAAACCCGCTCTTTCGTAGTTATAAGCAAGGAAATATAATTCATGTAATCCGTTCCGTACCCAAGGCCTTCCGGCTTTAACAGGGATTACCTGGTTACTATTTTAAATGTGTCGTACTATGAAAATTTTTTGCGTTGGCCGAAATTATGCCGATCATGCAAAAGAACTGGGCAACGCCGTTCCGGAGGAGCCGGTGATTTTCATGAAACCCAAGACTGCCCTGCTGCAGTCCCATACTCCTTTTTATTACCCTGAATTCTCCAACGAATTACATTACGAAACAGAGCTGGTACTGCACATTTCAAAAAATGGCAAATACGTTACAGAAAGCCAGGCCCATTCATATTATGATGCCATTTCCCTGGGAATAGATTTTACCGCCCGCGATATACAGGCCGAACTGAAAAAGAAAGGGCTCCCCTGGGAAAAAGCCAAAGCCTGGGATAATTCTGCAGTAATCGGAGAATGGATCCCTTTGACAGACAAAATCCTGAAAAACCCGATTCATTTTTCGCTGCAAAAGAATAAAGAAACCGTACAGGAAGGAAACTCGACTGATATGATTTTTTCCTTCAATAAAATTGTATCCCATATCTCCACTTATTTCTCTTTGAATATTGGCGATATGGTGTACACCGGTACTCCGGCAGGAGTGGGCGAATGTGTGGTAGGGGATATCCTGGAAGGGTACCTGGAGCAACAGAAAATGTTTGAACTAGAGATAAAATAATGTTAACACCCGGCATATTATTACAAGCATACAAACTCATGATGACCGCCAAGTCTATGAGTGAAACCTACGATGCCAATCGTGCGGTATGTAAGTATGTGCACTCTACTTCCAGGGGCCATGAAGCCATACAACTGGCTACCGGGCTGCAACTGCTACCCTGCGATTGGGTGAGTCCTTATTACAGAGACGACAGCCTGATGCTGTCTATCGGGTTTACGCCCTATGAGCTGATGCTGCAATTGCTGGCCAAAAAAGAAGATCCTTTTTCCGGCGGCCGGTCCTATTACTGTCATCCAAGCAGTAAAGACGAAAGCCGGCCTTCCATTATACACCAGAGCAGTGCAACCGGCATGCAGGCCATTCCAACTACAGGGTTGGCGCAGGGTATACAGTTTTTAGAAAAATCACTCAGCAATAAACTCCGGAAATCTGCAGATGGAAAATCACCCGTGGTGGTATGTTCCCTGGGAGACGGATGTATGAGCGAGGGAGAAGTGAGTGAAGCGCTGCAGTTTGCCACATTAAAGCAATTACCGATTGTATACCTGGTACAGGACAATCAGTGGAGCATCAGCGCATCCGCAGATGAGATCCGGACCATGAACGCGTATGAATATGCCTGCGGATTTAAAGGGTTGAAGCGAATGCAGGTAGACGGAAGCGATTTCATGCGTTGCTTTGAAACCATGGAGCAGGCAGTAACCTATGCCCGCACCGAGCGCAAGCCGGTATTGGTACATGCAAAAGTTCCCTTGCTGGGCCACCATACCAGCGGAGTACGAAAAGAATTTTACAGAAGCAGGGAAGACCTGTTAAAACACGGCTTATACGATCCGATACCCAAACTCAGGTTATTGTTGAACGGGGTAGGGTATACAGAAAGTGAGATCAACCAGGCAGAAACAGAGGCACTGGAACTGGTGCTGAACGATTTCAAACAGGCACAGGCCGCCGCAGAACCGGATATCCGTTCGGTGGAAGAATATGTATTTGTACCAACGCCGGTACGCGAAGAAAAAGGACAGCGATCACCCAAAGCGGCGGAACGCGTGATGATGGTAGATGCCGCCCTGCATGCCATTGACGAGCTGATGGATGAATACCCGGAAGCGATCGTATACGGGCAGGATGTGGGCGCCAGGATGGGAGGGGTGTTCCGCGAAGCGGCAACGCTGGCAGAAAAATACGGGGATAACCGGGTGTTCAACACGGCGATCCAGGAAGCCTATATCATCGGCTCAACCGTAGGATTGTCGGCGATGGGCATGAAACCGATTGTAGAGATCCAGTTTGGCGATTATATCTACCCGGGCCTGAACCAACTGGTAACGGAAGTGTCCAAATCCTGCTATTTGTCTAATGGAAAATTCCCGGTGCAGATGCTGCTGCGGGTACCGGTAGGAGCCTATGGTGGCGGCGGACCGTACCATAGCGGAAGCATAGAAAGTACGTTATTGTCTATCAAGGGCATCAAAGTGGTATATCCTTCTAATGCGGCCGATATGAAGGGATTGATGAAGGCGGCGTTCCTGGACCCGAACCCGGTCATAATGCTGGAGCATAAAGGATTGTATTGGAGCAAGGTACCCGGCACCGACGAAGCCCGTTCGGTAGAACCGGCCAAAGATTATATTTTACCACTGGGCAAGGCCAATGTGGTGGTACAGGCAGAAATAGAAAAAATCCGCAAGGGAGAAACGGTATGCGTGATCACCTATGGAATGGGTGTGTATTGGGCCAAAGCAGCCGCGGAGCGCTATCCGGGCCAGGTGGAAGTGCTGGATTTGAGGACCCTGTTCCCGCTGGACGAAGAAACCGTATTTAATTCGGTAAAACGCCACGGAAAAGTGCTGGTGCTGAGCGAAGAACAACAGAACAACTCTTTTGCCGAAGCCTTGTCGCTTCGGATATCCAATGACTGTTATCATTTCCTGGACGCTAAAGTGGAGGTAATGGGGGCTAAAAACCTGCCAGCAGTACCCATCAATGTGGCCCTGGAAACCGCCATGCTGCCGACTGCCAACAAAGTAGCCGAGAGAATCAGCAAATTGTTGGCCTACTAACCTTTTTCTTTTTACGGAAACCCCCTATATTTGCAGCCCGAAAGGGAAATGGCGAGGTAGCTCAGTTGGTTAGAGCGCAGGATTCATAACCCTGAGGTGATGGGTTCAATTCCCATTCTCGCTACACAAAACCTCTCAACGCAGTTGAGGGGTTTTTTAATGCGCAGACGCGAAGCCGGCAACACCCCCACCAATCCTGTTTTTCCTTAATTTAACCCAAAGAATCTTATTTTTAAGGTGCCAATGACAACAAAGGAGCACATATTATCTGTTTTAAAAGACCATAAACCTGAGCTATCAAAGTTTGGAGTATCAAATGTTGGCCTTTTTGGCTCCTATTTGCGAAATGAACAATCATCAAAGAGTGATATTGATTTGCTGATCGACTTTGAACCTGGAAAGGAGAGTTTTGACAATTACATGGCTGTATACGATGTTTTTGAAACCTTGTTCAAGGGCGAAAAAATTGAGGTGGTAACAAAAAATGGATTAAGTAAACATATCGGCCCCCAAATTTTAAAGAATATAGTGTATGTCTAAGGATCCGATAGAATTCCTGAAGCATATTCTGGATGAATGCAGTTATCTTATCTCAGTAACTAAAAGCTTATCGAAAGATGAGTTTTTGGCTGATGAAACATTAAAAAGAGCAGTAGTAAGGAGTCTGGAAATCATAGGCGAAGCAACCAAAAAAATTCCTCTTTACTTTAAAGAAAAATGGAGCATTATACAATGGAAAAGTATGGCAGGAATGCGGGATCGCCTTATTCATGATTATCTGGGTTACATACTTCCTTCCTGTTTCCTTCGTACTTCCTTCGCTAGAGCACTGCTGAAACCCGCGCCAGCAGTGGAAAAGTAGGAAGCGGTACCGAACAACTACCGAAGAAAACTGCGAAAAGGCTTGAAAACACTGGTTTTTATAAGATTCAAGCCAAAAACAACCTGATTATCAGTTAGTTGCCAGTGTGCTATGAAACTCTTTTCTCTATGTATATAGAAAATTAGGATAATGAACCGAATTTTTTATATTGTGTTATTGTTGCATGTATCACTCCCCCGAAGAACACTGTTTGAAACTGCAATGCTGTTCCTGAGAAGGAGATGGCATTGACTTACCCCTATGATGGGACTGAGATGGCGCGAGCGTGGGTGATCTGAACCAAACAATTGCGGAAAGCACGCTATTTATTTTCTTCGGTATTGCCGACATTGGTCGGATGATTACAATTTGTCTGAAACCATTTTTTGAAAGAGGAAAAGAATGGATTGGCCTGCACCTTACTCAACAAATGGAGGAAGATCCCATTAAGAGATTGAAAGGCGTTAAATGGAGTTATAGAGGAAGATGCTGGTACATGCCCTGCACAAGGGAAGCGCTGATAGATTTTAAAACCCAGCTGGATGAGGGGGTTGAACTTGATATAAGCCTGTTGAAGCAATATCTTCAACAACGGAAAACCATGGTGGTAGGGGAGCAGAAAACCATCGCATCAGTTACGGCAGTACAACTGATCCAATATCCTCTTTGTGCGGAAAACCTGTTGGCCTATGAAGCCATGCGCAACTTGCTGGTTGTAAAAGGATACAGCACAAACACCATCCGAAATTATTTGTATGAGTTTAGGTTGTTACTCCGCTTATTAAAGGAACGTTCCGTGAACAATTTAACAAAGGATCAGGTACAGTCTTATTTGCTGTGGTTGCTAGAGGAACAGAAGTGTAGCGAAACAAAAGTGCATACTACGGTTAATGCTATCAAGTTTTATTTTGAGCAGGTGATAGGTCGAAGCAGTGAGTTTTATGATTTGCCCAGGCCCGGAAAGCCATTTAAGCTACCGGCAATCTTGGCTGAAGAAGAAGTACTAGAGCTGATCCGGAGTGTGGCAAATATTAAGCACCGAACCATGATCATGGCAGGATATTCAGCGGGCTTGCGGGTTAGTGAAATAACCGGACTGAAGTTGATCAATATAGACAGCAAGCGGATGCAGATACATATACAAGGAGCCAAGGGAAAAAAAGACCGTATGGTGCCATTGTCCAAAGTACTGCTGGCTAACCTGAGGGAATATTACAAATTGTACAAGCCACAGAACTATCTGTTTGAAGTAAGACCCGGAATTCCGCTCAGTACCAGAACCGTGCATGAAATAATGCAACAGGCCAAGCAAAAAATAAAGCTTAAGAAAAAGGGGAGTGTTCATATGCTTCGGCACAGTTATGCTACCCATTTAATGGAGGCAGGAACGGACATCCGGATCATACAACACCTGCTTGGTCATAACAGCATCCGAACAACAATGCTCTACACTCATGTAAGTAAAAAAGCATTTGATAAAATAGAAAGCCCCCTGGATAAACTAAATTGGTAGCCCCCGCAGTTTTAGAAGTAGATATTCCGCACTTTTCGGGTAGAAGCGCATCCTCTACCCGGAATTGTGCGAACGCAACCAAATGATTAACAGTTTTTTAAGTGAGGGAGGGTTCTTACTTTTAAGTGTTACCGCCAAGTGTAAAAAGACCGTGGTAATAATATAAAAAGTAACGCATTGTTAATTAAAAAAGTGTAAGTTTATATTGTGATAGAAATAGTTTTAAAACTAGCATTATGAAAATCATTATTTTCTATTCAAGTATAGGGCAAGGTCATATCAGTGCTGCTCGAGCAATTGAAAAGGATATCAAACAGATAGATACGAATGCAATTGTTGTACTAAAGGATATCCGCGAATTCATGTCCCCTTTGTGGAGAAAAATTGATGAACGACTCTATTGGTTTGTTGTGAATAGCCTTCCAAAGAGTTTTGATGCACTTTTTTGGAATTTACAGGAGGCAGGAAATAAAGCATATACATTCGCAACCCTTTCTAATGATTATCCTGATAAAGATGTTCATGATTTTATTCGTAAGCAAGCCCCTCAGGTTATTATTGCAACCCATTATGGCTCTGCACAAGTTTTGGCATGTTTAAGAGAAAAAGAACAGTTAACGGATATAAAAATCGGATGGTTACATACAGACTTCTTTGAAGGATATTTTCCTCGTATTTCAATGAGATTGGATTGTACTTTTCTGGGTCATTCCAAACTAACTTCTTGTTGGCTCAAAGCTGGAGTTCCGCAAAATTTGATTATTGAGAGTGGTATGCCGGTTAATACCATTCTCAATGATTTTTCTAAAGATGATATATTCGCCCGTTACAATCTCAAAACAACACTACCAACCATTTTGATTGCCGGGGGCAAAGAGGGCGTTTGTGATTATCAAGGAGTGATAGATGCTTTAGTTGATACTTATAATGGGTACTTACAGATTCTTGCATTATGCGGAATGAATACTCGTAAACAAAAAGCTCTTGAACAGCAAGCTCTTGCTTTACAAACCCATATTTTGGTTCATGCAGTTGGATTTATACCGCATCAAGATATTGTTGCACTTATGCATGCTTCCAATCTCTTAGTTACTAAGGCAGGAGGATTGACTCCACCTGAAGCTTTTGCAATAGGACTGCCTACCGTTTTACTTGATGTAATACATGGTCATGAGCATGAAAATGCCGTATTCTTTAAAAATCTGGGAGTGGCACTTCTTGCGATTGACGGTAAGGAAGCCGGTAATATGATAGCACAACTGCTTAATGACAATATAGCCCAGCAGGAAATGATACAAAAACAAAAGCAATTTAGCAAACGCTCTAATTTTAGTGCAATTGCTCATTTTGTTCTCGACAACACAATTAAACCCAGAAAAGCTTTACCTGATTTTGGCTCCGAATATGGTCACAAAGCAAAGGGAACACAAGAGGTTTTGGCTCAACTTGATTCGGAGATACCTGCTGATTTGGAGTTATTACTCTCTTACGCAACTTCGCAGGAGCCTGAGTTATTTGCACGCGAAAATCCGTTTGGTCATATTGCGATAAAGATAGGTTCAATTGTTTTTAGTGCAAATCACCTTGCAAACCCTGAAACAGGAGCTCCGCTCTTACAGAAGATAGAACTGGATAAATACTTATTTGGTATTGATCCACCTCCCGGAAATCAAAAACATACTAATACCTATGGTATGGCCTATGGACGAGATACAATAGGACTACGAGTAAAAGGCTTGAGTGAAAATTCGCTAAAATCAATGATATTGGAAGCAGAAAAAATTGAACAGGAGTATCAAGCCGGATTAGCTCTATGGAATTTGCGTGATTTTAATTGTGCCCATGTTGTTGCTCGAATATTGGATAGTGGTGAATGTAAGATAGAAAATCGATTGGGTGTTCGAGGTTCGTATGCAATGCCTTTTGATGTATTTGATTCGGCATTAAGACTTCTTCGAGGTAATTCTACTTTATCGGTTAATCTGGTTTCTTATAAAAAATTGATAGGTTCTCATGCAGAATACCAACATTCTCACTTTCCTCTTTCTATGGGTCAACCAATTCGTTCACTTTCCAAAGTTATGCGAAAAACGGCTATTGATACAATTGAAAAATCCGTAATTATGCAGGTTGCCAATTTTAGTGATGACCAGCTGTTTATCGAAAAACTATCGAAAGGACGTTTGAACCAAAACACAGAAAACAGAAAACAAAAAAGACTTAGCCAAGCACTTCATGAAGATTTAACTCAATTGTTTGATTTAAAGAATAAACTAAAAATTCAAGAATTAAACGAGACGTTATCTAATGCAAAAAACGCAATGGAAATAAATAATTTAATTAATCAAGTACATGAACTTACTCGTCTAGCAACTGAGCATGCAGAAGAATTTATGCCAAAACAGATGTCGAAAAAAATAAGGAATGATTTTTCAAATTATGTTAAATATTATGGAACTTTAAATGAGTCTAAGCAAATAGGAGAACAAATAAAATATTATTTTCATCTTATAGACGAATTTCATGAAAACTTGATTTCCAAAATCCAAGAAAAAGCTTCTTTTTTGAAAGAAGGAAAGAGTGATGACAATCATAACAAGAAACAGAAAAAAAATAGAAAACCTAAAGATGAAAGGGAATCTGTATGAGTATCGTGTTGTTTTTTACCTTATTAACAGCTGCTGTTTTTGGTATCCCTGTTCCAGAAGATGTAGCAATGCTGACAATAGCAATTCAAGTTAAACGTGGAGTATTATCATTTCCAATTGCATTTGGCGTATGCTGGGTAGTTTTAGTGTTTGCAGACTCCTTGCAGTTTATGCTCGGGAAATTTTTCGGAAAGCGTATTTTAGATTTTCTAAAAAAAAGAGGACTATTAAAAGATGAACGAAGAGCAACAATTGAGAGGAGACTTAGTCGTTGGGGTATTTTTGCATGTTTTGTTGCAAGGTTCATCCCAGGCGGACGTGTTCCAGTTTTCGTTTTAGCAGGTAATATTG